>DWVJ01000021.1 GCA_019120315.1 Candidatus Ruminococcus avistercoris
ATTTCCGGATCCTCCACTGCCTCGGCAAAGAGGAAGCGGTCTAGAAGCGTCAGGTCACTTAAATTTTTTTTCGTGTTTGTCAAATCACATTCTCCTTTCATTATAGAGCAGAAGTCCGCTTCTGTAAAGGAAAATGCAAAGAAAATCTGTGCAAAACGATAGAAGAGAGGACAGCTGCTCCGTATTTTATTGGTTGTTGGGATGATCCGCGGCAGAAATGCCGCTTGTCCGACGGAACCGTCGGTTTGAAGTAGAAAAATAGTATCACATCCGATGGGAAAAAGCAACGCTTTAACCTGAAAAAATATAATTGTAAAAAGATGCTTTAACCGTATAGTCTGAAAAGGAGGCTGCCGCGATTGCGGCAGCTCATGGTTTTTTATTTCCATACTTTCTTCAGATTTTCCATCCGGGCGCCCATTCCGGTAAGAAGGGCGTCCACAAGGGTCAGGGCGGTCATGGATTCCACCACCACCACAGCTCTGGGTACGATGACGGGATCATGGCGGCCCTTGATCCGGATCTGGATGTCCTCTCCATCCTGGTTGACGGTATTTTGCGGAGAGGAGATGGAGGGAGTGGGTTTGATATGAGCGCGCAGGATCAGATCACTGCCGTCGCTGATTCCGCCCAGGACGCCTCCGGCATGGTTAGTGGATTTCTTTACGGCGCCGTCGGCATCATGGAAAAATCCGTCGTTGTTGGAGGAGCCTTTGGCGCGGGCGGCATCGATACCGTCTCCGATTTCTACGGCTTTAACAGCGCCGATGGAAAAAAGGGCTTTCCCAAGGCAGGCGTCCAGTTTATCGAAGACGGGGGTGCCAAGTCCGGCGGGCAGTCCGCTGACGCGGCATTCGATGACGCCGCCGGAGGAGTCCTGCGCTGCCATGCATTCCTTGAGATAGGCCTGGGCTTTGGCAGAAGCTTCCGCATCCGCCATGTAGAGGGGATCCTGCAGGATGTGGGCGGGATCAAAGGCTGTGGCTGTCACCGGTCCGATGGCCTTTGTGTAGGTGCAAAAAGAGACGCCCAGTTCTTCCAGGATTTTCACGGCGATGGCGCCGGCGGCCACGCGGCCGATGGTTTCCCGGCCGGAAGATCGCCCGCCTCCCCGGTAATCCCGGAAGCCGTATTTCTGATCAAAGGTGTAGTCGGCGTGCCCGGGGCGGTAGCAGGAGGCGATGTCGCCGTAATCCCGGGAGCGCTGGTCGGTATTTCTGACCAGCAAAGAGATGGGTGTTCCGGTGGTTTTGCCTTCGAAAACGCCGGAGAGGATTTCCACGGCGTCGCTTTCCCTGCGTGCAGTGGTATAGCGGTTCTGACCAGGCTTTCTGCGGTCCAGGAATTTCTGTATCCAGGTTTCATCCAGCAAAAGGCCCGCCGGACAGCCGTCCACCACCGCTCCGAGCCCTTTCCCATGGGATTCGCCCCAGGTGGTGACGGTAAAAAGTGTTCCAAATGATGATCCAGCCATGATTTTTGTTCCTTCTTTCTGTTTCGCGTTTACTATTGTTGAGTATAGCACAGCCGAAGGGGAAAAGTCCACGGGGATAATTGACAAATGGGTAAGCACCATCGTATAATAAACCTGAATTTTCCATAGTATATGCAGAGAATGAAAAGACAAGGAGAGTCTATGAAACTGATCAATAAAATGGAGCAAAAGTTTGGCAGATATGCAGTCCATAACCTGACCATGTACATTATTATCACGTATGTCGCCGGATATCTGCTTAACTATCTGGCGCCCGAGGCGCTTAGCTACTGTCTGCTGGAACCGGCGCTGATACTGCAAGGACAGGTATGGAGGCTGGTCAGCTGGCTTTTGATTCCGCCGGGGACCCTGGATATCTTTACGATTATCATGTTGTTCTTTTATTATTCCATCGGCACGACGCTGGAGCAGACCTGGGGAGCCTTCCGGTACAATCTGTACATCTTCGGCGGCATTATCCTGTCTGTGATCGGCGCTTTTGTGCTTTACGGGATTTTGCTTCTTACCGGATCAAACGGCATCTTGCTGCTGGAGGGAGGAGCTTTCAGCACGTATTTTATTTCTATGTCCATCTTCCTGGGATTTGCAGCGGCGTATCCCAATATGCAGGTGCTGCTGTATTTCATTATTCCGCTGAAGATCAAATGGCTTGCGCTGGTGGATATCGTGTATCTTGTCTGGCAGATGGCAGGCAGCGGCTGGGTAACCAGAGCCTGTATTATCTGCAGTTTGATGAATTTTATTATTTTCTTTCTGGCAACCAGGAATACATCCCGGATCAGTCCGCGGCAGGTGAAGCGCAGAAGGACGTATATGCGGGCGGTAAACAGCGGATATAACAGCAAAGGACAGGTGACAAAGCATAAATGTGCCGTCTGCGGCCGGACGGAACTGGACGGCGATAACCTGGAGTTTCGGTTTTGTTCCAAATGTAAGGGGAATTACGAATACTGCCAGGATCATCTGTTTACCCATAAGCATGTGCAGTAGGCAGAAGCAGGAAAAGGTTTAGTTAAGGAAAAGGAGTAGAGTATGAAGAAAACGAAAATCGTCTGTACCATGGGACCAAACACCGATAACCCGGAAGTGATGAAACAGCTCATTTTGGGCGGCATGGATATTGCCCGTTTTAATTTTTCTCACGGGACCCATGAGGAGCAAAAAGCCAGGATGGATCAGTTAAAGGAGATCCGTACCAAGCTGAAAAAACCCATCGCTATCCTGCTGGATACGAAAGGGCCGGAGATTCGCACGGGCCTTCTGGAAAACGGCCAGAAGGTGATGCTGCAGGAGGGAGCGGAGTTTGTCCTGACGACGGAAAAGATCATGGGAAATGCGTCCCGCTGCAGTCTGACTTATGAAAAACTGCCCCAGGACGTGCACATCGGCGGCAGGATTTTAATCGATGACGGACTGATCGAACTGAAGATTATCTCCAAAACAGATACGGATATTACCTGCGTGGTGGTCAACGGCGGTGAACTGGGACAGCAAAAGGGCGTCAACGTACCGGATACCAGCATCGGCCTTCCCAATATCACGGAGCAGGATGTGAAGGATATTTTGTTTGGAATCGAGCAGGGCGTGGATTTTATCGCGGCTTCTTTTGTGAGAAACGCAGAGGCTATCAAAGAAATCCGTCAGCTGCTTAAGGCAAACGGCGGGGATCATATTGATATCATCGCCAAGATAGAGAGTAAGGAAGGCGTAGACAATATCGACCGGATCATCCAGCAGGCCGACGGGATCATGGTGGCCAGAGGCGACCTGGGAGTGGAGATTCCTGCCTGGGAGGTTCCCCATATTCAAAAGGAAATCATCCGCAGGTGTAATCTGCGGTATAAACCGGTTATCACCGCCACGCAGATGCTGGATTCCATGATTCGAAATCCGCGGCCGACGCGGGCGGAGGTGACGGATGTGGCCAATGCCATCTATGACGGTACGGACGCCGTAATGCTTTCCGGTGAAACGGCTGTGGGTAAATATCCGGTGGAAGCGTTACATATGATGGTGGAGATTGCCAACTCTTCGGAACCTTACCTGAATTATGAGCGTTTTCTGGATTATAAGGCGCTGCGGGGACACAGCAACGTTTCCAGTACCGTGGGGATTTCCGCTGTACAGGCCAGCATTTTCCTTCATGCGAAATGTATTATTACGCCGACGGTTTCCGGCCAGACGGCCAGACTGATCTCTAATTTCCGCCCCAAGGTGCCCATCTACGCGGTGACACCCAATGCCTGGGCTCAGAGAAAAATGCAGATTTACTGGGGCATCACGCCCCTTGGCGGATATGAGGAGGATTCTACGGAGAATATTATTTCCCATGCGATGTATGTGGTAAAACGGGAAAAATACATTGCGTCGGGCGATATGGTAGTATTCACGGCGGGCGATCCTGCGACCAATATTGTGGCGGGGGAAGGCGCCGTGACCAATATGCTTCATATCGTCCAGTGCGACTAAGATATCAATCACCAATGAGGAGGACGACAGAAATGATAAAGAAACCTTTTGTGACGAAGGAGAAGTTAGAGGAAATCAGAAAGGAAATCCCTACGCCCTTTCATCTGTATGATGAGAAAGGGATCCGGGAAAATGCCAAAGCGCTGAAAGAGGCGTTTGCCTGGAATAAGGGATACCGGGAGTACTTCGCGGTGAAGGCCTGCCCTAATCCGTTCCTGATACAGATTCTGCAGGAGTACGGCTGCGGCTGCGACTGTTCTTCCCTGACGGAACTGATGCTTTCTAAGGCGCTTGGCTGCAAAGACGAGGATATCATGTTTTCGTCCAATGATACGCCGGCGGAAGATTATCAGTATGCGGCAAAGACAGGAGCCACCATTAACCTGGATGACATTACCCATATCGATTTTCTGGAAAAAACATTAGGTTATCTTCCCAAACGGATCAGCTGCCGGTATAATCCGGGCGGGCTGTTTAAAATCAGCAATGATATCATGGATAATCCCGGCGATGCCAAATACGGCATGACGACGGAGCAGCTGTTTGAGGCCTTCCGGATCCTGAAATCCAAAGGGGTGGAAGAGTTCGGCGTGCATGCATTCCTTGCCAGCAATACGGTGACCAATGATTATTATCCCATGCTGGCGAAGGTGCTCTTTGAGATGGCGGTGAAGCTGGAAAAAGAGACGGGCGCGGACATCAAATTCATCAATCTGTCCGGCGGTATCGGCATTCCTTACCGTCCGGATCAGGAGCCAAATGATATCCAGGTCATCGGAGAAGGCGTGCGTAAGGTCTATGAAGAGGTGCTGACGCCTGCAGGTATGGGCGACGTGGCCATTTACACAGAATTGGGACGGTTTATGACGGGACCATACGGCTGTCTGGTGACCGAGGTAATTCACGAAAAGCATACGCATAAAGAATATATCGGCTGTGATGCCTGCGCGGTGAATCTGATGCGGCCGGCTATGTACGGCGCTTATCATCACATCACCGTGATGGGCAAGGAGAATGAACCCTGCGATCACATGTATGATGTGACCGGTTCTCTGTGCGAAAACAACGATAAATTTGCCATCGACCGGATGCTGCCGAAAGTGGATGTGGGAGATCTGCTGGTGATTCATGACACAGGAGCCCACGGCTTTGCCATGGGATACAATTACAATGGAAAGTTAAAATCAGCGGAAGTGCTGCTGAAAGAAGACGGAAGCTTTGCGATGATCCGCAGAGCTGAGACGCCAAGGGATTATTTCGCCACCTTCGACTGTTTCCCGATTTATAAAAAGATTTTTGAAGAGTAAAAGGATACCGGGCCGGCAATATGCCGGTCCGGTATCCTTTTACTCATACGCTGTCAGGCATGGATTCCCTTTAATATCTCCATATCTTTTTCCAGGTTGTCCACGCGATGTGTCAATACCGTTACATGTGTCCTGTACATGGAAAAAGACAGACTGTCAGACTGTTCCAGAAGGATGTTTAGTTTCCGGTTCAGTTCAAGCTGATTTTCTGCAAGAATAGAGATATTGTGGTCGGTAACCTTCTCTATGTGCTCTGCCAGTTTACTATAGTTTTCCTGTAATGTTTCCACTTTGCTATCCAGAGAATCAAATCTGTTCTCCAGGGAGCTGAGTCTGCTATCCAGAGAATCAAATCTGTTCTCCAGGGAGCTGAGTCTGCTATCCAGAGAGTCAAATCTGTTCTCCAGAGAGCTGAGTCTGCTATCCAGAGAGTCAAATCTGTTCTCCAGGGAGTGGAGTCTGCTGCCCAAAGAATCCACTTTTAAATCCACTGACTTTATACTCTGGAGAATTTGTTCCAGAATATCGCTTTTTGTACTGTCCATCATAATGCAAACCTCCTCTTTGCTAATTGTAGCATAAATATAGAACTATGTAAATTAAAAGTTGAAATTATAATAAGCGGGGAAAATAAAAAATCAACAAATAGAATGCCGGGAATAGAAAATATTGTGGAATAATATTTTGGGAAATAAATTCAAAGAATAAAAAAATAAATAGAGATATAATGATAATAATAAGATAAATTAAAAAGAAAATCGGGGCAACAGGATTTGAACCTGCGACCTCACGGCCCCCAGCCGTGCGCGCTACCAAGCTACGCCATACCCCGCTTTTTGGAACGTTTTTTATTATAGCAGAAGATTTGTTGCTTGTAAAGAATTTTTTTAAAAAAAGGGAATAAAGTATATTGCAATATGTAGCAGTGATAAAAAAATATTAAATTTTTATTTTTTATGATGACTTTTTCGTTTTTTTATGTATAATATCTATTTAGTGACACGTGTTAATGAGTTAGGAGGTTACATTATTATGGCAAAGATTGATTTAAGTAAGTATGGCATCACCGGCACGACAGAAATCGTTCATAATCCGTCCTATGAAGTATTGTTTGAAGAAGAGACCAGACCGGAGCTGGAAGGTTTCGAAAAAGGACAGGTAAGTGAACTGGGTGCAGTGAACGTAATGACAGGTATTTATACAGGACGTTCACCGAAAGATAAATTCATCGTTATGGATGAAAATTCCAAAGACACAGTATGGTGGACATCTGATGAGTATAAGAACGACAACCATCCGGCGTCAGAGGAGACATGGAAAGCTGTTAAAGAAATTGCACTGAAAGAGCTTTCCAATAAGAGACTGTTCGTGGTTGACGCTTTCTGCGGAACGAATGAGGACAGCCGCATGGCAGTTCGTTTCATCGTGGAAGTTGCATGGCAGGCTCACTTCATCAAAAACATGTTCATCCAGCCGACAGAGGCAGAACTGGAAAACTTTGAGCCGGATTTCGTATGCTACAATGCTTCCAAAGCGAAAGTGGAAAACTACAAAGAGTTGGGTCTGAACTCAGAGACAGCAGTTGTGTTTAATATTTCCAGCCGTGAGCAGGTAATCCTGAACACATGGTACGGCGGTGAGATGAAGAAAGGTATGTTCTCCATGATGAACTACTATCTGCCGCTGAAAGGAATCGCTTCCATGCACTGTTCTGCCAATACAGATCTGAACGGTGAAAATACAGCGATCTTCTTCGGACTTTCCGGAACCGGAAAGACGACGCTGTCCACCGATCCCAAGAGACTGCTGATCGGCGATGACGAGCATGGATGGGATGACGAAGGTATCTTCAACTTCGAAGGCGGATGCTATGCAAAGGTTATCAACCTGGATAAAGAGTCCGAGCCGGATATCTACAACGCCATCAAACGCAACGCGCTTCTGGAGAACGTTACTCTGGATGCAGACGGCAAGATCGATTTCAATGATAAGAGTGTGACGGAGAATACCCGTGTATCCTACCCGATCAACCACATTAAAAATATCGTACGTCCTGTTTCCGCAGCTCCGGCAGCCAAGGAAGTGATCTTCCTGTCAGCGGACGCGTTCGGCGTTCTGCCGCCGGTATCTATCCTGACACCGGAACAGACACAGTACTATTTCCTGTCCGGATTTACCGCAAAACTGGCCGGAACAGAGCGTGGTATCACAGAGCCCACACCGACCTTCTCCGCATGCTTCGGACAGGCATTCCTGGAACTGCATCCCACCAAATATGCAGAGGAGCTGGTTAAGAGAATGAAAGCCAGCGGAGCAAAGGCATATCTGGTAAATACCGGATGGAACGGAACCGGAAAGAGAATCTCCATCAAAGATACCCGCGGTATCATCGATGCGATCTTAAACGGCGATGTGCTGAAGGTACCGACCAAGAAGATTCCGATCTTCGGATTTGAAGTTCCCACAGAGCTTCCGGGCGTTGACACCAACATTCTGGATCCCCGCAATACTTATGCGGACGCTTCCGAATGGGATGCAAAAGCCAAAGATCTGGCTGGAAGATTTATCAAGAATTTTGCAAAATACGAAGGAAACGAAGCTGGCAAGGCCCTTGTTGCAGCCGGTCCTCAGTTATAAAAACAGATTCTGTTATCGGGTGCGGAAAGATCCGCACCCGATTTTTTCAGAAAACGGTTGACAAAATAAATTATTTAATGGTACTCTGTTAAAGAAGCAAATATACAAATGCGAAGACGAGGAATAGTACATCCCTTTTTGAATTCAGAAAGCTGCCGGGTGATGCGAGACAGCTGAGAAAACGGATGGAACTCGCCTCTGAGCGGCTGCCCGAAATCTCCGTGAGAGTAGACGCAGACGGAAACCCGACCGTTACCATGGGAAGGATATCGACAGATGTCTGTATCCGATGAGAGTATGAAGTATTTCATAAAATAAGAGTGGTACCGCGTAGACTGACAGTCTTTCGTCTCTTGCTGAAAAGCCAGGGAACGGAGGGCTTTTTTTCGTGTCTTTCGTAAGTTTTAAAAATCAGGAGGGAAAAATCATGATGAACTACAGAAAATACAAAAGGCAGTATTTTATGCCGCCGGAAGACTGCTATGACTGGGTGAAAAAAGAATATATCGAAAAAGCGCCCGTCTGGTGCAGCGTGGATCTGCGGGACGGCAATCAGGCGCTGGTGATCCCCATGAGTCTGGATCAGAAGGTGGCTTTCTTTAAACTTCTGGTGGATATCGGATTTAAGGAGATCGAGGTGGGCTTCCCGGCTGCGTCCGATACGGAATATATTTTCCTGCGGACGTTGATCGAACAGAATCTGATTCCCGATGATGTCACCATCCAGGTGCTGACCCAGGCCAGAGAGCACATCATCCGCAAAACCTTTGAAGCGTTAAAGGGAGCCAAAAAGGCGGTGGTTCATGTATACAATTCCACTTCCCTTGCACAAAGAGAGCAGGTGTTCCGGAAATCAAAAGAGGAGATTTTAAAGATTGCCGTGGACGGAGCGGCGCTGCTGAAAAAACTGGCCGATGAGACGGAGGGGAATTTCCTGTTTGAATACAGCCCGGAGAGCTTTACCGGTACGGAACCGGAGTATGCCCTGGAAGTGGTAAATGCCGTCCTGGATGTATGGCAGCCAACGGCGGATAAAAAGGCCATCATCAATCTTCCTGTGACGGTGGAGCATTCCCTGCCCCATGTCTATGCCTGCCAGATCGAATATATGCACAAGCATATGAAATACCGTGACAACGTGGTACTGTCCTTGCATCCCCATAACGACAGGGGCTGCGGCGTGGCGGATACGGAGCTGGGCATTCTGGCCGGCGCGGACCGGATCGAGGGTACGCTGTTTGGAAACGGGGAGCGTACGGGAAATGTGGACATCGTGACGCTGGCCATGAACATGTATTCCCAGGGGGTGGACCCGCAGCTGAAGTTTGATAATATGCCGGATATCTGTGAAAAATATCAGGAGTATACCGGCATGGAGATCAACGCCAGAAGTCCCTACAGCGGTTCGCTGGTGTTTGCCGCCTTCTCCGGTTCCCATCAGGACGCCATCGCCAAGGGCATGAAATGGATCGAGGAAAAGACGCCGGGACAGTGGACGGTGCCTTATCTTCCCATCGATCCGACGGATATCGGCAGAAATTACGATGCGGACGTGATCCGGATCAACAGCCAGTCCGGTAAAGGAGGCGTCGGATATATCCTGGAAACCAAATTTGGTTTATGTCTGCCGGCGAAGATGCGGGAGGCCATGGGTTACGCGGCCAAAGAGGTGTCCGATCATACCCACAAAGAGCTGCATCCGGATGAAATCTTTGAGCTTTTCAAGAAGAGATTTGAAAATATTGTGGAACCGTACAATATCGTGGAGGTTCATTTCCAGCAAAAAGACGGCATTACCACTCAGGTGACCTCCACCTTCCATGGAGAAAAGGTTACCACGGAGGCGACAGGAAACGGCCGTCTGGACGCGGTGAGCAATGCGCTGAAAAAAGCGTACGGGCTGGACTATCAGCTGGTAACCTACCAGGAGCATGCGCTGGAGAAAAGCTCCAGTTCCAGAGCCATCGCCTATGTGGGCATCCAGACGCCGGAGGGCAAAATGGCCTGGGGCGCCGCGGTGGATCCGGATATTATCCGCGCGTCCATCGACGCTCTTGTGACAGCGATCAACAACCGCTGATTTTGCGATTTTGGTCGAAAAGTGGAGAAAGACCTATTGAAAAATAGGCATTTTCCCCGAAAAAGTGGAGAAGAATTAGTGAAATAAGCCAAAAATGGTGCTTTTCTATTGACTTTGACCGTTTGACTCTCTATACTTTTCTTAGTGTCCGATACAATTTGTGATTAAAGGGATAGTATATGGAGAGTATCAGAAGACTGCTGTGCATGGCAAGAAGTTTGCTTGGACAGATCAGGAAAGAGCGCAGGCTGTCAAAAAGAGCTGCTCTGGCCGGGGTGATCGTTGCCGCTGCCACGGTTGGCATGACGGCAGGAGCGGCGAAGGCTTCCCATGAGGAGCAGATCCGGGAGGAACAGCAGCTGCAATCGTCCCAGGATGCATCGGATCCGGAGGAGGATCCGCAGCTGCAGGAGCCTTCCAGGCAGGAGCTCCCAAGTCTTCCCGTGGGTTTTACGGGAATTATAGAGGGAGTGGAAGCTGCGAAGGCGTCCAACAGTGAATATCATCCCATCGGAACCAGTGTGGAAGATGTGCTGGTGGGACAGCGGACGGCCAGACGGGAAGAGGTGTCCCAGTTTGACGCGGGAGAGCTGATCGAGGAATCAGTTAATACCATTGACGACCAGTCCTGGAAATTGGTGGAGAAGACAAAGATTTCCGATAAGGATTATGAGACGCTGCTGGCTATCGTGGAGGCGGAGGCCGGCGGAGAGGATATCAAAGGAAGGATCCTGGTGGCCAATGTGATTTTCAACCGTGTCAAAAGCGATCAGTTCCCGGATACGGTGACGGAGGTCGTCTATGAACGGTCCGGCGGAAGTCCGCAGTTTTCGCCGACGGCGGATGGAAGGATTCACACGGTTACCGTGTCAGATACCACCAGGGAGGCGGTGAACCGGGCCATCGACGGCGAGGATTATTCCCAGGGAGCGCTGTTTTTCCTGGAGCGGGAGTATTCCGAAGAGCAGAATGTCAAATGGTTTGACACCAATCTGAAGTTTCTGTTCCAGCACGGCGTGCACAGTTTTTATACGTATTAATCTGAACAGATAAAAAGACAGACTGCCGCAGTCCGGTGACAAGCCGGACCTGCGGCAGTTTTGCGTGAAAAGGAAAGGCGCTTTGTTTGTAAAATCCCTTTGCAGGGATTTCATTTTATGATATAGTATCAACAGAATAAAACGGAAGAAAGGATAATGCAGATGGATATTTTATATAGAAGTACAAGAGGAAACGCAGAGACGGTGACGGCTTCCCAGGCGATTTTAAAAGGTCTGGCCGATGACGGCGGACTGTTTGTGCCGGAGCGCATCCCGGCTCTGGATGTGGATATGGATACGCTGGCCGGGATGACTTACCAGGAAGTGGCCTATGAGGTGATGAGCCGGTTCCTGACGGATTTTACGAAAGAAGAACTGCAGACCTGCATTGCCAGAGCCTACGATGAAAAATTTGATACCGGTGAGATCGCCCCGCTGCACCAGGCGGACGGCGCGTATTTCCTGGAGCTTTTCCACGGCGCCACCATCGCTTTTAAAGATATGGCTCTTTCCATCCTGCCCCATCTGATGACGACGGCGGCCAGGAAAAATCAGGTGCACAATGATATCGTGATTCTGACGGCCACTTCGGGGGATACGGGAAAAGCGGCGCTGGCCGGGTTCGCCGATGTGCCTGGCACAAGGATCATTGTGTTCTATCCCAAGGACGGCGTCAGCCCCATTCAGGAAAAGCAGATGGTGACGCAAAAGGGGGAGAACACTTTCGTGGTCGCCATCCGCGGTAATTTTGACGACGCCCAGACCGGCGTGAAAAAGATGTTCAGCGACGAAGAGCTGTCCAGGAAGCTGGATCAGGCGGGATATCAGTTTTCTTCGGCCAATTCCATCAATATCGGCCGTCTGGTGCCCCAGGTGGTTTATTACGTGTACGCTTATGCCACACTGTATAAACAAGGGAAGATCGGCAGGGACGAAAAGATCAATGTGACGGTTCCCACGGGGAATTTCGGCAATATCCTGGCGGCTTACTATGCAAAGCAGATGGGACTGCCCATCGATATGCTGCTTTGCGCTTCCAACGAGAATAAGGTTCTGTATGATTTCTTCAAAAGCGGAACTTATGACAGAAACCGGGAATTTATCCTGACCTCGTCTCCCTCCATGGATATCCTCATCTCCAGCAATCTGGAACGGCTGATTTACCATCTGACCGGCGACGATGCGGACCAAAACCGGGCGTTCATGGAATCTTTGTCCCGGGAAGGCCGATATGCCATTACGCCAGAGATGAAGGAACAGCTTTCTGATTTCTATGGGAATTATGCCAGCGAGGAGGAGACAGCCGCTGTCATCGCTGATATCTACCGCAAGGATGGATACGTGATCGATACCCACACGGCGGTGGCAGCCGATGTATACCGGAAGTATCGCAAAGAGCGGGATAACGGCAGAAAAACGGTGATCGCTTCCACGGCCAGTCCCTTTAAATTTACCAGAAGCGTGATGAAGGCCATCGATTCCGGCTGTGATGATCTGACAGATTTCCAGCTGGTGGACAGATTGTCAGAACTCTCCCAGGTGAAAGTGCCAAAGGCCATCGAGGAGATCCGCACGGCGGCTGTGCTTCACGATACGGTGGTGGAAAAAGACGGCATGAAGGGAATCGTGGAAAGGATTCTGGGGATTCATTGAGAAATGAAAAATCTATGTATGGTTCTTGTAAAATGACATAAAATAATGTATAATCAGAATTAAAGAAAAGGTTGTGGTAACCTGGAATGTTCGAAGCCCTATTAATTTTGAACCTACAACTTAAAAAAGGGAGTCTTACATCGTCCGACGGATGTCAGGCCTCACGTCGTGGAAGGCAGAAGCCGGATTGCGGACACCCACCTAGCCGAGTGCTAGGACTCAAAAAATAGGAACGGCATCCCGGGCCCACAAAAGACAAAGAGAGAGTCATTGTAAGATGGCTCTCTTTTCATAGCGGAGAATGATAAAAACGCAGACCTGCTGCTATTGAGAATGGATATGAGATCATGAAAAATTTTTTGAAAGTCGTAAATGGATTCATTGAACGGTCCAACCGGGATCATATCAGCGCCTATGCAGCTCAGAGCGCCTATTTCATTCTGCTTTCTTTTATCCCGTTTATCCTTCTTTTGATGACCTCCGTGCGTTATACGCCGCTGACGCAGAGCATGGTGCTGGAAGCGGTGGTGCGGGTAACGCCGGAAGAATTCCAGAATTTTGTTAAAATGATTATTCTGGAGGTTTACTCCAAAAGTCTGGCGGTTGTGCCGCTGACGGCTATCATCACGCTGTGGACGGCGGGGAAGGGACTTCAAGGTCTGACCAACGGCCTGAACAGCGTTTATCAGGTGTATGAAACCAGGAATTACTTTGCGGCCAGGATCCGCTCGGCATTGTATACGCTGATTTTTATCGTACTGATCGTGGCGACATTGATCCTGCTGGTATTCGGCAACAGCATACAGGGAGCGCTGGTGGAGCATCTGCCTTTTATCAGCGGCGTGACGGAAAGCATTCTTCAGATGCGTACGGCTCTTTCCCTGGTCGTGCTCTCGACGGTGTTTCTGATGATGTATAAGTTTTTGCCGAATCGGAAAGCCACTTTGAAAAGCCAGCTGCCGGGTGCGGTGATCTCCGCCGTGGCATGGTCGGTGTTTTCCCTGTGTTTTTCCATTTATCTGGATCTTTTCAGCGTGGCCAATATGTACGGAAGCCTGACGACCCTGATCATGATCATGCTGTGGATGTATTTCTGCATGTTTATCTTTTTGCTGGGTGCGGAGATCAACGCATACTTTGAAGACCGGTTTCGCAGGCTGCAGCAGGCGGCTATGGAGCATCTGCGGATGGAGATGCGTTCTTTCGCCGGCGGGGAGGAAGAAGAGCAAAGAGAAAAGAGGGAAGAAAAGAAGGAAAAATAATTTTATCTTGACAGTACGCCCTTTTGTGATAGAATTGTAGATGATATGTAAACAGGCTGTGAAGGTGTCAGTAGACATATGCTTTCTGTCAGAGAGGAGAAGTCACCGGCTGAAAGCTTTTCCGAGTTCAGGCATATGTTGAGGTTCCCACCCAAGCCGCATTCCTGAAAACTGCAGTAGGGAGTGCCGTAAGAAGCGCGTTAAGCTTCCACGAGTGCCCGCACCGGTGCGGGAATCAGGGTGGTACCACGGATTATCGCTTCGTCCCTATGTCAGGGACGGAGCTTCTTTTTTTGTAAAGGAGGAAAAATATCATGAATGAGAACATGAAAGACAGACTGCAGTCGATTCTGGATGAGGCGATGCAAAGCATTCAGCAGTCTGATGCACTGGACAAATTAAATGACGTCCGCGTCAGCTTTCTGGGAAAGAAAGGGAAACTGACCTCCGTGTTAAAGGGCATGAAGGATGTGGCGGCGGAGGAACGGCCCATCGTGGGTCAGATGGTAAACGACGCCAGACAGACCATCGAGCAGCATCTGGAGGAGACGAAGAAACGGCTGGAGAAAGCTATCCGGGAGCGTCAGATGGAGGAGGAGACCATCGACGTCACGCTGCCGGCCAGACGGGCCAGCGTAGGCCATCGCCATCCCAACACCATTGCCCTGGAGGAGATGGAGCGGATCTTTATCGGCATGGGCTATGAGGTGGTGGAAGGTCCGGAGATCGAATACGATCTTTATAATTTCGAAAAACTGAACATTCCTGCCAACCATCCGGCCAAGGATGAGCAGGATACCTTTTACATCAACAAAGATATCGTCCTTCGTACCCAGACTTCACCGGTGCAGGCCAGAGTGATGGAGCAGGGAAAACTTCCCATCCGCATGATCTCTCCCGGCCGCGTGTTCCGCTCCGATGAAGTGGATGCCACCCACTCTCCTTCTTTCCATCAGATTGAAGGACTGGTGGTGGACAAAAACATTACTTTTGCGGATCTGAAAGGAACGCTGGAACAGTTTGCCAAGGAACTGTTCGGGCCGGAGACCAAGACCAAGTTCCGTCCTCACCATTTCCCGTTCACAGAACCCAGCGCCGAGGTGGATGTTTCCTGCTTTAAATGCGGCGGAAAGGGATGCCGTTTCTGTAAGGGATCCGGCTGGATCGAGATCCTGGGATGCGGCATGGTGCATCCCCATGTGTTCGAGATGTGCGGTATCGACCCGGAAGTGTACACCGGATTTGCTTTCGGCGTAGGGCTGGAGCGTATCGCGCTGCTGAAATATGAAATCGACGATATGCGTCTGCTGTATGAGAACGACGACCGGTTCCTGAAACAGTTCTGACAGGGGATAGGAGGAAAAAGAGGATGAATACATCATTATCATGGATCAAACAGTACGTACCGGATCTGGATGTGACGGCACAGGAATATACGGACGCCATGACGCTGTCCGGCACTAAAGTGGAAGGATTTGAAAGGCTGGATGAGGATCTGGAGGATATCGTGATCGGACAGATCGAAAAGATCGAACCGCATCCCGATGCGGACAAGCTGATCGTCTGCCAGGTGAACGTGGGTTCAAAAACCGTCCAGATCGTGACGGGGGCGCCAAACGTGAAAGAGGGCGACAAGGTTCCGGTGGTTCTGGACGGCGGCCGCGTGGCGGGCGGTCACGATGGCAAGATGACGCCGGGCGGCATCCGAATCAAGAAAGGAAAGCTGCGGGGCGTGGAGTCCTGCGGTATGATGTGCTCCATCGAGGAGCTGGGCAGCACGAGAGAGATGTACCCGGAGGCGCCGGAATACGGTATCTATATTTTCCCGGAGGACGCCAAGGTGGGAGAAAGCGCCATCCATGCGCTGGGGCTGGATGATGTGATCTTCGAGTATGAGATCACCTCCAACCGGGTGGATTGTTACGGCGTGATCGGTATTGCGAGAGAAGCCGCCGCCACTTTTGGAAAAGAATTTCATCCGCCGGTGGTGAAGGAGACCGGAAATGAGGAGGATGCCCATGATTACATCAAGGTGACGGTAAAGGATGAGGAACTTTGTCCCCGCTACTGTGCCCGGGTGGTGAAAAATGTCAAAATCGGGCCTTCTCCCAAATGGATGCAAAGATGTCTGGCGGCCAATGGAATCCGGCCTATCAATAACCTGGTGGATATCACCAACTATGTGATGGAAGAGTATGGTCAGCCCATGCACGCCTATGACCTGGATACCATCGCCGGACGGGAAATCATCGTGCGAAGAGCGGATAAAGACGAGAAGTTTATCACTCTGGACGGTCAGGAGCGGACCATGGACGACTCTGTGCTGATGATCTGCGACGCAAAGAAAGCGGTGGGTATCGCCGGCATCATGGGCGGCGAGAATTCTATGATTACGGATTCGGTGAAGACGGTGCTTTTTGAGGCAGCCTGTTTTGACGGCACCAACATCCGTCTTTCCAGCAAGAAAGTGGGATTGCGTACAGACGCTTCCGGCAAGTTTGAAAAGGGGCTGGATCCCAACAATGCCAAAGCGGCCATCGACCGGGCCTGCCAGCTGATGGAAGAGCTGGGCGCCGGCGAGGTGATCGGCGGCACGGTGGATGTCTATACGAAGAAAAAAGAACCGGTGCGGGTTCCCTTTGAGCCGGAGAAAATCAATGCCCTGCTGGGAACCGATCTTTCCCGGGAGCAGATGCTGGAGTATCTGGCGCGGGTGGAGCTGGCTTACGATGAGACGGCCAATGAGATCGTGGCTCCCACTTTCCGTCAGGATATTTTCCGTACGGCGGATCTGGCGGAGGAAGTGGCCCGCTTCTACGGATATGACAACATTCCCATGACGCTGCCAAGCGGCGAGGCCACCACAGGGAAAAAGTCCTTTAAGATGCGCGTCGAGGAGACGGCCAGGGAGGTGGCGGAATTCTGCGGATTCTCCCAGGGTATGTGCTACTCCTTTGAAAGCCCCAAGGTGTTTGACAAACTGCGGCTTCCCGCTGACAGTCCGCTGCGCCGGGCAGTGACCATCTTAAATCCTCTAGGAGAAGATTTCAGCATCATGCGGACCATTTCCCTGAACGGTATGCTCACTTCTTTGGCCACCAATTATAACCGGAGAAATAAGAATGTCAGACTGTATGAGCTGGGCAATATCTATCTGCCCAAGCAGCTGCCGCTGACGGAGTTACCAAAGGAGAGGATGATGTTTACGCTGGGCATGTACGGCGAGGGGGATTTCTTTACCATGAAAGGCGTGGTGGAAGAATTCCTGGAAAAAGTCGGGATGCATAAAAAAGTCCAGTACGATCCCTCTGATAAGAAACCCTTCCTGCATCCGGGCCGTCAGGCAGACGTGATTTATGAGGGAACCTGCCTGGGCTATCTGGGCGAGATCCACCCGGAAGTAGCAGATCAGTACGATCTGAAGACCCGGGTTTATGTGGCTGTGGTGGATATCCTGTCCGTACTGGAATACGCCACCTACGACAGAAAGTATACGGGCATCGCCAAATATCCGGCGGTGACCAGGGACATCAGCATGGTGGTACCCAAGACGGTTATGGTGGGCGAGATCGAGAAAATCATCGAGCAGCGGGGCGGAAAGATCCTGGAATCTTACCAGCTCTTTGACGTCTACGAAGGCGACCAGATCGAAGAAGGATATAAATCGGTGGCCTACTCCATCACGTTCCGTGCTGCGGACCGAACCTTGGCGGAGGCGGATATTACCGCCGCGATGAAGAAGATACTGAACGGTTTGGAAGGATTGGGAGCTGTCTTAAGACAGTAAATGCATATGAAATTATATTTTATCAGACACGGCGAAACCGTGTGGAATACGCAGGCAAAACTTCAGGGGAAATCCGATATTCCCCTGAACGAAAAAGGGGTGGCGCTGGCCCGCGTCACCGGAGAGGCCCTGGCGGACGTACCTTTCGCAGCTATCTATTCCAGTCCCTTAAAGAGGGCGCTGCAGACGGCGCAGCTGGTGGCGGGGGACAGGGACGTCCCCATCGTCACAGACCGGAGATTGGAGGAAATCGGTTTCGGTATCTGGGAGGGCCTGTCCTGCCATAAGGATCACTACGAGATTCCATCGGATTCTTTCCAGGACTTCTTTTTGGATCCCTTTGGTTACCAGCCGCCCGCCCAGGGGGAAACCGTACGGCACGTATGCGGCCGGACGGCGGATTTCCTGGAGGAACTGATCCGCAAAATGGGCAAAGAAGAGAGCAATGTGCTGATTTCCTGCCACGGCTGTACGCTGCGGGCCTTGATGAATTACTTTTATCAGGATTATACGGCCGGGTTCTGGAGAGGACACGTGCCCCCCAACTGCAGCGTCAGTATTGTGGAAGTAAAGGAAAAGGGCTTTTCTATCCTGGCTGAGGATAAGATTTTTTACGATAAAGACCGCATGGGCGATTATTACGGGGAGGGAACGAAGTGAAAACATCGGATTTTTATTATGATCTGCCCCAGGAGCTGATCGCCCAGGATCCGCTGAAAAAACGGTCGGATTCCAGACTGATGCACCTGGACCGGAAGACGGGTCAGATCTGCCATCAGCATTTCACGGATATCCTAAGGTGGCTGCATCCCGGCGACTGCCTGGTGATCAATGACACCAAGGTGATCCCGGCCAGGCTGTTCGGGCGAAAAGAGGATACGGACGCCCATATCGAGATCCTGCTGCTGAAACGCCGGGACAAGGACGTATGGGAGACGCTGGTAAAGCCGGGGAAAAAGGCGAAACCCGGGACGAAACTGATCTTCGGCGACGGCAGGCTAAAAGGTGAGGTGATCGACATTGTGGAAGAGGGCAACCGGCTGATCCGCTTTACCTATGAAGGCATTTTCGAGGAGATTCTGGATAGTCTGGGCGAGATGCCGCTGCCTCCCTATATCACCCATAAACTGGAGGACAAGAACCGCTATCAGACCGTCTACGCAAAGCATGACGGTTCGGCGGCGGCGCCCACGGCGGGCCTTCATTTCACCGAGGAACTGCTGGAACAGGTGAAGGCAAAAGGCGTTTCCATCGCCCATGTGACGCTCCATGTGGGGCTTGGAACCTTTCGCCCTGTGAAGGTGGAGGATGTGACCCAGCACCACATGCATTCGGAGTTCTACGTGGTGGAGGAAGAGCAGGCCCGGCTGATCAATGAGACGAAAGCGGCCGGCGGACGGATCATTTCTGTGGGAACCACCAGCTGCCGTACACTGGAATCCGCGGGAGATGAAACGGGCGTGGTGAAAGCCGGCAGCGGCTGGACGGATATCTTCATCTATCCGGGCTACCGGTTTAAAGTTATCGACGGGCTGATCACCAATTTCCATCTGCCGGAATCCACGCTGCTGATGTTGGTTTCCGCCCTGGCGGGCAAAGATACTATTATGAAAGCCTATGAGGAGGCAGTGAAGGAACGATATCGGTTTTTCTCCTTTGGGGATGCCATGTTTATCGACTGATTGTTACAAAAAAACTTATTTTTTACGAAAATCGCCTATTGGTTCCTGTTTTTTTAGGAGGAACCGAACATGAAGAGAGGCAATCGAATCAAAAGCCGGCTTTTGTCTGCTTTCCTGGTTCTGGTTATGCTGGTAACCATGGTTCCGTCATGGGCTTTTGCAGACCCGGTGACGAAACCGCAGGAGAAGCAGATGCAGTCGGAAGCGACTTCCCTTGAGGGGAAGGAGGAAGATTTTTTTGCAGAGGAAAAGGAGGGAAATGTCCGAGAGACTGTCACGGCAGAGCCGATGGCTGTCACCACGTCCTTTAACTGGGGGATGACGCTGCAGGCGCTGGCCAAAGAGGAGGGCTGGGGCTTTTTGCTGCAGGCAGTATCCCAAAACAGACAGGATACGGGAACCCGTTATACGAAACAGCTGAAGACATCAGTGACACTGACCCTTCCTGGGGGACTGAACTTCCCGGAAGGAACGTATACATATGAAAACGGTGTGATCCGGGCGGGAGAAACGCCTGTCGTATCGCTGGACTCTCTGCCGGTGACCGTGACGGTGACAGACTTTGCAAGAAGGAGCGGACAGGAGCTGTCCTTTACACTGGCACAGGTCAGACCGGAGGGAGATGATCTGTCCGCAGAGCTGGAGGATATCAAGACCAGGATTCTCATCCAGGAGGAAGCTTTTTCCACAGAAGAAGATTCCGGGCTGTCCGCGGAGGGCGCTGTAACGATGAAAGCGTCCCTGGAGGCGGTTCCGGTCAGCGGCGACGACACGATAAAACAGGAGCAGGAAGCTCAGGCGCAGCTGCCGGATTCCCTTTATGAGGGAGAAAGTCTGTCAAAATCCCCTGTTCCGGACGGAGACGGGGAACCGACGCCGACTGCGGAGCCAACGCCCAGTGCAGAACCGACGGAAGAACCGACACCGGACCCCAGTGGTGAACCGACGAAGGAACCGTCAGGAGAACCCAGCGGGGAACCGACGAAGGAACCGACAGATGTGCCGGAAACACCGGGGAAACGGCCTTCTGCGACGCCGACGGATCAGTCGTCTGTGACGAAACGACCGGCCCGGCCTTCTTCTTCCCAGACCTCTGACACCTCTTCTGAGACAAAGAAGAAAAAGGATGTGAAGACGGGAGACGAGACCAGCGCGATGCCCCTTGTGATGCTGCTGTTTTCAGCGGCGGCAGGAGGTGTGCTGCTGAGAAAGAAACTGGAGAGAACAGAAGACAGGGACGACAGATAAGACAGAAAAGAGAGCCATTGCAAGGCGGTTCATGATTCCGCCGGGCAATGGCTCTTCTATGTTCAAATTGGTTATTGCTGCAGGTAATTAATCAGGGGTTCCAGATAAACCCGGTCTGTCCAGTCGCATTTTTGACCGACGGCAGACATCAGAGCGGTCATCCAGGGTTCATATCCGGCGGGATCTTTTTTTGCGATGGCTTTTTGCAGCAGCCGGCATAAAGTGCGGTCTTTGAAGGTCATGGCGCTTTCATCCCAGGCCCCCCTTGCGTAAAACAGCGGTATTTCTTTCAGAGTATCTTTCAGATTGTGTTGCCTCAGGATATCGATGGCTTTTTCATCAAAAGGAGAGGCGCCCACACAGAGGACGGCTAGTTTTTTGTGCTTTATATCAGTGTAATGCTTTCGCAGTACCTCAAGGCCGGAAATACCGCTGGCGTAAATGCCGCCGGCGAAGACGATACAGTCGTAATAGTCCAGCACCGCCTTGTTGTAATGTTCAGTTTTCAGAATCTCACACTCCAGTATCTCTTTGAGCATACAGGCGTATTTTTCCGTTGCTCCGTATTTGGATTTATAAAGGATCAGTATTTTGTCCATAGGTTGTGTTCTCCTTGTGATTTGTATCTTTATAGGATTGTCAATATCATATCAGTCTCCAACCGATTTGTCAATTTTTTAACATAAAAATACAGGGAAGGTACTTCCGTTGAATTCTGATTTTGTTCCTGCTATACTTTTAGAAAAGATGACAAAGGGGGAAGTTTTATGACAGAAAGAGAAAATACAGACTGCAGGCTGGAAGCAGTGCGGGGAGATATCACCCGGGTGACGGATGTGGACGCCATCGTCAATGCGGCCAATGAAAGTCTGCTGGGCGGCGGCGGGGTGGACGGCGCCATCCACCGGGCGGCAGGGCGGCAGCTTCTGGAGGAATGCCGGACGCTGAACGGCTGTCCGACCGGTCAGGCAAAAATCACCGGGGCTTATCGTCTGCCCTGCCGGTATGTGATCCACACGCCCGGACCCATCTGGCGGGGAGGAGAGCATCAGGAGAGAAAACTTCTGGCTTCCTGCTACCGTTCCTGCCTGGAGCTGGCGGCCAGCCAGGGAATCCGGCGGATCGCCTTTCCCTCCATCTCCACGGGAGTTTATCATTTCCCGGTAAAAGAGGCGGCACAGATTGCGGTGGATACGGCGCGGCAGTTTGTCCGGGAGCATCCGGGGAAGCTGGAACTGATCCGCTGGGTGCTGTTTGATGATGCGACCTTTCATACCTATGAAGAGGAGATGAAAGAACGATGAGGCGGCAGGCAAAAGTCAGTCAGGACGAGGTGTTTGAAAAGCTTGCGGTACCCCATGCCCTGCGGGTGATGGTCGTCCCGGCGGTGATCAGTCAGCTGATCGTGCTGATCTACAATATGGCCGATACTTTTTATGTGGGACAGACCAACAATCCATATATGGTAGCGGGAACTTCGCTGATCCTGCCAGTGTTCAACATCAGTCTGTGTCTGGCCGGACTGGCGGGAGTGGGCGGCGGCGCCCTGATTTCCCGT
Source organism: Candidatus Ruminococcus avistercoris (assembly GCA_019120315.1). Classification (GTDB taxonomy): domain Bacteria; phylum Bacillota; class Clostridia; order Lachnospirales; family Lachnospiraceae; genus Ruminococcus_G; species Ruminococcus_G avistercoris. The sequence continues at coordinate 22,219 of DWVJ01000021.1, forward strand.
CTGCTGGGAGAGAACCGGGAAGAGGAAGCCAGGAAGGTCAGCGTATTTTCCCTGTATCTGGGAATCCTCATCGCGGCGTTGTTTTCCCTGGGAATGGGCGTTTTCATGAAGCCTGTGCTGGGATTTCTGGGGGCAGGCGAGCATACATATCTCTATGCCAGTCAGTATGCCTTCTGCGTGATCGTGGCGGGCGGCGTGCCCACGGTGCTGTCCAATGTGCTGTCCAATCTGATCCGCAGCGTGGGCCGTTCCCGGGAAGCGGGGACGGGGTGTTGTGATTACTTTCAGTCCGCGGGCGGGAAGAGCCTCCAAAGAGAGTATGAGAGAAGTCTTTGCCGTGGGGATTCCCTCGGCCATCGCCACTTTTCTTTTTGATCTGGATTACATGATCATCGACAAGATGATGGCTGCCTACCATGATCTGGCTCTTGCGGCCATCGGCATCGTATTGAAGGTGGAGCGCTTTCCGCTGAATGCGGGAATCGGTATCTGCCAGGGTATGATGCCCCTGGTGGCCTACAGCTATGCGGCAAAACATCACCGGCGGATGGAGGACACCATCCGGCTGTCCAGACGGCTGGGGCTTATGATTGCACTGATCAGTATTATTCTTTACGAGATATTCGCAGTCGGCTTTACCCGGCTGTTCATTGCCGACGCCAGGACAGTGGATATGGCGTCGCAGTTCCTGCGGATCCGGGTTCTGGCCACGCCGCTGATGTTCTTAAGCTTTTTTACGGTTTATCTGTTCCAGGCCTTCGGCAAAGGAAAGATCGCCCTGTTTCTGGGTGTGATGCGCTGGCTGGTATTTAACATTCCCATGTTGTTTGTGCTAAATGGAATATTCGGCATGTACGGTATCGTCTGGTCCCAGGTGACGGCGGATACGCTGACGGTGATTTTGTCTTTTGCGGTGTATCATCGGTACCGGCCCAGGGAAAGAGAAAAATAAAGCAAAAAGAAAGAAAATCAATGGTCTTGAGGGTGCCGCTCAATCATCTGATTTGATGATTTTGCGACACCTTCGGCGACTATGAAATCTGCTGCAGGAGTTCGGAAGAGGTAAGAAGGCAGATGCCAAACTCTTCAAAATCCTTTTTGTTTCGGGTGACGATGGCATCGCATCGGATAGATTTTGCACAGGTCGCCATGAGGCAGTCTTCAAAATCCTTCGCTTTTTTCTGGTATGCGGTTAGGACATCGTTGTTGGTAACACTGCACACTTTTACGATTTCCAGCATCTTCCCAACCGCTTGATAGGCGAGTTCGGTGCTGTGGGTGTATTTTCTGACCAGATAGTAAATGTCGGTCACAGAGGAAGCGGACACAAAGCCCTCCAGCCGATGTTCCTCACAAAGACTTAAGACCTTGCAGGAATCTTCAACGAAAGACTGCCGTTCCAGCAGGACGTCTAGGATGATGTTGGTATCACACATGATCTTCATATTTTGACAGCCGCTCCTCCCGTAAAGAATCCAAGTCAAGGTCTGAAGGGACATTTTTCAGCATTCCGCGGAGGGAATCCACAGCGGAAACCTGGGGATTGACTACCTTGGCGATGGTTTTGCCATTGCGGGTAATGAAGATATCTTCTTTCGTGACCATATCCAGGTATTTGCCAAAATTAGTTTTAAATTCGGTCGCAGTTACGATCATAGACGACTCCTCCTTTCCTTTGAGGTCATTTTAATTATATGCGATATAACGGTGAAAATCAATATAAATCGAGCGAAATTAGAAATATTTCAAAAAAAAAATCGTGCGAAATAAAGTGGGGGTAGGTGAGCGATGTCAACGGGAAGGCAGGTTTCCATTGCTGTAAAAACCCCGCTCTGCTATAATTGGGAAAAAGACGAAAAAGCTTAATCAGAGAGGAAGGCTGCAATGCTATATTTTGAAAACGACTACAGCGAGGGCGCTCATGGCGCCATTCTGGAGAAACTGACGAAGACCAGTATGGAAAAGCTGCCCGGATACGGCGCGGATCACTACAGTGAAAGCGCCCGGGAAAAAATCCGCCTATCCTGCGGCTGTCCCGGGGCAGAAGTTTATTTCCTCATGGGAGGCACCCAGACCAACGCGGTGGTCATCGGTTCCATGTTAAGACGGTTTGAGGGGGTGATCGCCGCTTCCACCGGACACGTGAGCGTCCACGAGGCGGGAGCCGTCGAGTATACCGGCCATAAAGTGCTGGAACTGCCGCAAAAAGAAGGGAAGATCGATGCCGGAACTTTGAAAGATTATCTGCAGAATTTTTACGGGGACGAAAATCATGAGCATATGGTATTTCCAGGAATGCTGTATTTGTCCCATCCCACGGAGTACGGAACCTTGTATACCAGGCAGGAACTGGAGGAGATTTCCCGGGTCTGCCGCAGCTATGAGATCTCGCTGTTCCTGGACGGCGCGCGGCTGGGATACGGTCTGGCCTGCCGGGAATCCGATCTGGATCTTGCGGATATCGCCCGCTTTGCGGATGTGTTTTACATCGGCGGTACCAAGGTGGGAGCTCTTTGCGGGGAAGCCGTCGTGTTTCCGGAAAAAGCGCCGGCTCATTTCCTGACTATGGTAAAGCAGCAGGGGGCGCTGCTGGCCAAAGGACGGCTTCTGGGGATTCAGTTTGACGTGCTTTTTACAGATGATTTGTACCGGAAAATCGCCGGGAATGCCATCGAGGCGGCAGACCGGCTAAGAGGCATTTTCCGGGAAAAGGGGTATCGTTTCCTCCTGGATTCGCCGACCAATCAGATTTTTGTCATCCTGGAAAATAAAAAAATGAAAGAACTGGGAGAGAAAGTGGTTTTCAGTTTCTGGGAGAAATACGACGACAGCCATACGGTGGTCCGCTTTGCCACCAGCTGGGCCACTTCCATGGATGAGGTGGAGCAGCTGGGCAGACTTTTGTGACGGCTTTTCGCCGAGATTCTAAGGGGGAGAAGACGAGTATGGAAAACAGGAAAAAGGTATTGCGAAAAATCTTTCTGTCCACGCTGTATCTGAGCGCCTTTACCTTTGGAGGCGGTTATGTCATCGTCACGCTGATGAAGAAAAAGTTTGTGGATGAGTATGGCTGGATCCGGGAGGATGAGATGCTGGATCTGATCGCCATCGCCCAGTCAGCGCCGGGAGCCATCGCGGTAAACGGCGCCATCGTGGTGGGGTATAAGCTGGCCGGCATGGCGGGGGCGGTGACGGCGATTATCGCCACTGTTATCCCGCCCTTTGTGATTATTTCCCTGATTTCCGTATGCTACGAACTGTTCCGGGACAATTTCATCGTCAGTCAGATACTGGAAGGCATGCAGGCCGGCGTGGCGGCCGTCATCGCCGCGGTGGTCTGGGAGATGGGAGCGGGAATCGTCCGGGGAAAGGATCCGGCTTCGCTGATGATCATGGCAGCCGCCTTTGCCGCCGCCTGTATTTTCCAGGTGAATGTGGTCTGGATCGTGATCGTCTGCGCGCTGCTGGGCGTGATCCGGACACTTTGGGGAAGGAGGAAGGAAGCATGATCTATCTGCAGCTGTTCGTCAGTTTCCTTCAGATCGGGCTGTTCAGCTTTGGCGGAGGCTACGCGGCCATGCCGCTGATCCAGCACCAGGTGGTGACGCAGCATGGCTGGCTGAGCATGTCGGAGTTTACCGATCTGATTACCATATCTCAGATGACGCCCGGGCCCATCGCTATCAATTCCGCCACCTTTGTGGGCGTCAAGATCGCGGGAATTTGGGGGGCGGCGGTGGCCACTCTCGGCTGTATCCTTCCATCCTGCATTATCGTCACGGTGATTGCCAGACTCTATCTGAAATACCGCAACATGGCCATGTTGCAGGGGGTGCTGAATTCTCTGCGGCCGGCGGTGGTAGCCATGATCGCCTCGGCGGGGATATCGGTGCTGCTTTCTGCGCTCTGGGGAGGCGCAGGGATCTCACTGGCAGGAACCAACTGGACGCTGGCAGCTATTTTCATCCTATGTCTTGTCTTTTTGCAGAAAGGCAAATGGAATCCCATCGCTGTCATGGTACTGGCGGGCGGGTTGAAGCTTGCGGCGGCTCTTGCGGGCATCGGATGAGCGGGCATACTCTTTGGAAAGGACCGTATATATGAAAAGAAAGAGACGATGGATGGCCGGCGCCGTGCTGCTGGCTCTGGCCGTTTTATGGCTGCTTTTGTCAAGGGTAGTTCCCGGAATGGCCCAGTGGCACAGCCAGAGCGTTTACCGGCTGACGGCGGGCGTGCTTGGCAGGTTCTGGGGACTGTTCCCTTTTTCTGCTGCGGAAATCTGCCTGTATATTTTACTGGTTCTGTTTTTCTTCACTCTGATAAGGGGGCTGTTTCGGGCAATCCGTGAAAAGAATTACAAAGAAGAGGGAGCAAAGTGGCTGTCCTGCTGGTTTTTGACGGCGGCGGCGCTTTTCTTCCTCTATGTGATCAACTGCGGCGTCAATTATCAGAGAGATTCTTTTGCCGTCCAGGAGGGATTTATCACAGAAGGGTATTCTGATGAGGAACTGGCCCGGGTCTGCCTGTGGCTGACAGATGAGATCAATGGGCGAAGCGATCTGGTGGAGCGGGATGAAAAGAAAGAGATGGGAGCGGGTGAACACGTGCAAGAGGAAGCCGCGGCGGCCATGGAAGCGTTGGGAGAGCAGTATCCTTCTCTGGAGGGATCTTATCCGCGGCCCAAAGAACTGATTTTCTCCTCTTTGCTGTCCTGGCAGAATCTGACGGGCGTCTATTCGCCTTTTACCGTGGAGGCCAACTATAACGGCGATATCACCGATTACAATATTCCTTTTACCCTCTGCCACGAGCTGGCCCATCTGCGGGGCTTCATGCAGGAAGAGGAGGCGAATTTTATCGCCTTTCTGGGTTGTGTGAACGCGAAAAGCACGGAATTTCAGTACAGCGGCTATCTGTCTGCATGGATTTATGCCATGAATGAACTGAATGACCGGGACGTGCAGCGCTGGTCGCAGATCCGGCGCCAGCTTTCTGCGCAGGCAGATCTGGACGTACGGGCCAATTCTGCTTTCTGGCAGCGGTATGAAGGAAAGGTATCCGGCTGGTCAGAGAAAATGAATGATGCATACCTGAAAGCCAACGGGCAGGAGGATGGAGTGGAAAGCTATGACCGTATGGTGGAACTGGTGGTGACGTATTATCACATGAAGCATGCAGGGGTGTAGCAGCCTTTGGAATTTTTCAGGCGGGTCATATTGACGCAGTGTCAAAGAAATGGTATATTGTAAGTATTGACATAGTGTCAGAAAGAGATGAAAGTGCTGACAGTAAAAAGAAAGCGAGGGATTTTCCATGAAATCAAAAGTATATTTTACCCGGGAGGCGACCCCGGAAAAAGTGGTGGAAATCTATGAAAAGCTGGGCGTTTCCCTGCCGGGAAAAGTGGCGGTGAAGGTGCATTCCGGCGAAAAGGGCAATCAGAATTATCTGCATCCGGAGTTTTGGAAGCCTATGGTGGATCGGGTGAAAGGAACGATCGTGGAGTGTAATACAGCTTACGGAGACGCTACCGTGGGTGTGCGTGATCATACGGACAGTCATCTGAAGCTGATAAAAGAACACGGATGGGACAAATATTTTGATGTGGATCTGATGGATGGGGAAGGACCAGATGTGGTCTGGCCGATTCCAAATGGGAAAGTTCTAAAAGAAAACTATCTGGGGAAACATATTGAGAATTATGATTCCATGCTGGTGCTGGCCCATTTCAAAGGGCATCCCATGGGAGGATACGGCGGAGCGCTCAAGCAGCTGGCCATCGGCTGTGCCAGCCGGGCAGGAAAGGCGCTGATTCACTCGGCTGGAAAGACAGACGACCGTTTTGAGACCTGGAATCAGCATGCAGGCATCGATGAGTTCCCGGAGGCCATGGCGGATGCGGCCATGAGTGTGGCGGAACATTTCAGGGGCAAGATCGCTTTTATCAACGTGATGAAAAATCTCTCCGTGGACTGCGACTGCTGCGCCGTGGCGGAGGATCCCTGTATGAAGGATATCGGTATTCTCGCTTCCTGTGATCCGGTGGCCATCGACCAGGCCTGTATGGATCTGATTATCAACTCTGACGATCCGGGACGGGATCATTTCATGGAGCGTGTCAACAGCCGTCATGGAATCCATACCATTGAGGCGGCTGCCGAGCTGGGATACGGTTCCCGGGAATATGAACTGATTGAAATCTGAAAAGGAAAAGGAAAGGGCAGGGTGTTCCTGCCTTTTTCTTTGCCCGTATGTACAAAATCCCTTTCAGACGTCCTGTGTCAGAAGGTTTAAAAACCGTTTCAGCACCGGATGATCATTGTCATAGCGGTAAAAGATCCCAAAGGGCAGGGAGGGCAGGTCGGTAACCGGGATATAGCAAAGATCCGGATCCCGCAGACGGGGCACGTCGGGATAGAGGGTATAGCCCAGACGGGATCTGACCAGGGTAAAAGCGCTTTCGACACTTTCTGTATAGTACTGCTGATCCGGCGGAAGGCGGGTGAGAATCCTGCTTTGAAGGGCGAAAACAGGTGCTGCGGTGTGGCGGGGAGAGCAGGCGATAAAGCTTCCCTTGAGCATGTGGCGGGTCAGCGTCTGATGCTTGGTCAGAGGATGTCCTGGGAAACAGACGCAGGAAATGGAAGCAGAGTGGAGCTCCCGGAAGGAAAGGGCAGATTTTTTCTGCTCGTCTTTTATGCCGAAAGCTGCATGGATCTGCTGATTTTCCACCAGACCCAGCAGGGAAGGAAAGGGAACGAGACGGACGGAGGGGCGAAGCAGCGGGAACTCTTTTGCCAGGCTGTGAAATACAGGGGGCAGCAGTTTCTGCTCCAAATGGTTATGACAGCCGATCTCGAAGGGAATGAAATGTTCATGGCGCCCCAGACGTTCCCGGGCAGAGTGGGCGGTCCGCAGGATCAGTTCCGCATCGGGCAGAAACTGAATGCCTTCTGAAGTAAGAGAGACGCTTTTGCTGGTACGGCGGAACAGTTTTACCCCCAGTTCCTCCTCCAGTGTCTGGATCTGATGGCTGACGGCAGGCTGGGTGATTTTCAGAGATTCCGATGCGCGGGAGAAATTAAGATGCTGGGCGACAGCGATGAAACATTCTAGTTGAATCGTGTTCATAGCAGAAGACCTCCTGTGGGTTTAACGATAAAAATTATTTATGGATTATACCATTCTTTCCCTTCGGCGGCAATAGACCGGCGGGGGAATTTATGATTGACCGTGGAAAAAGATTGCGGTAACATAAATTTGCAGTTGAAAGAAGAATGCACGGAAGAAGGAAAGAAAATTGAAAAGAAGCAAGTATGAAATTGACATGTGCAATGGAACGATCATGGACAAACTGATTGCGTTTTCTCTGCCGCTGATGCTGACCAGTATTCTGCAGCTGATGTTCAATGCGGTGGATATCATTGTGATCGGCAGGTTCACCACCAGCCAGGCGCTGGCGGCGGTGGGTTCCACGACGGCGCTGATCAATATTTTCACAAACCTTTTTATCGGTATTTCCATGGGCGCCAATGTCCTGGCGGCCCGGTACTATGCGGCGGGACGCGACAGGGAAATGTCGGAAGTGGTACATACCTCCATCACTCTGGCGCTGATAAGCGGCGTTTTGATGGCAGCAGTGGGTTTCTGTCTGGCAAAAGGGGCGCTGCGTCTGATGGCGACGCCGGATGATGTGATTTCCCTGTCCGCAACTTATATGAAAATTTATTTCCTGGGCATGCCCTTTTTCATGCTCTATAATTACGGCGCCGCGATTTTAAGGGCGGTGGGAGATACCAGGAGGCCCCTTTTCTACCTGGCGCTGGCGGGGATGGCCAATGTGGTGCTGGATCTGCTGCTGGTGATCGTGATTCCCCTGGGCGTGGCGGGAGTTGCCATCGGTACGGTGACGTCCCAGATGATATCCAGTATTCTGGTGCTTCGCTGCCTGCACCGGTCCCAGGGAAGTTATCAGCTGCGGTTTTCGGCGCTGACCATTCGAAAGTACCATCTGATCCGTATTTTCCAGGTGGGTATCCCCGCAGGTATCCAGAGTACGGTTATCAATTTTTCCAATGCTCTTTTGCAGTCGTCGGTCAATTCCTTTGGCGCAACGGCCATGGCGGGCTATACGGCGGCCAACAATATCATCGGTTTTCTCTATGCGGCGGTCAGCTCCGTTACGCAGGCATGTATGAGCTTCACCAGTCAGAATTACGGCGTCCGCAAACCGAAGCGCATGGACCGGGTGCTGATCGACTGTATGATCCTGTCCGCCGGCGTGGCGGCGGTGCTGGGAGTGGGCGCCTATGTTTTTGGCTCACAGCTGCTTCGGATCTATACGTCGCAGGGCGATGTCATCCAATGCGGCCTGGAAATCCTGTCCATCGCCACTGTACCCTATTTCCTCTGCGGTATCATGGATCTGTTTCCGGGGGCGCTGCGGGGGATGGGATACTCTGCCGTGCCCATGGTACTGTCGGTCATCGGAACCGTAGGTACCCGGATCGTCTGGATCTACGGATTTTTCCCTCATCACAGATCCCTTTACTTTCTTTTTATTTCCTATCCGGGATCCTGGTTGATTACGATTGTGATGCAGGGGATCTGCTTCTGGTTTGTGAGAAAGAAATGCCGCAGGATGCTGTTGGGCGGTTTAGGGGAGGAAGGATAAATATGAATACAATGGATACATTTTCGGGGAAACGGTTTGATCCCTTAAAGATCAGCAGGGAGGACATTTCGCTTACGGATATCGCCCACGCGCTGAGTCTGCTGTGCCGGGGAGGCGGCCATATCCGGCATTTTTACACAGTGGGGCAGCACTCCCTAAACTGTGCGAAGGAGGCGAAAGCCAGAGGCTGGACGGCCAGAATGCAGCTGGCCTGTCTGCTTCATGACGGAGCGGAAGCTTATATCTCGGATATCGTCCGGCCGGTAAAGGTTCATCTGGATCTTTATCGAAAGATCGAAAAGAGGGTCATGGAAAAAGTGTGGGAGAAGTTCGGCCTGTCTGATCTGACGCAGGAGGAGCATAAGCAGTGGCGGCTGGTGGATGACGCCGTGCTGGATTACGAGCTGAAATATCTGATGACCGGTCATGAAAGCCGCGTCCTGTCCCCGCTGTGCTCAAGACCGGATGTGTCAGAACGGCCCTGGAAAGATGTGGAAGAGGAATTTACACAGCTTGCCGAGGCGCTGATCAAAGAGCGGGGATAAGAGAAGGGAAAGGAGACGAAAGAAAATGGAAGAATTACTGTATAAAGTACTGATCTGTTTTCTGGCGGGCGCGGGAGCGGGCATGGGAATCGGCTTTGCAGGCATGAGCGCAGCCACGGTCATCAGCCCGATGCTGATTACTTTTTTGCATCTTCCTGCTTACAATGCCATCGGTATCGCCCTTGGCAGCGATGTGCTGGCCAGCGCCGCCAGCGCGTATACCTATGCGAAGAATAAAAGCACCGATATCCGAAACGGACTGGTGATGATGGCAGGCGTTCTGGTGATGACGGTGGCGGGAAGCTGGCTGTCTTCCTTTGTGGAAAACGGCACGCTGCGCAATTTCTCTGTGATCATGACGCTGCTGCTGGGTCTGAAGTTTTTGATTTTTCCAGTGAAGTCCGGGCAGAAGACGTTGTCCGGGAGCAGCCGGTGGATTCAGGCGGCAAAAAGTCTGGTCTGCGGCTCCATCATCGGGCTGATCTGCGGTTTCTTCGGAGCGGGCGGCGGTATGATGATGCTGATGCTTTTGACCATGGTGCTGGGATATGAACTGAAGACGGCGGTGGGCACCAGTGTGTTTATTATGACTTTCTCGGCGCTGACCGGGGCGGTGAGCCATTTTGTCCTCAGCGAGCCTCCCCAGATGGATCTGTTGATTCTGTGTACGGTGTTTACCTTCTTCTGGGCGAAGATCGCGACCAGAATCGCCACCGGAGCGGATGGGAAGACGCTGAACCGTATCGTGGGGATCTTTCTGACGGTGCTGGGTATCCTATTGCTTATCATCACTTATTGACTTTTTCATTTTTTAATGGTATGTTTATACCAACTCTTAACAGAGAGGATGGAATAAAAAATGAGCGGTAAGTCTGACGGCAGGGGAAAGCTGCTGAGCGTTTCCCTGGTCTGGGTTTTTCTTTTTTTACATATATTTCTGGTACAGTATGAGATGTCCGCAGGTTTTTGGTTTGACGACAGGGCGGATATCTGTGCGCAGGGCGAAGATTCTGTCTATCTGAGCGCGGCGGATGCAAGTCTTCATGGCGATCTCGCGGCAGATCCCAGGCTTGAGGTGATAAACGTGCGCCGGCCAAAGGAAAATGCGCTGAAAGTACCCTTGATTTTACAACTTTTCTTTGCCGCATGGATGAGCTTCTCTTTATGGGGATTTCTAAAGAGAGCTTTTTTGTTGTGCCTGCAATCAGAATACTGCCCTTCTGCGCGGTTTTTGAACGATCTGCTGATCCGCTGGAAGAAGGATGGAAAGAAGGGAGATCAGTATCGAGAAAATATTAATCTGCTGGAATACTGAAAAGGAAAGAAGAAAAATGAGGAGATTAATTGATTTTTTTAAACGTCAGCCTCCGGGACGACTGATTACATTAGGTTTCGCGTCGGTGATCCTGGTTGGCGCGCTGGTTCTGATGCTGCCCGTTTCGGTGAAAGAGGGCGCGGAGGTTCCCTTTATTGATGCGCTGTTTACGTCTACCAGCGCGGTCTGTGTGACAGGTCTGATTGCCATTGACACGGCGGATCATTTTACCGCTTTTGGCCAGGGCGTGGTCGCCGCTTTGATTCAGGTGGGAGGCCTGGGAGTGACTTCCGTGGGCGCCGGGCTGATCATCGCAGCCGGGAAACGAGTGGGAATTAAAAGCCGGCTTCTGATAAAAGAAGCGTTGAATGTGGATAATTATAAAGGACTGGTAAAGCTGGTGAAGGCGGTCCTTCTGATGACGCTGTGCTTCGAATGTGCCGGAGCGATTTTAAGTTTTATCGTTTTTATCCAGGATTATCCGCCGGTTCATGCCCTTGGAATCAGTATATTCCATTCCATTGCGGCGTTTAACAACTCCGGATTCGATATCCTGGGTGGACTTCGCAACCTGATACCTTATCAGACGGATGTGCTTTTGAATATGACCACCTGTTTTCTGATCATATTCGGCGGTCTGGGTTTCCTGGTGATACTGGATATCCTGAAGCACAGAAATTTCCGCAAGCTGTCTTTGCACTCCAAAGTGGTGATCGTGACCACTATTGTCCTGCTGACAGTGGGTACGCTGCTTTTGAAGGCAACAGAAAATATTACCTGGATGGGTGCGTTTTTCCACAGTGTATCGGCAAGAACGGCCGGATTTTCCACCTATGCCATCGGCGACTTTACCAATGCGGGGCTGTTCGTGCTGATCATGCTGATGTTTATCGGTGCATCACCGGGATCTACCGGAGGCGGTATCAAGACCAGTACGTTCTTTGTGCTGTTTCAGTCGATCCGGAGTATGTTTTCCAAAAGACATGTGGGGGCGTTCCGCAGAAGCATCTCTGCACAAAACGTTTCCAAGGCATATATGATTACGATTCTGTCGCTGACGGTGGTGTGCGTCGCCACACTGCTGATGTGCGTGCTGGAGCCGGAATGTACCTTTGTTCAGCTTTTATTTGAAGTGGTTTCCGCCTTCGGTACGGTGGGATTGTCAACGGGAATTACCCCGAGCCTTTGCTGGGCAGGCAAGCTGGTGATTATCCTGGTTATGTTCACAGGTCGCCTGGGAGCCATGACGCTGCTTACCATGTGGATCAATCATCCGGAACCCAGTACACGCTATACGGAAGAAAATATTGCAATCGGTTAAAATAGGAGAATAAAAATGAAAAAGAAGAAAGAATCTTTATCATACGGAGTAATCGGACTGGGCCGTTTCGGCATGGCTCTTGCTGTGACACTGGCCAATTCCGGCAAAGAAGTTATCGTGGTGGATAAGGACGAGGAAAAAGTAAAGGAGATGCGCCAGTATACGGAGTATGCCTTTGTATGTACCAATCTGACGCTGGAGTCTTTAAGAGAAGTGGGAATCCAGAACTGCGACGTGGTGGTGGTATGTATCGGAGAAAAAGTGGATGTGAGCATCCTGACCACCATGAGCGTACTGGAACTGAAGGTGCCAAAGGTAATCGCCAAGGCGACCAGCCTGGAGCAGGGCGCCGTCCTGCAGCGGATCGGCGCCGATGTGGTGTATCCGGAAAGAGATATGGCGCTGCGTCTGGGAAAACGTCTGGTATCCAACAGTTTTCTGGATTACATTTCTTTGGACAACAGCGTGGAAATCCGTCAGATCCAGGTGCCGGACGAGCTGTTGGGAAAAAGTATCGAGGAACTGCAGTTCCGTCCCAAATACGGACTGAATATCATTGCGCTGGAAAATGGAGATGAGACGACGATCGAAGTTCCTCCGTCTCACCGGTTTACCAGAGGCGATATTATCGTGGTGATTGGAAAAGTCAACAATCTGGATGACTTTGAAAACTCCATCTGATTCGTCAGAAAGGAGATTCACCATCTATGGATGTATCATTTTTAAGTTATCTGCAGGAGATTCCGCAAAATCCGGTGCTGGCTGTGACGATGCTTCTGACCCTGGGCGTGATCTTTGTCAACGGATGGACCGACGCTCCCAATGCCATTGCCACCTGCGTCACCACCCGCTGCCTGCCGGCGCGTACGGCCATCTGGATGAGCGCGGTGTTTAATTTTCTGGGCGTTTTCGTGATGACACAGATCAACAGCTCCGTGGCTTCGACGATCAGCAACATGGTGGATTTCGGGGACCGGACGCAGGATGCGCTGATCGCTCTTTGCGCAGCTTTGCTGTCTATTGTCGTCTACAGTGTGGGAGCTTCTTTTCTGGGAATTCCCACCAGTGAGAGCCACAGCCTGATCGCCGGCCTGACCGGTGCGGCCATCGCCATTCAGCATGGAATCGGCGGCGTAAACGGAGCGGAGTGGGTCAAGGTACTGTACGGTCTGGTGCTCAGCCTGCTGCTGGGATTTGCCATCGGATGGATTATCTGCAAAGTGATCTCCATCCTGTGCGCCAATCTGGAGAGAAGAAGCGCCAACCGGTTTTTCGCCGGCGCACAGATCGCCGGTGCGGCAGCCATGAGTTTCATGCACGGCGCTCAGGACGGTCAGAAGTTTATCGGCGTACTGTTTCTGGGACTGGCCTTTTCCAACGGCCAAAGTTCCGTCAGCGGCATGGAGATTCCCATCTGGCTGATGTTGCTGTGCAGTGTGGTCATGGGCCTTGGAACCAGTGTGGGCGGTGAGAAAATCATCAAATCCGTAGGGATGGACATGGTGAAACTGGATCGATATCAGGGCTTTTCCGCGGATCTGGCGGGAGCGTTCTGTCTGCTGCTTTCCAGTCTGTTTGGAATTCCCGTATCCACGACCCACACCAAGACCAGCGCGATCATGGGGGTGGGAGCGGTGAAACGGATTACCGCCATTAATTTCAACGTGGTAAAGGACATGATGCTGACCTGGGTGTTTACCTTCCCGGGATGCGGTATCATCAGTTTTGTGATGGCGAAACTGTTTATGTACCTGATGTAAGGTGATTTGAAGACAAAGGAGACAAAAGATGTCAAAAAAACAGGACTCTTTTTATTTCGATAATTTTCTGGAGTGCGCCAGGCTTTCCTGCCAGGCGGCTCATCTGCTGAAAACGTTTCTCACAGATTTTGAAGTAAAGGATATGGATCGGAAACTGGATGAAATACACAGTATCGAGCACAGCGCCGACGATAAGAAGCATCAGCTGACGGACAGGCTGGCAAAGGCTTTCATCACGCCCATTGAGCGGGAGGATATCGCACAGCTCAGCCATAACATCGATGAAATGACGGACAAGATCGAAGAAGTGTTCATCCGTATTTATATGAACAATGTACAGACGATCCGGCCGGAAGCGGTGGCCATGCTGGATCTGATCATCCGCTGCTGTGAGGAAGTATGCAGCCTGCTGGAGGAATTTCCTAATTTCCGCCGTTCCAAAAAACTGAAGGAGTATATCATCCGGATCAATACGCTGGAGGAGGAAGCGGATCAGCTTTTCATTTCGAATATGCGAAAACTGCATACAGAGGAAGAAAATCTGTTTTCTGTCATTGCCTGGCGGGAAATTTATACGTATCTGGAGAAATGTGCCGATGCCTGCGAGCATGTGGCGGACGGTGTGGAAAGCGTTGTCATGAACAATTCATAAGAAAGCGGAAGCGGCAGGATCGGGAGAGAATGGTATGGACAAAGAGATATTTCAGAAGAAACTTCAGAAATTCATGATAGAAAAGGCCGGACAGACCTTTGATGCAAAGGATGTGGAAGTATATTTCCAGGATGAACAGCTGACCAGGGAGCAGATTTCTCTGATTTTGGATTATGCCGGTGAAAAAAGGCAGGAGAGCAGTCTGTCACCGGAGGAGCAGGAGTATCTAAAAGGATATCTGTCCGCTTTGGATGAGGCGATGGAGGAGTCCTGGGAAGGGCGAAACCGTTCCTATCTGAAATTTGCCGCCGGTGAGGCGGTGAAATATCACGACGGCAGTCTTTCTTTGGAGGATCTGATCCAGGAGGCAGGGCTGGGACTGGCTGCAGGACTTCTGGCCGCCGAAGGTGCGAAAGATCCCGACGCCGTCATAAAAGAATGTATCCGCCGGGAACTGTCCCGGGCGTGCCAGGAATCGTCGTCGGCCCAGTCAGACGACCGCCGGATGGTGGAGAAGGTGCGGGCGCTGGATGAGAGCCTGACCCGTCTTGAGAAAGATCTTGGACGGAAGGTCTACCCGGAGGAGATCGCGGCGGATATGGGAGTTTCAGAAGAAGAAGTCAGAGATATCATCAAACTGACCGGGGAAGATACAGGGGAAGAAGGAGGAACACAGGATGCTGGAACTGAAAGGAATTGAGTGGACGCTCCCGGGAGGAGAAGAAATACTGCGGGGCATAGATTTTACCGTGCCAGACGGGAAAATGACGGTGATCACCGGACCAAACGGCGGAGGAAAAACCTCCATCGCCAAGATCATCGCCGGTATCGCTTCGCCGACCCGGGGACAGATTCTGCTGGATGGCGAAGACATCACAGACTGGGATATCACCAGACGTTCCCGTAAGGGAATCGGCTATGCTTTTCAGCAGCCAGTCCGTTTCAAAGGACTTAAAGTTCGGGATCTGATGGAACTGGCTTCCCAGGAGACGCTTGAGGAGAGCCGTCTTTGCAGTATTCTGGGCGAGGTGGGTCTGTGCGCTCAGGAATATATCGACCGGGATGTGGACGCCAGCCTTTCCGGCGGAGAGAGTAAGCGGATCGAGATCGCCACGGTGCTGGCAAAAAAGGACGCCAGGGTTTTAGTTTTTGACGAACCGGAGGCGGGAATCGACCTGTGGAGCTTTACTAACCTGATCGATGCTTTCAAACGGCTGAAAAACAATCACCACGAATCTTTGCTGATCATTTCCCACCAGGAAAGAATTCTGGACATTGCCGATTATATTATTGTCATAGCGGACGGAAAAGTACGGATGGCGGGAGACAAAGAGGAGGTACTTCCCGGACTGCTGGATGAGGAAAAAGGAACCAACTGTCCGTTGGGAAAAGGGGAAAGAGGAGGAGCAGCATGATGGATGAAAGGACAAAAGAGATATTAAAAACGGTGTCTGACTGGGATGGAGAACCGGAAGAGGGAGTAGCCTATAATATCCGGGAAAACGGTCAGTGCGCCGGCCGTCAGTCCTCCCCCCATATTTCCATTGAGTCAAAAGAGGACGGACCGGGTCTGATCATCCGGATCAGTCCCAAAGCGCAAAAGGAGAAGGTCTATATCCCTGCCTGCGTCACCCACGGCGGCGTGGATGATCTGGTGTACAATGATTTTTACGTGGGCGCCGGCGCCGATGTGACGGTGGTGGCAGGCTGCGGCGTGCATACAGACAATGACGGTATGGCCAAACACAACGGAATCCACCGGTTTTTCCTGGATCGGGGAGCCCATGTGCTGTATCAGGAAAAACATATCGGTACGGGAACGGGAACCGGATTTCGCCGGATCGATCCTGTGACGGATATCGAGTTGGGAGAAGATGCGGTGCTGGAGATGGATACGATCCAGATCGGCGGCGTGGACAGTACCTTCCGCAAGACGACAGCAAAGCTGGGAGCCAGAGCCCGTCTGATCATCCATGAACGGCTGATGACGGACGGGGAGGATACGGCGGTCAGTGATTTCGATGTGACGCTGGAGGGAGAGGATTCCGGTGTGGATCTGATTTCCCGGTCTGTTGCCAGAGGAAATTCCCGCCAGGATTACCATTCCAAGATCAGCGGCAACTGCCGCTGCACCGGTCATTCCGAGTGCGACGCCATTTTGGCGGAAAATGGAAAAGTCAACGCGGCTCCGGAGCTTTTCGCCGGAGATATCGACGCTTCTTTGATCCATGAGGCGGCCATCGGGAAAATCGCCGGGGAGCAGATTATGAAGCTGAAAACCCTGGGTCTGACCGAGGAGGAAGCGGAGAAAAAAATCATCGAAGGATTCCTGCGATAATCATATTTTTATAAAAATTCGCATGCCATAACGAAATTAGGACAATTGATAAAAAAGTTTCGATGTGGTATAATACAGAAAATTAAGTGTGCAAAGGTGCCTGCTTTGCAGGAGAATAGGGAAGCCGAGTGAAATTCTCGCACGGTCACGCCGCTGTAATGGACGAATTGTATTTCAGTATGTCACTGGGAACCTGATCCCGGGAAGGCGAAGTACAGTGTAAAAGCCTAAGTCAGAAGACCTGCCTTGTACATGCGATTTACACGGGTTACGAACGATGGCCTTGTGTAAGAACAGTTTGGCTCATGATGCTTACATCATTTTCAGGCCAGGATTTCTGTTCTTCTGATAGCCTGTCGTTTCGACAGGCTTTTTCATTGTTCAGACTTACTGTCAGAAAGGAGAAGTAGAAAAATGAGTAAAAGACAAAAGAAAATCATTACCGCAGCCGTTGTGCTGGCACTGATGTTCGGCATCGTGCCAAATGTGAGCGCCATGCACATCATGGAGGGTTATCTTCCGGGCGGCTTCTGCATTGCCTGGGGTGTGCTGTGTATCCCTTTTTTGGCGGCAGGACTTTTTTCCATTCAAAAGACGATCCGCCGGAATCGTAAACTGATTACCCTGCTGGCCATGTCAGGAGCCTTTATCTTCGTGATTTCTTCACTGAAAATTCCTTCCGTGACCGGAAGCTGTTCCCATATGACGGGAACCGGTCTGGGAGCCATCCTGTTCGGTCCCTGTGCTGTATCGATTCTGGGAATCATCGTCCTGTTGTTTCAGGCCATTCTGCTGGCTCACGGCGGACTGACCACGCTGGGAGCCAATGTGTTTTCCATGGCCATCGCCGGTCCCTTTGTATCCTGGGGAATTTACCGTCTCTGCAGCAAAGCGGGGGTAAATAAACGGGTCTGCGTGTTTCTGGCAGCGATGATCGGCGATCTGTTCACCTACTGTGTGACTGCGGTGCAAATGGCGCTGGCGCATCATGCGGATACAACAGTGGCAGGAGCGCTGGGAAAATTTCTTGTGGTGTTTGCGCCCACCCAGCTGCCGCTGGCGGTGATCGAAGGGATCATTACGGTGGTCATCGTCATGGGGCTGGAAAGCTATGCCAAACCGGAACTGCGGGCTGTTGGATTCATAAAGGAGGCAAAATAACATGAAAAAGACTGTGATTGCATTGATGATAGCCGCTGTATTGATTGCCCTTATCCCGTTGTTTGCTCTGAAGAACGCTCAGTTCGGCGGCTCCGACGATGCGGGAAGCGAGGTGGTGGAAGAGGTGGATTCCTCGTATGAGCCCTGGGCCACACCGATTCTGGAGAAAATCCTGGGAAGAGAGCTTCCCGGCGAAGTGGAAAGCATGTTTTTCTGTGTACAGACCGGGATCGGAGTAGGAATCATCGCCTTTATCATGGGACGAATGGTGGAACGGAAAAAATGGATGAAAGAGCAAAATCATGATAACGATTGACAAACTGTGTTATCATTCCGGGCTGCGTTATGAGAACGCAGGAGAAAAATTTGCCTTTGCAGTCGTCACGCTGATGATCTGTGTCATGAGCCGTTCCATGGCCGTGGCGGCCGTGGTGCTGGCGGTGATGGGGGGGCTCACCGTATGGAAAGGGAAGATCCCTCTGATCCGCTATCTGCGGTTTCTGACTGTACCGCTGGCTTTTCTGGTTCTGAGCACGGCGGCCATCATGTTTAATATTAGTAAAACACCGCTGGATCTGTTTGCCGTTTCCCTGGGAGAGTGGTATCTGACAGCCGGCAGCCATTCCTTTTTTTATGCGCTGCAGCTGATTTTTACGGCGCTGGCGGCGGTGTCCTGCCTGTATTTCCTGTCCTTTACCACGCCCATGCCGGATATTCTGGAGGTGCTTCGAAAGCTGCACTGCCCGAAACTGCTGATTGAGATGATGCTGTTGATTTACCGCTTTATCTTTATCCTGCTGGATACGGCTTCTGCCATTTCCACATCCCAGGACTGCCGTCTGGGCAACCGGAATTACCGGACAGCGCTGCGATCCTTTGGCATGCTGGGATCGGTGCTGATGATCCGGGCGGTGAACCGGTCCAACCGGCTGTATGACGCCATGGAAACCAGATGTTATGACGGAACGATCCGTGTGCTTTCGGAGAGCCATCCGCCAAAAAGAAAAGTGGTGGCGCTGATCATCGGGTTTGAACTTTTGCTGTTTGCCTTTGCCCTTTGGAGGAGGTTTTTCTCATGAGTGAAGAGATTATATTAAAAGCGGATGAGCTGAGATTTTCCTATGACGATGATAATACCCATTCTTTAAACGGTCTTTCCCTGGAGATCAAAAAGGGGCAGAAGGTTGCGGTGATGGGAGCCAACGGAAGCGGGAAATCCACCTTTTTTCTGTGCTGTACCGGTATTTTAAAACCCCAGTCCGGGAAACTTTTTTTTCACGGAAAGGAATTGACTTACGGGAAAAAAGATCTGCTGGATTTAAGGAGCAAGGTGGGGATCGTATTCCAGGATCCGGATAACCAGCTGTTCTGTGCCAGCGTGTACCAGGAAATCTCCTTTGGCCCTTTGAATCTGGGGATCAGTGAGGAAAAGGTACGAAAAGAAGTGGAGGATATGATAGAGCGGCTGGAGATCACGCCGTTTCGTCATAAGCCGACCCATGCGTTGAGCGGGGGGCAGAAAAAACAGGTTTCCATCGCGGATATTCTGGTGATGCATCCGGAGATTATCATACTGGATGAGCCGGCGGCAGCGCTGGATCCCAGGCACACGGTGATGGTCAATCATATCGTCAATCAGATGACAAAAGACGGCATTACCGTGCTGATGGCCACCCATGATGTGAATTACGCCTATGAGTGGGCGGATGAAGTGATTCTTTTTGAGAGTGGAAAAGTGCTGATGCAGGGAAGTCCCAGGCAGGTTTTTTCCGATAAGGAGATCCTGAAGAAAACCAATCTGGAGCCGCCCATGGTGTTGGAATTTTTTGAAAGTCTCTGTCGGAAGGGAATCCTGGATGATTCCCTTCCGGCGCCCAAAAATCTCAGGACGCTGGAGACTTATATCGAAGAGATAAAGAACTAAATCTGGAGACTGGCAAGATCCCTGAAAAAGTCGGGATAGGAGATGGCGATACAGGAATCCTGCAGAATCGTGGTCGTCCCCGCCGCTGCCAGACCGGCTGTGGCAAAGGACATGGCGATCCGGTGATCCAGTCTGCTGTCGATGGCGGCGCCCGTAAGAGGGGCGCCGCCTTTTATGATCATACCGTCGTCGGTGCCCTGGATATCGGCGCCCATCTTGGAAAGTTCCGTTACCATGGCGTCGATCCGGTTGGATTCCTTTACCTTCAATTCCCCCGCATCGCGGATCGTGGTGACGCCGTCGGCGAAGGCTGCTAAAATGGCGATGATGGGGATCTCATCGATGAGTGTGGGAATGAGGCTGCCCTCGATGACGGTTCCCTTCAGATCGCTGGAGCGGATCAGCAGGTCGGCCACCGGCTCCTGACTTACCAGACGTTCGTTTAACAGGGTAATATCGGCGCCCATCTGACGGCAGACCCGCAGGATACCGTCTCTGGTGGGGTTGACGCCCACGTTTTTAAGAAGAACCTCGGAACCAGGTACGATCAGGGCGGCAGCGATGAAATAGGCGGCGGAGGAGATATCCCCCGGCACTTCGATCTGCCGGCCTTCCAGAAGGGGTTCCGGCTGTACTGTGGCGGTGGTTTCCAAGGAAGATACTTTCGCGCCGAAATAAGCGAGCATCCGTTCCGTATGGTCACGGGAGAGAAAAGGTTCCGTGACGGAGGTCGGGCCGTCTGCGTAAAGACCGGCCAGCAGGACACAGGACTTCACCTGGGCGGAAGCCACAGGAGAGTGATAGTCAACGGCGTGCAGCTTTTTCCCCGTGATGGAAAGCGGCGCGCATCCGTTATCCTTCAGACTGCGGATATCGGCGCCCATCTGACGCAGCGGTTTCATGATCCGTTCCATGGGACGTTTCTGTATGGAATCGTCGCCGGTCAGCTGACAGGAAAAGTCCTGGCCGCACAGGATGCCGCTGAGGAGACGGGTGGTGGTGCCGCTGTTTCCGGCATCCAGCACTGACTGTGGTTCTTTCAGACCATGAAGGCCTTTTCCCTGAATCCGGACGAGGGAGCCTTCGTTCTCAATGGGGATACCCATCTTCTGGAAGCAGGAGATGGTCGAAAGGCAGTCCGCCCCCTGCAGAAAATTGGTAATCTCTGTCGTTCCCCGGGAAATGGCGCCCAGCATGATCCCCCGGTGAGAGATGGATTTGTCTCCGGGAATGGTAAGTTCGCCCCGCAGACCGTGACTCTTTGTGATTTCCATAATGTACTCCTATAATTTATGCAGTGTATAATTCCGGTCCGAGAGAACCTTTTCCGCCGTGCTGCAGGATTCCTGATCGTAGAATTCGATCCGCAGCACGCCTTCTCCGAATTCCCGGTTGTGAATGATACCGATGTTTTTGATGCTGATATTGTTGGTGGCAAGCATGGTGGCCACCGTGGCGATGCCGCCGGCTTCGTCATAGATGTCGCAGTAGATGTCATAGGTTTTGCGGATCGGTCCGCCAAAGTTGTCGGGGATGTCATCCCGGTATTCCCGTGCCTGTTCAAACATGCGGTAGATGTCGGTGGCTTCTTCCTGATCCACCCAGCATCTGGCCTGCACCAGCAGGCGGATATATTCATCCAGTACCCGGGAGATCTGCCGTCTGTTTTCCAGGCAGATGGGCTGCCACATGTCCGGGGAGGAAGAGGCAATCCTGGTAATGTCCTTAAATCCTCCGGCGGCAACGGTGCGCATATGGTGATCCGGCGTATCCAGATTATGTACCAGGTTGACTAAAGATGCCGCTACGATGTGGGGCAGATGGCTGACAGCCGCCGTGATATAGTCGTGTTCTTCATAGGTCAGAACCATGGGAATGGCGCCCATGGACTGTACCAGGTCAAGGAAATTGCCAAGCTTTGTCACACTGATTTCGCCGCCCGGCGTGATCAGGTAGTAAGCATTTTCCAGCAGATAGTCTTTGGCGTTTTTCAGACCCGTTTTTTCTGAGCCGGCCATGGGATGTCCGCCGATGAAATTACCGTCCAGCCCCAGCATGGTTACGGCCTGATGGATTTCTCCTTTGACGCTTCCCACATCCGTGATGATACAGTCCGGATGAATCACTGTTTTCAGAAAATCCAGATACTGGATATTGGTGGAGACCGGTGCGCAAAGGAAGATATAATCACACTCGCAAAACCGCTCGTCCTGGGAAGAGAGGGAGACGTCAATCAGATTCTCCTTTTTTGCCAGTTCCAGTGTGGCGGGCGTGGCGGAGTAGGCCATCAGCCGGTACTCCGGATGAAATTTGCGCAGGGCTTTGGCGATGGATCCGCCGATCAGTCCCAGGCCGATAAAACCGATTGTGGTGGTACTCATTTTAACAGCTCCTTTTTACAGTGTTCGTCCAGCCAGTTTCACGTATCCCTGAAGATCCGCCATCAGCCGGTCAAAGTTTTCAAAGGTGAGAGACTGGGGACCGTCGGAGAGGGCGTGAGCCGGATCGTTGTGAACCTCGATCATCAGGCCGTCCGCTCCGCAGGCTACGGCAGCCTTGGCCAGCGGGCTTACGTAAGAGTAAACGCCGGTGGCGTGGCTGGGGTCTACGATAATCGGAAGGTGGGATTTTTCCTTGATCACGGGAACGGCGCTCAAATCCAGCGTGTTTCTGGTGGAAGTTTCAAAGGTGCGGATCCCCCTCTCGCAGAGGACGACGTTGGGATTGCCTGCGGAGATGATGTACTCCGCCGCATTGAGCCATTCGTCGATGGTGGCGGCCAGCCCTCTTTTCAAGAGCACCGGCAGGCCGGACTGGCCGGCTTCCCGCAGAAGCTGAAAATTCTGCATATTGCGGGCGCCGATCTGAATCATATCCACATATTTGACTGCCGCGTCGATGGCTTCGGCGCTGATAACTTCACAGATGGTTTTCAGCCCGAATTCCCGGCCGGCTTTTGCCATGTATTTCAGACCTTCTTCCTCCAGTCCCTGGAAAGAGTAGGGAGAGGTGCGGGGCTTATAGGCTCCGCCGCGGACAAACTGGGCGCCGGCCTTTTTCACTTCCCGTGCAATGGTCATCAGCTGTTCTTCATTTTCCACAGCGCAGGGGCCGGCCATGACGGTCAGCGTATCCGGTCCGATTTCCACATCGCCCACTTTGATGCGGGAGGGTTCCGGATGGAATTTCTTATTGGTCAGCTTATAGCTTTCTGTCACGGGGACGATCTTGTCCACGAAGGGCATCAGTTCGATGTTTTCGTTGAGCAGTTTATTTTTATTTCCAACGACACCGATGATGGTGACCTCTTTACCCTGGGAGAGATGGGCTTCCAGCCCTTTCGTCACGATAAGCTCTTCTACTTTATCAACGGCGCTTTTGGGAGCGCCGGGTTTCATTACAATAATCATAGTCTGTTACCTCATTTTTCACAAAAATCAACAGCTTTAATTCTAATTCATATTGGGGAAAAAGTCAATGATTTATTACGTTGAAGTTTAACAATTTAAAGTGAAGAAATAAGAGGAAAAAGAAAAGGAGCAGAATGTCATTTCTGCTCCCCATAAGTCTATGTCAACTTCTTTACAGGCGGAAGGATGTGCCTTCGGCTAGGATCAGCCTTCGATGGAAATATGTTTCTGCTGTTCAACGGTTTTTGCATCCTTTTTGGGAATGGAAAGCTGCAGAATACCGTTTTCAAATTTGGCTTTGATCTCATCCTGCGTGATGCTGTCGCCGATGTAAAAACTCCGGCTCATGGCGCCAGCGTAACGTTCCCTGCGGATATAGTTGCCTTTCTTATCCTGTTTATCTTTATCCAATCCCTTGGAAGCGGATACGGTCAGATAACCATCTTCCAGCTTGGCAGTGATCTCATCTTTTTTGAATCCGGGAAGGTCGATATCCAGTTCATAAGAGTCATCGGTTTCCCGCACATCGGTTTTCATCATATTTTTTGCATGTTTCCCATACAGCGGATTTTTTCTGTTCCAGAAGCTGTCAAACGGGAAATCCATAAAATCATCAAATAAATTCTCTCCAAATACACTGGGCATCAACATAAGTCATTTCTCCTTTCTGATTTTCACATATATTTCTGACTTTCCGGATATCGCACCGGTATCTGGGAACATCAGGAAAGGATTACGTTTTTTGTCAATCCTGGATGTATCTCTTGCAGCCCCTTCCTTTGTTCTATGTGTACTATAGCACGTATTATTAGCACTGTCAAGGGGTGAGTGCTAATTATTTTGTGAAAAAATTGTGAAGTCCCGTTTTTCCTTGATTTTACGGGCTTCACGCCGGTTTTTCTTTTTTAGCCTGTTCCGTCTCCTGCTTATTGTAAGCAGCCACGATATTATAAAATATTATAAAGGACATTATTGACGGCGCTGGGCATAAGCGGCCTGCCGTTTTTGCTCATAAAAATGAAATCTGTACGCCCTTCAATCTCCACATTCCTCGGAATCCTCTGCAAGAAATTCTGGCGTTTCTGGGCTGCAAAGGCTTTATAGACCGTATCACTCATGAGAATCTTTCGGATACCGGCGTCCGTTTTCGGAGTGGATACATGAATGTGCAATATCAACGCTACTCACCTCCGGCAGATTGAGGGCGGCGTAAAAAGGCCTAGCCAGCTGATTTGAAGTTAACATCCATGTCAGGGGAACAGACTTTCTATGAAGTAATCACAGAGGAGGAGTACAAAGAACTATTGCCTGATTGACACAGAGATCAATTATACCATGGGTATGACCAAACCGATTGATCTTGTTCCTTATTTATTCCGTTATCAAAGAGTTAAGTAACTATTAACTATAAACTATAAACTTATTCATTCTTCACTGCTACAAATAGCCTACGGCTGAAAACTCCCATTGCAATAAGGATACTTGATAATGTCGTGGGTGTTTATGTTTAATGTGCACCCAAAACGAAGTCATTTTTACAATTTCCCATTTTGTCCCTCTGCTTCTGCCTTGCCTAAGATATACAGGAAAGCGATGGCAGGGACGCGCAGAATGGGCGCTATTGTTTCGTGTTTGGCAATGCCAAAATCGTCAAGCCGTTTTGTAATCAAAAAGGCATCTGTTACTTTGGATCTTTCGTCCTGGCATAGCTCGACAATGGCATCCGCCGCCGCAATGTGGGAATTGCTGCGGTATTTTACTTCACAGAGAATCTTATGGCGGGGCAGCTCTACCACCACATCAACTTCTTTCTGATTGTCTTTCGCCTTTCTGAAATAGCCAAGGTTTGCAGAACTTCCCTGATAGAAGGAAACCATATGCTTGTAGACGGTGGTTTCCACCATTGCACCCAGTTCTTTTTCGTCTGAAAGTACATCGTCGATCATCAGCACTGCGTTGCGGATGGCCGCGTCAGCAATAAAAATTTTCGGTTTTCCTTTCAGCGCGCCTTTGCTGCCCACATTCATCGGCTTTGCCAGATAAATGAGATTGGACATTTCCAGAGCCTTGATGTAGCTTTCAATGGTCGCGATAGAAGTGTTCTCCAATTCTTTTGCCGCCGTTGTTGCGTTAAAAATCTCCGTGGAGTTCATGCACAGATAGAGAAAAAGCTTTTCCATCAGCAGCGGGCTTCGGATATTAAAGAGCGACAGCACATCCCTCTTGATCACCTTATCCACCACATCTTCCCGTAGCATTCTCTGCGCATAGGCGTCATCGTCCGATAGCACCAGTTCCGGAAAACCGCCGATCATAAGATAACGGTTAAAATGATTCTGAAGAGGGGTGAATTTATTCATCAGATCACCAAGCTGCGCTGGACTCATATTTTTCAGTTCCGATAAGCGTAGATTATCTGGCAGGAGCGGTAAATCCAGATCAAGCAGTCTGCAATACTCATAAAATGACATAGTAGGGATTTTAAGAACGCTCCACCGCCCCGTACCGCTGTCTGCGGAACCCTTTTCCAAAACAGGGCTGGCGGATCCCGTGGCGATCAGCCGAATATCCTTTCGACTGTCGTAGATTACCTTCATCCAGAGTTCCCAATTATCGGTGTACTGCACTTCGTCAAAGAAAACATACCTTGTGCCGGTAATAGGATACATCGCTTCATAGATGGACAGCACATTTTCTGCATTGACGAGTTTCAGGATCGGATTATCAAAGGTCGCATACAGGATATTTCCGGGATTTACACCTTCGTCAATCAGATGGTCGATGATCTGATACAGAATCGTCGTCTTGCCCACGCGCCTCATGCCGGATAAAACGGCAAACCTTCGAAGGCTCTTATGTGTGAGTGTTTTCAAAGCCTCGTAATATGCCAGTCTCTTTTGCGGCTTGCTTTCTTCCTTGATGGCTGAGGGTGTACGCCACCATGGGTTATACTGCTGCAATACTTTCATGACCTGTTCATCATTTACAATCGCCATAATACACCTCCATAATATTATGTTTCCAACGAAATTTCATAATTATACTATCGTTTTTATATCGGAATTTATAAAGTATATTATAGCAATAGTTATTACAAATTGCAAATTATATTTTGTAAATAGGAATGCTCCTGTTTTATATTTTGATATTTAGAAAACATCTGACGCATAGGCTTCCCCGTAATTCACAATTTTTTCTTTCTATTGACAACTTCATCACCGGGTGATAGAGTAAATACAAACCAGTGAGGAAGAGTAAGTAGCTTCGCAGGACGCTTTACAGAGAGCCGCAGGCGGTGGGAGTGCGGCAGGACGGACGCGAAGGGAATGGGCTTCTGAGGGCGAGTTGAAAGGATAAGTAGGCGAGCCGGAGAGGGAAACTCCGTTATCAAAGAAAGCATATGATGGTATGCGTGAGTGGACGCGGGATGCCGCGTCAAGCCGGGTGGCACCGCAGGAGTAATGTCAGATTGACAGGCTCTTGTCCCTGCAGATGATTTTGTGAGGGACAAGGGCTTTTTTTGATGTCAGCCGGTCCTTCCAGCAGAATGGAAAAGGAGAGAATGACGATGAAACTTGAGAACTATGAAGTACATCTGCCGAATTATTCCATCGGCGATAGGATTTATGAGAAGATCGGACCGGTATGCGAATCTTATGGAAAAAAGGTACTGGTGATCGGCGGCAAAAAAGCGCTGGACGCCGCCTTTGACAAGATCAGCCGTTACGTGGAACAGACGAAGCTGACCATTATCGGAAAGGAGATTTACGGGGAAAACTGTACTTACGCGACCGTGGAAAAACTGCGCGCCCTGCCGCTGTACCAGGAAGCGGACATGGTGTTCGGCGTGGGAGGAGGAAAAGCGCTGGATACCGTCAAATGTCTGTGCATCACCGATGACAAGCCGGTTTTTGCCTTCCCCACCATTGCGTCCAACTGCTCCGCCTGCACCTCGGTATCCATCATGTATAACGAGGACGGCACGTTTTTAAAACCCCACTTTTTTATCCGACCGGTGATGCATTCCTTTATCGATACAGAAATCATTGCCAAAGCGCCGGCGCAGTATATGTGGGCCGGTATCGGCGATACGTATGCCAAATACTATGAAGCCACGATTTCATCCAGGGATGAGCGGCTGGAGCATTTTACAGCCCTGGGGGTGGATATCAGCCGTATGTGCTGTGAGCCGCTGCTGGTCTATGGCCCGAAGGCGCTGGAAGATCATAAAAAGGGTCTGTGCACCTACGATGTGGAGCAGGTGGTGCTGGCCATCGTGGTGACGACGGGAATCGCTTCCATCTTTCTGACCAAAGATTATACGCCGGATTATAACAGCGGCCTGGCCCATGCCATTTTCTATGCCATGACGGCTTATCCGGTGATTGAAGAGCGCCACCTGCATGGAGAAGTGGTAGGCTTCGGCATCCTGCTGGCGCTGCTGGCAGACGGACAGGAAGAGGAATTTGAAAAAATATATCAGCTGAATAAAAAAGTCGGACTTCCGGTCAGACTGGAGGATATCGAGGTCACCAAAGCGCAGTGGGAGGAATGTAAAAAACGGATTCCGGGTATGTCCGATGTGGCTCATTATCCTTACAAAGTAACGGGAAAAATGCTGACAGACGCCATGAACAGGCTCAGAGAGAGGGTGAAAGAAGATGAAAAAACGAAGTAATCAAGCAGCAGTGATCCTGGGAGTATCTTTCGTATGGTTTACTACGCATTTTGGCGGCGGATTCGCTTCCGGCGCCCAGATCTACAGTTATTTTGTGCGTTTCGGGATCTGGTGTTTGATCATGCCTGTTCTGGCTATGATCTACAATGCGGTATTTTTTGCCTACAGTCTGCGTTTTGCCAGAAAGCATGAGGTATATGATTACCGTTCCTATAATAATGCGTTTTACGGAAGATTTGCACCTGTCTTTTCCAATCTTTTTGAAGTGCTCTATATCTGTGTCATGTGTGTGGCGCCGGCGGTGGCCTTTGCCACAGGAGGAGCTACGCTGAGCGCTCTGACGGGACTGCCGTATCTTCTGTGCACTTTCCTGATTGGGATCTTTATCTTCGTGGTGGCGATCTTCGGTACGGATCTGGTGCGCAAAGTGGCTTCGGTGCTGTCTGTCTGCATCATCGCCGGACTGCTGATCGTATACATCCCCAATATTATTTCCGGCTTTTCGGGAATCCGGGACGCCGCATCCGATATGACACAGGCAAAGCTGCCTCTGGGAGACGCGCTGTATTCCGCTTTTCTCTATGGCACTTTCCAACTGTCCAATATCGCTGTCTTTGTCCAGCATGCCAGATCCTTTGAAAAACCGGCGGATGCCGTAAAGAGCATGGGCGCGGGGGTTGTGGTGAATGCGCTGATGATGGTGATGGTGGTGTTGGGCTTGATGACCGTATATACCAATCCGGAAGCTGCCGCTGCGGAAGTCCCGACGCTGTTTATGGTGCAAAACGGCGTGGGCGCTTCTTTCATGACGCCGCTGATCTCCATTCTGATCATTCTGGGAGCGGTATCCACAGCCGTCAATATGGTGGCGGCTATGGTAAAACGGATCTGCAGGGAGCAGCCGGTTCGTCCGGAGGGCAGATTTTCCGTGTCGAAAAAGGAAATGGCAGCGGCGCTGATCTGCTGTATGGCGGATTTTGGCATCGCCCAGTTCGGCCTTCTGACACTGGTTCAAAAAGCGTACAGTTTCCTTGCTTATCTGGCGATTCCGGTGATTCTGATTCCCTATATTGTGCATATGATTGTGACTCGGTTTGATACAAAAAAGAAATGAATTATTGTGGAAATTACATAAATAGCTTGAAATGATTCATCATTTTTAGTAGAATATAACCATACTAATATTTGGGAGGTATTTTTATGGACGTTTACAGAACAGACCGAATCAGAAACGTTGTCCTGCTGGGGCATGGAGGCGCAGGAAAGACAACTTTGGTAGAAGCTATGGCCTATCTGTCCGGTATGACAAGCCGTCTGGGAAAAGTGTCCGACGGCAATACGGTCAGTGATTTTGATAAAGAAGAGATAAAACGCCAGTTTTCCATTTCCACCTCTGTTGTTCCCATCCAGTGGAATGATATGAAGATCAATATTCTGGATACGCCGGGATTCTTTGACTTCGTAGGCGAGGCAGAAGAAGCGGCAGCGGCAGCGGACGCGGCGGTGATCGTAGTATCCGGAAAATCCGGTGTGCAGGTGGGAACACAGAAAGCATGGGATCTGTGCGAAAAATATAAACTTCCCCGCATGATTTTCGTTACCGAGATGGACATCGATAATGTCAGCTATCGTAAGGTTGTGGAAGACCTGATCGAACTGTACGGCAAAAAAGTAGCTCCTCTTCATATGCCCATTCGTGAGAATGAGAAGTTTGTCGGCTACATTAATATTCTGAAAAACAAAGGACGCCGTTATACGGATAAAGATAAAAAAGTAGAATGTGAAATTCCAGAGTATTCCAAAGAGTATCTGGACAAATACAGAGAGAGTCTTCTGGAGTCTGTGGCGGAAACCAGTGAGGAGTTCATGGACCGGTATTTTGCAGGGGAGGAATTCTCCGTTGCCGAGATGCTGGCGGCGCTGGCCATCAACGTTCACGAGGGAAGCTTCGTTCCTGTGTGTATGGGATCTCCCATTAACCTGCAGGGCGTTTCCAACCTGCTGAACGATATCTGCGGATACTTCCCAAGTCCCGACGAGAGAGAGCGCGCCGGTATTCTTAAATCCACCAGCGAGATTTATCAGGCCAATTATGATTTTACCAAAGCAAAGACAGCGACGGTATTCAAGACCATGGTGGATCCTTTTATCGGAAAATATTCTCTGATCAAGGTATGTTCCGGCGTCATCAAATCCAACGATACCATGCTGGATGTGGATACGGATTCCGAGGAAAAACTGAACAAACTGTATGTGATGGTGGGCAACAAACCGGTGGAAGTTCCGGAACTTCATGCGGGAGACATCGGCGCCATTGCAAAACTGAACGCCAAGACCGGCGATTCCCTGGCTACCAAGGCGGTTCCCGTTATGTACGGCAAGCCGGAGATTTCCGTTCCTTATACATACAAGAGATACAAAGCGGTGAATAAAGGAGATGTGGATAAGATTTCCCAGGCTCTTTCCAGAATGATGCAGGAAGATCTGACCATCCGCCTGGAGAACGATACGCTGAATCATCAGACACTGCTTTACGGAATGGGCGATCAGCATCTGGATATCATCGTCAGCAAACTGAAGGAACGTTATAAAGTGGATATCGAGCTTTCCAAACCGAAGGTTGCGTTCCGGGAGACCATCCGTAAATCCTCCGATGTGGAAGGAAAATATAAGAAACAGTCCGGCGGTCACGGCCAGTACGGTCACGTAAAGATGAAATTCGAGCCCTCCGGCGATCTGTCTGAGCCTTACGTATTTGAGCAGATCGTGGTAGGCGGAGCCGTACCGAAGAATTACTTCCCGGCTGTGGAAAAAGGCCTGCAGGAATCTGTGCTGAAGGGCCCGCTGGCCGCTTATCCGGTTGTCGGCGTGAAAGCGACTCTTTACGATGGATCTTACCATCCTGTGGATTCCTCTGAGATGGCTTTCAAGATGGCGACGATCATGGCCTTCAAGAAAGGATTCATGGAGGCGTCTCCGGTACTTCTGGAGCCCATCGTGACCATGAAGGTTACGGTTCCGGACAAATATACCGGCGACGTCATGGGTGATCTGAATAAGAGAAGAGGCCGTGTGCTGGGTATGAATCCGGATGCCAACGGCAATCAGGTGATCGAGGCCGATGTGCCCACACTGGAAATTTACGGTTATTCCACCGTACTGCGTTCCATGACCGGAGGCAGCGGTGATTTCTCCTATGAGTTTGCACGCTACGAACAGGCGCCAAACGAGGTGCAGGAAAGAGAGATTGCTTCCCGGGCGAAGGAACTGGAAGACGGAGAAGAATAAAAGATACAAAACAGCTTCGGAAAAAGGATTCCGGAGCTGTTTTTTTGGGCAATACTGTGATATAATTCTTAAATACGCGAAAAAACAGTAACCAAAAGAAAGGTGTATCCCATGAAACGAAGTAAAAAAGGAAAAATTCTGGCCGTAATCGCTGTGTTGATACTGGCAGGGCTCTATTATTACGTGACGCTGCCGGCCATCAATATCCATTCCAGCGGATTCTGGGCATTTCTCATTGCGCTGCTGGCAGTGATTCTGGCGTATGTGGCTTTCCGGGGAACCAGACTGCATTCCGTAAATGATCTGCGGGACTTAAAAGAGCTGGGAAGACGGAAAGTGATCAAGGTTCTGCTGGGCCTGATCGGCATCCTGGTGCTGATCCTGGCGGTGGGTACAGTGCTGTCCTCTCCCATCGTCAATGCGAAAAAGTACCAGCAGCTGCTGGAGCCAAAGACAGGGGATTTTGCGGAGGACATCGATGAGATCGCCCTGAACAATATCCCTTTGCTGGACAAGGATTCGGCGGAACTTTTGGGGAACCGGAAGATGGGCAGTATGGTAGATATGGTGTCCCAGTTTGAGGTGAGTTCCCTGTATTCCCAGATCAACTATCAGGGAAGACCGGTGCGGGTGACGCCCCTTGTCTATGCCAGCCCCATCAAATGGCTGACTAACCAGAGTCAGGGTATTCCGGCTTATATCACCATCGATATGGCCACACAGAATACGGAACTGGTGAAACTTTCCGAAGGGATTAAGTATTCTCAGTCAGAGTATCTGAACCGAAATATTTACCGCCATCTGCGTTTCCGGTATCCTACGTATATGTTTGACCAGCTCAGTTTTGAAATCGATGACGAGGGCGTTCCCTACTGGATCTGCCCGGTAAAAGAATTTACCATCGGCCTGTTCGGCGGTCAGACCATCGGAAAAGTGGTTCTGTGCAACGCCATCACCGGAGAATGTGAATCCATGCCGGTGGAGGAATGCCCCACCTGGGTGGACCGGGTTTATCCGGCGGATCTTCTGATTGAGCTTTATAACTATCACGGAACGCTGATCAACGGTTTCTTTAACAGTATCCTGGGACAAAAGGGATGCTTGAAGACTACGGATGGTTTTAACTATATCGCCCAGGATGATGACGTATGGGTATATACCGGGGTCACCTCCGTCAGCGGAGACCGTTCCAACGTGGGATTTGTGCTGATGAATCAGAGAACCAGTGAGACCAGATATTACGAAGTGGCCGGGGCGGAGGAGTATTCCGCCATGGCTTCCGCAGAAGGGCAGGTGCAGAATCTGGGATATAAGGCGGCTTTTCCGCTCCTTTTGAATATTTCCGGAGATCCCACTTATTTTATCGCGCTGAAAGATAATGCCGGGCTGGTGAAAAAGTATGCTATGGTCAACGTGCAGAAATATCAGAATGTGGCCATCGGGGATACCGTGGAAGAGTGCCGGGAGACCTATATCGATCTGATGCAGACATCGGGCGGAGGATTTGAAAACGCGGACAGCCAGACGGAGACGGCCCAAGGCGCGGTTCATCGCATTGCCCAGGGCGTCATCGACGGCAATACCCATTTCTATCTGATGCTGGAGAATAGCGATCTCATTTTCGACGTTCCTTTGGTGGATTATCCGGAGGTTCTTAAAGTGGAAGAGGGAGATCGGATTACGGTGGAATATCTGCCGGGAGATCCGCTGTGCACCGTCAGATCACTTGACAAAACGGCGCTGACCCAGTAGAATTGATGAAAGAGAAAAGCAGCGCCCCCATGCCGTGAGGTGTGGGGGCGCTGATATGATGAGAAAGCCGGAAACGGATCATATATTTTAGGAGGAAGAAAAATGAGCGCACCTTACAATCACCGAGCGATCGAAGAGAAATGGCGCAAGAACTGGGAAAAACACCCGGTGAATGTGAATGATGGAAAGAAACCGAAATATTACTGTCTGGACATGTTTCCCTATCCTTCCGGAAACGGCCTGCATGTGGGCCACTGGAGAGGTTATGTGATCTCAGATGTATGGAGCCGCTATAAAATGCTGCAGGGCTATTACCTGATTCATCCCATGGGATGGGATGCTTTCGGTCTCCCGGCGGAAAACTATGCCATCAAGATGGGCGTTCATCCGGCCAAATCGACGGCAGAGAACGTGGCCAATATCAAAAAGCAGATCAATGATATTGCGGCTATCTATGACTGGGATATGGAAGTGAACACCACAGATCCGAATTTCTATAAATGGACCCAGTGGATTTTTGTCAAAATGTTTAAAGAGGGACTGGCCTATGAAAAGGAGTTCCCCATTAACTGGTGTCCTTCCTGTAAAACCGGACTGGCCAACGAAGAAGTGGTCAACGGAAAATGTGAGCGCTGCGGCGCCGAGGTAACCAAGAAAAATCTGCGTCAGTGGATGCTGAAGATCACCAAATATGCAGACCGTCTGCTGAATGATCTGGACAAACTGGACTGGCCGGAGAAGGTAAAGAAGATGCAGTCCGACTGGATCGGCAAGTCTTACGGCGCGGAAGTGGATTTCCCTGTGGACGGAAGACAGGAGAAGATCACCGTTTATACCACCAGACCGGATACCCTCTATGGAGCAACCTTCATGGTTCTGGCTCCGGAACATCCGCTGGCGGCTTCTCTGGCTACGCCGGAGACGAAAGAGGCGGTGGATCGTTATATCTATGAGTCCTCCATGAAATCCAATGTGGACCGTCTGCAGGACAAGGAAAAAACCGGCGTATTCACCGGAAGCTATGCCATCAATCCTTTGAATGGCGCAAAGACGCCGATCTGGCTGTCCGACTACGTGCTGGCCGATTACGGTACGGGAGCCATCATGTGTGTACCGGCTCATGACGACCGCGACTTTGAGTTTGCGAAGAAATTTGATATCCCGATCATCCAGGTCATCGCCAAGGACGGAAAAGAAATTGAAAATATGACCGAGGCGTATACGGAAGCGGCAGGCACCATGATCAATTCCGGAGAGTGGAACGGCATGGAATCCGCCGTGCTGAAAAAAGAAGCGCCTCACATGATAGAGGAGAGAGGGCTTGGAAAAGCTACCGTAAACTTCAAGCTGAGAGACTGGGTATTCTCCAGACAGCGTTACTGGGGCGAGCCTATCCCCATCATCCACTGTCCGAAATGCGGCAATGTGCCGGTGCCGGAGGAGGAACTTCCGCTGCGCCTTCCGGATGTGGAGTCCTATGAACCAACCGGAACGGGCGAATCTCCGCTGGCTGCCATCGAGGAATGGGTGAACTGTAAATGCCCTGTCTGCGGCGCGGATGCAAAAAGGGAGACCAACACCATGCCCCAGTGGGCAGGCTCTTCCTGGTATTTCCTTCGTTACGTGGATAACAAGAACGACAAAGAACTGGTGTCCAAAGAAAAAGCCCATCAGTACCTGCCGGTGGATATGTATATCGGCGGCGTGGAGCATGCGGTGCTTCATCTGCTTTATTCCAGGTTTTATACGAAATTCCTGTATGATATCGGCGTGGTGGATTTCGAAGAGCCCTTTACCAAGCTGTTTAACCAGGGCATGATCACCGGAAAGAACGGGATCAAGATGAGCAAGTCCAAAGGGAATGTGGTATCTCCCGATGATCTGGTGCGGGATTACGGCTGTGATTCTCTGCGTATGTACGAGCTTTTCGTGGGACCGCCGGAACTGGATGCGGAGTGGGACGACCGCGGTATCGACGGCGTATACCGTTTCCTGAACCGTTTCTGGAAACTGGCTATGGACAGCAAGGATGCCGGTGCGGCGGAAACCAAAGAAATGGTGAAACTGCGTCACAAACTGGTATTCGATATCACCCAGCGTCTGGAAAGCTTCAGCCTGAATACGGTCATTTCCGGATTTATGGAATATAACAACAAACTGATTGACCTGGCGAAAAAGACCGGAGGAATCGACAAAGAGACCATGGAAACCTTTATCATCCTTCTGGCTCCCTTCGCTCCCCATATTGCCGAAGAGCTGTGGGAGGCTTACGGCCATGAAACATCTGTATTTGAAAACAGATGGCCCGAACACGATGAGGAAGCCATGAAAGACGACGAGGTGGAGATTCCGGTACAGATCAATGGAAAAACCAGAGGAGTGGTATCTGTTCCCGCCGATGTTTCCAAAGAGGATGCCATCGCAGCCGGCAAGGAGGCGGTCGCAGACAAACTGACCGGAAACGTGGTCAAGGAAATTTATGTTCCGGGAAAGATTCTCAACTTTGTAATGAAATAAAAAAAGGCCATACTGATTTTCCTTTCTTTGAAAATCAGTATGGCTGTTTTTATGACGTCATGTGATAGTAATGAGCGTAGATACCGTTCTTTTCCATCAGTTCCTGATGATTTCCACGCTCGGCGATGCCGTTTTCCGCTACGACCAGGATCTCGTCCGCACCGCGGATGGTGGAGAGGCGGTGAGCGATGGTGATGGTGGTACGGTTTTTCGCCAGCGCGTCCAGGCTCATCTGAATCCAGTGTTCGCTTTCATTGTCCAGCGCGCTGGTTGCCTCGTCCAGAATCAGTACGGGCGGATTTTTCAGGAAAACGCGGGCGATGGCAATGCGCTGTTTCTGGCCGCCGGAGAGGCGGGCGCCGCGTTCGCCCACGTAGGTGTCGTATCCGTCGGGCAAAGATTCGATAAAATCGTGGATGTTGGCTTTTTTTGCCGCGCTGACGATCTCCTCCATGGAAGCTTCCGGTTTTCCGTAGGCGATGTTCTCCCGGATGGAGCCGCAGAACAGGTAGACCTCCTGCTGTACGATGCCGATCTGGCTGCGCAGGGATTTCAGCGTCAGGTCGCGGACATCCTTTCCGTCGATGGTGACTTTTCCTCCCGTGACGTCATAGAAACGGGGCAGAAGAGAGCAGATGGTGGTTTTTCCGCTCCCGGAGGGCCCTACCAGGGCCACAGATTTTCCGGCTTCGATCTGAAAAGAGACGTCGGACAGCACCGGGGTATCATCATCGCTGTAATGAAAAGAGACATGGTCATAGCAGACGGTTCCCTTTACCTGTTCCAGAGGCCGGGCATTCGGCGCGTCCAGGATCTCCGGAGCTGTTTCCATAACCGATACGAAACGTTTAAAGCCGGAAAGTCCCTTTTGCATCATCTCTGTCAGTTCCACCAGGATCTGTATGGGGCTGATAAAGATGCCGATATAGAGGGCATACATGGCCAGATCCGCCGGCTCCATAAGACCGGAGGCGATGAGATATCCGCCATACACCAGGGTGACCAGATACATCAGACCCTGGAAAAAGGTGTTGCCGCCCTGGAAATTTCCCATGCACCGGTAATTATCATTCTTGGACAGAAGAAAGGCATGGTTGCTTTTCTCAAATTTATGGCGTTCCACGTCTTCGTTGGCAAAGGACTGGACGACACGGATGCCGGCCAGCGTGTCCTGGAGACTGGCGTTGACATCGCCGATTTTTTTGCGGTTTTCCATGAACGTTTCCTGCATCCGCCTGTTCTGCCGTACGGAAAAGAAGATCATGCAGAGCACCAGCAGAGCCAGTACGATGGCAAGACGCCAGTTGATCAGGAACAAAAAGACGAAGGAACCGACGATTTTCACCAGGGAGATAAACAGGTTCTCCGGCCCGTGATGGGCGAATTCCGAAATGTCAAACAGGTCGGAGACCAGCTTGCTCATCATCTGACCGGAATTATTCTGATCGTAATAAGAAAAAGAAAGCTTTTCATAATGATCGAACAGCTGCTGGCGCATATCCCGTTCCATGTTGGCTCCCATCATGTGGCCCTGATAGCTGACGTAATATTTACACAGGCTCTGGGCGGCGTACATGATCAAAAGAAGGAGGGCGATGGGGGGCAGCGCTTTTAAGATCGCATTGCCATCCCGGGTAAAAAGGGTGGCCGTCAGCGTCCTTAAAATCTGCGGGTAGGCCAGATCCACCAGACTGATCAGCGTCGCGCAGATCAGGTCCAGGAAGAATACGGTTTTATACGGTCCGTAATAGCGAATAAATTTTTTCAGTGTCTGCATAATGTTTCCCCTTGCTTTTTGTGGTATGATAATTTCAGGGACCGGATTGGTTCGGTCCGGTATCATCATACCACAAAATTTGCCGGGAGGGAATCATTTGAAAAAAGTG
The DNA here is from genome assembly GCA_019120315.1 of Candidatus Ruminococcus avistercoris. Lineage (GTDB taxonomy): Bacteria > Bacillota > Clostridia > Lachnospirales > Lachnospiraceae > Ruminococcus_G > Ruminococcus_G avistercoris. The sequence continues at coordinate 59,440 of DWVJ01000021.1, forward strand.
GGAATCGTCTGCTGCTCCAACGGGCAGACACAGGATATGAAACCGGTACTTGACCGGCTGCAGCTTTTTTTGCGGCAGATGGGCGTTACACCGGTATACAGCGATTACATTTACAGCCGGGATTCTGTCTTCAGCGGGAGCGCAAAAGAGAGAGCCGGGGCTTTGATGGCGTGCTATGAAGAAGAGGATATCGAGGAGATCTTTGATATCTCAGGCGGCGATATCGCCAATGAGATATTGCCGTTTCTGGACTTTTCCATCATCCAGGCTCACCCGAAGCGTTTCTGGGGGTACAGTGACCTGACCACGGTACTCAATGGTATTTATGCCAAAACAGGTGTTTCCGGCGTGCTGTATCAGGTGAAGAATCTGGCGCGCTGCCAGGAGAAGAAAAGGGCAGAAGAGTTTGAGCAGGCATTATTCGGACAGGATAGAGGTCTGTTTTCCCCAAAATGTCGTTTCATACAGGGAGAAGAGCTGAAAGGAATTGCCGTGGGCGGCAATATCCGCTGCCTGCTGAAGCTGGCAGGGACGCCTTACTGGCCGGATATGCGCGGAAAAGTACTGGTGCTGGAAGCTTTAAGCGGCGGGACGCCTCAGATCGTCACTTATCTGAATCAGCTGCAGCAGATGGGAGTGTTCGACCAGGTACAGGGAATTCTCCTGGGAACCTTCACACAACTGGACCGGGAGGAACCGCATCTTCTGGCGGAAGATCTGGTGCGGCGCTGCGGCGGGGAACGTATTGCACTGGCCAGAACCGATGAAATCGGCCATGGATATGACGCCCGGGCGATACAGATCGGACAAAAGATCCGGATCAGACGGTGATCCGGTAAAAAAGACATGTGCACAGCGTTTAAACTGGTACATGTCTTTTTATTATCTGCGCGTTTTGCGCCGCAGGGAACGTTTTTTCTTTTCACGGTGCTGTTTGCGCATATTACTGAAGGTCGTTTCCACCCATTCCACGAACCGGCAGGTGTAGCGAAGTACCGGCTCGGTGGCCAGAGCAAAGACACCCAGCAGCATACCGCATTTCAGAGAGACGCTGGTGATGGCGAACAGACCGGGAATAAAACAGATGCACAGCAGCATACCGGCGATGACGCCCAGGAAGACGGTCCAGCGCAGCGCATTCATGGGTCGGCTCACCCGGTAGAGAATCATGAAACCTACCACGGCCAGAAGCAGGGTGGCCGCTGTGGAAATATCTGTGGGATCCACTTCAAATACCTGGCCGAAGACGACGATGGCGCCCACGATCACAAAGTCCGTCAGGCCGGCCGGCAGGGCGGTCAGCAGCACATTGGTGATAAAATGTCCCTTGATGATGTTCTTATTGGGCTCCAGCGCCAGCAGAAATCCCGGCACGCCGATGGTGAACATACTGATCAGCGAAATCTGTGACGGCTCCAGGGGATATTCGATCATGAAGGAGATGGAAAACAGAGCCATCAGGAAGGAAAAGATATTCTTCACCAGGAACAGACTTCCGGAACGCTGCAGGTTGTTGACCACCCGTCTTCCTTCCAGGACCACGGAAGGCATGCAGGCGAAATTGGATTCCAGCAGAACCAGCTGAGAGGCCTGGGCGGCGGCGTCGCTGCCGCTGGCCATGGCCACGCTGCAGTCTGCGTCTTTTAATGCCAGGACGTCGTTTACACCGTCGCCGGTCATGGCTACGGTTTTGCCCTGGGCTTTCAGCGCTTTTACAAACTGCCGTTTCTGATTGGGAGTCACTCTGCCGAATACGGCGTACTTTTGTACTGCCAATGCGATATCCTGTTCCGTCTTGAGAGTAGAAGCGTCCACATAGCTTGCAGCGTTTCGGATCCCCGCTTCCTGTGCTACCTTGGAAACGGTGACAGGATTGTCACCGGATATTACTTTGATTTCCACTCCCTGTTCCGCAAAGTACCGGAAGGTGGACGGCGCTTCTTTGCGGATGGGGTTGGAAAGAAGGACGAGACAGTAAGGCGTCACGGCCTGCTGCAGTTCCTTTCCATCCGCCATGCCGTGATATCTGCCGAATACCAGCACGCGGTAACCTTCCCGGCCATAGGATTCGATCAGCTCCTTATGTGTTTCATAGTCGGAACGCAGGACAAATTCCGGAGCGCCGATGACATAGGAGGCGCCGTTAAAGGAAGCGCTGCTGTATTTGTAGGCGGAGGAAAAGGAGGTGATGGAGTCTGCTTTTTTTCCGGAATTATTTTTGAAATATTTTTTCATGGCGGCCATGGTGATATTATCTTTGGACATGGCGTTGACGAAGTCACCCAGGAGTTTTTCCAGCGACACGGTCTCCTGGCTTTCATTAAAACTGTCCAGGGGAATCATATCGTTGACCTGCATGGTGTTTTCGGTGATGGTACCGGTCTTATCCACACACAGGACGTTGACCCGGGCAAGGGTTTCGATACACTTCATGTCGTGCACCAGAACCTTTTTGCCGGCCAGACGGATGACGCTGACCGCCAGGGCCACGCTGGACAAAAGATATAGACCTTCCGGGATCATACCGATGATGGCTGCCACCATGGAGGTGACGGCAGTCTGCAGACTGGCTTTGGCAAAGAGAAGCTGCTGGGCCACCAGCATCAGACCAATGGGGATGATGATGATGCCCACTGCCAGCACCAGCGTGTTCAGGGAACGGATCATCTCGGACTGTTCCCCTTCCTTGGCGGCTTTGGCTTCCAAAGTCAGTTTGGAAACATAGGAATCGGCCCCCACTTTATCCAGACGGGCAAGACATTCCCCCGAGACGATAAAACTTCCGGAGAGAAGAGGGTCCTCTGCCTTTTTGGTGATCTCATCGGATTCACCGGTGATCAGAGACTCGTTGACCTGTACCTCGCCGCTGACCACAAAGGCGTCTGCCGGGATCTGATTGCCGGCCTGGAAGATGACCAGATCATCCAGTACCAGCTGATCGGCGGGGATGACCGTCTCCTTTCCGTCGCGAAGTACCGTGGCTTTGGGCGCGTTGAGCACGCTTAATTTATCCAGTGTGTTTTTGGAGCGGATCTCCTGAATGATACCGATAAGCGTGTTGCCGATGATGATGGGTAAAAAGGTAAGATCCCGGAAGGATCCCACCAGAATCAGCAGCACCGCGATGATGGCAAAAACCAGGTTGAAGTATGTCAAAAGGTTGCTTCTGACGATCTCCCGGACCGTTTTGGAAGGAGGATCCACCGGCGTATTGGCCCAGCCGTTTTCGATACGCTGTGTCACCTGGGCTGCGCTCAGGCCGGTTTTGGGATCTGCCTGGATCCGGTCAAGGGGTTTGCGCTGATGGGATATCGGCTGTTCTGTTTGTTGTTTTTTCAGTTGAATCATAGATACCTACTTTCTTTCATCTGCCGGGGAAATGGAGGAGATGTCCGGTTCAATCAGCAAAGAGTAATTGGTGTGATAAATGACAAATCCTGGTTTTCCGCCTTTTGGCTTTTTAAGGTTTTTGCGCTGGGTATAGTCGATTTCCACTTTGGGAGCGCTGCGTCCTTTGGAATAGTAGGCAGCCAGCCGTCCGGCTTCCTCGAAGGTTTTATCCGGCAGCTCTTCTCCATTGGCCTTGACGATCACATGGGAGCCTGGCTGGCCTTTGGCGTGAAACCACCAGTCGCTGCCGGAAGCCAGTTTAAAGGTCAGTTCTTCATTTTGAAAATTATTTTTTCCCACGTACATATGGTAGCCGTCGCCGGACAAATAATGCAGGGGTTTAGAAGCGATCTTTTTCTTTTTTGGAGAACCGGTGTTCCGGTATCGGATATATCCGGACTGGGTCAGCTCTTCCTTGATCTGGGATAAGTCATCCTCGGACATGGCAAGATCCAGAGCCATGGCGACAGATTCCAGATGCTGGGCTTCTTCCACCGTCTCCTGCAAAAGCACGCTTAAGGCTTCTTCCGTCCGCTTCAGCTTGTTATAGCGGTCAAAATACTTCTTCGCATTTTCGGACGGAGTCAGGGTGGGATCCAGAGGAACGGTCGTCATCTCATTGGTATAATAATTCAGCGCTTCGAAAGATCTGCAGTCCGGCTTTAGATTGTATCCGTAGGTATTGATCAACTCGCCGTAAATGCGGTACTTTTCTTTTTTCTGCGTATCTTTCAGCTGCTTTTCCTGAAGAATCCGCTTTTTATTGGTCCGATCCAGCGCCGTCTGAACGATGCGCCGCAGATCTGCGGATTTTTGATGAATCCTGGTAAGAATGTTTTTTTCTGCATAATAGGACTCCAGCATGGCGCTGACCGAATCATATGTAACACGGTTCAGATCCCGGTACATGACAAGGGGAAAACTGGCGTATTCCGCCGGTTCCTGATCCCGGTAAAAGATGCCGGGGGAGAAAGCGCCGGAGGAAACATCCTCCATCAGACGGGAAAAGGTGTGGTACAGGTGTTCCTTTTCGATTTCAGACAGAGCATCCGTGGGGGAACCTCCGTCCAAGGAAGCCCGGGCGCACAGTTCCTCTCCCATCAGCGGGCTGATGCCGGTCAAAGAAAGATACAGCGCCTTTGAAAGAGGCAGCGGACGGGCCAGCACCTTTTCCATAAATTCCGGACGTGTGATGGCAAAAGGATCCAGTTTTTCCTGTGTATGAGGGATAAAATATTGGCGTCCGGGAAGAACTTCCCGCACAGAACTCATATGAGAGGATACGTGTTTGATACTGTCGATGATGGCGTCGTTCTCATCGCAGAAAATGATATTGCTGTGTTTGCCCATGATTTCAACGATCAGATATTTCCGGCAAAGATCGCCCATTTCGTTGAGGTGCTCCAGTTCGATGCGGATGATACGTTCCAGGCCGGGCTGGGTGATCGCTGTGATTTTTCCGCTTCCGATGTGTTTGCGCAGCAGCATACAGAAATTGGGGGCGGTCAGGGGGCTTGGTTTATTGGCCTGTGTCAGATAGATCAGCGGCAGAGAAGCGCTGGCGCTGATAAAAAGACGATACTGATTCTTCTGATTTTTTACGGTAATCAGCAGTTCGTCATTCTCCGGCTGGGCGATCTTATTGATCTTTCCGCCGGTGATAGTTCGGTTTAATTCCGTTACGATATTTGCTATGGTTATGCCGTCAAATGCCATAATAATTCTCCTCTTTTCATATGAATTCATTATAACAGAAAAAAATAATTTGACTAGGGTTTTATAATGAATTATAATAAATTTGTATGTTCAGGCAGCACCTGCCGGAATATAACAGAATTGTAAAGAAATGAGAAAAGCAGCATGATGAAGAGTATGACAGGATACGGCCGTTCTGAGTTTCAGAATGACCTTTATAAGTTTACCGTGGAAATGAAATCGGTAAATCACAGATATCTGGATTTTAATTTCAAGATTCCCAAAAAGCTGGGGGCGCTGGAGAGCGGGATCCGCAGCGTGCTGAAGGAATACATTCAGCGCGGAAAGATCGATGTCTTTATTACCTATGAAAATTACACACAGGAACGGATTAATCTGAAATATAATCACGATCTTGCGGGACAGTATCTGACCTGTCTGCGGCAGATAGAAAAAGAATTTGCCCTGCCAAATGACGTTACCGCGTCGGTTCTCTCCCGTTTCCCGGAAGTGTTCACCATGGAAGAGCAGCCGGCGGACGAGGAGGAACTCTGGGAGGGGCTAAAACCGGTTCTGCGTCAGGCAGCGCAGTCTTTCGTAAATTCCCGGGAGCGGGAAGGGGAAGCATTGCAAAGAGATCTTTTGGAGAAGCTGGACGCCATGTACGCAAAAGTACTGGAGGTGGAAAAGCGCTCTCCGGAAATCACCAGGGAATACCGGGAAAAGCTGGAAAAGAAAATGAAAGAACTGCTGGAGGATACGCAGATCGAAGAGTCGCGGATCGCGGCGGAGGTGATTCTTTTCGCGGATAAAATCTGTACGGATGAGGAGACGGTACGTCTGAAAAGCCATATTGACACCATGAAACATGTGCTGCAGGACGGCGAAGGGATCGGACGTAAGCTGGATTTTATCGCGCAGGAAATGAATCGCGAGGCGAATACCATTTTAGCTAAGGCCAATGACATCGCGACTTCCAATGTAGCCATCGATCTGAAGACGGAGATCGAAAAAGTCAGGGAACAGATTCAGAATATAGAATAGGCGGGACAGTTATTTGGCAAGATTGATTAATATCGGTTTTGGAAATGTGATAAATGCGGAAAAGATCGTGGCTGTGGTGAATCCGGACGCGGCTCCGGTGAAGCGTCTGATGCAGAGCGCCAAGGAGACGGGAACCAGCATCGATGCGACCCAGGGACGCCGGACAAAATCCGTGATCGTCACAGAAGACAGTTACGTGGTGCTTTCCGCGCTGCAGGCAGAGACTATCAGCCGGCGTGTCAATGCAGGCTGGTCAGGAGAAGAAAAAGGGGATAACTATGAACCGTAGAGGATTGCTGGTGGTGGTATCTGGTTTTTCCGGATCCGGAAAAGGGACGCTGATGAAACTTTTGATGGAAAAGTATGACAATTACAGTCTTTCCATCTCTGCGACAACGCGCAGTCCCAGACCGGGCGAGCGGGACGGACTGGAGTATTTTTTTAAAACGCAGGAAGAGTTTCTGCAGATGATCCGCGAGGATGCCTTTATCGAATACGCCCGTTATGTGGATAATTATTACGGGACGCCGAAAGATTACGTGGAAAAACAGCTGGATGCGGGAAAAGATGTGATCCTGGAGATCGAAATGCAGGGGGCGCTTAAAGTAAAGGAAAAAATGCCGCAGACGCTTTTGATCTTTGTCACTCCCCCCACAGCGGAAGAGCTGAAAAGACGTCTGGTTTCCCGGGGAACGGAATCAGAAGAGGTTGTGGCGGCGCGTATGGCTCAGGCCAAGGAAGAATCCCGTTTTATGGATTGTTACGATTATATTCTGGTGAATGAGACGAATCAGGAGGAAAGCTGCATGGAGCGGCTTCATGAACTGATCCAAAGCGCTCATCAGGAAACATCCAGAAATGAGGAATTTATAGAGGAAATGAGAGAGCAGTTGAAGAATATTTGAAAGGAGCAGGACAGTAATGATACATCCATCTTATTCAGAACTTATGCAGGCAATCAACAGCGAGCATGACGCCAACGAGGCTCCGCTGGTCAACAGCAGATATTCCATCGTGCTGGCTACCAGCAGACGTGCCAGACAGATTATCGCCGGCGCGGAGCCGATGGTGAAAGCGGCAGGGAAAAAGCCCCTTTCCATCGCTGTGGAAGAAATGTATGAGGGCAAGGTGAAGATCCTTCCGGAAGATGAGACGCCGGAGGAGGAAACAGAAGAGTAACAACAGATCACAGGAGGGCTGCTGCAGACAAGGTTTCATTACCGTGCAGCAGCCTTCTTCTGATATCATTATATAGGAGGAACGGATGCGGATATTGTTTATTTCACTGGGCTGTGACAAAAACCTGGTGGATTCAGAAGAAATGCTGTATCTTCTGCGGGAAAAGGGATATGAGATCACCGATGATGAGGAGAATGCGGACATCATCGTGGTCAATACCTGCTGTTTTATCCATGACGCGAAGGAAGAGAGCATCGATACGATTCTGGAGATGGGGAAATACCGGTTGTCCGGGAAGGTGAAGGCGCTGATCGTCACAGGTTGTCTGGCTCAGCGTTACCGGGAGGAGATTTTAAAGGAAATACCGGAGGTGGACGCTGTGCTGGGAACCGCCAGCTATGATGACATCCTGGAGGCGGTGGAAAAAACGCTGAAGGGGGAAAAGTATCTTTCCTTCCGCCCGACAGACAGGCTGGTGGATACCGGCGGCGGACGGATCATCACCACCGGCGGGGCTTATGAGTATCTGAGAATTGCCGAAGGGTGCGCCAAACACTGTACTTACTGCGTGATTCCAAAGGTTCGCGGCGGATACCGCAGTATTCCCATGGAGAGGCTGCTGGACACGGCCCGGCAGATGGTCGGCGAAGGGGTAAAAGAGCTGATCGTAATCGCTCAGGAAACAACGCTTTACGGTACTGATCTGTATGGGAAAAAGTCTTTGCACATCCTGTTGGAAAAGCTGTGCAGGATTGAAGGACTGGTGTGGATCCGGCTGCTGTACTGTTATCCGGAGGAGATTTATCCCGAACTTGTGGATACCATTGCCCGGGAACCAAAGATCTGTCATTATCTGGATCTGCCTATTCAGCACTGCAGCGATTCCATTTTGAAACGGATGGGAAGAAAAACCACTAAGGCGGATCTGGAACGGATTATTACCGAAATCAGGGAACGGATACCGGATATGGTGATCCGCACCACTTTGATCACCGGTTTTCCCGGAGAGACGAAGGAAGATCACGAGGAACTGATGCAGTTTGTGGCGGATATGGCTTTTGACCGACTCGGCGTGTTCACCTACTCGCCGGAGGAGGATACGCCGGCTGCCGCCATGGAAAATCAGGTGCCGGAGGAGGTTAAGGAGCAGCGAAAGGCAGAACTGATGGAACTGCAGCAGGATATCTCCCTGGAACTGGACCAGGAGCGTATCGGGGAAGAACTGCTGGTTTTTGTGGAGGGAAAGGTGGCGGATGAAAACGCCTATGTGGGAAGAACCTACGCAGACGCTCCCGGCATCGACGGCTATATTTTTGTCAACACCGGGGAAAGTCTGATGACGGGAGATTTCGTCCGTGTAAAAGTGACCGGGGCCCTGGAATATGATTTGATAGGAGAGATTGCAGATGAATACACCGAATAAACTGACCCTGTTTCGTGTGGTCATGATACCCTTTTTTGTCGTCTTTATGCTGGCGCCCATCGGCGGCGCAGCAGCAAAGTGGATTGCTCTGGCGATTTTTATCATCGCCAGTCTGACAGATGCCCTGGACGGATACCTGGCCAGAAGAGATAATCTGATCACTGATTTTGGGAAATTTATGGATCCGCTGGCAGACAAGCTGCTGGTCTGCTCCGCATTGATCTGTCTTGTCGAACTGGATAAAATACCATGCTGGGTGGTAATCATTATTATCGCCCGGGAATTTATCATCAGCGGCTTCCGGCTGATCGCAGCGGACAACGGCGTGGTGATCGCAGCCAGTTACTGGGGAAAATTCAAGACGGTTTCTCAGATGGTAATGATTATCCTGCTGATCGCCGATCTGGGAGGCGTTTTCTATACCATCGGACAGATCTTCATCTATCTGTCCATGGCGCTGACGGTGATATCTCTGATCGATTACCTGATAAAAAACAGAAATGTAATTTCACTGCAGAAGTAAAGGAGGAACCGCTGTATGACAGCAGAACTGATCACCGTGGGGACGGAGATCCTCATGGGAAATATCGTCAATACCAACGCGGCCTATCTGTCGGAAATGTGCGCAAGACTGGGGCTTGACGTCTATTACGAGACGACGGTGGGTGACAACGAAAAGAGAATGTATGAGACGATCCGTACCGCGCTGGACCGTTCCGATATCGTCATTCTCTGCGGCGGCCTTGGGCCCACCCAGGATGATATCACCAGAGAGACGACGGCCAGGGTGATGGATCTTGCGCTGACGGAGGACCGTCATACCAGAAAACGGATTGAGAAATACTTTAAAACATTAAGGGGAAAAGATTATAAGATTACGAAAAATAACTGGCGGCAGGCCATGGTACCCCAGGGAGCTATTGTCCTGGACAATGAAAACGGGACGGCTCCCGGTCTGATTGTGGAAAAAAAGGGAAAGACGGCGATCCTTCTTCCCGGGCCGCCGGGAGAGCTGAAACCCATGTTTGAACGCCAGGTAGTTCCCTATCTAGAGAAAAAGCAGTCCCAGGCGATTTGTTCCTGTATGGTGAAAATCTGCGGGATCGGGGAGAGCATGGTGGAGACCATGATTGAGGATCTGATCAGCAGCCAGAAAAATCCCACCATTGCACCTTATGCCAAGGTGGGGGAAGTACATCTGCGGGTGACGGCCTGTGCGTCAGAAGAGAAAAAAGCTTACCGCCTGATCCGGCCAGTGGTAAAGGAATTAAAAAAACGGTTTGGCAGACATATCTACACCACCGATGAGAAAGTGACGCTGGAGGAATCTTTGGTGGCGATGATGGCGAAGAAAAAACTGACGCTGACCTGTGCCGAATCCTGTACCGGCGGCGCCATCTCGGCCAGAATCGTCAATGTACCCGGCGCGTCCGATGTGCTGAAGCAGGGGCTGGTGACATATTCCAACAAGGCCAAACGCCATTATCTGGGAGTGAAAAAAGAAACGCTGAAGTCGGTGGGAGCAGTCAGCCGCCAGACGGCATATGAGATGGCAAAGGGCGGCTGCCGTCAGACCGGCACAGATGCCTGCATTGCCGTGACCGGAATCGCCGGGCCGAGCGGCGGCACCAAAGACAAACCGGTGGGTCTGGTGTATATCGGCTGCTGCGTAAACGGTCACGTGAAAGTGACGGAGAATCATTTTAGCGGCAACCGGGCCAAGATCCGGGAGCAGTCGGTAGTTTCCGCGCTGACGCTGCTGCGCAGCTGTGTATTGAAATACAGCTAGGCCTTCATCATTTTCAGCAGATTCAGTATTTTGTCGATCTGAGCAGTTTCCTCCGGCGATTTGCCGGATTTCATCACATCAATTATCAGATTCATTTCCTCAGGAGTAAAGGACATGCCCTTCTGTCTGGTCTGTTTCATGGCCATCATCAGGAAGGGCATCAGTTCCTGACTGCCTTTCCCGGCGCCCTGGCTGGCCAGGGACTGCAGCATCTGCAGTTTCGCAGTGTCGATGGATGCCAGATTGGGATTGTTGATCCAGTTCTGATTCATGACTCGTAGTTTCCTCCATTTCCTGATACATCTGAAAAATCTCAATGGCTGAAAAGGCCTGCAGCAGACTGTCGATGGTTTCACCGATGGCTCCGCCGGTATACTGGCGGATATCCTGAAGCATCTGCGGCGGGGTGACAGTGGACGGTTCCGCGGAGGCCATTTTCATTTCCTGTTTCGGCTGCCAAAACAGCTGAATCGTCTTTTTAAATTCCATAAATTTAATGAAAACAGACAGCATCTTCTGTTCCCGGAACGGCGTGTAGGGAATGACCGCTTTCATGGCCTGCAGACTGTCGTCACAGATGACCTGATCCAGTGCAGTCATGCGGGGATACGCATTATGGTCCATGAAGGTATGCCCCTTTTTGTTTTTTTAAATCATATGTAGTTTCTCTCCCGGATATGACAGGTGAGAAAAAGCCGTCATATGATACAACAGATACCTGTGAAAGGAGAAAAAAATGCAGAAAGAAAATCATAGACTGATGGTAGAAGGAAACGCCCTTTATGAGATAGATCTGGATTGTGTCAGAAGCAAAAAGGAGCAGGAAGAGAAGAAAAAACGGCCTCAGGGAAAAAACAGTGTGCAGCGGGAAAGACATATTCACTGAAAAAGGACCGGGGAGCAGTTCCCCGGTCCTTTGCAGAAATATGAAATTGTCAGAAACCGCATCCGCCGCAGCAGGCCAGAAGAAGGATCGCGATCAGACAGCTGTTGTCACAGCCGCATCCGCATCCGTAACCATCGCCGGAACGTCCGCCGCCGCAGCAGCAGGAGAGGATCACCAGAAGCCAGATGATGGAACTGCATCCGTTTCCTCCAAATAAACCGACGTTGTTGCTGTCACATCCGTTGTCGCATCCGCATCCACAGTTTGTTGCTGCTAAATCACTCATGTTAAATCCTCCAAAATTTGTTTACACTCCATCTTATGTAGCAGGCAGTCAGATTGCTACAGAGAAATAAAAACGGCCTGGGAAAGGGCCTGTTACCGGTTAATGAAAGCGATGAAGGAACGGTAAATATTCAGCTTTCCGTATCCCCATTCCCGGTTGGGATAGTCCTGACCGTTATCCCGAACGGCTCCGCGGATCAATATATTTTTGATATCTGTGGTGGAAAAGAGGAAAGCAGGGTTTTGAGAAAGGCCCCACTGAATGATCAGCGCGGCGCCGCCGGCTGTGACGGCGGCTGCAGCGCTGGTTCCGGTAAAGGAGGAAAGATAATCTGCAGCGCCAAAGCCGCTTACCTGGACGCCGGGGGCGCACAGATCCGGTTTTACCATTCCCAGACGATTGTAACCGCGTCCTGAGTTCAGATAGAGACTGTCATCATAGGCGCTGTAGGCTCCGGCGGTGATAACGCCGGGTGAGACGCCCGGGGAGGTGACGGTGGTATGGGGATCCGGGTTAAGAAAAACCACGTCCGGCTGAGTAAAACCATACATGGGAAGCCAGATATGGAAGTCCCCTTTCAGTACCGGCGGGCCGTAAACCCGCAGCTGCCAGACGCCCGGAGAGGGGTCGGTAAACCGCATGAAGATCAGCTGACTGCCTGAGGTGGTGAGAATGGTTTCGTAATGCACTTCAATCACCGTATTTTCCAGAACAAAGTCAACGGTGGTGGTATTATTCAGACCAGGCGGAATACGGGAGATGACTTCGCCTCCAGGGGAGAGAAAGCCAACCGACAGAATTTCCGGGGATTGGGTCCACAGTTCCGCGTAAAAGCCAGGGGTGTTTTCATGTACCAGTATTTCCACAGTCCGGTAATTTTCCTGACCGTCAAGAAGAGCATAGTAGTGATGAGAGCGGCCGCCCTCATTGCCGGCGGCTGTGACAACGGCGTTGCTGATATAGCGGTTCGCACCGCCCAGAACCACTTCCAGGGGCATACCGCCGGAATGTTCTCCCCGGTTCGATCCAAGGCCGATACAGACCACCAGCGGCATATTCAAAGAACGCGCCAGATCCGTCAGATAAGAATACCCCATGATGATGTCCGTTTCCTGGTAAACCGGGCCGCTTCCGGAAAAACAGAAGAACTCCTTCAGATATTCTTTGGCCTCTTTTAGTTTTACCACCGCGATGGAAGCCAGAGGAGCCGCGCCGGTAAAATCCTGTTCCGGCAGACGGCTTCCCGCCGCGATGCTGGCCATGGAGGTTCCGTGGCCGTTTTCGTCTCGGGAGGGAACGACTGTATAGGGATCATCGGAGGAAAGAGCACGGTCGATGTCTTCTTTGCGGTATTCGGATCCATAGGGAAAGGCGGCAGGGGCTGCTCCAGTCTGGATAGTCTGATCCCAGATCGCTTCGATCCGTGTGCGCCCTGCCAGGTCCAGGAAAGCGGGATTTTGGTAGTCGATGCCGGTATCAAGAAAACCAATCAGAACTCCCTGACCGTTTAGCTGCAGGGTAGTCTGGGTCTGAGCCTGGATAATACCGGAAACTTCCAGGCTGGAAAGATCCTGGGGCAGGAACAGCCCGGGTATAGTGGAGTAATTGACAAAAGAAATAATAGAAGGATCCGACGGTACCGGAGCGGACAGGATTCCGTAAAAGGAATCCATCATCAGAAAATAACTGTCCTCCGGTACCAGAGAAGAGAAAACGCCGGAATTCAATACGGTAGTGGGAATGATATAGTCATAATATCGTTCTGATAAGATGGCTTCCGTTACAGACTGAACCATGGTTATACTCTCCCGAGTCTGGTATCCTTCTATTCTTATGCAGAAAAGATAAAAGAAATATGTAAAATAATCAAATATAATTCATCCGTTCGAAATACTGCATCAGTATACCGGCGCAGTTTTCCACGCCAAGGCGGGAGGTATCAAGAATCATATGATAATCGTTGACATCTCCCCAGGCCTTTCCCGTGTTGCGGTAATAGTAGTCGGCCCGGCGTGCGTCCGCTTCCTCCAACGCTTTTTTGGCCTCCTCATAAGGTAAAGCGCGCAGGATCATTACACGGTGAATCCGGTCCTCTTTGTCAGCGCAGACATAGATGTTGAATACATTGGGCTGATCTCTCAGAATATCCGAGGCGCACCGCCCCAGAATGATGCAGGGATTTTCCGCCAGTTTCCGTATGGCTTCCGCCTCGGAGTGATAATCGTGGGCTTCCACCTCATGTTCAATATATGCTTTGTCATAAACAGGGATTTTCAGACGGTCGGACAGCTCTCGTGCAATGATGCTGGCTCCGGTTCCGAATCTCCGGCTCATGGTAATTACAAGTTTCATAAGCGTACCTCCTGTTCTGCACGTTAAGCGCGGTTGTCTTTCGGTTTCATTATTATACCACGGTTTGCGGAAAAACACAAAAAGATGAAGACGGTTCTCATATGATCCTAAAATGAGCTGACAAATGGTGATGAATTTTATATTTACAAAATGGAGGACTGAATTGCAGTTACTATACCGGGTGAATATGTTAAAGGCGATATTACTGTTACTGCCACAGCAAATAAACTGAATTTATCCGATAACGCCAACCTTAGTTCCATCACGTATTACGATGGCGGATTATGGAATTATATCTCATTAAGCGATGAACAACTTCAAGAAGCAGCAACAACCGAAGGAACTGAAATTGCTATGTCCCATGGATGTCTTGATAATCAATTTATCATACTGGAGAATAAAACCGAAGATTCTAAAGCATCTGCAAAGTACGATGATTGGGCACGGCTAAAAGATGGAAAATGTACGGTCATTGTTAAGGTTACTGCGGAAGATGGGATAACAACTAAAGATTATATTTTGCATTTTTTTATTGATCCAACACATACGTGGGAAGATGGAGAGTGCACGATTTGTGGAGAGAAATGCCAGCATACCGGCGGAACAGCTACCTGTACGGAGAAAGCAATCTGTGATAGCTGCAAGCAATCCTATGGAGAAACGGATCCCAACAATCACAAAAAACTCATTCATACGAAGGCAAAAGAGCCTACGTATACAGAAGAAGGCAACATTGAATATTGGAAATGTTCCGGGTGCGGCAAGTATTTTAGCGATGCAGCGGGCACGCAGGAGATTTCCTATGAGGATACAGTCATTCCCAAATTGCAGGGAAGCAGTACCATCTACTATGCCCTGCACTTTGAGACTAACGGTGGGGAGGATATGAATTCGGTGGTAAAAGAATCCGGTACCGTCCTTAAGCTTTCGGAGTACGTACCGGTCCGGGATGGCTATACCTTCACCGGTTGGTATGCCGATGCAGAACTGACACAGCCCGTTACGGAAGTGACCCTGGACAATACGAAGACCATCTACGCAGGCTGGGAAGAGATCGTGACTGACACCCGGAAGGAACAGAAGATTTTCATGACCAACCCGTATCAGGAACGGGATTTGGCAAACGGGTCCAGAAATACCATGAGCAAGGTCTGCACGCTGAAGCTGGGATTTGCGGTGGATGACCCGGATCTAAGCCTTACTTACGAAACCAGTGATCCGGAAGTGGCCACGGTAAAAGAGGGAAAGATCACCTATCAGGGCGTGGGCGAGTGCGTCATTACAGTTAAGGCAGCCGCCACAGATCTCTGCAAAGGAGCGGTACTGGAGATTCCCGTGAAGGTGGGCAGTCTGGGCACGCCGACTTTTACCCCCAGTGTGACCAGCCGGACAGCGAAGAAAACCTTTGTGGCTACTTCCAGCACCGTGCGGGGCGTGGACGGCTGGGAAGTGCAGTACTCCATCCGGGAGGATTTCTGGAAGCCCAGGACGAAAGATTTCCCGGATACGGGAGCAAAACTGTACCGGGTAACCTGTCCGACCATGCAGTCCAACCGTACTTACTATATCCATGTGCGAGGCTATCAGATTATTGACGGAGAGAAAGTTTACAGTGCATGGTCGCCGGTGAAGACGATTAAGACGAAATAATTTCAGACAGAAGGATAAGGGAGCGGTTCCGTGTGGAACCGCTCCTGCGCTGTAAGTAAAGACAGGAGGCTGTCACTTGCGACAACCTCCTGTAAAAAAACATTATTTTATTTTGCTGACAGATTTTCCGCAATGTCCCGGATCGTCTCCAGATCCTCCATTAAATCTTCGGCGATCTTCTCCAGGGACTGGTTTTTGGCCAGTTTTTTCTGCACCTGATTTCGCAGTTTGTTCTGCTCCCCAAGTACAAGACCTCGTTGTTTTCCAAGCTCAATGCCTCGTTCTTCTCCAAGTTTTTCGCCTTCTTTGCGGGCATCGATCCGCTCCAGTTCCCGTTCTTCCCATTCCTGCATGAAACGTACACCTACCTCTTCGTTGGACTTGATCGCTTCGATCTTCTTGCGCAGCCGCTGGACTTTCTCACATTTCCCGTCGGCAGGCGGAGCCTCGTTGGTATGCTCCATGAAATGGAGCAGCTGCACCAGTTCCGGGCTGACATCCTGGGGATTCTTCCCATGGGTATTAAGAAAAATCCGTACCGCGCCGTCTTCCAGGATCCGCTCTTTGTTTTCCATACAGCACATCTGAAACGTGTACCGGTAACAGCCATCGCCGATCAGGTCGAAGGGGGCGATGAGAATCAGGATGACATCGCCCAGGAGACTGAAATCCACCGTCCCCGGCTCCAGCAGCTTCACATCGATGTGGCTCTGGTAGTAGCGGCTGCGCCGGGGCAGGCTGCCGGTATTGCGTTTCTGTACTTCCGTATCGTAGACGCGGTTATCCAGATCCCTGGCCCAGACGTCCAGCCGGACATGGCGGTACCGGGGCGAATCCCGTTCCTCCTTCTCCGTTTGGGGCAGGCCATCCAGGCGGACTTCCCGTTCCAGGATGATCTCCAGGATCAGCTGCATGATTTCCGGATCCTCCACTGCCTCGGCAAAAAGGAAGCGGTCCAGAAGCGTCAGGTCGCTTAAAATCTTTTTCGTGTTTGCCAAATCACATTCTCCTTTCATTATAGAGCAGAAGTCCGCTTCTGTAAAGGAAAACGCAAAGAAAATCTGTACAAAAGTACACAAAGAAACAGCTGTCCGCTCCGTATTATGTTGTTTTTTGGGATAATCCGCGGCAGAAATGCCGCTTGTCCGACGGAGTCGTCGGTTTGAATGTAAAGAAATAATATCACACAGCAGTAGAGAAAACAAGCCCATAAATAA
The DNA here is from genome assembly GCA_019120315.1 of Candidatus Ruminococcus avistercoris. Lineage (GTDB taxonomy): Bacteria > Bacillota > Clostridia > Lachnospirales > Lachnospiraceae > Ruminococcus_G > Ruminococcus_G avistercoris. The sequence goes on from DWVJ01000021.1 coordinate 76,351, forward strand.
AAGCGCCTCAAACCAGGCGCTTTTGAAATGCGGACAACAGGACTTGAACCTGCACGTCAAAGACACCAGAACCTAAATCTGGCGCGTCTGCCAATTCCGCCATGTCCGCATGAACGGTTTTATTATAGCATATCCTTTTCCAGGAAGCAACCAGACAAAATTTTTCGTTCCCGCCTTGACTTTTCCTTTTTACCATAGTATAGTAACCATATCAACAGACAAGAAACCTGTGAACAAGAGTAGTACTCATTTTCAAGGGCACACACAGAGAGCTGCAGGCGGTGGGATTGCAGCGGTGCAGGAATGGGGAATGGACTTGCGAGGGCAAACCGAACGGCTGCGCCAAGTAGGAGCGACGGGAATCCGCCCGTTATAACGGAACATGTATGAAAGTACATGAATGAGCGCATTCTTTACAGAATGAAGTTAGGTGGCACCGCAGGATACTCCTGTCCTATCAAAATGATAGGACAGGAGATTTTTATTATACCAGACTTTCAAAGTCGGAATCCGCCGCCCGCCTCTAAAGTCCAGCACACCGATACAAGAAAGGATTAAAACATGAGCGAAGAAAAGAAAATCCCTTACAAAATCTATCTGGAAGAAAGTGAAATGCCTACGCAATGGTACAATGTGCGGGCGGATATGAAGAATAAGCCGGCCCCCCTGTTAAATCCAGCCACAAAAAAGCCCATGTCTTTCGATGAGCTCCGCGCCGTATTCTGCGATGAACTGGTGCGCCAGGAGCTGGATGACACCACCGCCTACTTTGATATTCCGGCGGAGATTCAGGATTTTTATAAAATGTACCGTCCTTCGCCGCTGGTGCGGGCGTACTTCCTGGAAAAGGCCCTGGACACCCCTGCCAAAATCTATTATAAATTCGAAGGGAATAACACTTCCGGCAGCCACAAGCTGAATTCCGCCATCGCCCAGGCTTATTATGCCAAAAAGCAGGGATTAAAGGGCGTCACCACAGAAACCGGAGCCGGTCAGTGGGGAACCGCTCTGTCCATGGCATGTTCTTACTTTGACCTGGACTGCCGGGTATATATGGTAAAAGTATCTTATGAGCAAAAGCCTTTCCGCCGGGAAGTTATGAGAACCTACGGCGCTTCCGTCACCCCCTCTCCTTCCGAGACTACCAAAGTAGGCCAAAAGATTCTGGCCGAACATCCCGGAACCTCCGGCAGCCTGGGCTGCGCCATCTCGGAAGCAGTGGAAGCGGCCACTTCCATGGAAGGATACCGCTACGTACTGGGCTCCGTTTTAAATCAGGTGCTTCTGCATCAGTCCATCATCGGCCTGGAAACCAAGGCTGCTTTAAAGAAATACGACATCCAGCCGGATATCATCATCGGCTGTGCCGGCGGCGGCTCCAACCTGGGCGGCCTGATCTCCCCCTTTGCAGGAGAAATGCTCCGGGGAGAAGCAAACTACCGCATCATCGCCGTGGAACCGGCTTCCTGCCCCAGCCTGACCCGCGGCCGTTTCGCTTATGATTACTGTGATACCGGAATGATCTGCCCGCTCGCCAAAATGTACACTCTGGGCAGTGGATTCATCCCCTCCTCCAACCATGCCGGAGGGCTTCGCTATCACGGAATGAGTTCCGTCGTTTCCCAGCTCTACCACGACGGTCTCATGGAAGCAGTTTCCGTAGAACAGACTCAGGTCTTCAAGGCGGCGGAACAGTTTGCCAGAGTGGAGGGGACTCTTCCTGCCCCGGAAAGCAGTCACGCCATCCGCGTCGCCATCGATGAAGCTTTAAAATGCAAGGAAACCGGCGAAGAGAAAACTATCGTCTTCGGTCTGACCGGAACCGGCTATTTCGACATGGTTGCTTACCAGAAATACAACGACGGCGTGATGACGGACTATATTCCCACAGATGCCGATCTGCAGCCTGGTTTCGCCAGCCTGCCGGATGTGGAGTAAAATACCATACAGCAAGCATTAAGGGAGGTTCGCGCCATACGGCGCGCCCTCCCCTTTTCTCATTTCGTTTTACATAATAAAAAACACTCTTTCTCAGAGTGTTTTTCACATGAGACATCGGGGATTCGAACCCCGGACAACTTGATTAAAAGTCAAGTGCTCTACCAACTGAGCTAATATCCCATCCATATGTTATGGTATCAATAATGGGAATACACATCTGACTTCGCATTCCCATAGCTGGGCTAGCTGGATTTGAACCAGCGAATGCAGGAGTCAAAGTCCTGTGCCTTACCGCTTGGCGATAGCCCATTATTAAGGTGGATACAGGGATTCGAACCCTGGGCCTCCAGAGCCACAATCTGGCGCGCTAACCAGCTGCGCTATACCCACCATAACGTGCCTGGAGGGATTCGAACCCCCGACCCACGGCTTAGAAGGCCGTTGCTCTATCCAGCTGAGCTACAAGCACATAAAAGCGGTGCATTTTTGCAATGCAAAGCGGGTGATGGGAATCGAACCCACGTATCTAGCTTGGAAGGCTAGTGTTCTACCATTGAACTACACCCGCATATCCTTCGTCAGTTTTTTTACCAGTCGGGGTGACAGGATTCGAACCTGCGGCCTCCTGGTCCCAAACCAGGCGCTCTAGCCAAACTGAGCCACACCCCGTCACTCAAAGCGTCCCTGGCCTGACGCAAGGTATATTATATTATAGACTTTCCCAAAAGTCAACACATTTTTTAATTTTTTACTTCAAATAACAAATCGTATAATGCGCCTCGCCGCAGCCATCGATCTCCATCACCATATAACTGGGATCCCGGGGAAACTGACGCGGATATGCCAGACTGCCTGGGTTGAGCACGGTGATATCCTCCCGGATATCCAGATAAGGCTTATGGGTGTGGCCATACATCACGATATCTGCCTTGCGGCTCTGCCCCTCCTCTCGGATCCGTTCCACTCCCATAGAAACTCCGTAGTGGTGACCGTGACAGAGAAAAATCTTCTTGCCGGCCAGTTCAAAATCCGCTTCCCTCTCCAGCGAGCTGAAATAATCATTGTTTCCCGCCACCACGTACAGCGGGCAGCCGGCCAGTTCTGCGATATAATCTTCCTCTCCTTCCACGTCGCCGCAGTGGATCAGGGCGTCCACCGGCGCGACCCGTTCCAAAACCGCTTTCAGATTTCTGGCATGTCCATGGGTATCGCTTATAATTAAAACCTTCATCTGTTACCCCTCTTTTCTGGCCTGAAGTTTTCTTTTCATCTCTCGCAGCGCTTTTCCCCGGTGACTGATCTGATTCTTTACCTCCGGCGAAAGCTGGGCTGTGGAGCATCCGTATTCCGGCACGTAAAAGATGGGATCATAACCGAAACCGTTCTCGCCCTTTTCCTCATACCCGATCCTGCCCTCTATGGTTCCCCTGGCGGTAAGTACCTCGCCGTCGGGAAAGGCAGCCGCGATCACACAGACGAACCGGGCTGTCCGCTCCTCATCGGGAACCCCCTCCAGACGGTCGATCAGATTCTGATTCTTGATCCGGTAAGAAGTATCCTCACCCATATAGCGCGCGGAATAGATCCCCGGCTCTTTGTTGAGATAATCGATTTCCAATCCGGAATCATCAGCCAGCACGATCTCATGACAGAGTTCCATCACAGCTTTTGCTTTAATGACGGCATTCTCTTCAAAACTCGTTCCGTTTTCTTCTATCTCCGCCGTGATCCCAGCCTCTTTCATAGAAAGAATCTCCACCTGGGGATCCGCCAGAATCTCCCGGATCTCTTTCATTTTTCCTTCGTTTCCCGTGGCAAAAATGATTTTCATATACGCTGCTCCCTTCGCTGTTTCCCGGGCGGCTTAGGCCCCGGATACTGGTAAAAGTATGTTTTTAACATACCGTTATAAATTTTTCGGTTTTTGTCCGCGTTTCTGCCGATATAACGCTGGGCATCGGGGTAACTGGTGATCAGGTACATGGACCAGCTGTCCAGGCGAAAAAATGCCTCCCCGATCTGACGATACAGTTCCGGCAGCGTTTCCTTTTCCTCCAGCCGCTCCCCGTAAGGCGGGTTGGTGACGATAAAACCGTATTTTTTCGGATGATGCAGCTGCGAGATCGGACGCTGCTGGAAATGGATCAGGTGATCCACGCCGGCCAGCCTGGCATTTTCCCGGGCGCTCTTTATCACTTCCCCGTCAATGTCATATCCCTGGATATCCGTCTTTATATCGGTATCCAGCAGATCTTTGGCCTCTTCACGGGCGTTCTCCCAACATTTGGACGGGATCAGATGATCCCACTGCTGCGCCAGAAAAGAACGATTCAGCCCCGGCGCCATGTGAGCCGCCATCATGGCCGCCTCGATGGGAAAGGTACCGCTGCCGCAAAATGGATCTACCAAAATCCGGTCGCCCTTCCAGGGCGTCATCATCAGCAGCGACGCCGCCAAAGTCTCCGTGATGGGCGCCTTCGCCGTTTTGCGGCGGTATCCCCGTTTATGCAGCGAAACGCCGGAGGTATCAAGGGCCGCAGTGACCGTATCCTTCATCAGCGTCACCCGGATGGGATAACTGCAGCCGCTTTCCTCAAACCAGGACTGGCGGTAATGCTGTTTTAATCTTTCCACAATGGCTTTTTTCATAATCGACTGGATGTCCGACGGACTGAACAGCTTACTTTTGATGGAAGTGGCTTTGGTCACCCAGAACTTCCCGTCCCGGGGGATCAGCTCCTCCCAGGGCAGCGCTTTCGTCTTCTCAAACAGTTCTTCAAAGGTCTCGGCCCGAAACTGCCCCACTTTCAACAGGATCCGTTCCGTCGTGCGCAAAAACAGATTGGCGTCGGCCACCGCCTGAGCGTCCCCCAGAAAGGTCACCTTGCCGTCCTCCACCTGGCTGATCTCGTAGCCAAGATCCAAAATCTCTCTTTTTAACATCGCTTCCGTGCCAAAATGGCAGGGTGCGATCAGTTCAAACTGCTTCATCTTCCCCTCTTTTCCAAACAGCGTCCTTCCGGAAACTCCGAAAGGACGCCTGCCATGTTATTATTTTTTATTTTACTATGTTTTCTGCCAAAACTCAAGCTACCTGGCCGTTTTTCTCTCCTGCCAGCCGTGAACGCCGCCTGCCAGGGATTTCACACGGTACCCTCTTTTTTCCAGTTCCCTGGCCCGAACCAGGCTGGAAGCGCCTCTTTCACAGTACAAAATGATGGTCTTTTCCTTAGGAAGAGAAAAAAGAGCGGGAGCATCTTCATAATCAATATGATAAGCTCCCGGTACATGGTACTTTTCATATTCCTTCTTCGAGCGCAGATCTATGATCAACGTATCTCTTCGATACATATACTGTTCCAGAATATCCGGAGAAATGATTTCCATCTGAATAGCTTCCCTTTTTTATCAGTATATTCACTCTTTTCCCGTTTTGTTTCCGCACAAGAGAAAAGCTATGGTAGGGGAGCTACCATAGCTTTTCGAGGGGAGTATAAATAATTAATAAGGGTTATTAATTGTAAAAAAAATTTTTTTGAAGGGTAAATTCTTTTTACAAGAATGATTATAATACAGTTTCCAGAAAAAAGCAACAAATATTTTCACTGCTCGAAAGGATAAATTACACCCCACTCTTTTCGCAGATATTCCGTCAGTCTCACCACTTTCAGAATCTCTTCATGGGGAAGCTCCGGGCATTCCAAAAGCCCCTGTTCCAGAGCTCTTTTGCAGGCCAGAACCTCATACTCGTAACCGTTGATCTGTTCGGGAACCGGATAGCGGGCTGTCACCTGCCGTTTTTCATCCAGTACCCGGATTTCCTCGCAGTTATTGATATTCTGCACCTCGATGCAGCCCTTCGTTCCGTTGATCTCTCCCAGACGGTTGCAGTGCACCAGCATGGAGGAATACAGCACTGCCATGCGGCCGTCTTCATAGATCAGCGTCATACTTTCCTGGGCGTCCACGCCGGTCTCCAGCTTCACACAGGTGGAGGTGATCTCTTTGATCTGATCGCCAAAAAACATCAGCGCAAAATGAAGGGGGTAAACTCCCAGATCCATCAGGGCTCCTCCGGCCAGTTCCGGTCTGCGCATTCTTTCAATATTGATATGCTCATACCCCAAATTGGCCGCCATGGAGGTAATCTCTCCGATGACGCCGCTGTCGATCACATCCTGGATCATCTGTCTGCTGGGCATGTACCGCGTCCACATGGCCTCGGCGATCAGAAGATTCTTTTCCTTCGCCAGCGCAAACAGTTCCTCCGCCTGCCATTCCTTGACAGTGAAGGGCTTTTCGCACAGCACCGGCTTTCCGTACTCCAGGCATAGCTTCGCATGTTCATAGTGAAACACATGCGGCGTGGCGATATAGACCAGATCCACCAGGGGATCCTCCAGCATCTCCTCGTAAGAACCGTACGCTTTTTTGATTCCCCATTTCCGGGCGAAAGCCTCCGCTCTGTCATAATCCCGCGCCGCGATGGCGTAGCTTTCCACCAGAGAATCATCCAACCCGCCAAGAGCCTGTGCCATCGATGCGGCGATATTTCCCGCTCCCAAAATCGCTGCTTTCATTTTGCTACCTCCTGTTATCATAACCGTTTCCTTGCTTCACTATACCACATTGCAGCAAAAAAAACTTACGGAATCCTGCTCAATCTGCATAAAACGGCGGATAACTGCCATACTAACAGCGTAACACAAAGTATAATCAAAACAGGAGGGACTTCACATGTCTAAAAACTACTCTGATGAAAATGCAAACAAAAATAAGATGAACAACAAAGCTTCCAACAGCAGCAACAGCAATGCCGCCAAAAATTCTTCATCCAACAAATCTTCCAACTGTCACAATTCCAGTCAGAACCAGTCTTCTTCCAAATACTGATTTTTACAGCAGCAGGGGCGTCCAGTTTTACCGGGCGCCCCTTTGTCTTGCCTTCATTTATCTTTTTTTCCACAGAGAAACGAGAATAGCGATCAGCAGCAGCGGCACCAGGATTGGCGACAGGATGCGAAAAATGCTTCCCACCAGCCACAGCAGGATGCATATGACCGCCGCTGCCGCCAAAACCAGCGGCAGACAGCTGTCTGTGGAGAAGCTGCCGTGATAAAATCCGCTTTTTTCTTCCCTTTGCACAGGCTGCTCTTCGGGAATATATTCTTTTGCCCCTTTAGCATCCAGCAGCGTCCTGGCCAGAAGAACCGGATCGCCCAACTCTGCCAGCACCTCCGACTCCAAACGGCCCCGCGCCATTTCCCCGTCAATATAACCGGAATAATACCGGATCTGTTCCTCGATCTGGGATGAAGTCATCCCTTCTTGCAGTTTATTGGCAAGAGTCGTTAAAAATTCTTCCTTACTCATGATGTGCTCCCTTCCGTCTCTTCCGAAGTCTCTTCTTCCTGCGTCTGTTTTTCCCCGCCGGATTCTTCCGTCAAACCTTCGCTGTACTGAGCAATCCGCTCCTCAATCCTTGTCTTTTCCTCGCCTGAAGCCGGCGTGGGCTGATAATTATTGTAATACGATTCTGATGAGATGGAGCAGGGGATGATATTGATGTTTTCATCCGCCGCCACGTCATCGCCGGTCACGGTAAAGGTCTGCTGGAAAATCATGGTATCCTTATCGCTGGGATTGGAGTTGCCTCCAAAGCAGAAATTCCCCAGACTGTAGACGATTTTCTTTCCTTTGTATGTCTCGATTCCCTGCAGCACATGGGGATGATGCCCCAGCACCAGATCCGCCCCTTCGTCGATGGCCGTGCGGGCCAGCGCTTTTTGCGTATCATCAGGATAGTTTTCCTTCTCCGCTCCCCAGTGAAAGCTGACGATGACCAGCTGCGCTCCCTGCCCTTTCAGCTCCGCGATTTTTTCCTTTAACTGCTCTGTGCGTTCCATGCCGTCGGCCAGCACATAGATACCGGCCAGACCCACTTTCACACCTTTGATCTCCAGCAGAGCAGTCCGGTCGTACCCAAAGGTCTTGATCCCGGCCGCCTCCGTATATTTTATGGTATCTTCATACCCGCTCTCGCCGTAATCCTGGCTGTGATTGTTCGCCAGGTTGGCCGCCTCCACAGAACCTTCTGTCAGAACCTGTACATAGGATGGGTCTCCTTTGAAGGCAAAAGTCTTCTCCTGCAGGTCTTCCGACTCAGTCAGCGGGCCTTCCAGGTTGACGATGGTCAGATCGTCCGTCTCAAAAACCGGGCGGACGTTTTCAAAAAACCATCCCGGATCGCCTACGCTTTCATACATGGCGTTAAAGCTGGTATCATAATCGAAGTCTTCATCCATTCCCAGGGTACAGTCTCCCGCTGCGCTGACGGTAATGGTCACCGGTTCCGGCGCGGGCGTGGGAGTCGCCTCCTCCTGCGTTTCTTCTGTCTTCGTCTCCGCCTGGGCCGCCGTCTCCTGATCCTGTCTTTTCCCCAGTCCCCTCACGGCCAGCACAGCCGCCAATACCACGATCAGTCCCAGGGCCAGCGCCACCAGCCGCATCATCAGCTGGATCTGCCGCTCCTGGCGGGAGATGCGTTTCCTCCTTGTCCCGCGGCGTTTCTTCTTATATCTTTTCCTTTGATCCATCATAAAATCCTTTTCATCCACATATTAAAATGATACTATTATGGCAAGTTTATCATAATCTGTCGTAAAAAGAAACACGGGGAGGGGGAAGAATATGAAAAATTATCAGATTACCGAATGGTGCCGCCTGTTTATCGCGCAGCAGGTCCGCGAGGGCGATCTTTGCATCGACGCCACGGCCGGAAACGGTCACGACACACTCTTTTTAAGCCGGCTGGCAAAAAGCAGCGGACGGGTGCTGGCTTTCGATATTCAAAAGGAAGCCCTGGACGCTGCACAGCGCCGTCTGATAAAAGCCGGCGCCGATGACAATGTATCTTTTATCCTGGACAGCCACAGCCACATGGACCGGTATGCCGCTCCCGAAACGGTTTCCTGCATCGTATTCAATCTGGGTTATCTGCCCGGCGGCGACCACAGCCTGGCAACAAGGCCGGAAACCACCCTGGCAGCCATCGAACAGGGACTGACCCTGCTGAAACCAGGCGGCCTGATCTCTCTTTGTATTTACAGCGGAGGGGACAGCGGTTTCGCGGAGCGGGACGCGCTTTTGGATTATCTGAAAACACTGGATTCCCGGAAGTATCTGGTCATTCTCAGCCAGTATTACAACCGTCCCCATCATCCTCCCATTCCGGTTCTGATCCACAAACTTTAAAAAGCTGTTCCTTTCCCGGCTATGCCGAAAGGAACAGCTTTTTTCTCTGTCAGGATTCCTGACCGGATTTACTTTTACAGGAACACTCACCGTCTGATCCTGTTTTTTCCGGGGATTTTCCGCCGGCACAGTGACGGCAGCCCGCCGAACACCCGATGCAGGCCGCTCCGCTTCTTTTGGCCTTAATCATATAGGAAACGGCTCCTCCCACCAGAATCAACAGAATAATACCCACGATCAGATTAATCATATTGCCAACTCCTTTAATCACTTATGACTGGCTGGAATGCAGACTGTACTGCGCCACGAATTCCTGATCTGACTTGTGCACTCTCCAGAGAATGATCACCGCGAACACAAGAACCGCAATCAGACCGGGCACAAATGCCGTACCTAAAGAACCGGTCGTAATCAGCGTACCGATCTGATATACCAGGAACGCCACCGTGTATCCCGTGGCCAGCTGGAGGCAGATACCGCCAAGAAGCCATTTCCCGCTCTTCATCTCCGAGTTCATCGCGCCCAGCGCCGCGAAGCAGGGGGGCGTATAAAGGTTAAACATCAGATAGGCCAGCGCCGCCACTTTGGTAAGCGCCATAACAGAAGCTACCTCGCTGCCGCTGCCAACCAGGGCCAGTTCGTCAGTGTCGATCAGGTTCGTCACACCGTATACCACAGCCAGAGTACCCACCACGTTTTCTTTTGCGATAAATCCTGTAATCGCCGCCGCTGCCAGCTGCCATACGCCGAATCCCAGCGGGATAAACAAAATAGCGAAAGGATGGGCGATGGACGCCAGGATGGAAGTACTCTCCGCGCCTTCCTCCACCAGCTGGAACTGCCAGTTGAAGGTCTGCATGATCTGAACAACCGTGTTGCACACCAGAATGATGGTTCCCGCTTTGACAATGTAGGCCTTGCCTCTTTCCAGCATGGCGACAACGGCTCTTTTCAGACTGGGAACTTTATATTCCGGAAGTTCGATGATAAAGAAAGATTTCCTGAATTTTTGTCCCGTAATTCTCTTAACCAGCAGCGCGCCCAGCAGGAACAGTACGATTCCCAGCAGATACATGGTGGCGGATACCCACCAGGCGTCTGCGAAGAACGCTCCCGCGAACAGCGCGATCACGGGGATCTTGGCTCCGCAGGGCATGAAGGGCGTCAGCATGGCCGTCGTCCTGCGTTCCCGCTCATTGCGGATGGTACGGCAGGCCATGACGCCGGGGATGGCACATCCGGTACCGATCACCATGGGGATAACCGATTTGCCGGAAAGACCCACTCTTTTGAAAATGGGATCCAACACCACCGTCGCACGGGCCATATAACCGCAGTCCTCCAAAAGCGCGATCAAGAAATACATCACCATTACGAGGGGCAGGAAACCGACCACGGCGCCCACACCGCCTATGATACCATCAACAAGAAGGGCATACAACAGCGGATTCGCATTTTCCATCATGGAACCGACCCATCCCTGGAAAGTTTCGATCCAGGCCACCAGCCAATCGGCAATCCAGGTCCCCAGCGTCGTCTGCGATATGTAAAACACCAGGAAAATAATCGCTGCGAAAATGGGTATACCGATGATCTTATGTGTGATAACGCTGTCAATCTTATCCTGCACATTTTTGTCCTTCGTGAAGACTTTCCGTTTCTCCACCTGTCCTACGATGCCGTTGACAAATTCAAAACGCTTCCTGTCTTCCGCCTCCACCGCAGCCCTGTCTTTCAGATCGATCTGCGCCTGTACGTAAGGCGCTTCCTGGTCTTTTCCATACTGGCCTGCCGCCGCTTTCACAACTTCTCTCAGCCCTTCATGACCGGAAGAAGTGGAGATGGTCTTGATGACCGGACAGCCCAGTTTCTGCGCCAAAAGCTTTTCATCGATTTTCGTCTGCTTTTTGTCTGTGATATCGCTCTTATTCAGCGCCACCACAACCGGCACGCCCAGTTCCAGAAGCTGTGTGGTAAAAAACAGGCTTCGGCTTAAATTGGTCGCGTCCACGATATTGATGATAACATCCGGATTTTCATTTTTCACGTATCCGCTGGTGATACTTTCCTCGGATGTAAACGGAGACATGGAGTAGGCGCCCGGCAGATCCACTGCCACCAGAGGTTCCCCTCCGTCATAATAACTTTTTTTAATCAGACTTTCCTTTTTCTCAACCGTAACGCCCGCCCAGTTCCCGACACGTTCATTCCTGCCGGTGAGCGCATTGTACATGGTTGTCTTTCCGCTGTTGGGATTCCCGGCAAAAGCAATCCTCATAATGCAAACTCCTCCTTCATTTTAATGAAATAGCCTTGATTAGTCATGACTAATCGCAGCCTTTTAAAAAACAGTGACCTGCGTCACTATTTTTTATATTGAAATAGCTTTCGCTAAATCAGTATCAATGTTATACCGTCCATCCTTAATGGAAACGACACATCCGCCTTTCAGATGAGAAACCACCGTGATCGGTTCTCCGCTGTAACAGCCCAGAGAAAACAAAAAGGCGGTCAGCTCTTCATCGTCTGCGGCGATATCCTTTACGATATATTCCTCTCCTTCTTTTGCATCCAGTAGATTCATATCCCGCTGCTCCTCTTGATTATTTTTATTATGTACAGTGTTAGTATATTCTAACCGCCAATATCTGTCAAGAGCAAATTGTGATTTTTTCTCAACGTCAGCACACGCAAAAAAACACTCTGATCTCTCAGAGTGTTTTTCGCTCCCGCTCCTGCGGGCTTATCAGCGTGCGTTAGAGGATTCGAACCCCCGACCTTCTGGTCCGTAGCCAGACGCTCTATCCAGCTGAGCTAAACGCACATTGCCGCATCATTTTTGCGACAATAGTTATTATACATACTGCCGGCCCATTTGTCAACATATTTTTTCAGTTTCTTCGAAGCGCCTCGATGGGGCTGAGGCGCGCCGCCTTGCGCGCCGGATAAATACCGAAGAAAATGCCCACCGCACAGGAAAACAGCGTGGCCCCCAGTACCATGGGAATCGTAAAGCCGGGGCTGATTTCCATCCCCTGGGTGGAACTTAAAATGCCGCAGATCCCGTAGGCTCCAAGAAACCCCAGGATAATACCGATGAATCCGCCCAGCACAGTTAATATGGCCGACTCGGCCAGAAACTGAGCCATGATGGAGGATGTTTTTGCCCCCAGTGATTTGCGGATACCGATTTCCCTGGTTCTTTCCGTCACGGAGACCAGCATGATATTCATCACGCCGATGCCGCCCACCAGCAGGGAAATTCCCGCCACGAAGGAGATGAACCCGGTGACGGCTCCCATCATGGTATTCAAAAGTTCCATGATATCCTGGAAACTCTGCACCTGGAAATAATCTTCCCCCTCGCTTTGATGACGGGCATCCAGTACCTTCACCACCTGATCGGAGACAGCGGACGCGTCCGCCTCCTGGTCTGCCAGCACCACCACATAGTAAAACTCATCGTAGGAGTCGTCAAACTCCTGCAAAGAGGTATAGGGTACGTCAATGTAAACAGGCATTCCTTCATAGGTGTAGGTGACAAAGGTTCCGTTTTCCGGCTGCTGGGTTACTCCCACGATGGTATAGCTTTTGGACACGTTGTTGCATTCCACATCGATGTCCATTCCCACCACATCATCCGAGCCGAAAAGCCTCTTGGCATCCTGATCGGAAATCACACAGACTTTTCTGGCTTCTTCCACATCCGCCGCTGTAAAATAATGGCCCCGCTTGATCTGGGAAGTGGAAAACATCGGCTGATCCTGGGTGGTTCCCGTCAAACTGAGGGAAAACTCTCCTTTGCCCGTGGACGTAGCGCCGGTGTAGCCGCTGCCCGGCGCCACCGCCTCCACACCCGGAACCTGCTGCGTCAAAGCTTCCATATCCTCCGGCGTGATATACTCGCCCGCGTTCATGGCGTCGTTGCTGCACATGACCTGGATCTGGCCGGCTCCCGCCGTATCGATCTCCGCATTCATCTGATTGGTGGTTCCCTGTCCCACAGACATAATCATAATCACCGAAGCGATGCCGATGATGATGCCCAGCATGGTGAGAAAGGAACGTCCCTTGTTGGCCATAATATTATGTATGGCCATCTTAACGTATTCTAACAGATTACTCATGCCGCTCCCTCACTGTCATTCTCATCCCGGGGCGCCGCCTGCGCAGCGTCGCCTTCTTCCAGGCTGCCGATATCCGGTATCACCTGGTCTCCCGCTTTCAAGCCGCTTTTGATTTCCACCATGGTGTCGGAGGAAATACCGGTCTGCACCTCCTGTTTTTCAATGACGCCGTCCCGCAGCACGTAACAAAAAGAACCGCTTTTCCCGATGTTGACCGCTTCCACCGGCACCACCGGCACACCCTTTGCCTGTTCCGCGTGCACTGTCACCTTTGCTTCCACGCCGATGAAAATATTTTCATCCGGATTATCGATCCGCACCTCGGCGCCGATCATGGGCGTCCCTTCCGCGTTGGGAATTGCCACCCGGTTGATCTTAACCAGCGTCCCTTCATAAGTGCTGTCTCCCATCTCGATGGTAGCTTTTTGCCCTTCTTTTAAGACCTCGTAATCGTATTTTGACACGGAGATATTCACGCTCACCTCTTCGGTGCTCTCCAGCGTAAACAGCTGCATCCCCTGGGTCACCGCAGCGCCCTGGGCCACCTGACAATCGGAAATCACGCCGTTGAATTCCGCCTGGATTCCTTTCTTTCCTTCCTCGATCAGCTCCTCCACTGACTTTGCTTCCAGTTCAGTCAGGTTGTTTGCCACCTCCATCTTCTCCTTTGCTTCCTTGCTCAGGGAAGCGGGATCTGCCTCGGCAACGGCTTTTTCCGAAGCCAGTTCGCTTTGCAGTTCTGCCAGCGTGGCGGATGCGCTGTCCAGCTCCCTTTGCAGATCCGAAGTGTCCGCAGATGCCCCGGACAGATCTGCGGATCCTGCCGCCCCTGTCAGCCCCTCCATATCCGGCGGCGTCAGCTGCCCATAGGCCTCCTGAGCCGCTTTATAGGCCAGTTCTGCCTGCGTCCTTGCTTTTTCCTTTTCCAGAAGCGCTTCCTGATTCGGCTCGGACGCATTTTTCTTCCAGGTTTCCATGGCCATATCATACTCGTTTTTTGCCTGATTATAGGCCGTCAGCGCTTTATCCCGGATATCCCGCAGTTTTTTTTCAGATTCCTGATATTCTTTCAGCTGCTGCTGATAAGCTTTCTGAGCCGCTTCGGCCGCCTCCTGAGCGCTGGCGCTGGCCTGGGCCGCCGCCTGGTTCTGCGCGTCCGTCGTCCTTTGCTGGATGGCGGCCTGCAGGTCGTAGACATACTGCTGCCACTCGTCCACCTGGCCTTCCAGCGTCTGCACATTGGCTTTGGCTTCAGACTGTTTCTCCAAAGCTTCCTCAGACTGATTGACGGCGTCTTCCAGATCCAGGCGGCCGGATTTCACATTCAGAAGCGCTTTCTGATTTTCCTTCTCCAAATCTTCCAGATCATATGTAACCAGCTGCTGTCCTTTGCGCACGCTGTCCCCCGCTTCGAAATTCAGCTTTTTCACCGTGGCGTTCACCGGTGAAAAAAAGACCTTTTTATTTCTGCTCTCCACCGTTCCCGTAGCGTCCAGTTCTTCCGCCACGTTCCCCTTTTCCACTTCCACGGTTTCCACCTGGCTGGCCGTCTTTGGCTTTTCCATCGTCATGCTGGCCACCGTCAGCGCGCTTAAAAACACCGCAATACCCGCCACCACAAGAATCATCACCTTATTTATCGTCTTCTTCTTCATCGCTTTCTTTCTCCTGTCATGAATAATCGGGATTTTGCACATCTGACTCGATCCTGCCGTCCATGATCCGCACTACCCGGCGGGCCGAAGCCGCGATTCCATCATCATGGGTGATCAGTATAATCGTCTTCCCGTCTCTGTGCATCTCTTTTAAAATCTGCATAATTTCCCTGCTGGAAGCCGAATCCAGATTTCCCGTCGGCTCATCTGCCAGAATCACCGGAGGTCTGGCGGCGATAGCTCTGGCAATCGCCACCCTCTGCTGCTGTCCGCCGGACATTTCCGAGGGCTTATGGCTCATCCTTTTTTCCAGGCCGACTCTCTTGAGTGAATCCGACGCCAGTTTCTTCCTTGTTTTTCGATCCACACCGCGGTAGATCAACGGCAGCTCCACATTTTCCAGCGCCGTGAGGTTCTGGATCAGATTAAAGCCCTGAAAGATAAAACCAATCTCCCGGTTTCGTATGACGGACAATTCATTGTCATGCATCGTCGCCACGTTGACCCCGTTTAGATAGTACGATCCGGAACTTGGCACATCCAAACACCCCAGCATGTTCATCAGCGTTGATTTTCCGGATCCTGACTGACCGATGATGGCCACAAACTCTCCCTTTTCCACGGTCAGATCGACATGATCCAGCGCATGCACCGCATTTTCACCCGGGTTATACACTTTACACAAATCTTTTACCTGTATCAACGGTTCCATATCTGTCTCCTTTTTCTGTAAAAAATGGCAGTGCAAAAGAGATGCCAGTACTCCTTCGCACTGCCGGCCCGCTTACCGGTCTTCCTCTTCTTTTTTGACACCGCGGCGCATCTGCTCGGAAGATACCTCCAGAATATCCGCCACGCCATCCACCGGCGATGGTTCCGCAGCCGCGCCAGCCTGCAGATTTTTCATGGCACCCCAGAAATAGAGCAGAGGCATAATCAGATTGATCACCGTTCCGACGATGGCAAAGGCTCCTCCTGCCAGATTAAACACAGCCTGAGCGAGAATCTCCGCGATCATCAGTCCTCCGAACACGACGCAGATTTTTGCTTTGTCCGTCCTGCTGCAGTTTTTAATACCGACGATGCCGGCAAGCAGCCACAGCACGGAGCTGACCAGGTTCCAGATATTGCTGGCCATCAGATCCGCAGCCGAATAGGAATAGCCGGACTGCGCCATCAGCTCCTCCATCTCCGGCGTCATGGATGATGTGATAAAAAAGTTCAGCGCGGTTCCCAACAGTCCCAGCACGCCGAAGATTACCAGCAGGATCCCCACCACTTTCAGCAGCTTTTTCCCAGGTGTTTTCATGTCATACCCTCCTTCGTCCTTTCCTTATATACGCTTTCATTTTATTTTCTGACCCGCTGTTTGTCAAACGTTTGAAAGAATTTTAAGGAAATCTTAAACTTTTTTCTTTTTGTATTATTAGATTAATACAATGATACATCTGCCGGGGTCTCCTGTCAAGTAAAATGATTGATTTTATTTCCCGTGTGTGATACCCTCAAGGCAGCAATGAAGAAAAGAGGAGCGGATATGAATCAGCAGGATCATCTTTTTGAAAACAGCAAACAACTCTCTCAGAAACTGGCTGTCGCTCTCACCCGTTTTTTCCTGGACGGGCCGCTGGATCCTTCCCTGGAAGAGCGTTACCGGCAGTTTTTGCGCCGGCGTCCCTTCACCGCGCTGCAGTGGATCCTCCATCAGGGCACGCCTGCTCTTTTGGAACGTTATCTTGCCGCAGGCTGGATCTCACGCCAGGATTTGGAGCGCGGGCTTGCACAGGACGATCTTTCTCTTCAGATGAGAGCGCTGCTCCTCCAGGCATTAGACGACGGACAACCGCCGCAAGCTTCCCCGCCTGAATCCGACGCCCTTTCCCTGCTGGAACTGACGCAGCTAAAGCTGTTCGAACGGCTTCCCAGGCTGCGGATGGCGATTTCCCGCTTTTCCTTTTCTCCAACCGAAAAAGGCTCCGGCACAGACGGCGCCGTCATCTATTACAGCCAGCCGCAGATCCGTTCCCTGTTCCGTGAGGGAAGGCTGGAAGCGTTCTATCTGCATATGGTCGTCCACTGTCTCTGGCTGCATTTTGCCGGGCCGTTTAAAAAAAACGGACAGAACTTTCCCGACGGCCTGTGGGATCTCGCCTGCGATATCTGTGCTTTTCATCTGTCGGAACAGTTTTTCCCCCCTTCCCCGGATGATTCTGCCCACCAAAAGGATCCGCGCCGGCAGGTTCTGCGCGCGCTTCCAGACAGCCTGGATCTTTCCTCCGCCCCTGCCCTGGCAGAATTTCTCTCCTGCAGTGAAAGCCTTTCGCCTGCAGAATGGTCCGCCCTTTTTACCGTCGATGACCACAGCTGGTGGCGCCGTTCCCCCCATACCGGCGATGTGCAGTCCTGGTCGCGGCTTCGCAGGGAAATGGGCTCCATCCCTTCTCCCTCCCGGCAGCGGTTCGGTCTGAATCCCGGCAGCCGCCTGGAGCGGCTGGAGCTGCGAAGGGAAGCAAAATTTGATTTCAGCCGTTACCTGCGCCGTTTCACCGTGACAGAGGAGGAACTGCAGCTGGATCTGGACAGCTTTGACTATATCCCCTATCTGTACGGCCTGGCCCGCTATGGCAATCTTCCCCTTGTAGAGCCGCTGGAATACACGGAAACTTCCAAGGTGGAGGAACTGGTGATCGCCATCGACACCTCCGGTTCCTGCAGCGCCGGGACTGTACAGCAGTTCCTGGCCGAGACCTGCCGTATCCTCGCCAATCGGGAGAATTTTTTCCGCCGGATGAACGTCCATATCCTGCAGTGTGATTCCATGATCCAGGATCACACCGTCATCCATTCCGTGGAAGAGTGGGAACGGTATATCCGCCAGCTCCGGATCAGCGGACGGGGAGGCACCGATTTCACTCCTGTTTTTTCCTACACGGATCGGATGATCCAAGAAAAACAGTTCCGCTGCCTGAAGGGACTGATCTATTTCACCGACGGAGACGGCGTCTACCCCCGCAGGCAACCCTCCTATGAGACCGCTTTCGTCTTTGCCGACCGGCGCTTTCTTTCGCAGCCGGTACCGGACTGGGCCGTCAAACTCTGTCTGAATCTGAAATAAGGAGAATACCAATGAACATACAAGAAGCAAAAACAGAAATCAAACGGACTCTCAAGGCCTACACCGCCGCCGATGATGACGGGATCCTGTCCATTCCCGTCACCCAGCAGCGGCCCATCCTGCTGATCGGCCCGCCCGGAATCGGCAAAACCGCCGTCATGGCTCAGATCGCCCGGGAGGAATCTGTAGGACTGGTTTCCTATACCATGACCCACCATACCCGCCAGAGCGCCATCGGGCTGCCCACTCTGAAAGAGAAGACCTACCGCGGCCGAACTTACACGGTGACGGAATACACCATGAGCGAAATCGTGGCCTCCGTCTACGACTGTATGGAAACCACCGGCTGCTCCGTCGGCATCCTCTTTATCGACGAGATTAACTGTGTGTCCGAGACGCTGGCGCCGGTCATGCTGCAGCTGCTGCAAAATAAAACCTTCGGCAGCCATCGCATCCCCGAGGGCTGGTTGATCGTAGCTGCCGGAAATCCACCGGAATATAACAAATCCGTACGCGATTTTGATATCGTCACACTGGACCGTGTCCGCCGCATCGATGTAGAGGCCGACCTTACCGTCTGGAAACAGTATGCCAGGGAAAACCGGATCCACCCCTGCATTTTGGCTTTCCTGAATCTCTATCCCGATTCCTTCTATCTCATCCGCACCAACGGCGAGGAACCTTCCTTTGTCACTGCCCGCGGCTGGGAGGATCTGTCGCGGATTCTGACCGCCTACGAACAGAATCGTGATCCCGTCAGCGAGGAAATGATGTCCCAGTATCTCCAGGAAGAGGACATCGCCCGCAATTTTGCCCTGTTTTATCAGCTGTTCCGCCATTATGCAGCAGATTTTGCCGCCGAGCGGTATTTCAGCTCCGGCAACCGGGAGCGCATGTCCAAAGCCGATCCCACCGAAGCCATCGCCGTGGCCGCCATGCTGTTTTCCCGTATCGCGGCCGACGTCCGTGCCTATCGGCTAAAAGAGCATACCGACCGGCGGGCGGCGGAACTGTCCGCCCTCTTTTTCCGGCAGATCAAGGGAACCGCAGAAAGCGAAGAAAACGCCTGCCAGATGCTGGAATCTTTCCTGGTGAAGCAGCGCCAGGCCGGACGGATCAAAGAGGAAAACGGTCTGCTTTCCCTGGAGGAAAAGATCCTGGAATACCGGGCCATGAAAGCGCTGGACCGTCTGCTGTCCCAGGCCCGCGCTAGTTCCTGCTCCTCGCCCAAACAGCTGGAAGCTTTCCTTGGCCGGGCGTCTGCGCAGAAAAAAGAGGAGCAGCGCCGCTCCTCTTTGAAAATATCGGATTTCATCTTCCATTCCTATAAATTGCTGGAAGCATCTTCCCACTCTCTGGCTTTAACCTACTTTACCGCCGACCTGTCCGGCAATCCCGACTGCGCCGCCTTCCTGGCGGATCATCCCTGCCGGGAATTTCTGGATCACTGCCAGGATCTGCTGCTTTTTAAGAAAGAAGAGCAGCTTCGCCAGTTACTGGATTGAGCCCTGCCCG
Source organism: Candidatus Ruminococcus avistercoris (assembly GCA_019120315.1). Lineage (GTDB taxonomy): Bacteria > Bacillota > Clostridia > Lachnospirales > Lachnospiraceae > Ruminococcus_G > Ruminococcus_G avistercoris. Next base: position 95,958 of record DWVJ01000021.1, read on the forward strand.
ATCCGGAACTCATCGGTAGCGATGGCTTCCACGACGCTCTCGAAGAAAATACCTGCTCCAATGGCGTCGTTTCTGATTTTTTCCACAGAAACCCTGACTTTGGGATTGGCCGAGGCGCCCTGGCGCCTTGCCTTTTCCACCACCTGCCGCTTCGTCATCTTCGCGGCAAATTTTTCCGCTTCTTTATACTCCTCAAACATCCGCAGCTGTCCATCCTCATAGACGGAGTAGCCCATCAGCTGCGTCCCTTTGTATTCCGCCTTCACCCGTGTCTGCACCTTGGTCACGATCTGGCTGGCAATGGCGCCAAGCGCATTGGCCACCGCCGCGTTTTCCCGGATCACCGCTCTGGTTCCCAGAAGCTTTGCCACCCGGGGGAGAAATACGTGGATGGGGGCGCCCACGCCCACGATGGGAAGTTTGGTGGTGATGGCCGTGGACATCCACACATCCTTCCTTTTGCTTTTAGCATCCTTATAAGACCACTCAATGAATTTTTCGATGCTTTCCTGTCCGGTGACTTTCTCTTTTTTGGGATACTTCTGCTGCAGGAGGATCCTTACGATATTGCAGTACATCTTCTTTTCCACCAGATCATAGACTCTGTCCGGGATCTCTTCCTCTGTCTCCACCACATTCTGAGCCAAACAGGCGATGGCATGTCGGGCTGCCTCAGGATCATAGATGGCAAAATCTCCCTTCACCACCATCATATCCGTGGGAGTCAGTCCGCTTTTGATCACGATTCCCTCTTCCTCCAGCCGTTCCGTGTGCAGCATGTAGATATCCGTATCCAGTTTTGCCGCCAGCTCTTCGCCCATCAGCGGCTCGTCTTCCAGCATTTTGCACAGCTTTTGCTCCTCCGGCGTATACCCTGCCGCATCCTCGATCTCCTTTTGCAGCACATAAAATTCATGAAGCATCCTGGTGTGGGAGCGTTTCTGCGCCGCCAGCCGTTCCAGTTTCCCCGTTACCTGCGGATATTCCTTCGCCAGCAAAGAGATGGGGATCACCCTGCGGGTGTCGATAAACAGTTTCTCATTTTTAAACCGGACGGCGCTGTCTCCGCCCAGGCCGAAAGTGTCCACATACAGACCCTTAACCATGGTTTTCCATTTGCCGATGGAAATTCCCTGCCGCGCCGTCACCGGCCGTTTGTCCCGGATAATCGCCACGTCGGTGGTGGTGCCTCCCATATCCACGATCACCGCGTCATCCTCATGGGCCATCACACTGCCGCCCACCACGCTGGCCGCCGGGCCGGACAGAAGCGTTTCCACCGGACACTCTTTGGCCAGTGTCTCCGACATCAGGCTCCCGTCGCTGCGCACGATGGCGATGGGCATGTTCAGGTTCCGATCCCGCATGACATTTTTTACCGCCTGCAAAAACTCCGCGATCAGCGGAATCAGCCTCGCATTCAGCAAAGTCCCTGCACCGCGCTTGAGCACATCCACCTCGTCAAACATATCATAGGCTGTGGTAACGGGAATTCCCATCTCTCCTTCCAGAACCTGTTTGGCTTCCTTTTCAAATCTGCCGCCGTTGGCCTGGGGAAACACCTGGACGACCCCCATCGCCTTGCACTGGGCAAACTCCTCCGGTATGCGCCGCTTCAGCTCCTCCCAGTCGGGATCTTTTGGCTCCCGGAAAATCTTCTCCGGCTTTGCGTCCAGCACCGCCAGCTGTTCCATATCCCGGAATCCATAGGAAGCGTACACATCTGTCAGCTGCTCCATCATCTGCGGATCCGTACCGATCATCAGCAGTTTGGCCCTGCTTCCCTTATCCTCCACACAGGCATTGGTGGCCAGCGTGGTGGACAGCGCCAGCATCTGCGCCTGCTTTACATACTCCTGGTTCAGCGTGTCCAGCGCTGCGGCAATCCCGATTTCCAGCTTGGATTTCGTCGTCAGCGCCTTCCCCGAGCATAAGACCTCCTTTTTCTCCATATCATAGACAACCGCGTCTGTATAAGTACCTCCCGTATCGATTCCAATTCCTATCATCTTTTTGTCCCTTTCTCTTTTTGTCAACACTTCTGGCATCATTATATTACAAAGGACAGCATCCGTCCAGCATCATAAAATATCGAAATTTTTTCCAATTTCCACAAAAATATGTGGATTTTTTAATCGGTTTCAGGTAAAATAGACACATAAAAAAATACAGTAATGGAGGATATTTTATGAGCAGATTTACATTACCAAGAGATATCTATCATGGCAAAGGGAGTCTGTCTGAGCTGAAAAACCTGAAGGGCAAAAAAGCCATTCTGGTAGTGGGCGGCGGCTCCATGAAACGCCAGGGCTTCCTGGATATGGCGGTAAATTACCTGAAGGAAGCCGGTATGGAAGTCCGTCTCTTTGAAGGCGTGGAACCGGATCCTTCCGTGGAAACTGTCATGAAAGGCGCACAGGCCATGCGTGAGTTTGAACCGGACTGGATCGTATCCATGGGCGGCGGCTCCCCCATCGATGCCGCAAAAGCCATGTGGGCTTTCTACGAGTATCCTGATGTTACCTTTGAGGATCTTTGCATCCCCTTTAACTTCCCGCAGCTGCGCACCAAAGCGAAACTGGCTGCCATCCCTTCCACATCCGGAACCGCTACCGAAGTTACTGCTTTCTCTGTTATCACCGATTACGCCAAGGGCGTCAAATATCCCCTGGCTGACTTCAATATTACGCCGGACATCGCCATCGTGGATCCTGACCTGGTAAAAGGCCTTCCTGCAAAACAGGTTGCTTACACCGGCATGGATGCCCTGACCCACGCCATCGAAGCTTACGTGTCCACACTGCACGGACCATTCACAGATCCGCTGGCTCTGCAGGCCATCGAAATGGTTCTGGACTATCTGCCCGCATCCTATCACGGCAATATGGACGCCAGAGAGCAGATGCACTATGCACAGTGTCTGGCAGGAATGGCATTCTCCAATGCTCTTCTTGGCATCGTTCACTCCATGGCCCATAAGACCGGCGCGGCATTCTCCACCGGCCATATTACCCACGGCTGCGCCAACGCCATGTATCTGCCCTATGTCATCCGCTATAATGCCAAGGATGCCACGGCAGCCAGCCGTTACGCAGACATTGCCCGCAGGATGGGACTGGCCGGCGTCAGCGAAGCCGCTCTCATCAACAGTCTCTGCGCCAAAATCGATGAGATGAACACAGAGCTTGCTATCCCCAAAACCTTGCAGGAATTCGGTATCAAGGAGGACGAGTTCAAGGAGAAAATCGCTTCTATTTCCGAACTTGCCGTGGGCGACGCCTGCACCGGTTCCAACCCCAGAGCGATTACTCCCGCTGAGATGGAACGGCTGTTTAACTGCATCTATTACGGTACGGAAGTCGATTTCTGATTTTTATATTCTCTACAGTCGGAAAGGGCGCTGCATTTGCCTGCAGCGCCCTTTCCCTGTTTCAAATAGCGATAGCTTTTTTCCATCATCCGTCACATTCTTTTTTCCCCAGACGGATTTTCTCCATCTCCTCGGCCAGATCATCTTCCAGATGGTCAAACAGGTAATTGCGCCCGCCGTGGCGTTTCTCCAGAAATTCCTGACGGATTTCCCGGCGCACCATCTCCACTTCTTCCTCAAGTTCTCTGGCCGAAATCAGCCGCCCTCCTTCGCCCCGGATGATCACCTGCTCCAGTCTGTCCGAAGTGGCTACGGTCACTTCATGTTTCCTGCCAATCTCATGAACGGTCTTCTCGATATACTGATCCGCCGTCTCCGCTTCTTTGGTATAAACAGCGTAGACATTGTGGTAACGGATGATTTCCTCCCGGTGGCCTTCCACCCGGTAGGCGTCAAAAACCACGATCACCGTCGCCTTTTTGTATCCCTGATAGTTGCTCATGATGTCCAGCAGCCTGTCCCTGGCTCCGTCAATATTCTCCTCAGCCAGCGCTTTTAATTCCTCCCAGGCAAAAATAATGTTGTAGCTATCCACCAGCAGATATTTTTTGACTTCTTTTTGTTTTTTCCGTGGTTTTCCTCCTTCCCCGTCAGCGGGGAAAGGGGCGGCTGGGCGGACTTCATAATCAGGATATTCCGGCTGTACCGTCCTTTTTGCTTTGCCCGGCCCGTAGGTGCGCAGAAAGATCTCTTCCAGCTCTTTATCTGCAGCACGGTTACGTTCATATACCGTCTTGCCTTTGGGGGCAGATACCGGTTCCTGCACCGGATTCTCCTGTTTCTTCAGGCAGCTTTCCACGTGCATATGTTCCTTTACCTGATCCCAGCTGACGGTATAACCTACCCCATGGGCGCAGAACACCGAACCGGTGGGGTTTTCCGTATCGCTCTCACAGTCGTAGCCGATGGCTTCAATGACTTCTTCCCCGTTGTGGCACAGATCGTAACCGGCCGGTTCCAGGAACAGCCTTCCCCTGCCTCTGGTATAGCCATTGACTTTTGCCTGATAACCCCGCACGGCTGCGGCCGGTACCCGGCCTGTCAGACGTGCCGTCTCCCCGTCTGTCTCCGGCGGCTCGAAACTGCCGGACATCTGTTGGATATCTGCCATGGCCCGTCCCACGGACTCCGCCGGGACTTCCAGCCGGAACAGATACCAGGGTTCCAGCAGACAACAGTCTGCCTCCATCAGTCCCTGACGGACCGCCCGGTAGGTTGCCTGGCGGAAATCGCCTCCTTCCGTGTGCTTCAGATGAGATCTGCCTCCGATCAGTGTAATCCGGATATCGGTGACGGGAGAACCTGTCAATACGCCGGGATGTTCCCGCTCCAGCAGGTGAGTCAGCACCAGCCGCTGCCAGTTGCGGTCCAGCACATCCTCACTGCAGTCACTGCCTACGACAAAACCGCTGCCCCGCTCGCCTGGTTCCAGCAGCAGATGCACCTCCGCATAATGGCGCAGCGGCTCAAAATGCCCCACACCCTCCACCGTATTACAGATGGTTTCTTTATAGACGATATTTCCCTCGTCAAACTCCACCTCGGTCTGAAACCGCCGGGCAATGAGACTTTTTAGAATCTCAATCTGCACCTCGCCCATCACCTGGGCATGGATCTCTTCCAGGCGGCTGTTCCAGACGATATGCAGCTTTGGTTCTTCCTCTTCCAGCATCCTCAGATTCTGCAGCAGCCCATGGACATCACAGCCCTCCGGCGGCAGCACCCGGTAGGAAAGCACCGGTTCCAGCACCGTCTCCACATCATCCCGCTCGCCTCCCAGTCCCTGTCCGGGCCTGGTGAAGGTCAGTCCGGTCACCGCGCAGACCGTTCCCGCCGGCGCTTCCTGTAGCGTCTCATACCGTCCGCCGGAATAGAGGCGGATCTGATCCGCCTTCTCACTGACGCCTTCCCGCTCCAGCAACGTTTTCACCTTCAAAACACCGCCGGTGATTTTCATATGCGTCAGCCGGTTCCCCTGCTCGTCCCGGGAAATTTTATAGACTCTGGCCGCGAATGCATCCTGGTACAGCGGACTTCTGGTATATAAATTCAAACCATTCAGCAGTTCCTCCACTCCCTGGTGCTTCAGGGCAGAACCAAAGTAACAGGGAAAAAGCCGCCGCTCTTCCACCAGCTTTATGATATCTTCCCTTTCGATCCGCTCTGTCTCCAGATATTTTTCCATCAGCGCTTCATCACAAAGCGCCAGGCTTTCCTTCCATTCCTCCGATTCCCGATCTTCCCCGAAATCCACACAGCTGTCGCAGAATTCCTTTCTCAGCTTCTCCAGCAGCCCGGCCCGGTCGGTTCCTTCCTGATCCATCTTGTTGACGAAAAGGAACGCGGGAATCCGATACCGGTCCAGCAGCTTCCACAGAGTCGCCGTGTGCCCCTGAATCCCGTCGGCTCCGTTGATCACCAGCACCGCATAGTCCAGCACCGAGAGCGTTCGCTCCATCTCCGCCGAAAAATCCACATGTCCCGGAGTGTCCAGCAGAGTGATATCCAGATCCTTCCAGGAAAACCGGGCCTGCTTGGAGAAGATGGTAATCCCCCTGGCACGCTCCAGATCATGAGTGTCCAGGAATGCATCCTGGTGGTCCACCCGCCCCGCCCGGCGGATGCTGCCGCTTATATAAAGAAGGCTCTCCGCCAGGGTAGTTTTGCCCGCGTCCACGTGGGCGAGAATGCCCAGCGTAATCGGTCTTTTTATATTATGTTCAGACGTATTTTCCATGAAAATACCCCTTTCTGTTTGTAATTTCACTTTTTTTGCAGGTCACATCAATCACAGCTTACTGCCTTTTTGTATCTGCGGCTTTTGTTTTTCCCTATTGCATTTATTTTCTCAAGCTGTATCAACTCTCTCATCAGTTCACGTGCTCTCGTTTCTTTAATTCCAAGAAATTCTGCTATCTCAGCTATTCTGTATTCTCTGTCCGGCTCCATCCATTCTGTTATTTTTTCTAACTGTTGTCTGGTTTTATTTGTATATTTCTTTTTATCAGCGCTTTTTATCAGCGCCTTTTTATCCGTACTTTTTACAAATGATAATTTCAAAATGGTTCTGTCCGGTCCGTATTCTTCTGCAACTTCCGGCTGCTTCCATCCCTGTTGTTCCCACACGCTATAGATATCCGGCACGCCGCTGCCAGCCCTCTCGCCAATACCGATCAGATTAAACATTTTCATCAATGCTTTATTTCTGGGATCAGAAATACCGCCTTTGAGCATCTGTGCTTTTCCCGTCCGGATACTTCCCGGATTTTCCATGGTGATAGATTCTGTGTCTTTCCGTATCACAATCCCCCTGGGAAAATAAAAATCCGTATTTACAATGCAATTCGCCAGTGCTTCTCTCAATGCTTTGTGCACAGGTGTATCATCTATCCGGGTGATCCCTTCCAATTTGAAAGGAATTTTCAGATCTTTCACTATCTTCCCATAAACACGAAAAAAGAAATCAAATAAATTCCCGCTCCAGTCGCCCGAACTGGACTGCAGCCTGTCCGTCCAGCGAATTGTCGGATCGAGGATTTCCCGATAATCCAGAAAATACTCCGGAAATTCATATAAAATTTTATATTCCTCTCCAAACATAAGAAGTCCGGCAGCCGTAGGATGCAGAACATGATCACTGGCAGACAGCTTTGCCGCACCTATCCTCTCCAAATATTCTGCGTCACTCAGCCTTTCCCACACGTGTTCTGTCCGATACGCCATATGCCTGTTACGATAAGCACGCACAGTCTCAGAATTAAGCACATCGAGTGGCATATCCTGCAGAATTTTCATATCTGCAGTCTCTTCCGGCTGGTCGCGGAGCATTGCGAGCACCTCACTGCGTTCACAGTGATAATCTCCCTCCCAGTTTCTGCGGAAGGTTCCACTGAACATATCTCCGTTTATATATACCGGCTTCTGCTCCCTTTTCGCTTTGGGGACATGAATAACCATGATAATACCATTGTTTTCTTCATATATCTCCACATCAGTATCCGTCAGCAGATTTACTGAAACCTTATTTTTATTATGGATCGTATCCCAGAAGTCTTTGCGCAGCTTTGCCGCATTGTCCAGCCCTGTCATATACCAGCTGCCGTCTTTATTTTCTTTTATGCCAAGGATAATGATTCCGCCATAGCAGTTAGCGAAAGCCGAATATGTCTCCCACAACGAAATAGGGAGTCCTCCTTTCGCTTTTTTGACTTCGCGCCGGTTATCCTCCCGATACGAATCAAATCGGGATATATCAAAATTCACAGATTTCACCCCTTTCCATATGCAGTATCAAATCATATTTCTGCCAATAAAAATACCCCTTTCTGTATTATACTTTCATAAGCATATCACAGAAAGGGGCAGAAGTCGATGTATTCTACACTCAGAATCTTTTGATTTTCCGGGTAGTGGTTTTCTCAAACTCCGTATCCCGTACGATCAGACTGTAGATCTTCTTCTGGGGCGCCGCCGTACGGTTGTAATTGTCGATAACCTCCTGCAACGCCGCTTTTTTGTCTTTGATTCTTTTTTTCTTCACGTAATCCGGATCCGGATAGATCTCCGCTTCAATCACACCGTTTTTCTCGCGGACGAGGACTTCGCCCACCAGACGGTTGGTACTTAACGCGTTTTCCAGCTCCTCCGGAGACACGTTCTCACCGTTCTTGGTGATGATCAGATTTTTCTTACGGCCGGTGAGATAGACGAAACCATCCTCATCCACATAACCCAGATCTCCTGTTTTCAGCCATCCGTCCTCCAGGGTTTCCGCTGTCTCTTCGGGCATTTTGTAATACCCCTGCATCACACTGCTGCCCTTCACCCAGAGCTCGCCGTCCACGGTTTTTGCCTGGCAGTTGGGAATCAGCTGTCCCACAGAATCCTTGCGGATGTTCCAGCTGACCGTGGTGCTGATCACCGGCGCGCATTCCGTCATGCCATAGCCCTGCAGGATGGTGATGTCATACTTGTTGAACAGGTCGATATAGGCCGGATCCAGGTAGGCGCCGCCGCTGCAGATGGTGTGGAACTGCTTGCCGAACACCTGACTTTTGACAATTTTAGCCGGAAGAAGGGAGGCCTCCTCCAGTTTTTTGGCCATGGTCTCGATCATCAGCGGAACCATCAGGATCATTTCCGGCTTGAAAAGCTTAATATTCTTTGCCACCCGCATCAGGGAATCGTTGATGCAGATCACTGACCCCAGGGAAATTCCTTTCAGGATATCCATGCTCAGACAGTAAGCGTGATGAATGGGAAGCACCGACAGGATCACCGTCCGCTCAGGAATCTTCATATCCAGACAGGTGGCATTTTCCGCCACATTCCGGTGAGTCAGCATGACGCCCTTGCTTTTTCCGGTGGTCCCTGAGGTGAACATGATGGTACACAGCTGATCCGGCTGCGGAAGGAAGTCAAAACTTCCTTCGTGTTCCTTCAGCAGTTTCCAGAAGCTGTAAACCTGTTCACTGTGCTCCTGCTGCTGCATGGAAATCAGCGTCTTCACTTTCGGACAGTTTTCCCGGGCCATGGCAGCCACATCTTTTCTCACATCATCGCAGACCAGTACCGTGGAGTCGGAACGGTTGATCAGATCACACACATCCGCCGCCGGCAGATTCACATCCAGCGGTACGATGACGCTGCCGCTGTTGACTGTGCCGAAATAGGTCACCAGCCAGGGATAAGACGTTGCCCCGATGACTGCGATATGATTTCCCTGCTCTCCCAGATCCCGCAGAAGACAGGAAAAGCTTTCACTGTCCTGGCGAAGCCGGGTATAGCTTATGGATTCGATTTCATTTTTACTGATTTTATAGCGAACCGCATCTTCCGGGCCATACTTTTTCTCTGTATTGACCAGAATTTCACGGATTGTACTGCAAAGCATACTCAATGACCTGTCCTTCCTTTCCCCGGAACCTTAATTTTCGGAAACCAGTTTTTCCAGATATGATACGGCTTCCTGCACGGTGCGGATATTGGCAGCCTCTTCCTGCTGCACCTCCACATCGAATTCATCCTCGATTTCACCCAGCATACTCATGAAGTCAAAGGATGTGAATCCCAGATCTTCCATAAATCTTGATTCCGGATGTACATTCTCCGGTTCTACTTCCACATAGTTGCAGATGATATTGACTAATTTCTCAAACATAATCCTTCTCCTTTTCCTTCGTTATACCAATTTGATGATTTCTCCGATGGTCAGATCCGGGTTTTCCGCACCCTTGAACATGATCTTGCACAGATAGTAATACAGATATTCCAGTTCTTCTCTGGAAACCGCCTTCAGCTGATGTTCAAAATTGAAATCCAGTCCGTTATCCTCCGGACGATGCATTACGGTCAGATACATGGCCTGGGGGCAGCTGCCGTTGGGATACCATTTGGTTTTGTAACGGATATCGCCCAGCTGGGTCAGTCCGTTCTCCTGCAGCGTCATGGGCTGATAGGTCAGTGAGATCGTCTCATAAGTCAGACCTGCCTGAGGCTGCGGGAATATTTGGGAACGATAAGCAAAGTACGCCGTCGGATCGTAATTGGCATGGCGGAAAATCTCATTTTGCTTATCCCGGATGGCGTAGACGCCGTCGATGAATTTCATATCTTCCGGGAAGATGGTACGGATGGGGAAGGAGTGAATCCTGGTTCCGCCGCATTTCTTCTCTTTTAAGGTGGCGCGTCTTGCGATGGCGTTATTGATTGACACATCTTCAAATCCGTTCATCTTCTGCAGATAGGTACGCAGTCCCATCAGCAGCAGACAGGCCAGGGAAACGTGATACGTTTCACAGAAATCCATCAGCCGTCTGGTTGGCTCTGCTTCCAGATGGAAAATATCCAGCGCGGATTTCGTGTCGTCAGTGGCCGAAAAGGCTGACCGCAGATCCGGGTTTTTGAACATTTCCCTTGCCGCTTCCAGCTGGCCTTTTCCGCGGATACCGCTGAAGATGGGCTCGCTTTTGGCGATTTCCTTCTGGAAATATTCGATATCTCTTGCCTGTGCTTTGCTGCCGGCCTCATAAGCCAGATCTTTCTCCAGCTGCTCGATATAAGAAGCCATATCCTTGGGATAAGGAACGCCTTCGTATTTTTCATTACAGTAAAGTTCAATGATGTCTTTCAGGAAACAGATCAGCGACTGCGCGTCCACCACCATGTGGTGACCCAGGAAATAGATGCCGTTGAATCCGTCCGGCATTTTAATCATAACCACCCGGGTCATGGGAGAATCTTCCATCTTAAAGGGCACCGTAGTCCACTGCTGCATGACGGCATGGGCCTCTTCCACCGTCTTGTCTGTAAAATCGGCGAACTCGATTTCTTTCTCTTCCGGATTCACCACGTACTGATACCAGTTTCCCTCTTTATCTTTGGCAAAACGGATCCGCATCCCTTCGCTTCTGGCATACGCCTGGTTGATGGATTTTGCCAGCAGATCCCAGTCAAGATCTTCTTCGATGGTCAGACTGGTTCCGATGTTCAGCACGGCTGCCGTCGGGCAGAAGGGCAGATAATACAGATGAAATTTCTGGGCTACCGTCAGCGGATACACCTTGTATCCTTTTCTTTTTCTCATCATTTCATGATTCCTCCGATTAATGAATCCAGGGCCGCTTCATAAGCCTGCGTATCCTTGTAGTAACTCTCTCCGTGACCCGCGTCTTTTACAATCAGTTTCGTTTTGGGCGAAGCACAGTTTTTATAGATCTCTTCACACATCCAGCAGGGAACGAACACATCCTTCTCCCCGTGGATAAATAAAAACGGCACCTTTGCTTTTCTTACTTCCCAGGCCGCATTGCAGTCATCCAGACCGTAACCGGCATTCTTCCGGTTCAGCCTGTTGGCAATGGGGATCATAGGGAAAGCCGGCAGATGATACATGCTGTGAAGAACATGGGTAAACACTTCTTTGGCAGAAGTAAAGGCACAGTCGGAAACGATCCCCTTTACCTGCGGCGGAAGATTCAGGCCGCTCATCATGCAGACCGTGGCCCCTCCCATGGAATTGCCATGGAGCAGGATCTGCGCCTCCTCTCCGATCTGGGAAATCATCCATCTGACCCATTCCAGCCCGTCCAGCCGGTCCATGGTACCAAAACCGATATAGGTTCCCTCACTGTCGCCGTGGGCTCTCTCATCGATCAGCAGCATCCGGAACCCATGTTTCAGATAGTAATACGAAAGGCTGCCGTAATCGTTCAGTCCTTTGCTGGTGTATCCGTGGAAACAGATCACCGCTTTTGTCCCCTCATCGCCTTTGAAATACGTACCGTGCAGCTTCAGGCCGTCCCGGGAAGTGATCCACACATCCTCGTGGGGCTGTTCCATCATCCATTCCCGTCTTTTCCCCATCAGCGGTACGTACTGTTCCCAGTCTACGCCGGACATCTTCATGGTCCGTTCCACTTTTGCATTGTACCGTTTCATGGTCCGGCGGTAAAAATATGCGGTGCCGCCGGCTTCCGCCGCTGCCGCCGCGCCCAGAAGCAGGGCGGCTCCTTTCAGCAATTTACCCATTTTCTTTTCACCTCTTCTTGCTGTCAATCAGTTCCTTCAGTCTCAGCGCTTTGTCAATGTTGCCTTCCACCTTCAGTTTTCCCAGAGTGAAAGCCAGAACCGGATCGGTTTTTCCTTCCGCGATTTTAAATAAGGTTTCCGCAGAACAGGTAAACATGGCGTCCCGGTCAAAATACTCGTAAGGCTCCACATACAGTGTTCCTTCTTTTACCTCCACGTAGAAAATGCCCTCCGCTTCTCCGGTGATATTAAACTGATAAGCCAGATGTTCGTGGATATCGCTTACATCCGCTCCCATAAACATCCCTTTTACCTTTGAAAACATATCCGCGTATGTCATAATATCCTCCTTTTCGACCGCCCTCGCTCTTTTTCGACCAGCGGTCACATCTCTTTCTCAGATAGAATATCATCTTTTCGACTGGTGGTCAATTACCGTTTCCTTACAAAATACCGGGGAAAATTTTTATTTTTTGTGCATTTTTTTGGTTGGCTCTCCCGCCGCTTCTGTGCTATATTTAGTGATGAACTTTCAATTGACTTAATATACAAGCTTCAAGAAAAGGTGGTATCTATGGCGAATCAGCTGAAATATGACCGGATCCTGGACGCCCTCCAGGAATTATTGAAAAATCAGAAATTACAGGCGATTTCCGTCAGCGAAATCGCCCATACCGCCGGGATCGGCAAAGGAAGCATTTATTATTATTTCCCTTCCAAAGATGCGATCCTGGACGCGTTGGTGGAGCGAAATTACGAAAAGCCTCTGCAGACTGCCAAAGATCTGGCAAATCAGACGGAAATCTCTCCCTTTACCAGGATGGCGATGATTTTCCAGGCATGCCAGACCTCCTCGGCGGAATTCCTCAAATCAGAAAACCAGGCCGGGCCGGACACCAGGGAAAAATCTTTCCTGCATCAGAAATATATCAATCACATCATCACCGAATTAAAACCGGTACTGGCGGAAATAATTCGTCAGGGGATCCGCTTGGGGGACATCCGCTTCTCTTACCCGGAGGAACTGGCTGAGATCGTACTGATCATATTGACGGTGAAAATTGACAATACTCTGGTTCCTTCTACCAAGGAAGAGATTGAAAATACTATCAATGCACTGATCTCCCTGCTGGAAAAAGGAACGGATAATCCATCCGGTTCTCTGAATTTTCTCAAGAGCAGACTTTCCTGACCGAAATGTCTGCTCCTTTTTTCTCATTACAGCAGGAATGTTATTGAAAAAGTCTGCCAAATCTCATATAATAGTAACGATGAAAACCACGTGAAGGGGTAGCAAATTACAAACAGGGAGGTTTGGACATGAGACGAGTTCAGGAAATCATTCACGTAGTCCCGGAAAAACGGGAAGCTTATCTGCAGCAGCATTTAAATCCACCCAAAAAGGTGGCACAGATTATGTGGATCCACGGCATCCGCAATCAGATGTTTTACAGCTTGAACGATCTGATTCTGATGAGTTTTGAATATGTGGGGAAAGAATTCTATAAGGATATGGAAGCGATCGCCGCTTATCCTGAGATGAAAGAGTATCTGGTTCAAAAAAGAAGAAAGGATGTGCCCGCGGAAGAAAGAGATACCACCGACTGGTGGGCTCCCCTGAAGATTCTGGGCAGTTCTCTGACCGAAAGCCCCATGCCCTCCGACGAGGAGGAAGGTATGACTCTGGAAGAACAGTATCGTTCCATGCTCAACGGCTACATGGTGGACGGAAATGTGAATTCCGATATCTCCTATGATGAGGATGACTGGAGCGAATCCATCCATATCTGATGACAAACGCCGCCAGCTACATACACCGGGCCGGCAGGAAATTTTCAGTTCCTGCTGGCCCGGTGTTCTTATACAGAAAAGCCGATAATCTATTCCCCTCTGTGCCGCTTTACGATAAGATAAATCAGAACCGTCAGCAGCAAAAAAGCAATGCCAAGACATGGAAAGTAAACATTAAGCGCCAGCACTCCCACAGCCGGATGACTCAGAACGCATACCATCACAGCAGCCGCCAGCAACAGACTGTTTCCGAAAATCCAAAAAGGCTTTTTGTCTTCCTTCACCTCCCAGGCATTTTCCCGATAACGCTGCCGCTCCAGCGCCCAGAGTAATTCCTGTTCCTGCTCATACCCTTTTACCAGGAAATACGTCCGTCTGGCTTCCACATTCCCCGGAAACCGCACACGGCAAAGGAGCACGTACGCATCCCCGTTTTCTTTTATACTTTCTACAAAAAGTATCTGCGGCGCAACCATAGCCAGATCATACATTTTGTTTACATAATCTTTTATCTTTTCGATCTGCTTTTGCGTATCCGCTGCCATATGGATCAATCCCGGGATACCTCTTTTTTCTCGCACATAATCTCTGGCGTCGATCACAAACATCCGCCCCTGCTCATCCTGCACGAAAAATGTGACATCCTGCATACTCTTCCGGCCGACCCGAAACGCCAGCCAGATGATCAGCGCCGTCACCAGCAGACAGAGCGCCGCCGAAATAACCGGTTTCAGCTCTTCAAAACGAAACATCAAAAAGACCCCGCCGCCAATCAAGACCGCGGCCAAAAGGATAATCCCAGCGATCCCTGCCGCCAGACGAGCCGCATAATGATTCGATTCTTTTATTCCCGGAGACATCCATACTTTCATCCCACATCCCCCCTGCCTTGTGAAAAAGTCCCTGATTTCTGATCAACCTATCAGAACCAGGGACTTTTTTTGTCTTTTTTCTACTGCAGTTTCTTTCCTGTCAGCATCTCATAGCTTTGCAGATATTTGTCAATGACTTTTTGAACCACGTCTTCAGGCAGCGTCCAGTTGCTGTCCGGGTTGGCCTTCAGCCAGTCACGGGCATACTGTTTGTCAAAGGACGGCTGACTGTGACCCGGCTCGTAGATATCAGCGGCCCAGAAACGGGAGCTGTCCGGCGTCAGCATCTCGTCGCCCAGCACGATATTGCCTTCCTCATCCAGACCGAACTCAAACTTCGTATCCGCAATGATGATACCGCGGCTTCTGGCATAATCAGCACATTTTGTATAAAGCGCAATGGTATAGTCGCGAAGTTTGGAAGCATACTCCTCGCCTTTACCCGGATAATATTTCTCCAGATGCTCGATGCTCTGCTCGTAGGAAATATTCTCATCATGATCCCCGATCTCCGCCTTGGTGGACGGGGTGTAGATCGGCTCCGGCAGCTTGTCTGATTCTTTTAATCCTTCCGGTAGCTTAATACCGCAGACCGTGCCGTCTTTTTCATAGCTGGCCCAGCCGCTTCCGGTAATATAGCCTCTTACGATACATTCCACAGGCAGCATTTCCAGCTTCTTGCACATCATACTGTTCCCATCAAACTGCGGCTGCTGGAAAAACTCCGGCATATCTTTCACATCCGTGGAAATCATATGATTCGGAAGAATATCTTTTGTCATATCAAACCAGAATTTTGACATCTGAGTCAGCACAGTGCCTTTCTTCGTCACCACATTGTGAAGAATCACGTCAAAGCAGCTGATCCGGTCCGTGGCAACCATGATCAGGCTGTCGCCGTTATCATAAATCTCACGAACTTTTCCTTCTTTAATTGGTTTCATCTTACGCACCTCGTTTTACTTAATTTTCCCTAAAAAAGCTTACATATATATAAAAGCAGATTTTCGCCTAATAATCAAGAGGAAAGTTTCTGAAGCATCCTTCTTCATGGGAATTAATCACTCCCACCGCCTGAAGGTAAGCATAGATAATAACCGTTCCCACAAATTTCATTCCTCTCTTCTTCAGATCCTTTGAAATCCGATCCGAAAGTTCCGACCGGTCTTTCCCGGTCTCGTACACAATCCGGCCATCCGTCCAGTGCCAGAGGTAAGCCTCAAAACTCCCCCACTCCCGCTGAATCTCCCGAAAAATCAGGGCATTGTTCACTGATGCCCGGATCTTCAGCCGGTTGCGGATGATCCCCGGATCCTGCTGCAGCTTCGCCATCTTCTCTTCATCAAAGGCACAGACTCTTTCCAGATCAAAGTTTTCATATGCCCTTCGGAAAGCCTCCCGCTTATTTAACACACATTCCCAGGAAAGCCCCGCCTGAAAACTTTCCAGAATCAACATCTCAAATAATTTATGATCGTCGTGTACCGGCACTCCCCATTCCTCGTCATGATATTGGATATACAGAGGATTTTTCGGGTTTGCCCAACGGCATCTTTGTTTCTTATCCTTCCATTGCATCGCTTGCTTTTTCCTTTCACTGTGTCAGATTTCAATGTTTTCTTATAACAGAACTGATCCCAACAACAGCCCCATAAAATACTCCGGCAATTGGCCAAACAATCCATGTTTTTTCCCATTCCATAGTTATAAAACTCCACCCGAGATAAATTGCAGTTGCCGAACACCAATATATTTTACCTATTACATCATTTCTTTTATTTTCAATTTTCTGACTCCTTGTATAGTCTCCTTCTTCTAATAATTTTTGAAATCCGCCATATACAATCCCGGTAGATACAAGTAAATATACACCAATTGATACTAAGATAAGACAAAGATTCACACCAAGTATTGTCAACATTTCATTTTTATCCGACACAGCCAACACCATAATTGGTACTGCGCTAAGAATACAAAGCACTATTCCCAGCACAAGTTTTCTGCTATGTACAGCTTCATACCCTAATTTTTCTTTTTCAACCAATCCTTTTACCCCATAGGCCAGTTCTATCGGTTCTTTCTCAAGAAAATCATATATTTCTATTTTTCTTCCGTATATAATAAAGACCGCTACTGCCACCGCAACCATAAGTAAAAGTATTGTCATCCCAATACCCACTGCAGCTTCCGCAGAAAGAATCATCCCCTCTTTCTTATCCGACACCCCCGTAAGACCGATCAACATTATTGGTGATAAAATACAAAGGGATACGCCTAATGCAATCCTGGAAGATATATTTCGCAAAAGATCCAAATAAACGTTCGCAGTTTCCATAGAAATCATCCGTATGCCCTTTTCATCATCCATCCCCAACTCTGCTGTATTGCATTCCAATATTTCTTCGGTATCTCTCCTCTCTTCAAGAGAATCCTTTAACAGGTAATCTGTACTGACTCCAAAAATAATACTCATTTTAACTATCTTATCCAAGTCTGGTATAGATGACGCGCTTTCCCATTTCGAAACCGCTTGACGAGACACGCCCAGCTGGTTTGCCAGTTCTTCCTGTGACCAGCCATTCTTCTTTCGCAAATCTGTAATTTTATCTGCTAAAATCATACTCGCTCCTCCTTAAGATACTTTTGCTCTTACTTAAGCACCTCAAAGATATCAAATTTAACGGTTGCAAACAACCATTTCCGCCTTGAAATGTGTCAACCAACAGTTTCCATCCTGTTTTTCCTGGCGAAAATCAAAGGTGTCAAATCTTTCATACAGCATTGATAAGATAACGATGCAAACTTTCGGAACAGCTGTGATTGACCACATACTTCATCATATTGTTCACAAGGTATTGGTTGCGTATGGTTTTGAAAAACCCTTTGACTGCAAAACCATGCCCAGTCATA
>DWVJ01000003.1 GCA_019120315.1 Candidatus Ruminococcus avistercoris
AATAATCTGTCGGATTTGGTCTTTTGCTACTGCCATAAATAAACTCCTTTTCGATAAGAATTGTCATATCTGTAATTCTTACCAAAAAGGAGCCATTTTTTACCAAAGCCACAAAGTTTTTTACACTACCCAACTGAAAAAATATCTCTCGCTATTCTATTTTCCAATAACAAAAAAGGAAGATACCGCCCATGAAACGGCAAAGTATCTTCCTCTTTCTTATTTCTTCCTCCGCTCCATTTCTTCTTCCGCCGCCATCTGCGGCACAGGCTTCCCGCTCTTTCTGGCAATCTCCGCTTGCTTCAGATGGAGCCGATCCAGCACAGAAATCCGTCCTCCAATCTTCCGAGGCTTGTTCGGCAGATTATTCATACGCCCATCAATCATGTTGTAATTCTGCTCTTCCGTAATCTCGGCGCTGCGCAGATATTCCCCGTTTTCGTAGGCTTTCTGCCAGTTTTCCATCACCGGCTTTTTAGTTTTCTCCGGTTCCGGCTCTTTTGCTGGCGGGTGCAGGTACTCCCAAATCTGCTGTTTTACTGTCCCGTCAAAGCCGTGGAAAACATTGTCTGCCACCATATTCCCCGCACTGTCCAGCACCACATTGGCCGCCTGCGCCCCGTAAACGGTGTGTTCCATGAGGAAAAATTCCCACCCGTCTATGATGATACTGTCATAGGCAAGCCAGCTTCCTTCTTTCCCCTCAATATGAAAATCTGTTGTATCATAGGAAATCAAGGCACTGGAGGAACCCAGGCGGAGAAAACCGGCAAGCACAACAAAGCCTTCTTTTTCCACATAATAGGCTGTGATCTCGCCGCCGCTGTTTAAGACCAGCACATCACTGACGCTTAGGCTGTGGCAGGCAGATCTGCGGGGCGGATGCTCCCCCAGGCGCTTCCGGATCGTGTCCGGCTTATCCCCTTTCTTCATCCGTCCCAGGTAAACCTGTTCATAGTTCGCATACCGCACAGGGATATGCTGCTCCTGCAGCGTTTTATAAGAGCGGTAGCGGATCATCCGGTTTTCCGGGATATTCTTCAGTTGGTACAGGGCAAATTGGCTGATCTCCATCACGCTTCCTCCGCCGGTTCCTGCGCATAGGTTTCCAGATCCATCCCTGAGAACTCCTGATCCGTGAGCTGCTCCATTTTCTTCAGCGTACTGTTGACAAGTGCAAGCATCTCCCCATCTTCGCTGATAAATGGAAGCACCCGGCGGATTTCCTCCATGGTTCCGGTACGGGTATCCTTCTCAAACACAGCCATAACAAAATATTCCGCTTCCTCAAATCGTACTCTCATAACTCCGGTTCTCCTTTCCTGCGCCCCTGGGCTATCTTTTCAGTTTTCTCTCCCTCTTTTTGTACCTGCTGTTCCTGGGCTTTCTGTTTTGCCTGCCTCTCACGCAGCGCCGCAAGGACAGACTGGCGCACCCCGGCAGGCTTCGATGCTTCTGGTTTCTGTACCATGTTCCCCGGTCTGTCCTGTCCGCCCGGTTCTGCCGCCGGCTCTGTCTGCACCGGCTCTTTCCTCTGTTGCTCCTCTGCCAGCATTTTCTCCAGGTCTGCCATGGCTTTCTGCACCAGGGGGCTTTCCTGATAATGGGGAACCAGGTCAATCGCATCTTTCGAGATGCTCCCGGCCCGCATCAGTTCATAATCCCCGTCATACATACTCCCGTCCTCCATCCGGAAGCCGATCCCTTTGATCCCGTTCATCCGCTCCGCCGGGATCTCTTTGTATTTCTGAAAGGCTTCCCTCAGTGTCAGGTTATCGTGATACTCTCCCATCACAGGGAACTCCATGCACTCTGCCACATAGAACGTAATTTTTGCTTCTTCCACCTCCGGCTCATACATAACTTCCGCCCTGCCCGTCTCCTGTGCCTGCTCAATTCTTGTTAACAATTTCTTTGCATTTTCTACATCCTCTGGAAGATCGTCATTCTCCCCCTCGGCAATCTCTGCCACCCATTTCCGTATGGAATCTGCTTCTCCGGAAACAAGATCAGCATAAATCATTTTCACATTTTCTTCCCTGTCCTCAACTGTATCCCGGTATTCATACAGATCAAATTCGTTTAGAAACTGATCAATATCATATGCCAGCTTCTTCAATTCTTTATCATCCAGATATTTCTCCGCATTTTTCATATATTCTTCCATAGTATAGGTTCGATTCTCAGATACTGGGGTAATATCCAGCGGAATCCCTGCAATCGTCATTCCAGCTTTATGAAGGACCGAGAAAAAATCATCTTCCCGGATATTTCCTGTGTAGAAAAGAACCACATCCAAATCAGAACCATTGTTGAATAATCCCGCTCTTGTGCGGCTGCCATAAACACGGGCAGCGTTTAGTTTTACTTCATCCTCCAGTCCCATATCCTCAAGCTGTGCCTGTGCGTAACACAACACCGTTTCCTCTATTGCTGAACGGCTCATATCACCCAGCGCTTTTTCTTTTTCTGTTATACCGGAAGTTAATGGCATTTCTATTTTCCCTTGTATTTCTCGCTGCCCTACCTCTGTTACTGCCTCCATAAAGTCGTTCCAACAAACCACATGACACTGAGCTAACATAATCTTTTCTTCATTAAGGAGAGCTTCCACCGCCTCTTGAATAGAAATATCCGTGTTCTCATAAGATCCTCCGTCCAGTTCCCGGTATTTCCGATCATAAAACGTATAATCAAACCAGCCCTCTGCGGATGTCTGAATATAAAAGTAACCTTTCATCGATGGAAGTTCATACACGATATTGGTATCTTTATTATCAAGATAAAACTGCGCATGGTTATACGCATCTGCCACTTCATCATTTATCCATTTTCCATCCAATGAAGCCTTTTTCACATCCTCCACATTTTCAATCCCATTCTCACATTTGAGCAGCGTCATTCTGGAAGTAACAGGCTCCCGGCTTTCCATCCCCAACCGTTTGTCCAGATGGTTTGGTAACAGGTGATACGCCTGAATTGCGTCATCTAGGTTTTCAAAATACTGATATTCCCTCTCCGCTTTTATTCCATAGGCATCATTCACCACATAGAACTGCTTGATAAACGGCTCTGGCACTTTCTCATAGAGATATTCTGTGATCGCTTCCATAGCACCATCGTCAAATCCATGCTCCAGATCCTCCGCCACCAGCTTCCCGTCTGCATCCACAATAATCCCTGCCACCTTATCGCCATACTCGTCATGCTCCATCCGGAAAAAAGTCTCCCCGGCGATTTCCTTCACTTCTGCCGTGTGCCAGGTGCCAAAATGCCCCTCTACCAAAAGCCCTTTTGTCTCCGGGCCAATCTGTCCTTCCCGTTTTTCTTTCTCCAGTTCCTTCATTTCATTCCGGGCAAGGCCGATAAAACCGTCCAGCACTGCTGGATGGCTCGTTACCACATAATCGGCATTGAGATCCATCCCACGGCTGATATTCTCCGGGATTTTGAAGCGATCCGCCCATTCTTTTATCTCTCTTGAAAACCGCCCGTCCGATTTGAGGTGCTGGACGGTACAGGCCAGCACGAAGGACACCCGCTCTGCCCCATATGTCTCCACCACATCTGCCGCAGCTTCATGTGCCAGATGATACCCGTCAAAGTGGCTGTCAATCGCTTCTTCAATCGCTTTCTTACAGTCCAGATTCAGCTTCCGTGAATCCAGGTAAGCGTCTGCGTTTCTATGTTCCATAGCGTAAGTAAGATCCGACAGATAGAGCGGCGGATATTCTTTTATCTGGCTTTCCAGCAGTTTCTTTCTCTGTGCATCAAATTCCGGAAGCTCTTGATACCCAAAGCTGTCCACATAGTAGGCGGTCAGCTCCTTATCTTTTTTCAGGAC
>DWVJ01000001.1 GCA_019120315.1 Candidatus Ruminococcus avistercoris
ACACAAAGCGTCCGATTGCCGAAATATCCGAACAGGTCGGCTACTCTAATCAAGGGAAATTTGCCGCCGTGTTCAAAAAGCAGTTTGGCCTTTCTCCGCTGGAATACCGGCGGTCAAAGAATTTGGAAAAATAAAATGAGAGACAGTAGCTTAAAATAATCAAACTACTGTCTCTTGTTTTTTTGTTGGCACTGCAAAATTGTATCTGACTTCCCGGACAGAAGTAATCCAAAAAGTAGTATCTGGCGAAGTTGTGTGCAGCTTTGCTCGAAGATTGCAGATAAACAGCTTTTGCCACAATGTCAAGTTATGAACATTTTTTTCATTTTTTCAAGAAGTAACCCTGCGATAGGAGAAAACACCTGATATTTCTTCCAAACGAGATACATTTTTGTTTCAAGCGGCGGCTCCAACGCACGAAAGCATATCTCACTGTCTGCCCCGGTATCCACTAACCCATCAAAGGTCAGCATATATCCAAGACCCTCTTTAACAAAAACAGAACCGTTGTAGGCAAGGTTTATCGTCCCTGAAAGATTCAGCATATCAATTTTTTCTCCGCACCAGCGGGTGATGTCAAATTTCATTCCCTGTTCGGAGCAGATCAATGGAATCCCCAGTAAATCTTCAAAACAGATTTGTCTCTTTTGAGAGAGAGAATCGCTCTTTTTCATTACGATCCCCCAGGTATTCACACCGGGAAACTCCAGATAATTATAGAGGGAAAGATTCGGCGGTTCGGCAATGGCGGCAAAGTCGATGATACCCCGGTCCAGCCGTTCGATAACCTGCTCTGTATTGCCGCTGGTGAGGTGATAGCGAAACAGTGGATATTCTTCCCGAAATACTTTAATTGTCCGAGCAAGATACTTGATCTGATGAGATTCCGCGCACCCTATGCGCACTTCTCCGCCTGTAATCTCATCCAGCGCTTTAAAGCCCATGGCGTCACTTCCGCCCAGGTGACTTTGCGGTGGAATTTACAGCGGGGTGTGGTGGTCATCCCCGGCTCCAGCAACCCCGACCACATTCGGGAAAACCTCGACCTGTTCGGTTTTGCACTGCCGGAGAATGAGATGGCCCAAATCGCTGCCCTGAATCGGGACGAAAAGCACGACTGGTATTAAGCGGATTCAATTTATTTATTGCTATTCATAATCAATTCGTTCAATTTTAAAGATAACCGGTCTTGTTCCGTCCGAGCAGCATGTTATCATCACATTTTCCTCTTTCATCCAGCCCTTCATGATGGAACCGCCC
Organism: Candidatus Ruminococcus avistercoris; assembly: GCA_019120315.1. GTDB lineage: Bacteria > Bacillota > Clostridia > Lachnospirales > Lachnospiraceae > Ruminococcus_G > Ruminococcus_G avistercoris. The sequence goes on from DWVJ01000001.1 coordinate 1,261, forward strand.
TGTAATCCTGTATAAATGTAACGGGCGATGGCATCCCACGCCTCCGAACAAAAAGGCATCTTTGGCCCGCCTGCAACCGTATCCGGATCAGCGTTTGTCTTTACCAGAGTATTCAGCCCGACACGCCAGAAATCGTCTCTTACTTCATCACGATAAAAAATAAATTCATCGCCCACATTATAACAGGGGCAGGTTCCGGAATTTGGCTCTGTACAGTATTCCTGCTGCAGTTCTGGATAGAGTTTTTTGTCGAGAACCGTCACTTTTACTTTATGCTTCATGGCATACCACCTCACTTATTTCTTCAGAGAAAGACCGTCTTTGAATGCTTCTCCGACTCTTTCTGTAACCTTATAGTAGCCATGCGTATATGGATCAAAAGCGATGGCATCAACTTTTGAGATATCCACCTTACCGCCATCCATAACTTTTTCATCGGCAGTCGTATTTACCACTTTTCCGATGACTCCACAGCCATATTCTCCGCTCTGATATTCGATAAACTCGCATTCCATGCACAAGGGGAACTCCTGTATAACAGGTGCGTCGACATGTTCCGATTTGATAGCAGTCAGACCACTGTTTGCAAATTTATCCGGTGTATTATTTCCGGAAACCACGCCAAAATAATCGGCCTCTGTTAAATGGGCGGCATCCGTTATGCTTACGGTAAATGCTTTCCGGGCCTTGATATTCTTTACTGTTTTATGCGTTTCTGTCAGATTAAGGATCACATGATCTCTTTCCAGCATCGTTCCCCAGGCAGCATTCATCACATTCACACTGCCGTCTTCATTGTACGTCGCTACCATCAGCACAGGCATGGGGAAAATACCATCTGTTGTTTTAATATCTTTTCGCATCGTATCAGCCTCCTTTTTTATTGTCTTCTGTTCAGATTTATGATAACAGGGTACCAAAACAATGAAAAGTACCCACATAAATGTAAGGTACTTTTCATTGCCACTTTGGTGTATCACTCCGGAAATTCAAAGATTTCCTGCAGATTATGATAGGGTCCGAAAGCCACGATGATGTCCCCTTCCTTCAACACCGTATGACGTCCCACATGGTTTAAGGTATCGCCGTTTCTTCGTACCAGCAAAATCAGGATATCATACTTTTCTTTTAAAGTAGACTGCATCAGCTCCGTGCCGATCAGAAACTCCGGCAGCCGTTTGGCGATGACTTCCACCAGCGCCCGGTTGCTGTAGACGCTCACCAGCCGCATCACATTGGCAGATTTCCCGAACATGATTCTGGTTCCGATCTTTTCGATGAGCCGGTCAAAAAATTCTCTCAGAAACCGCTGCCGCATCAGAAGCAGACAGATCACAAAAATCCCCGCCAGAACAGACGCGTCCCGGAGCAGATTGGTCCGCTCGGAGCTGTTCCAGGTCATAAACACATTGATGAAAATGGATACCATGATCACTGTGAAGGAGTATCCGAACAGAATCGTTGCCTTTGCCAGCCTGCGCCGAAGACGGGAAACCATGATGATCTCGCTGCGGTTTGTCGTAAAGCCGCAGTTGGTCAGCATGGAAATTACCTGGAATTTGGCGTCCTCCGCTGTCAGTCCTGTCAGGCGGAACAGTATTGAAAAGATGTTTACGATAATGATATACACCAAGATAAACAGAAAAAACAATCCCAGTGCAATGGTAATATTCATTTCTTCCCCACTCCTTTTTCGCCGGCATTTTACGGAAGGATCACGTCATCCAAAAGATTCCCGCCGTCCGCCGCCGATGTGGCCAGATGATCACACCGTTCGTTTTCCGGATGGCCGTCGTGCCCCTTGACCCAGTGAAAGGTCACCTGATGGGGTTTCATGGCTGCCAGCAGCCGTTTCCACAGATCCACATTTTTTACCGGTTCGTTTTTCCCTCTCTTCCATCCCTTTTTTATCCAGCCGTTGATCCAGCGCTGATTGAAAGCATCTGTCAGATACTTGGAATCGGAATACAGCTCCACCTGACAGGGGCGGATCAGCGCTTCCAGTCCCACGATGGCAGCCATCAGCTCCATGCGGTTGTTGGTGGTTTTTTTATAGCCGGCAGAAAACTCCCGTTCGTGGAGTTCTCCCAGGGAATCCGTATATTGAAGGACACAGCCGTATCCGCCCGGCCCGTCCGGGTTGCCCCGGGCGGAACCGTCGGTATAGATTTTTACCAGCATAATATTCACGCTCTGCTTTCCAGATACTGTTTCATTACATCCAGCGTTTCCAGTACTGTCGCGTCGGTGTGGGCGTGATTGAGGAAGATAGCCTCAAACTGAGAGGGAGCCAGGTGGATGCCGTGCTCCAGCATGAAACGGAAATAGTCGGCAAAAGCGTCGGTATCGGAGGTTTTTGCCATCTCGTAATTATAGACATCTTTTTCCGTGAAATAAACGCAGCCCAAAGAAGCGGTATGGTTGACAGGGTACGTTCTGCCGTACTCTTTTAAAAGCTGTTTCATACCGCCGAAAAGCTTTTCTCCCAGGTCAGCCATGTGAACATAGATGTTCGGGTTTTCTTTTAGAATCTTCAGCTGAGTAAGGCCGGCTGCCATGGCGACAGGGTTGCCGGAAAGGGTTCCTGCCTGATAGACCGGTCCCACCGGAGATACCATTTCCATAATCTCCTTTTTGCCGCCGTATGCGCCCACCGGCATGCCGGCGCCGATGATTTTACCGTAAGTGACCATGTCCGCATCGATGCCGAAATATTCCTGAGCGCCGCCAAAGGCCAGCCGGAAACCGGTGATGACTTCGTCAAAGATCAGCACGGCTCCTTTTTGCGTACAGAGTTCTCTTAATTCTTTTAAAAATCCTTCTTTTGGAAGGACAACGCCCATGTTGGCTGCCACAGCTTCGATGATCACTGCGGCGATCTCGCCGTCGAATTCATCGAAGATCGCTTTTACGCTGTCGATATCATTGTAAACCGCCGTCAGGGTATCCTGGGTGCAGCCGGCCGGTACGCCTGCGCTGTCGGGAATACCTGCCGTCATGACGCCGGATCCTGCTTTCACCAGCATGGCGTCGCTGTGGCCGTGATAACAGCCGGCAAATTTAATGATTTTGTTTCTTCCGGTATATCCTCTGGCTGCACGGATGGCGCTCATCACTGCTTCCGTACCGGAGTTGACCATACGGACCATCTCCACAGAAGGGATATGCTGACAGATATATTCTGCCATCTGTACCTCCAGTTCTGTGGCCGCGCCGAAGCTTAATCCGTTTTCCGCCGTCTTGATTACCGCTTCAAGGACTGCCGGATGGTTGTGTCCCAGGATCATAGGCCCCCAGGAACCGATGTAATCGATATACCGGTTTCCATCCACGTCGGTCACGTAAGGGCCGTCTGCCTTGGCGATAAAACGGGGTGTCATGCCTACAGAACCGTAGGCGCGCACCGGGCTGTTGACTCCGCCCGGTATGTATTGAACCGCCTCTTGAAACAGGCTTTCTGATTTTGTCATTATCCGATTCTCCCTTCATCCATGCATTTTGCCAGTTCTTTGGCATAATAGGTCAGATAGATCTGAGCGCCTGCGCGGTATGCGCTGACGGCCATCTCGCACATGATCTGTTCTTCATCGATCCATCCCATTTTTGCAGCCGCTTTTACCATGGCGTATTCACCGCTGACACTGTAAGCCGCCACCGGCACGTTGGTCGCCGCTTTTACATTGGTCACCAGATCCAGAAAGGACATGGCCGGTTTTACCATGATGATATCCGCGCCTTCCTCCACATCCAGGAGCGCTTCTTTGATGGCTTCTCTGCCGTTGTGGGGATCCATCTGGTAGGTTTTACGGTCGCCAAAGGCGGGAGCAGAGTCGGCTGCATCCCGGAAGGGGCCGTAGAATGCGGATGCAAATTTCACGGCATAGGACATAATAGGAATTTCTTTATGACCGTTTTTGTCCAGCAGCTGGCGGATCGCCATCACTCTGCCGTCCATCATATCAGAGGGAGCCACCATATCGGCTCCTGCTTCCACATGGGAGAGGGCTGTTTTTGCCAGCAGTTCCAACGTGGCGTCATTGTCCACATCATGGCCGCAGAGCACGCCGCAGTGGCCGTGGGAGGTGTACTCGCACATGCAGACGTCGGTGATGTAGTAAAGATCCGGGAACCGTTTCTTGCTTTCCCGCAGCGCTCGCTGGACGATGCCGTCCGGATCATAGGCCTGGCTTCCCACTTCGTCCTTATGAGCAGGAATTCCAAAGAGCATCACATTGCTTACGCCGGCTTTGGAGAGACGTTCCAGCTCATAGGGAAGACGGTCTACGCTGTAGCGGTACTGACCTTCCATGGAAGGGATCTCCTCCTGAATGTTCTCTCCGTCGATGGCAAACAGCGGATAGATCAGGGAAGATTTGTCCATCCTTGTCTCCCGCACCATTTTTCTGATATTGGCTCCTCCGCGCAGTCTTCTCGGTCTTTTGATCATATCCATTTGTTCCTTCCTCCTATCTCAAGATTTCAATATTTCCGTCACCAGATCCACCACGCTGTCGATGGTGGCTTTTTTTGCCATATAAGTTTTCATACCATAACGGTCGGCGGCCGCTTTTGTCTGTTTTCCGATGCAGGCTGCCGTCACCTTCGTGTAATCCAGACCCTTCGTGGCTTCCACAAATCCTTTTACCGTGGATGCGCTGGTAAAGACGGCGCAGTCGATTTCGCCCTTTTCAAATTTCGCTGTTTCATCCAGTACATTCCAGGTCACATAATGGGTATCGTAGGTGGGAACGTCGTCCACCGTCAGGTCGCTGCGGGCAGAAAGGGCTTCCAGAATTTCATGATTGCCGATGGATGCCCGCGGCAGCAGGATCTTGGCGTCCGGTTCACATACTTTGACCATTTCCGCTCCCAGAGAGGCTCCGTCATAGATCTGAGGGATCAGATCGGCAAACAGTCCATGCTCTTTCAGCGCTTTTTTTGTCCCCTCTCCGATGGCGGCTATTTTTATCCCGCCAAGGCAGCGAAGATCTTTGCCCAGTTCTATAATTTTATCAAAGAAGACGTTCACGCCGGTGGGGCTGGTAAAAGCGATCCACTGGTAGGATTCCAGACGATTCACCGCCTCTTTGATTTTTTCATCGTCTTTTACCGCGCCGGTTTCGATGGCCGGTAGCTCCAGTACTTCGGCGCCCTGCACCCGCAGTTTTGCCGCCATGCGGGAAATCAGTCCTTTTGGACGGGTCACCAGGACTTTTTTGCCAAAAAGCGGCAGATTTTCTGCCCATTCAAACCGTTCTGCCAGGGAGCATACTTTTCCGACCACGATGATGGCCGGCGTCTCGATTCCCTGCTTTTTCACTTCCTCTTCCAGGGTGGATACGGTGGCGACGATACGTTTCTGCCCTGCCGTGGTTCCTTTTTGCAGGATGGCTGCCGACATGTCCGGCTCCATCCCCGCTTCCAGAAGACTGCGGCAGATATCCGGCAGCGCCGTCACGCCCATGAGAAAGACCAGCGTGCCTTTGGTGTCCACCAGGGCTTTGAAATCAATGTCATATTCCTGGCCGGCCCGTTTGTGGCCGGTGATGATATGCACGGAAGAACAGAAATCCCGGTGGGTGACAGGGATTCCGTTGTACGCCGGTACTGCCATGGGAGAAGTCACGCCGGGCACCACTTCGTAAGGGATATGGTGTTCTGCCAGCAGTTCCAGTTCCTCTCCGCCCCTTCCGAAGAGGAAAGGATCTCCGCCTTTTAACCGTACCACCCGGTATCCTTTCTTTGCCTCTTCCAGCAGTACCTGATTGATCTTCTCCTGGGGCATCGTATGGTGGCTGGCCCGTTTTCCCACATCGATGGTTCTGGCTTCCCTTGGTATCATTGCCAGCACGCCGTCGCCCACCAGGCTGTCATATACCACGACTTCCGCACGGGAAAGCACTTCTTTCCCTTTCAGTGTAAATAATCCGATATCTCCCGGGCCGGCTCCCACCAGCCACACTTTACCTGTTTCCATCTGTCATTCCCCTTCCAGTTTCATTTTTAATTCTTTCGCCAGACTTTCTCCCAGCTTTTCCGCTTCCGCTGCCGGTCCTTCCTTGGCGCCTTTGATGTATTCCCCGGTCTCTTCGTTGTAATACAGGCCCAGAAGTGTGATGCTGCCGTTTGTTATTCTGGCATGGGCCGCCACCGGAGAAGAACATCCGCCGTTGAGATAACGGACGAAGGCACGTTCTGCCAGCGCGGCATACGTGGCTGTCTCATCGGTAAAGCCGGACAGGAAATGGTAATCCATCCCCTTTCGTCCCTGCAGGGAGAGGATCCCCTGGCCTGCGGAAGGGATGATTTCTTCCGGTTCAAAATAGCGGCTGATCCGTTTTTCAAGCCCCAGCCGTTTCAGGCCGGCTGCCGCCAGCACCAGCGCGCTGTACTGCCCTTCATCCAGCTTGCGAAGCCGCGTGAGGACATTCCCTCTGACGCTTTTAAATTCTGCCTGGGGAAAGAGTTCCTTTAACTGCAGGATCCGCCGCAGGCTGGAGCAGCCGATGGGCTTTTCAAAATTCAGATGATCCGTCCCCTCCGGCAGTACCAGTACGTCTCTGGGATCTTCCCGTTTGGAAAATCCGACGATGGGAAGCTGTTCGTCCACCTCCATGGGCATATCTTTCAGGCTGTGCACCGACAAGTCGCTTCTTTTGTCCAGCAATGCCCGGTCCAGTTCTTTGACGAAGAGTCCTTTTCCGCCCACCTTATCCAGTGTTCGGTCCAGGATGATATCCCCCGTCGTTTTCATGGTCAGCAGCGACACTTCTGTCTGCGGAGACGTCCTGCGGATATAGTCCATCACCATCTCGCTTTGGATCACCGCCAGTTTGCTCTCTCTGCTTCCGATCACAAATTTTGCAGGCGCATTCATGTGTTTTCTCCTCCCATCATTTTATCGATCTGCTCCCTGGTTTCTCTGGCCAGCCGGTGATTGTTTCCGCCGGCATTGATGCCGATCACCAGCCGGTCTCTTTTGACAATCCCCGGAAACTGAAAATCACATTTCCTTCTGTCGCTGATCACATTGACCAGGATTCCCAGGCATTTACAGACGCTGTAAATCTCATTATTCAGCGCTTCATCGTCTGTTCCGGCAATGACAAGATCCGCTCCGTACAGATCTTCCCTTTGATATTTCCGGATCTGCAGTTTAATCTTCCCCTGCTTTGCCATTTCCAGTACTTTTTCCTCAGCACGGTCGGCAATTACCAGAATATGTGGGGTAAATTTTGTCAGTGTTTCGATCCTGCGGGAGGCGATCTTTCCCGCGCCGATCACCACCGCCTGTTTTTCGGTCAGATCCACGAACAGCGGAAACAGTCCATACTCATCCTTCTTCATACAGTTTTTCCAGTCCTTCCACACAGGCCAGGAAGGTATCCTTTTCCAGGGAATCCTTCAGGCCGAACATCATTTTATTGACCACTTTTCCGGCGGCCGTTTCGATAGAACGGCGCAGTTCTTCCCGCTCTTTCTCTTCCAGAGGAAGCTTGCCAAGAATCTTATGGATGCGCAGTTCCAGATCTGTCACAGCGTCTTCCTTGATCTCCTGAATCCGCGGGATCAGATCTCTGCCGTCATACCAGTCGTAAAACTCATCTTCTTTTTCCTGCAGGATGGCTTCCGCCTGTTCCAGAGAATCTTTGAGGTAATCGCCTACTGCCGTAATCTGGAAATCATCGATATCGTAAAGGGTAATCCCTTCCATCTGCCGGATTTCCGGTTCGATGTCCCGCGGCACCGCCAGATCGATCAGAATCACCGGATGAGAAAGACAGACGCTTTCCATCAGTTCTCTGGTAAGCGTGTAGTTGGGGCTGGCTGTGGCGCTGACCACCACTTCACAGTCGGGGAGCAGTTCCATCCGCTCTCCGTAATTGATCCGCGCGCATCCCTTGGGGATGGTAACCATGCCGCTGCGGTACTGACGGACGGTGACCGTCACGCTGGCTCCGGCCTTCTGCATGGTCTGAGCCGCCAGCTTGCCCATTTCGCCGTTTCCGATCACCATACAGGTTTTCCCTTTCATGGAAAAGCCCTGTTCTTTCAGCATGGAGACTGCCCGATCCATGGCAGTTACGTTGGCCCGGGAAAAGGTTACGTCTGTTTTTACTTTTTTGGCCGCCGTCACAGCCATCCGAAACAGGACTTCCAGTACGCTGTCTGTCACATAATTTTCTCTGGCAAGGGACAGGGCGTCCTTCACCTGAGTGATGATCTGATCTTCCCCCAGGATCTGCGATTTCAGTCCGCAGGTCAGATGAAAGAGGTGATTCACCGCGTCCCGGCCTTCCCGGCTGACAAAATACTGACAAAACTGTGTCGGATCCACTTCCTTGATCAGACAGAGTTCTTCGATGAGAGAGCCTTCCCAGTCCTCATCCGCGCTGACCCACAGCTCCATCCGGTTGCAGGTGGACAGAATGATACATCCCTGGATTCCTTCCTTCTTTTTCAGCTGTTCCATGGCCGCCGCCGCATTTTTCTTTGTGAAAGAAAACAACGCCCGCATATCCACAGAAGCCTTATTGTGGTCGATGCCCAGCATACAAATACTCATCCTTGGTTCCTCCGTAAATTTCTGCTACCATCATAGCATATCCTTGTTAAAATGCAAAAACTATTTCAAGTAAAATTTATTTGACATACAAATTCATAAGCGATAAAATTTATTCACATGACCCGCAAGCGGTCTGACCAATATCATTCACACAGGAGGAAAACGCCCATGACGGATGCATCCAAAAAAGCAATCCTGGTTGTCAGCTTCGGCACCAGCTTTGCCGATACAAGAGAAAAAAATATCGATGCCATTGAGGCAAAGATCAAAGAATCTTTTCCGGAATATTCCCACTACCGCGCCTGGACCAGCAAGATGATCATGGCAAAACTGCTGAAAAGAGATCAGATAAAAATCCCAAATGTCCGTGAAGCCATGGAGCAAATGATCGCCGACGGCATTACGGACGTCATTGTCCAGCCTACCCATGTCATCAACGGAATTGAGAATGATCTGATGAAAGAGGATGCTCTTTTCTATCGGGATCACTTTCATTCCATTGTATTTGGCAATCCATTGCTGACGACGGAAGAAGACAATCACCGGGTAGTTCATGCCGTCGCTTCCCAGTTCGCCCCGCTTCTGAATGAGGAAACGGCTCTGGTTCTGATGGGACACGGCACCACACATTTTGCCAACTCCATCTATGCGGCCTTGAATTTTAAATTTCAGGACGAAGGCTATTCCCGTATCTTTCTGGGAACGGTGGAAGCCTATCCTTCCATGGATTCCCTGTTAAAGGCAGTGAAGAAAACCGGCGTCTGTAAAGTGATCCTGGCTCCTTTTATGATCGTGGCAGGAGATCATGCCACCAATGACATGGCCGGAGAGGAAGAAGACTCCTGGAAAGTTCAGTTCGAACAGGCCGGTTTTGCCGTGGAATGTATCCTGAAGGGTCTGGGAGAATATCCGGAAATCAGACAGCTTTTTGTCGACCATATCCGGGAAGCCATTGCTTCCTGACCTTTATCCTGCCGGGAGTTTGAAAACTCCCGGCTTTCTTTTTTCAAAAACGGATTCGGATCCTTGCATTTCCCTGTTCCAGACAGATTTCAGCCCTTTCCCGGCTGCCCAGAATCGAAGCAAATCCCTGATATTCCTGCTCCAGCGATTCACCGTGAAATACCATCCAGGCTCCCGCATCGGTTCCCGATGCCATGGGAATGCCATACTCGTATGCTTTCTTCACAGCATACTCCTGCGTTTTTCTGATTTTATCTATTTCTTCATCCGGAAATCGCTCTTTTCCGGAAAGATTTCTTACCGTCACCAGCGTGGGGACCCACACAGTCCTGCTGTCACGCAGAGCCTGCAGACTGTCGTCATTTTGAAAATTACCATGTTCCAGGGAATCCACCCCTGCCAGAGCCGCTTCCCGTACGGCATCTGCTCCGTTGGTGTGGGACATGACGGAAAATCCTTCCTCATGGGCGATATGCACCATTTCCTTTACTTCGCAATAGGGCAGCCGCTCTCCTGTAATGGTTCCAGCGTGCCCAAAGTCCATGATGCCGGTGGTCATGATTTTGATAAAATTTCCGCCAAGACGACGCACTTCCTTCACCAGAGCCGCATACTCTTTTAGATCCGTAAAAGCTTTTCCCACAATGCTCCCGTAATGGCCTTTTTTGTGAATGGCAAAAACGGGAGTCCGATAGGTTATGTTGTATTCCGGCGCCAGCTGACACGTCCGAAGGGATACCCCAAGAAAGTCCCCTCCGTCCCGCAGCCATGTGATCCCGCGTTTTTGATATTCCTGCAGATGTTCTCTGATACAGGAATCATCCACTTTACTTTGATGACGGCCGCGGGCTTTTTGGTAATTCTGTCCGTCCATAAAGATATGGATATGACAGTCGCATTTCATGTTCAATCCCTCTTGTCATTGATTTTATACAGCAGCGCGTTGACGATGCAGGCCGCGATATTGCTGCCTCCTTTTCTGCCTCTGGCCACGATATAAGGTACGTCCGTCTGCATGATCAGTTCTTTGGACTGTACCACATTGACAAATCCCACCGGCACGCCGATGATCAGCTCCGGACGGATTTTTCCCTCTTCTATCAGCTCATAAAGGCGCACCAGCGCCGTGGGAGCATTGCCGATGGCAAAGATCAAAGGCCGTTTAAGAGACGCGGCTTTATCCATGCTGGCCGTCGCCCTGGTCGTGCCGTTTTCCTTGGCCTGTGCAGCCACATCCTCGTCAGACATAAAACAGAACACTTCCCCGCCGTACCGGGCCAGGGCGCGTTTATTGATGCCTGCCTTTGCCATCTGGGTATCCGTCACGATGCAGGCGCCCCCTTTGATGGCATCCATGGCTTTTTTTACCGCGTTTTCAGAAAAGCAAAGATTATCCGCGTAGTCAAAATCCGCGCTGGTATGGATACACCGTTTGATGATCAGTTCCTGATCCTCCGGCAGCTTTCTGTCTCCCAGCTCTTGTGTGATAATCTCAAAACTGCGTGTTTCAATCTCTCTTGGTTTTACATTTTCCAGCTCAATCTTCATCGTCATTCCTCACAATCCCTGTTCCAGTATTTCGTAAATTTTCTTCATATCCAGATGTTTTCTCAGTTCATCGGCAAGGATATCATATTGGGTTTCTTTGAATTCCTGAAAATCCACGCCGGTAATCTCATCCGTATCGATTCCCTTCTTCTTACCCAGCGCGGCTACTACGGCTTTTGCCACTGCCTCTTTATCAAATACGCCGTGCACATACGTACCGTACACATTGTCTTTATAGGCGCCGTCTGTCTTTTTCCGGGGCAATCCTGCATAATCTGCAATTTCTGTCAGCGCAGCGGCGCCTTCCTTTAACCGGGATACTCCCATATGGATCTCGTAACCTTCCAGTTCCACACCGGAAAGTCCTTCCAGTATGCCGGACACCGGCTGAAACTTTCCTCTTACCCGTGTCCTGGTTTTTTCCGCTTCAAAAACGGTGTCCATGGGCAGCAGTCCCATGCCTTTGATGGAGCCTCCGGCTTCCACCCCCATGGGATCGCTGAGGGTGTCGCCCAGCATCTGGTACCCTCCGCAGACGCCGAAGATCACCGTACCGGCAGAGGCAGCTTTCAATACGGCCGCTTCCATGCCGGACTGTCTCATCCACAGCAAATCCTCCATAGTATTTTTCGTCCCCGGAAGGATAATCATGTCCGGATGTTTCAGTTCGGACAGATGACTGACGTATCGAAGTGAAACGCCCCGCATGCTTTCAAAGGGATTGAAGTCCGTAAAATTGGAAATCCTCGGCACACGGATTACGGCGATATCGATCTGGCCGACTTCCTGCGCGCGGTCAAACCGTTCCGTAAGACTGTCCTCATCTTCCACTTCGATGGACAGATAAGGAGCAACACCCACTACCGGAATGCCGCTTTTTTTCTCCAGCATGGCGATGCCGGGATCCAGAATGGTTTTATCCCCCCGAAATTTATTGATGATCAGGCCTTTTACCATCTGCCGCTCATCTTCCTCCAGAAGGGAGACGGTGCCGACAAGCTGAGCGAAAACGCCGCCGCGGTCGATGTCGCCCACCAGCAGCACAGGGGATTTGGCCATTTTGGCCATACCCATATTGACGATGTCCTCCTCCTTCAGATTGATCTCCGCTGGGCTTCCTGCGCCTTCGATCACGATGATATCGTTTTCTTCTTCCAGCTTATGATAAGCTTCCATGATTTTGGGAATCAGTTTATGTTTATAGGCAAAGTATTCCCGGGCGCTCATATTCCCTAAGACCTCGCCGTTTACAATGACCTGGGAGCCCACCTCGTTGGTCGGTTTCAGCAAGATGGGATTCATCAGCACGCTGGGCCGGATACCTGCAGCTTCCGCCTGCATGACCTGAGCGCGTCCCATTTCCAGCCCTTCCTCCGTGATGAAGGAATTCAGCGCCATATTCTGAGATTTAAAAGGCGCCACCTTGTATCCGTCCTGTTTGAAAATCCGGCACAATCCAGCTGTCAGCAAACTTTTTCCCGCATTGGACATCGTACCCTGAACCATAATTGCTTTTGCCATTTTTGTCCTCCTCACTCACAGCACTCTTTCCAGCGCCGCAATCAGCTGTAAATTTTCCGAATGCATTTTTACTGCCGTCCGGAAATAACCTTTGCCCAATCCCGGATAATTGCCGCAGTCCCGGATCAAAATGCCCTCTTTAAGACAGCGTTCATATAAATCTTCCGGCCCCTGAAAGAAAATATAATTTGCCAGAGAATCGTATACGGTGAGTCCCAGCCGCCGCATCTCCTCTTTCAGAAAGGCGCGTTCCTCGCGCACGATTTTTTTGGCCCTGTTCACATAGTCTTTTTCTTTCAATGCTGCAACGCCCGCCGCCTGGGCCGGTATGGATACGTTCCAGGGCTGGGTGACGCCGCCCATATCCTGCAGAAGCTTTTCATTGCTGCAAATACCGTATCCCAGGCGGATTCCGGCCATAGCGTACCGTTTCGTAAAAGCCTTCAGAAGAAACAAGCCATGATTTTCCCCAATCAGCGGTTTCAGGGAATAACGCTCTCCTTCTTCCACGAAATCCAGAAAACATTCATCCACCACAAGAAAAATATTCTGTTTTCGGCAATGATTTACGATCCGGTTCAGCAGATCCGGTTCCATGAGAAAGCCGGTGGGATTGTTGGGATTGCACAGGAACAAAAGATCGGTATCCTTTGTCAGGAAAGAAAATATATTTTCTCCCAGCCGCAGCTGCTCCATGGGGCAGGTGATAATTTGGCAGCCTGCCGCCTTCAGCGCCTGCCGGTATTCGGCAAAGGTAGGAGCCGGTACGACAGCCCTGGCAGGACGCAGCGCCAGTACCAGGGAAAAGATCAGTTCCGCGGCTCCGTTTCCGCAGATGAGAAATGATTCCGGCTGCTGTTCATACGCTGCCAGAGCCCGCTTCAGTTCCGTATATGCGATATCCGGGTAATTGGCAATCCTTTTTAAACTTTCCGCCGCCGCATCAATCACCGATTCCGGCGTACCCAAGGGATTAATGTTGGAAGAAAAATCCAACACCTGCGGATGACGGTAAATATCGCCCCCATGAATCTGTTCTTTCATCCAAGTCCTCCTTTTACGATCCAAAAAACCAGCATGCGGACAAGTCCAAAAAGAATCAGCGACAAGATCGCCGATCCATACAACAATCGGTTTGCTCTTGGAATATCTTCGGGTTCGATCTCTCTTATGGGATCGCCTATGGTGGGTTTTTCATAAAGCTTTCCAAAATACCAGGCGTCTCCCGCCAGCTGGATACAAAGCGCACCGGCCATCACCGACTCCGTCTGGGCGGAATTGGGGCTGGCGTGGTTGAAACGGTCTCTTCTGAAAATGCGGAAGGCATTTAGACCGTCAAATCCCGTCAGAAAAGATGCCGCCGTCATAATCAGTCCGGACAGACGGGCCGGGATAAAGTTGACGATGTCGTCCAGACGGGCTGCACAGGTTCCGAAATAACGGTATCGGTCGTTTTTGTATCCCACCATGGAATCCATGGTATTGATGCCTTTATAGGCAAATCCCAGTACCGGACCGCCGATCATCAGATAAAACAGCGGGGCAATCACACCGTCGGAAGCGTTTTCCGCCACCGTCTCCACCGCGGCTTTGGTGACGCCCGCTTCGCTCAGATTCTGCGTATCTCTTCCCACAATCATGGATACGGCTTTTCTGGACTGATCCAGATCCTTTGTTTTCAAAGCCTGATAAACTTTCATGCTCTCATCCCGCAGCGCTCTTGTGGCAAGGATCTGGTAACACATGAGGGCTTCCACCGCAAATCCCAGCCACAGGTTCAGATAGAATGCTCCGTACAGTATGGCAAAGGGGACGATGGCAGAGACTGCTGTCACCAGGATGACAAGAAAGAACCCGGCCGTCCGTTCGCCGGCCCTGGTGTCCGGAAATATTCTGCGCAGTCCTTTTTCCAAAACTGCGATCAGATTTCCGATCAGCCGTATCGGATGATACAGCCACCGGGGATCTCCTATAAGTAAATCGATTAAAAAACCTGCCGCTACGGCAAGAAATGTCCACTTGATCATCATGTTTTACTGCGGTTCTTTTTTTCAAAATCCAATTTTCGTCGAACCGTTACCTCTTTCTTCCCTTTTTTCCACATTTCTTCATCCAGCGTTATCTCGTACCCGCAGCCGTTTTTTACCTGCCAGTCATAAAAATTCCGGTGCGGTACTGCAAACCGTTCCAGCACGGCCATGATCGTTCCGCCGTGTACCACCATAGCCGCCTGGGAAATATGGTTTTCTATGGCGTCCTCCACTGCCGTCACAAATCCTCTGACGCATCGGCTGCGGAAAGACTCCTGGCTTTCACCGCCTGGAAAAGGCATGGCGCCGTTGCTGTCGATCCACTGCTGATACAGGGGGTTATCTTTCAATTCCTGATAATTTTTATTTTCAAACATACCGAAATCACATTCTGCCATATCCGCCTTGATCACATACTCCTGACCTGGATACAGGATCTGCGCCGTCATCATGCAGCGTTTCAGCGGGCTGATATAGATCCGCCGGGCAGGCGGATAATTTCGTTCCTTCAGCAGTGCGATTCCCTGGGGGCACAGCGGTTCATCGGTTATACCGATATACCGTCCCATCGTATTGCCCTGTGTAATACCGTGACGGATCAGACAGATATTCATCCTTTGATCACCTGCCCGATTCCGCATACGACACGGATCACCGTGTCCGCCTGGCAAGCCGCCTGGGTACAGACCCTTCCTGTGGTTTCCCGGTATTTCCGGTCGAAGGCGTCCACCGGGACGACGCCGTATCCCAGTTCATTGGTTACAATCACCACATCCGGATTCTCCTTTGCCAGCCGCTGGATCAGTTGGGCGGGATCCCGGCCGTCGGAAAGCATCCGGCGGATATATTCATGAAAATGAAGGATGCCTCCTGCACAGAAAACCTCCTCCCAGTCACAGTTCCTGCCGTCGGCCCAGGATGTGACGTGATAGGCGTTTTGGGCAAAATCTTTTTTCCCCTGGAACGCTCCTCCGATTACCAGTTTCATGCTCCCATACCTCCTGTTATGATCCATACCGCCGCCACTACTAGAGCCATCACCAGTTCACAGACACTGAGAAACCAACCTGCGATGTCTCCCGTCGTCCCGCCGAAATACTTCATCGCCAGATGATGATAATAGGCGAATACCAGCGCTGCGCCAGATAACGCCGCGATGCCAAAAACCGGTTTTGCCAGCACCATCAGCACAGCGGCCAGCAGGATATAAAAAATCATGGTGATCTGAACCTTTCGCGTGCTGGCTCCTCTGGCAAAAGTGGCCACAGACCCGTCTTTTCTGGCTTTGGGAAAGGTGACGATGGCATAGGCGCTTAACGCCCGGGATAACAGAAAACCGGGGGCCAGCACACCGATGGTTGTCAGATTCAGCTGACTGCAGATACCGAAGTACAAAACGAAATAGACGGCGCAGGTGATGACGGCAAAGGCTCCCGCATGGGAATCCTTGAGGATTTCCAGACGGCGCTCTTTCGTCTGCCAGGAACTCATGGCATCTGCGGTATCCAAAAGGCCGTCCAGATGGATCCCCCCTGTGATCAGAAAAGGGATCAAAAGCAAGATCGCCGCAAAGAAAGACTGGGTCATATCCACATGCATCCGGACAATGCCCCAGATATACCACAAAGCGCCGATCACTGCCCCCACCAGGGGCCAGAAACACATGGCATAAGACATGTTGTCCTCCCGCCAGTCGCACCTTGGCATGGGTATTTTCGAATACATGGAAAATGCGATTATAAAACTTTCACCAAGCTTTTTCATAGCTGCTCTCCTTTTACTCTTACCGGTATGCCGTAGACCACTTCTGTCACCTGATCCGCCAGGGAAGCAATCTTCCGGTTGATTTCACCCAGATAATTCTGATAGCGGATCGTCTCCGGATCGTAATCGATCCCATCGGAAAAGATCTCGTTGGTGACGATCACCAGGTTTGATGCCGTCTTTGCCAGATGGCGGACTCCGGACCAAACGGCCGATACCGTCTCCTTGCCCGCTCCGTCCTCCCGGTACATTTCATTGGCCACCAGATTGGACATACATTCCAGAAGAATATTGCAGCCGGATGGCAGCTGAAGCTTTTTCAGACCGGTGTAACATTCCACTGTGGTGAATTTTTTTTGTTTCCGCATGTTTCGATGGCGTTCAATTCTGCGAAAACTTTCCTCATCAAAAGGATACATGGTAGCGATATAAAAACGCTGCGCCTCTCCCAGAGCGACGATAGACGCTTCTGCGAAGGCCGATTTTCCGCTGCCGCTTCCTCCCGTAATCAGATGTATCATGCTGTGTTTTCTCCTGCCCCGTTTTTAAGAAAGGGGAACATAAGTTTCCATTTCATTTTCTTCAAAGGTGCTCATGCCATTGTACACGGCGATGGCGATATCCAGTATGGGATAGAGGGTGACCGCGCCTGTTCCTTCCCCCAGACGCATATCGCAGGTCAGACATCCTTCCAGTCCCAGTGCGTCAAGAACCATGGCGGAAGCCGGTTCCTTTGACAGATGGGACGCCATTATAAAACCTTTGGCTTCCGGCTTCATCCTTGCGGCGCAAAGAGCCGCCACACTGGAGATAAATCCATCGATGACCACCGGAATACGCAGGGCGGCTCCGCCGAGAAATACGCCGGTCATGCCGGCAATGTCCAGTCCGCCTACCTTTGCGAGCACGTCTATGATATCGTCTTTTTGGGGACGATTCAGGGCGATTGCCTTTTTGATAGCGGCAATTTTACGGTCCAGCCCTTCGCTGGAAAGGCCTGCCCCTCTTCCGGTTACCTTCTCTGGCGGGGCATCCAGCAGTACGGATGTTATGGCGCTGCTGGTGGTAGTATTTCCGATTCCCATCTCGCCGGTGGCGATAATCTCATACCCTTTTTCCTTTAGTTCCTCCGCCATATGGATGCCCACCTCGATAGCTTTAATGGTCTCCTCTCGCGTCATAGCCGGTTCCCGGGTCATATTCCGTGTCCCGTACATTACCTTGTGCTGAATCAGATGAGAATCTGCTGCGATTCCGATATCCACCGGAAAAATGTCGGCGCCCACCTGACGGCACATGATGGTGGCGGTGGCCTTTTCCTTCAGAAAATTTTCAGAGATAATCAGGGTGACATCCTGTCCACTCTGACTGATCCCTTCCTCCACCACGCCATTGTCCGCGCACATGGTGACCAGAGCTTTCTTTTTCAGATGTACATCCGTCGTTTTGAAAATTCCGGCCATCTGTACTACTGCATCCTGCAGTTTGCCAAGGCTATGCAGGGGAATGGCGATGCTGTACCACCGCTCTTCTGCTTTTTTCATTGCTTCCTGATCCAGCGTGCCGATGGCGCGCAGCGTCTCCTCCAAATTCATTTTTTATCCTTCCTTTCCCTGCATTTTTCCAGAAATGCCCGCGGCATCTTTCTGTTTCCATAATAATAAATGTGCGGATACCCGGCAAAAAGCGTGCCGCTGCTGTGAATACAGCGCCAGCTTCTTTTGGACAGCGGTTTGCTGGCCAGAAATTCCTCTCCGCAGTTTTCCGAATCATAATAATGGAACTCATGGGACGGCATAGTCCCCACCTGCTGTCCGAAGGCACATCCCTGTGAGAGGGTAATATAGCCAAACCTGGTCAGCCGTTGTGTCTTATGTACGGCACCGGAAATCACTCCGGCCATATCGTAATACGCTTCGTCATGTCCCTGCATCCGGTCATGAAGATACATGAAGCCGCCGCATTCGGCGATACAGGGAAGCCCTTCTTCAATGGCTTTTTTTATGCTGCATCGCATGGATGCATTGGCGCTTAATTCTTTTGCATACAGTTCGGGATATCCTCCGTGCAGCAAAAGTCCGTCCAGATCTTCCGGCAAAGCTTTGTCATGTATCGGAGAAAAGGGAATCAATTTTGCACCCATTTCTTCCAGAAGAGTCAGATTGTCCTCATAGAAGAAACAAAACGCTTCATCCTTTGCCAGACCGATACGAAGGGGCCGGCCGCAGACCGGCGGTTCCGCAGGCAGCTCCTCCTCGATGGGAGGCGCGGATTTTGCCAGATCCAGCAGTCCGGTCACATCCAGGCTGTCTTTTAAAATCTCGGCCAGTCTGTTGAGATTTTCCTGCAGATCGGCGATCTCATCCGGCATGACAAGCCCAAGATGACGGCTTTCCAGATGACAGTCCTTTACCAGAGGAACATAGCCGTAGGCTTTCACCGGCAGGGCCTCCTCCACCATCTGTTTCATCCGGGGATACATCATGGGAGAAAGCTGATTGAAAATCACGCCTTTGATATGACTGTCTTCTTTGTATTCCAGAAACCCTTTGATGAAGGGAACCGCCGATACGCTCATCCCTTTACAGTTTACCAGCAGCACGGCGGGGGTGTCGGTCTGATCGGCCACATCCCAGGCGCTGGCACGGGATGAAATGCCTGCCAGACCATCGTAATATCCCATAACGCCTTCCACGACAGCCAGGTCGTTGCCCTTGCCGTTTCGTCTCATCAGCCCCCGCAGAGTCTGCCGGTCCGTAAAAAATGAATCCAGATTCCGGCTTTTCATACCGATGACGCGGCTGTGAAACATGGGATCAATATAGTCCGGCCCGCATTTAAACGAAATCACCTTTTTCCCGCCGTTTTTTAAAAGCTGCAGAATGCCGCAGGTAATCAGCGTCTTTCCGCTGCCGCTGGAGGGTGCCCCGATCAATATTCTGGGAAGCTGCATGGTATTATTCTCCTCCTTCGCAGGATATGATATAGACTGGATTTTGCCCCATCATCATATGGTATCGTCCCGCTTCCTTTGATTTTCCTACGCTGACAGAGACGATATCCACATCTTTCACCGGAAACGTTTTCAGACACTCCAGCGCTTCCGCCACGGTCTCCAGCGTGATGCAGTTGATTACCATACGCACATCGGGGTTTTTGGCCAATAAAAGTCCCATAATTTCTTTCAGGTTTCCGGAAGATCCGCCGATGAACGCGTGGGTGGGCGACGGCAGGTCAATACAGGCTGCGGGAGCCAGTCCTTCGATGATCTCCAGGTGGGGAACCTGGAATTTCAGCCGGTTTTTTTTCAGCAGTTCCACAGCCTGTGCCTTTTTCTCTACAGCATAAACCCGGCCGTAAGAAGCCACACGTGCCATCTCCACAGAAACGGAACCCGTCCCCGCACCGATGTCATAGATGACGGAATCCTTCGTAAGCCGAAGTTTGGACAGGGATATGGACCGGATCTCTTCTTTGGTCATGGGAACCTTATCCCGCAGGAAGGCCTCGTCGGCAATGCCGTGGGTGACAATCCGTTTTTTCTCATCGTTAACCAGAAGCATCACGCTTAAAGGGTCTGTCTGGATATCCTGCAGACTTTTTGCCGTACCGCAGCGGATTTTTTCATCCGGGTAGGAAAGTCTTTCCCCCACATATACTTTGACCTCTTCCATGCCAAATTCACAAAGCTGTCTGCAAAGACGGCCGATCCCATCTTTCTCGCCCACGATGGCAAAAACTTTCTGATGTTCCCGCACCATACTGATCATATTGAGGGAACGTCCGTGCATGCTGCAGGGCGCCACGTCTTCCCAGGGCATCTTCAGTTTTGCCAGGAAACAGATCATTGATGAAATTCCCGGAATCAGCGTAGTCTGGGGCGGCAATACTTCCAGCAGTTTTTTTGCACCGCTGTAAAAACCCACATCGCCGGATAATACGACGGCTACCTTTTCCAGTTCTTTATGGGATGCGATATAATCTGCAATCTCCTGAGGTTTATAAGCGTGATAGACTGCCTGACCCGGATGGGCGGTTTCCAGTGTCATCCGTCTGGCGCCAATGAGCAGATCCGCTTCTTCGCAGGTAGTTTGTGCCTCCTTCGTCATGCCGTCTGCCGTGCCCATACCGATTCCCACCAGGGTGATTTTCTGCTCTGTCTGAATAGAAAAAGTATCGATCAGAACCTTTTTACACTCCGTCAGGGAAAGTCCTTCTTCTTTTACCGGCCGCCCGATCAGCACCAGACGTGCGCCCGCTTTTCTTGCGGCTTCGTATTTTTCCATGAAACCGCCGGTGCTGCCGGATTCTTTCGTGACCAGGTAGCGGCAATCATACTGCTTAAGCATGGCGGTATTCATTTCCATGGAAAAAGGCCCCTGCATACAGATCAGATGTTTTCCGGAAAAGCCCAGCTTAGCGCAGGAGGATGCCACTTCCGGGAGAGAGAGAACCCGCGCGTAGACGCGCTCCTGGTAATTGCCGAGTCTTGTGTATTCCCGGATTTCCTTGCTGCCGGTAGTGGCGAGGATATTTCCGCTGGTACCTTCCAGATAGTCGACAGCCTCTGCCACCGAATCCACATAGACCACATCCTGATCTTCCAGATGATAGCCTTCCCGCAGCAGCCGAAGATATGGTCTTCCTGCTTTTTTACAGGCCGAATGGATATTTTCTGTTACCTGAGCCGCGTATGGATGAGTGGCGTCGATCACCAGACGGGGATGTTCAGAGGTCATCAGTTCGGCCATCTGTTCTTCATCCAGCCGTTCATGGGAAATTTTCAGGCAGCCGCCTTCCGGCAGAAGACTTTCTCCGTATTCCGTAGCCACGCAGACATAGGAAGGAATTTCATATCTGTTCAGAAATTCCGCAATAGTACGCCCCTCCAGCGTACCGGCAAATATTAAAACCTCAGACATCCCGATATCCCCTTGGCGTTACCATTTTTCCGTTGATTTCCTTGGTCTGGGAATTGCCGACAAACACCGTGGTGAACATGTCCACACTGGTATTCCGCAGCTCTTTTAAGGTCATGATCTTCATGTTTTCCCCTTCCCGGCCGATATTGCCCACAATCCCGCAGACGGTATCTTCTTTTTTATAACGCATCATCAGATCACAGGCTTTCATCAGATAATCGTGGCGTTTCTTGCTGGATGGATTGTAAAGGCAGATGACGAAGTCTGCCTCTGAAGCGTGAAGCAGTCTGGATTCAATCTTTTCCCAGGGAGTCAGAAGATCACTCAGACTGATCAGGCAGAAATCATGAATCAGCGGCGCGCCCAGCACGGCGGCTCCGCCGGTGGCGGCCGTTACTCCGGGAATGATCTCAAGCTCCACCTGGGGGTAATCCTTTCCCACTTCATACATCAGACCTGACATGCCGTATACTCCGGCGTCGCCGCTGCAGATCATGGAAACCGTCTTTCCCTTCATCGCTTCCTGAAACGCCATGACACAGCGATCCACTTCTTTTTTCATAGGCGTCGTCATAAACTCTTTTCCGGGAAAATGCTCTTTCACCAGATCCACATAAACCGTATAACCGATGATGGTATCGCTGCCTTTCAAAGCATTGATGGCTCGAACGGTCATCTGTTCGTATTCTCCTGGCCCGATACCCACAACATATAATTTATTCAAATTCCACACTCCATTCTTCCATGGCAAAAGCGACGGTCACACCGTTTCTGCCAATTTTTTTCTGTATGATTTTACCGCCTCCACTGGCTTTTACCGCGCTTCTCTCGCAGACATTGTCCACACCGGTGACAGACTGTACGAAATCCGACGCGGAAAAATCTCCTTCTGTTTTCAGCAGTTCTTCTGCCGTGTACACAGACAGGGGGATCCCCATCTCCTGACAGAATTCCCGCAAAGCTGGTTCCTCCTTTTTCAGATTGATAGTCGCCGCCTGCGCTACCGCTTCATGGAACAGGCCGTTGATCTGGCAGGCTTCTTCAAACAATTCTTCGATCTGCTCTGTCGATACGTCTTTCCGGCATCCGATGCCGGCTGTGATACTGCGGGGAATCAGCCACAGCGTCTGTTCAAAGGGCTGCCGGTGGTAATGAACGCCCACATAGATTCCCAGTTCCATATCTTCCTGATTTATCACCAGGCCTTCCGGAGCCTGACCGGTTACCGGCAGTTCACTGATAAATCCCACGGTTCCGCCGTGGAGCAGCTTTGCTGAAACCTCTTTCGCCAAAGACATGTTGGAAATATACAGACGGTTTTTCTTGGCAAATACATCCACCGCAAATCTTCCATTTACGTCCGTAGCCGTGGTGACCACCGGTATGGCGCCCAACTCCTTTCCGACCGTTTCCGCCAGTTCATTGGCCCCTCCCAGATGGCCCGATAAAAGCGAGATACAGAATTTTCCTCTCTCATCCATAACCACCACTGCCGGATCATACTTTTTATCTTCCACATAAGGGGCAATGGCACGTACCGCAATCCCGCTGGCGCCGATGAAAAGGATCGCATCCTTGGTCTCAAACATTTTTTTGGTCCAGAGCTTCAGGGAATCCTTTACCGGTATGGCGTCCACATCTCTTAGATAACGGCTTTTGGCGAACACTTCCGTACGATGACCGCTCTTTTTCAAAAGGCGGTCCGTTTCCTCCGCCAGCACGTATCCGTTCATTGTAAAACATATGATTCCTATTTCCATGACTCTCCCGCCGCCTATTTGCTGGCTTTTCTGAATTCCGTTGTGAAAGCCGGATTATAAAGTTCCGACCGGTTATAGTGGCTGTGTGTCACCACATCGCCGATAATCATCAGCGCCGTTTTGGTGATATTTTCCTTTCTTGCCGTTTCTGCCAGAGTACCCACCGTACACACCGCCGTTTTTTCATCTTCCCAGGTGGCTTTATAGACGATCGCCGCCGGCGTATCCTTCTGGTAACCGCCCTCGATCAGTCTTTTGCTCAGTTCCTCCAGCATACCGGTACTCAAAAAGATCACCATGGTGGCCTGATGTGCGGCAAAGGATTCAATGCTTTCTTTTTCCGGTACCGGCGTTCTGCCGGCCATTCTTGTGATGATCACGCTCTGAGACACGTCGGGAAGCGTATATTCCAGGTCAAGGGCGGACGCGGCGCCGCAGAAAGAACTGACTCCGGGACAGGAATCGTAAGAAATCCCTTTTTCATCCAGCACATCCATCTGTTCCCGGATCGCCCCATACAGACAGGGATCTCCGGTATGAAGGCGTACCGTCGTCAGACCTTTTTCCTCCGCCTCATACATCACATCCAGTACTTCTTCCAGCGTCATTTTTGCACTGTTATAAATCTGGCATCCTTCTTTGGCATAATCCAGCAGCTGCGGATTTACCAGAGAACCGGCGTAAATAATCACATCGGCCTCTTCCAGATATTTTTTCCCTCTGATGGTAATCAGATCCGGGGCGCCTGAGCCCGCTCCTACAAAATGTATCATTTTCTTATGCTTTCTCCTTTACAATTATTAACGAATAATATCCGGCATCTTCCGGTATCTCATCTGCTCCGCGGAAAATCTTTTCATTTTCCATGCCGCAGTTTTCAATCATCACCACTTCATCCGATGACTGCTGCAGGAGTTCTTTTACGTTTTTCATTTTCTTTCCCGCTTTCATCAGCACCTTGGTGCCCGGCAGTTTGAGCGCGTCTTCGATCTGATAGGATGCCGGAATCACATGAAGCGGTTCCGCTTTTTCCACCAGCCCCATATTCAGTCTGGCCGCCACTGCGCAAAAGGAGGTGATGCCGCTGATGATTTCCACCTCATATCCCATCTCCTGCACTTTTTTATGGACATAAAGATAGGTGGAATACACGGTGGTATCGCCAAGAGTCAGGAAGGCTACCTGTTTGCCCTGCAAAAGACAGTCTGCAATTTTCTTTGCTCCCTCTGTGTGGCTTGCTTCCAGCACAGCCGGATCTTTTGTCATGGGCATATGGATTGGAAGCAGTTCCTTTTGGGAAAGTTCCGGATAAGCCTGTACCACAATTTTATAAGCCACCGTCTCCTTGGGCTCCTTTCCGGGAAGGGCGATCACATCGCTTTCCCGGATGATTCTCATTGCTTTAAGTGTCAGCAGTTCCGGATCTCCCGGACCGACTCCCACACCATATAATTTACCTGTCATAATATTCTCCTTTTTGACTGTTTATTTTTTTTATCATATTGTCCACATTATCTGACCGGGCCAGTTCACCGTGAACACTGGAAAACAGGATCACGCCCAATTCCAGATCGGTAGGAATCTGATGATGCAGATAATAGAGCACCCGTTCCAGCACGATATCCATGGCGGGTTTTAAAATCTGATGGCGGATCAGCACATCGATCCCTTCCTCCGTGGTAATGGTATCCAGAAGTGATCGGATACAGTCCAGATCAGCGCCTGCTCTGGCAGCTGCAGCCGCCAGAAGTTCCGCGCGGCAGTCTGCCTGATGGGAATGGGTGTTCATGATTCCACCGGATACTTTGATGAATTTTCCGATATGGGCGATGAACAGCAGACCCCGAATCCCCAGGTTTTCCGCCATCTGCAGCGTCTCTCCCACGTAATTGCTGCACTTCATGCTGCAGTCCATATCCACATCCAGTTTTTCCCTGGAAAAGGCTTCTCCGTAATTGCCCGGCGTCAGCACCAGATACTGTCCGCCGTTTTCCGCCAGCATCTTCATCTCGATGCGTATGCTTTCCAGCAAGGCCGCTTCACTCATGGGAACGACGATTCCGCTGGTCCCAAGAATGGAAATCCCTCCCTTGATTCCAAGACGGGGATTAAAAGTCTTTTGCGCCACCCTCTCGCCTTCCGGGACGAAAATCTCCACTTCCATTCCCTGATGATATCCGGCTTCTTTACAGACCTGTGTCACTTCCCGGGTAATCATCTCCCTTGGGACACGATTGATGGCTGCCTCGCCCACAGGCTGCGAAAGACCGGGCCGGGTGATTCTCCCAACGCCTGTCCCTCCTTTGATGACGACGCCGGGATGACGACGCTTTTTCACGCAGGCATAGATCAGAATTCCATGGGTGGCGTCCGGATCGTCGCCTCCGTCTTTTCGTACGGCACATCGCACCTCATCCCTGCGGCGGCTGAGGTCTTCGATGGCCAGATGAAGAAGAATTCCTTTCGGCGTCATCAGGGAAACCTCGTCCAGGCTTTCATTATTCAGCAGCATCCAGGCGGCTGCCTTGGCCGCTGCGGCTGCACAGGATCCGGTCGTATAACCGTATCGCAGCTTTTTCTTGTCTTTGATGATAAAACAGTTTTCCAATCCTGTTTTTGAGACCATGATTTCCTCCTGTCAGCATAAAAGAAACCGTTGTCCACGCAGAGAAGACAACGGTTTGTTGTTTTATCATATATCTTCGGTGGCCGCAAACATATATGTTCGGACACGGGATGGGTATCTGGCTTTCACAGTAACGGACTTGCGCAGGACTTTCAACTGCTTCCCCATGATCCGTGAACTTTAAATTTTCCAAACAATATTATAGTTGGTTTTCTGAAAACTGTCAACAATCGGCCCGGCTATTTCACCCAGTTTTTAAAGAAAATATGATCATCGTATTTAAAGACGTCACATTTCTTTTCATCCAGGCCAAGATTTTCAAAGGCTTTATGTGTCATAAAATAAAGGTAGCTGAAATCCTTGTTCTTCAGCGCGCTCACATTGGGGATGATCCGTTTGCTGACTTTTCCGTCACGGTAATCCTCGTAGATCTGTGTGGCGGTTTTCGCCGCTTCCATACTGCCGTACTGGTTAATCTTGCGCAGCGATTCCGCGTCGTTGTCCCGGATTCCCTCCAGCAGTTCTGTCAGACGGCCGTTTCTCGCCACTTCAAACTGCTGCGCGGCGTAGACAACGAAATTCATACTGTCGGGGAAACTGCTGCTCATCATACGGTTATAAATTACGGTAGCCACCATGGTCTGGCCGGCCACACCCTGATCTCCGGCCTCCGTGTAAAGTACGGCCGCCAGAAATTCTGTCTGGGTAACCTGATTGGCTCCGTTTCCAATCTGGGGATCCGTATAAAATTCTGATTCCAGTTTGTAGGATTTCCCATTTTCGGGATCCGTGGCATAGACATAACCGCCGGTAATCTCCACGCCGACGCCGTCGCTGCCAAAATGATAGGTTTTTCCGTTCACCGTGTAAGTATAATTGGTAAAACGGGCTCCCTTTACGCCTGGGTCCCCGGTCATCTTAAAGTAATACGTTTTTCCGCTGACCCTTTTCAGACCGGTAAACATCTGGCCTTTTAAACCAAAATCACCCGTCGCTTTGAAATAGAAATAATATTTTCCGATTTTTTGCCAGCCGGTGGACATGGCGCCCGTACTGCCAAAATAATATGTCTTGCCGTCGATATTCTGCCAGCTTTTTAGCATATGGCCGCGGATGGCGTCCTCCCCGGTACGCTTCAGAAAATACGTCTTGCCGCCGCTGGTGATCCAACCCAGATGCATCTGTCCGTCGGTTCCCAGATAATAGCGGTATTTTCCGATGTTCTGCCAGCCCCTTAACATATGGCCGCGGATCCCGTCTTCGCCGGTTTTTTTCATGTAATACGTCTTGCCGCCGCTGGTGATCCAACCCAGGTGCATCTGTCCGTCGGTTCCCAGATAATAGCGGTATTTTCCAATGTTCTGCCAGCCCTTTAACATATGGCCGCGGATCCCGTCTTCACCGGTTTTTTTCATGTAATATGTCTTGCCGCCGCTGGTAATCCAGCCAAGAGTCATGACACCGGAGGAATCAAAATGATAGCGGTATTTTCCAATATTCTGCCAGCCCTTCAGCAGGCAGCCCTTCACACCGAACTCCCCTGTCTGTTTCAGATAATATGTATCTTTGCCTTTGACCAGCCATCCTGTTACCAGATAGCCGTCTTTGTCAAAATAATAACTTCTGCTGCCGATCTTTTGAAAATTATTTCTGGTATAGGAACCATCTTCGTTGTAATATCGGATTTTCCCTTCTTCCTGGATCCATCCTTTTTTCAATGCCGCTTCCCCTGTTGCTGCGGTTTCCTGCTCCAGGATAAAATTCTCCTGACTGGAGCCGTCCGTTTCTGATTCCGCTGCCGGCGCAGTATCCGGTGTTTCTTCCTCTTCTGAGGGCGGCATCTCCTCGGGAAGCTGCGGTTCCTGAACCTCTTCCGTTGGTTCTTCTGATGGAGAGGCGACCGGCTCCTGAGGAGATTCCTCAGCAGATGGCTCTTTTGTTTCATCGCCGTTTTTTTCCAACGCTGATTCTGTCTCGGTGACCTCCGGCGTCTTCGCATCCAGCTGCATATCCTGAGCCATGACGCTCTGCGGCGTCAAAAGGCTGAAAACCAACAGCAAAGCCAGCAGCTGTTTTCTCCTTTTTTTCATCGCTACACACCTTATCCTTTCACGCTTTGTCTATTGTTTCTATGATTTTGTTATAGATCTTACCATATACGGCGTCGGTATAGTGCAGTCCGTCAAGCAGCTGAAATCCGGTATCCGTCAGATAATTATAGGTGTCGATATAGGTATACCCTGTCTTGCTGGTGCGGATCATATAGTTGAAATTCAAGACCCATTTCGGTGAGCGCACTGCACGAACAGGGCCGTAATCTTCACTTGCCGTCTCTTTATCGTTTACCGGATTGACGGAAAGAAAATACAGATCGCATCCGCTGGATTGGAGCGTTTTTTTCAGATACGCCAGTTCATTCAAATAGGTATCTACCACAGACTGCAGGTATCCGGACTGGGTGGTATAACAAAGGTTATTGGCGCCCAGACACCAGATCACGGCCTTTTTGTCCTCTGTTTTTTTGATACCATTGATAATCTGACTCCTATTTTCCAGATACCAGTCCATACCTGCGCCGTTTTTACAGTAAAAAGTGGCCTTGGAGGATACCGGCTCTCCCTGGGCATTCACCCATTTTTTCATACCTACCGTTCTGGAGTCGCCAATGAAAAAGATCTCATCGTAGGCTTCGCTGACTGCCGCCGTATTCGGCCCTGGTACCGGATTTTCAATTAATACGGAATACAGTTTCATTCCGCTGGAAACGGTTATCTTTTCTCCCATGAGGTAATCAGGATAACCGTGCTGATCCGGTTCATTGGACCATCCCAGGAAGGTATAGCCCTTTGGACTGCACATGCTGGGAAGTACCAAGGTATCTTCTGTCACATTTTCCCGCAGACTTTTATATTCTCCAGATCCGTTATTATAGCAAAACTGTACCGTCTTCGCCTTCTTCCAGCATCCGTAGAAATTCATATTTCCAGTTATGGTAACGGTTTTTCCCGGTTTCAGCGCGGAAGATGCGGAAGGATTTTTCTTTGTACTCCAGCCTACCGCTGCATAATTCAGACGATCGGGCAGATCCGGAAGCGTGTAGGATTCCCCTTTATATACCACATCCTTCAGTTCTGTGTATTGGGAAGAACCGTTAGATGAATAGAACCGAATCGTATAGGTTTTGATTTTTTCACCGGCACCGTCGCTTCCGAAATAGTAAGCTGTACTGCCGGTCTTATAAGTATAGTCCATCAGCATGGCGCCCTTGATTCCGGCGTCTCCGGTTTTTTTGAAATAATAAGTCTCTGATCCGACTTTTTGCATGCCGGTAAACATCCGCCCCCGGAGTCCGTAGGAGCCTGTGGCTTTAAAATAAAACCAGTATTTTCCAATTTCCTGCCATCCGGTTTTCATTTTTCCATCGGTGTCAAAGTAATAGGTTGCGCCGCCGATATTCTGCCAGCCCCTTAACATACGTCCCTTGATTCCCGGATCTCCCATCTTTTTCAGATAATAGATCTTACCGCCCGAGGTGATCCATCCGGTATTCAGCTTTCCGTTGGAGCCAAGATAGTACCGGCTTCCGCTGATATTTTGCCAGCCTTTTAGCATATGGCCCTTTACTCCCGGGTCTCCGGTCCTTTTCAGATAATAAAGAGAACCGTTGCTGTCCAGCCATCCAAGGGACATGGCGCCATTTTCGGAAAAGTGGTACTGATAACTGCCTATACTTTGCCATCCTGTCAACATACAGCCTTTGATTCCCGGATCTCCGGACTTTTTCAGATAATAAACGCTGCTCTGATAAGTCAGCCATCCGGTTTGCATCTCTCCGGCAGCGCCAAAATAATACCGGCGGCCGCCGATGTTCTGCCAGCCTTTCAGCATATGCCCCTTGTTTCCCTCTTCCCCTGTCAGCTTCAGATAATAAACTTTGTCCTGATAGGTCAGCCATCCGGTTTGCATCTCTCCGGCAGCGCCAAAATAGTAGCGATAGCTGCCGATATTCTGCCAGCCCTTTAACATGCGTCCTTTGATGCCAAAGTCACCGGTTTGTTTCAGATAATACACTTTATTGCCCAGGGTCAGCCATCCAGTCTTCAGACAGCCGTTATCATCAAAATAATAAGATTGACCGTCGATTTTTTCAAATCCGCTTTTTGTAAATGTTCCATCCGAATGATAATAGCGGATACTTCCGTCAACACGCTGAAACCATCCGGGCTGCCATAACTCATCTTCCTGGGAATCATCCTCCGGCGGATATTCCTCTTCCGGCGGATACTCTTCTTCCGGCAAAGATTCCTCCGGCAGCGGCTCCTCCGGCAATAAGTCTATCGGAAGTCCGCTTTCTTCCTTCTCCGGCATATCCTCTTTTTCCACGTATGTATGATCCGGTTCCCCTTCCGGCGCAGACTCCTCTGCTATATCCTTCTCCGACATGGTTTCGGTTACCGTTAAGATATCTTCTTCTTCCTGCTTGGCCCCCCACACTGTCTGCGATGCCAGCATACAGCATACCAGCATGCCGCTTAGTATTCTCCATCTGTTTTTTTTCATTATCCATACTCCTCGTGTTTTCTGGTATAAAAACGACAGTGCGCTTCGATCAGCTGCACTGCCGTTATTATATCCATTTCCATTTGAAATGTCAATTTACATTGCATAGGCCGCGGGATTCGTTTAAAGCCCTCTTGGTTTCAGATGATAATGCAGACCAGACCGCCTTTGCTGTCGTTGACAATTTTCTGCATGGTATCCTGCAGCTTGATCTGGCTTTCCTCACTGATCTGGGCAATTTTCGTGCGGATTCCGTCCTCCACCAGCTGCTCGATGGATTTACCGAATATATTAGTCTGCCAGATACCGTTTTCTTCGCTGGCATTTTCTTTGATATAAGAAATCAGATCCTTAGCCTGCTCTTCACTGCCCACGATCGGTGCGATCTCCGTTTCTATATTGGCTTTAATCATGTGAATGGATGGACTGATCGATTTGATTTTCACACCGAACTTATTTCCCTGACGAATCAGAGAGGGCTCCTCCAGTTCGATCTCCTCTTTTTCCGGAACGACCACTCCGTATCCGCAGCCCCGGACAGAGGATATGGCATTTTGTACTTTCTGATATTCATTTTTCATGACGGACATTTCTTTCAGAATGTGGATCAGCTGGTATTCCCCTTCGATATCCACGCCGGTCATTTCACTGAGCATGTTATAATAATATTTCTCGTTTATTTCAAGCTGTATCTGTATGACGCCTGTGGACAAATCTACTTTTTTCATCTCCATTTTGCTGACATATTCGCTGTCCATGGCAGGAGCTTTCTGGCAGACGTCGCGGACAAAGCGGTACTGCTGCATCATTGCCCGAATATGTGTGATCAGATCCGCCTTCAGCGGATGTGCAACCGGCAGCAGCTCCACCCACTTCGGTATGTAAAATTCCAGCTGCCGTATGGGAAACTCATAGAGGATTTTTTCCAGGATTCGGATCACATCATCTTTTCTTAACTGTTCACAGTTCACAGGAAGTACGCTGACCTGATATTTTTCCTGAAGTTGTTTGGCCAGTTGTCTGGTTTCTTCTTTAAAGGGTTTTTGGGAATTGAGGATTATCAGGAAAGGTTTGCCCGTTTCCTTCAGTTCCTTCACCGTTCTTTCCTCGCTGGATACGTAGTTTTCCCGCGGTATTTCTCCAAAAGATCCGTCACAGGTTACCAGAAAACCGATGGTGGAATGATCCCGTATCACTTTCCTGGTTCCCAACTCCGCCGCCTGATGAAAAGGAATCTCATGATCAAACCAGGGTGTTTTTACCATCCGCTCTCTTCCATCCTCCAGATTTCCGGAAGCTTCCGGTATCAGATACCCTACGCAGTCTATAAGACGCAGCTTTACTGAAATTTCTTCACCCAGCGTTACCGGAATGGCTTCTCTGGGAATAAATTTGGGCTCCACTGTGGTAATCAGTTTCCCGGAGCCGCTGACAGGAAGGGTATCTTTTATCTCCGTCTGCTGCTCCTCCTTCAGGGACGGAAGCGCAAAAACTTCCATAAATCTTCTGATAAAGGTGGATTTTCCTGTCCGCACCGGTCCCACCACGCCAGCCAGCAGCTGACCGTCCGTACGGGCTTGTATATCTTTGTAAACAGAAAAGGTGTCCATCCTCATTCCTCCTCACACATATGATATGGTATAACTATATGCGCAGGGAAATGAGATCATGCAAATTACAGCCTTTTTTCCAGTTCCAGCTGCAGTTTTGCAGCCAGCGCTTCCCGGTTTTCTTCTGTCACTGTCCATACTTCCACATCGGGACGGCTTTTTATGGCATGGATAAAGGCGGTATCCTTATCCTGTAAAACACCAAGAACCAGTTCTTTCTCATCGAGGCAGCGGAAGAAAGTTTCCTGAAATACCCTTGCGTCCCGCTCCAGTTTTCCGATTTCATCCGCCAGCATCCAACGTTTTGCGCGCAAAGACTGTTCCAGCACGGATACGCCAAGCGTCTCGAAGGTTTCTGTCAGGGGATAACTGTTTTTCTCTCCTGTTCGTATGGATATGGGACTGTCATTTTCAAAGCGATTCATCTGCATCAGACTATGCAGGTAAAATCCCTTTCGCAGGCCGCCGATTTCATAGGGCAGCGTGCAGTAGCCGCACAGCGGGACCTCCAGCTTGTGCAAAACGGTTTTCAAAATAGTGGATTTTCCCACCTGCTTTTTTCCGGTCAGGAAAATATGTCTGCGGCCGTCGGGACGGGGATTGGCTTTTAATACGGCTGTTCCCTGGCATTTCTTTTCTGTTTTATGACAGCCGCATTGACAGAAGCTGGATACCTGGCCTGGTGTCTCAAGAAGCGGAATGGGAAAAGTAATCTCCGGAAGGTTTTCCACCAGATCGGCCAGTTCCCTCTGATCCTGAAAGATATCCAAAACCGGCAGGTTGCCAAAGTCTTCTCTTTCTTTTTGAGAGGCGATCCGTCCGCTCACCGCCGCCGTATATTCATTGATCCGCTCCAGGGCATCCTCCCTTTTGTGAGCGCAGACAATCCTGGGAACCCCTGCCTCATAGTCCCCCTCCACCAGCAGGATATCAACCGGAAAAAGGGGGAAAAACCGGTTATCGTTCAGATTTTCCGGATAAATCATATGCATTTCATTTTTTGCTTTCACACCGATGAGGTCGGCCCCTGCTTTTCTGTGCCGGTCCGTGTTGCTTCCTTCCTGATCCATGGAAAACGCCGGGCAGAACACCGTTTTCACCGTTCCCACCCGGTGGCCTCTTTTTTTCAGTTCCCGGACCAGTCCTTCCACAGTCGTCGTCTTGCCCGATTTCCGGATTCCCACAATGGTACAGATTTTCACTCTTCTTCCTCCACATATCTCACGGTCTCAATTTGTTTGCACCAGCGCTGACCATACCGGTCCTTTCCGGCAATCAGCCGGATACCCTCCTCATCCGGTCCATTGGTCAGGATAATGGATGGATCTGCCTGAATTTCCTCGGCAGAAATCGCCGTCACCATACCGTCTTTGCTGACGAATTCCGCCTGAAGGATTCCACTCCAATCCGCCCTTAGGTCCCGCACCGGCACGCCTTCATATTGTTCTTCCTTTTCCTGTCCGTCAAAGATTCGTTTGACACGGATTTGAACCCGTTTTTTTTGATCCAGCATAATCATCGTCTTTTCCCCCACACTGCCGTAAGATCTTCCCGGTATCCGCAGCCGTGATCGCCGGTCTGCTCTTTTTCATAAAGGCCGTGATCGCTGATCAGCAGAATCTGCCCCTTAAACCTGCTGCAGATCTCACCAGTCATCTCATCTTTGCGTCTGATTTCATCCAGGGAAGGCGTTCCATACGGCCCGAAACGATGAGCAGCATCGTCAATCCCATGGAAATGGGCGAAGATAAAACGGGTATCCTTTTCAATTTCCCGTAAAGCGGACTGAAAAATCCACTCATCCGCACTTTTCCCTTGTCTCGCCGTGTGCAGGCGAGGCAAAATTTCTGTACGGATGATCACGGAATCCCCCTCCAGACAGACAGCCTGCTCTTTCCATTCCCCGAAAATCGTCGGCACGGCAGGCACATGGCCTCTTCGGTCAGTGATAAGATGCTGTTTTGGCAGACGGCCGGTCAGAATGGTCGCCATTGCCGGATTGGTAACCGGAGGTTTAACGGAACATACCGGTTCTATGAGAAAATGTTCTTCCATACAGGGAATCACACCCTTTTTTCTCGCATACTCATACATATAATAGCCAAATCCGTCCAGATACAGGACAAAAAGAGGTGCCTTCGCCAGACACCTTCTCATTTCATTATAAAAATCTTTTAACTGTCTCATCGTATTCTTCCCGGGTGTTGATATTTTTCAGTTGAATCTCCTGGCCGCCCAGCTCCTTTACATCCACATAGCGCACAGCAGCCCTGGAATACAGCAGCCGTATCTTATGTTCTCCCTCTTTTCGCATCTGTTCCAACAGGGGAATCACGCTTTTTTTATAGATGCTGCAAAGCGGCTGCACTTTTCCATCCATCGTCAGAATCACACAGTCTTCTTTGCCGGCTGCACAGCCGGCCAGACGGTTCAGAAACGCCCGGTCAAGAAAAGGCATATCTGTGGCGATGACAAGTACATACGGTACGGGAGAAGCCTTCAGCAGCTGATAGATTCCTTCCACCGGGCCAAAGCCTTTTATCTCGTCTTCCACCATGGGGCAGGAAATCTCTGGAAATCGCCGGATGTCATCTACGGCAATACACAGGTAGGAAAAGTCCCGGCAGGCCGCTGCTGCCCGTTCCAGGAAAGTCTTTTCTCCCAGCATCAGATGTGCTTTATCCGTCCCCATTCTGCTGCTCTTGCCTCCGGCCAGTATGCCGGCGCTTACCAGTTCATTCACGGGAATCGATCCTCCTTTTACTCCAATCAGAAAAAACGATAGGCGCGGATGATGCTGCCTTTTGTCATCGGCGGACTGCCTGCTTTGATTTCGCCAAGGATCTCACAGTCCCGCATGGGATTGAGCATTCCGTTCCCCTGTTTTCTTGCAAAACGGATCCACGCTTCCCCGTCTACGATTTCCAGCGTTCCGGGAAGAAACCGCCTGGAAGGACTCTTCTTTGGAAAATCGTCCAGCATTTTCACCCGGATTTCCTCTGTGGCATACTCCTTCATCCCCGCCATCTTTTGAATCAAAGGTTTTCCCAGCATAAAAAGAGAAACGGCTGCAGCTGAGGGATTTCCAGAAAGTGCAAGAATAAACTTTCCTTTCCAGAGCGCGCCTACGAAAGCCATTCCCGGTTTCATTTTTACTTTCCAGAACAGGATCTTCGCCTCCAGAATCTTTAGAGACTCCAGTACCATATCGTAATCGCCCACCGACACGCCGCCGGTGGTGATGATGAAATCATGATCAGACAGGCCTTCTCGTATTTTCTCTGCAATCCGCTGTGCCTGGTCTTTTTCAATTCCCAGCATGGATGCTTTCACGCCCCACCGCTCCAGATAGGAAGCGATGGTGTAAATGCTGCTGTTTCTGATTTTGCCCGGCTGCAGCGTCTCCCCGATGGGAACCAGCTCATCCCCCGTACTCAACAGCGCAGCCGAAAGACGGCGGTATACCCGAACCCTCTCATATCCAAGTCCGGCCATCAGCCCCACCAGCGCCGGTGATATCAGTCTGCCCTTTTCCACCACCAGTTCCCCCTCTCTCACATCTTCGCCGAGGGGGACAATATTGCTTCCCTCCCGACAGGGAGAAAAGATGGTTACTTCTTTTTCTGTAAAATTTGTATCTTCGTATTTTACAATGGCCGTGGCGCCGGAAGGTACCGGCGCTCCGGTCAGTATCTTTATGGCCTGCCCCGGGTTCAGCCTGTGAACCGGGGCATAACCTGCCGGAACCTCTTCTATCACCTTCAGAGATACCGGCGTATCCTGGGATGCATGAACGGTATCCGCCGCAATCAGCGCATAACCGTCATAGGGGGAGCGGTCGAAAGGAGGGATGTTTTCTTTGGAAATAATATCCTCCGCCAACACCCGTCCGTCCGCCTGTGCAACCGGAACCTCTTCCGCCTCCGTCGGATGCGCCTGCAAAAGCAGCAGGTTCAATCCATCTTCCAGTTCTACCCGTTCCGGAAACATATCAGTCTCTCCCTTCTGTCATGCTTTTTCAATCTTAACCGCACATACCTTATATTCCGGTATTCTTGCGTATTTGTCAAGGGCTGCGTTAGTCAGCCAGTTTGCGTTTCCATCGGGGAAATGGAAGGGCATCCAGGTTTCTCCCTGGGATACCTTCCTTCCCACTCTCGCCGTAGAAACAATCTGTCCGCGGCGGGAAGAAATCTTCACTTTGTCACCGGTTTTTACTCCGATGGCATCCGCGTCTTTATAGTTCATTTCAATGAAAGATTTTCCTTCGATCTCCATCAGACCAGGCGTCTTGCCGGTCATAGCCCGCGTTGTATAGTGATACAGGATACGTCCTGTCATGAGGATAATCGGATAATCCTCGTCGGGAAGTTCCGCGGAAGGTACGTATTCGGCCGGATAGAACCAGCCAAGTCCTCTGGTGAATTTACCCACATGAAGGATCGGGGTACCCGGATGGTCTTTCGACGGACAGGGCCACTGCAGCGTCTCGCCTGCGTCCAGTCTGGCATGGCTGATACCGCCAAAACTGGGAGTCACAGATGCGATTTCATCCATAATCTGTGCCGCGGTCAGATGGGGCTGCGGATATCCCATGCGGTTCATGATGTCGATAAAGATATCGGTATCCAGTCTTGCCTCACCTGGAATGGTGACTGCTTTACGTACTCTTTGCACACGGCGCTCCGTATTGGTAAAGGTTCCCTCTTTTTCCGCATAACTTACGCCGGGAAGGATAACGTCCGCATACTGGGCCGTTTCTGTCATAAACAGTTCGTTCATGACGACGAAATCCAGAGACTCCAGCGCTTTGATAATATGAGCCGTATCCGGATCCGTCACGATGGGATCTTCTCCAAAAATATAAAGACCTTTCACTTCTCCCCGGATGGCCGCCGGCCACACGTCGGTGGCGTGCAGACCTGGATTGGGATTCAGTTTCTTGCCCCAGGCTTTTTCAAACTTGGCGATCACATCGGGATTTGCCACCTTCTGATAGCCGGGGAAATCACCGGGCAGAGCTCCCATATCACAGGCGCCCTGTACGTTGTTCTGACCGCGCAGCGGATTCACACCGCAGCCTTCTCTTCCCAGTTTGCCCACCAGCAGCGCCATATTGGACATGGACATAACGCCCTCTGTTCCGGTGGAATGTTCCGTTACGCCGAGACAGTAGATAATGGGAGCTTTGTCCGCTTTGGCATACATTCTGGCGGCCTTTCGCAGGTCATCGGGATCGATATGGCAGATTTCACCCACTTTTTCCGGTGTGTAATCTTTTACGATCTCTTTGATTTTTTCATAACCTTCCGTCCGCTCTTCAATAAATTTCATATCCTGAAGGCCTTCTTCGATGATGACATGCATCATACCGTTGGCAAAGGCCACATTGGTTCCGGGACGAAGCTTCAGATGGACGTCCGCGTGTTTTGCCAGATCGATATCTCTGGGATCCACGACGATAATTTTACATCCTCTTTGCACTGCCTGACGGATCTGCATGCCCACTACAGGATGGGCTTCTTCCGGATTGGAACCTACCAGCATGATCACATCCGGTTTCTGTGTGATATCCGCGATGGGATTGGTCATGGCGCCGGATCCCAGCGTCATGGAAAGACCGGCTACGGATGCGGAATGGCAGACGCGGGCACAGTTGTCCACGTTATTGGTTTCAAAGGCGCAGCGCACCAGTTTCTGCATCATATAGATATCTTCGTTCGGAGAACGGGAACAGGCAAAACCAGCCAGAGAATCCGGGCCGTATTTTTTCTTAATCTCCAGAAACTTGGAAGCCACCAGATCCAGCGCCTCCTCCCAGGATGCCTGTTCAAATTCACCGGTCTCTTTGTTTTTAATCAGCGGATGGGTCAGTCGTTCCGGTGAATGTACGAAATCAAAGGAACCGGAACGGCCTTTTACGCAGAGCAGTCCTTTATTGGACGGTCCCTCTGCTGCTTCCGTATCTACGATTTTTCCGTCTTTTACCACCAGGTAATATTGACATCCTGTGGCACAGTGAGGACAGGTTGTAAGCACTTTCTTTTCCACCTGCCACGGGCGATAGTTTTTCCTGCGTTTGGAACTTAAAGCGCCAGTGGGACAGGCTGCTACACAGTTTCCACAGGATTCACAGGAACTCTCTCTTAAAGGTACGCCGAAAGGCGTGGAGATCCTGGAGTTAAATCCACGTTCTGCGGTATCAATGGCTCCCCTGCCTACGATTTTATTACAGGTATTGACACAGCGGTGGCAGAGAATACAAAGATTGGGATTGAACGTGAAGAAGGGGTTGGAATCGTCAATGGGAAATTCCGTCATCTCTCCTTCATAGCTGGTTTTTTCCACACCGTACTCAAAACAGTAATCCTGCAGCTTACAGGAACCGTTTCCCTCGCAGGAGAAACAGTCTGTTTTATGGTTGGAAAGAAGAAGATCCAGCACGCCTCTTCTGGAGGCGATTACTTTTTCGCTTTTTGTCTGTATCACATCTCCCTCCGAGACGTGAGCGGAACAGGCCGTATCCAGTTTACTCCAGCCACGGTTTTCAATTTCTACCATACACATACGGCAGGAACCGTCGGGCATCAGCCCTTTGATATAACACAACGTAGGAATCTTAATGCCGACGGACTCGGCTGCCTGCAGAATTGTCGTCCCTTTCTCCACTTCCACAGGGATTCCATCGATGACTGCATGAATCATACTCTCTCCTCCTTACTCCACATATACTGCGTCAAAATTACAGCCTTCCATACAGGCGCCGCAGCGGATACATTTCGACTGATCAATCTGATGCGGCTCTTTCTTTTCGCCGGTAATCGCTCCCACCGGACAGGCTTTCGCACACTTGGTACATCCTTTACATTTTTCCGAATCAATCCGATACTGTTTCAGCGCCTGACAGGTGTGGGATTTGCATCGTTTGTCCACAATGTGTTCCATATATTCGTCCCGGAAGGTCCGCAGCGTACTGATGACCGGAAGCGGAGCGCTCTTGCCCAGACCGCACAGGGAATTTGTCTTTACAAACTGAGCGATTTCCTCCAGTCTGTCCAGATCTTCCACTTCACCCTTGCCGGCGACGATCCGTTCCAGAATCTCCAGCATACGTTTGGTTCCGATTCGACAGGGAGTACATTTTCCGCAGGATTCCCTCTGCGTAAAACTCATAAAGAAACGGGCCACTTCCACCATACAGGTGTTCTCGTCCATAACAACCAGACCACCGGAACCGACGATTGCATTGTACTTTTTCACAGAATCAAAGTCCAGCCCCACATCCAGATGGTCTTTCGTCAGACATCCGCCGGAGGGACCGCCGATCTGTACGGCTTTGAATTCCGCTCCGCCTTTTAATCCGCCGCCGATATCGTAAATGATCTCCCGCAGGGTGGTGCCCATGGGAACTTCGATCAAACCGGTATTTTCAATGGCGCCTGTGATGGAAAAGGTTTTCGTTCCCGGACTGTTTTCAGAACCAATGGTCCGGAACCAGTCTGCGCCCTGGAGCACGATTTTCGGTACGTTGGCATAAGTTTCCACATTGTTCAGTACCGTCGGTTTTGCCCAAAGACCCTGATCCACCGTTCTGGGCGGCTTGGTCCTTGGCATACCTCGGTTTCCTTCAATCGATGCGGTCAGAGCGCTTCCCTCGCCGCATACGAAAGCGCCTGCGCCTCTGTTGATATGCAGGTGGAAGGAGAAATCCGTTCCCAGAATATGTTCGCCGAGAAGGCCCGCCTTTTCCAGTTCCTCGATGGCATGACGAAGTCTGGCCACAGAGAGCGGGTATTCTGCACGGACATAAATGTATCCGTTCTCAGATCCAACTGCATATCCGGCGATAATCATACCTTCCAGAAGCTTATAGGGATCACCTTCCATGACGGAGCCGTCCATGAAAGCGCCTGGGTCGCCCTCGTCGCCGTTACATACCACATAGCGTTCCTTTTCCGCCTGGGAAGATACCTGTTTCCATTTCCGTCCTGTAGGGAATCCGCCGCCGCCTCTTCCGCGCAGACCGGATTTGTCTATTTCTTCCACCACATCTTCCGGCTGCATGTCAAAAAGCGCTTTTTTAAGCGCCTGGAATCCGCCGGAAGCCAAATATTCGCTTAAAGATAAGGCGTCAAATCTGCCGCAGTTTTCCAGGACGATACGGGTCTGTTTCGCAATAAAAGGAATATCCTCCGGATGATGATACGCTTTTTCGCCCTGATGATAGAGAAGGCGTTCGATCACTTCATCCTTCAATACACTTTTTTCGAAAATCTCCTGACAGTCATCCTGCTGCACTTTTATGTACTGAATGACGTTGTCTTTTTTCTGAATCCGCACCAGAGGCCCCAGTTCACAGAAGCCCTGGCATCCTGTTTTTTTGATTCCCACATGGGCATTTTCATCATGGGGCGCAAATACCAGAGAGACGCCAGGTATATCTTTTGCCAGTTCCTGGAATTTCTCATAAATTTTTTCTGAACCGGAGGCTACGCAGCCCGTTCCTGAACAGACAAGAATCCGGCAGTCATAGGATTCGATTTCCTTAACGGCCGCTTTCTGAACTTCCATCAAATCGTTTTTATCTTTCAGAATCATTTGCTATCACCTCTCAATTCACGAACGACTGCAACGGCCTTCTCCGGAGTCATTTTGGGGTATACTTCGTCATTGATCGTCATGGTAGGCGCCAGTCCGCAGGCGCCCAGACAGGAAACCGTTTCCACGGTAAAAAGCATATCATCTGTTGTTTTCTTTTTCTTGCTCAGTCCCAGCTCCTCATAAAGAGCTTCCAGAACCGGAATGGATTTTTTTACATGGCAGGCTGTTCCGTCGCAGACTTTAATGATATATTTACCTTTTGGTTCAAAAGAAAAATTTTCATAAAACGTGGCGACGCTGTAGGCCTTTGCCTCCGTCACTCCGATCTGTCTGGCGACATAAGTCAGCAGCTCTCCCGGCAGATAGCGATATTCCGCCTGGATATCCTGCATTACGGGAATCAGAGAACTGGCCTTTTTGCCATACCGTTCAATGATTCCGTCTGTCACATCGTAATATGACTGTTCCAGCATAATATATCCTCCTTCTGTTTTATTTACATTTGCGCATGGCAGCTTCCACAACATGTCCGATCAGCACCGAGGTTGTAACGCTTCCCACACCGCCGGGAACCGGAGTAATCGCCTCTACCACCGGCTCTGCTTTCTCATAATCCACATCGCCGCAGAGTTTGCCCTCTTCATTTACATTGATTCCCACATCGATAACGATCTGTCCCGGTGACAGATATGTATCATCCACAACGCCGGCCCGTCCTGCCGCAACGATGACGATATCCGCTTCTTTTACCACGGAAGGCATATCCTTCGTTCTGGTATGACAGATGGTAACGGTAGCGTTCTTTTTCAGAAGCATCATGGCGGCCGGTTTTCCCACCACTAGGCTTCGTCCGATTACTACAGCCTTTTTCCCGGTACAGTCGATTCCATAATGATCCAGGATTTCCATACAGGCCTGAGGCGTACAGGGCGGAAATCCCTGAGCCGTACTGGTAAAGACTCCTACCATGGAGCCGTCCGTGATGCCGTCCACATCCTTTTCCGGATCCAGCGCCCGGATCACTTCCTTCTCATCCAGATGTCCGGGAAGGGGACGGAAAATCAACACACCGTGAATATCCTCCCTTTTATTTACCGTGCGGATCGTTTCCATCAGTTCATCCTGTGAAACATTTTCCGGAAGAAGAAATTTCTCATAGGAAACGCCCAGCGTCTCACACCGTTTTACTGCGCCTCTTTCATAAGAGAGGTCATCGGGACGTTCTCCTACCCGGACAATTCCCAGCATGGGAATAACTCCCTTTGCTTTCAGTTTTTCCACGTCTCCTTTGATCCGCTCATTCAGCGCCGCCGTTACTTCTTTTCCCAATAACTGTTTTGCCATTTTTCCTCTCCTTTGATTATTTCAGACGGTTCAATACCTCATTATATACCCGTTCCGCTTTCTTGGGATAATAGTCCAGCATCGCGTCGCATTTGGCATTCAGAAGTTCCGCATATTCTCTGTCCTTCATGGCCTTGGTATTAATGTAAACATTCAGACTGGCGCCTTTTAACGCAGCCTTGCAGAATTCAATTCCCACGCCGGCATCACTGATGGCCAAAGCAGAACCCTTGCCGGCAAAATCCGCAATGATATCAATGGCTTCACAGCAGGAGGCCATGATTTCCATCGGCACCGTACAGGCCTCTTTCAGTGCAATTTCCATTACACGTTCTTTTTCCGCCTGCTGTTCCGGCGTATCCTTTGGCATTCCATAGGCCTTGGAAAGCGGTTCGAAAAATTCAGCATCCCGTTCCACCAGACTCAAAAGCTGGTTTTGCATGATATCGCATCTGGCTTTCAACGCCCACATCTCTTCTTCGATGTCAATGTATTTCTTTTTTCCTACTGTGAGAGAGCCGACCATGTTTCCCAGGGCTGTTCCAATGGCAGCTACCAGGGCGGAAGCTCCGCCGCCGCCGGGTACGGCCGCTTTCGAAGCCAGAACCTCCACAAAATCATTACACGGTAACTTCGATAATTCCATACTATAACTCCTTTTTCTGAATTGCTTTATTTCTTCCATCATAATACGTTTACGGGAAAAATTCTATTAGATTCTTGTATTTTTCCATATATTTTTACATTTTCATCAGATATTTCTTTTTTCCACATTTTATAAATTTATATGAAAGCGTTACCGTTCCTGAGAAAAATGAAAAAAAGACGCTGTGAAATCGCGTATTATGAATTCACAGCGTCCTCTCCTGTATTATTTACTGCGCACTCAGCGCTTTTAAAACACCAATCGACACATCGCCGACGACCGCCATATCTTCCCCGTGGAAAGCAGCTGAAAAGTTATCCGCGAACAGAATCTGTGCTGAGGGAGGAAATTCATCGTCTCCCGCCCACAAAATGAAGCGCAGACGGAGATTGTTCATGAATTCAAATTCATAACCGCAGTCTCCATACTCTATTCTGACACCACCCAGCCGTTCCATAATGCTTTGGAACTGATCCAGCTTTCCGCCGAACCCATAAGCCAGACGGAAGATACACCGTCCCTGAAACTGCCGGAAATATACTTCGCCCCAGGGCATTTCCCTGTAGGTAAGGAACTTTCCGGAAGCAGGCGCGGCTGTCCCCTCCAGAAAATACCGCAGCACCAGGATTCTGGCGTTGGCTGCATTTTCCAGAGGATAATGGCAAATCACGTTCTCCGGCACGGCTTTGATCTGATAATCCGGCCAGGAGATCTGATAAGTACATCCCATCAGGCGCAGTGTAAATACACCGGCCTTTTCGTCATAGGGAATCTGAGTTCTGTCACTGATGGCAAGGGGATCTTCCTTCTGATACCGTTCCAGGTAATATTCATAAGGAACACGTTCCTTACTGTCTTTGTCGTAATCGAATACCATATTCACCTCAAATGCCTACTTTAACGTCACAGACGGAAACAGTGTGTTATCCGTGTGCGGTATG
This sequence comes from Candidatus Ruminococcus avistercoris, assembly GCA_019120315.1. Taxonomy (GTDB): domain Bacteria; phylum Bacillota; class Clostridia; order Lachnospirales; family Lachnospiraceae; genus Ruminococcus_G; species Ruminococcus_G avistercoris. Next base: position 44,663 of record DWVJ01000001.1, read on the forward strand.
AAACAAGATGCAACAAACTCATCCATATAAGTGGGAACTGCACTTAATTCCATATATGTCATATTGGAGGCAACTTCATAAGTTTTCTTTTCCGCTTCTGTAGACAGAAGCATCGCGTAAGCTCCGGAAAGGGAGGAATTACCGATATAATGGATCTTCTCCAGAGGAATATCCGGCAGCATACCGATATTGATTGCGTTCCTCATATTGATGCCGCTGCCGATGCCGCCTGCCACATAGATATCTTCCACCATGGTGATATCAAAATCAAGAGAAGCAAGCATGGTACGGATCGCAGAGAAAATCGCTCCCTTTGCACGGATAAAATTATCGATATCCACCTCTGTAATTTCAATATCCTTCACAGAGTCCGCGTCTTCCTGGAATACAAGCACATAACTGCCCATACCGTATTTATCATGGCGGACACGTTTGCCTTCCCGGATAAATTTACCTTTCGGATTGATGATTCCACACTGATACAGTTCGCTGATTACGTCAATGATACCGGAACCGCACAGGCCCACCGGTTTCACACCGGCTTCCCCGATAATCTCAAATGTGGGTTCCATCGTATCCTTGTCAATCACGCAGGCTTCTATGGCGCCGTCGGTTGCCCGCATACCACAGCTGATATCGCCGCCCTCAAAGGCAGGTCCCGCCGAGCAGGCACAGCTCATCATAAAATCGGAATTGCCAAACACCAGTTCTCCATTGGTTCCCAGGTCAATGAACAGGGAAAACTCCGGACGGTTCCAGACCATACTGACCAGAGTGCCCGCAGTAATATCGCCACCTACATAACTTCCGATATTAGGTGCAACGATGATATGAGCGTCCGGATTAATATGGATATCCAGATCCGAAGCAAAAAAGGAATTCGTTTTAAAGAAAGCCGGTATATAAGGCTCCATCCGCAGATGATCTGCGTTGATGCCGGAGAACAGATGATTCATGGTGGTATTGCCTGCCACGCACATCCGGTAAATATGTTTGGGATCAAATCCGCTGGCACGGCACATGTGTTCAATCATCGGATTAATCGTTTCCTGGATGACAGCGTCCTGCAGACGTTCCTGTCCTCCCGGTTTCGTCGATTCGATAATGCGGTTGATAACATCCGCTCCGTATCGGATCTGCCCATTCCCGCTGGAAGCTTTTCCAATGATTTCTCCCGTCTCCATATTGATGATCAGTCCGGAAACTGTCGTTGTTCCGATATCAACTGCCAGACCACCAATCACCACATCCGCGTCCTTTTCATATACATCATAGACAAAAACGTGGCCGTTGGCCGCAGTCCGGATCACGCACTGCACTTCAAAATTACTGGCGCGCAGCACATCCGGAAGCCGTCTCATAACATAATAAGGCAGACTGACCACTTCTGTGTTCAGCTCCTTCTTCAATGCACGAGTCAGCCGCTCATTATCCGGCATGGTATCATCCAGAGTCGGTACCGCCATGGATACCCGTACGGTACGAAGACTGTTATGCAGAGAGATTCCCGCATCTTCCAGCCCCTGTTTCGTTTTTTCAAAAATAGCGACTTCATCTGGTGAACTTAAATCCGCAACTTTCATTCTGCTCCGATAAGCGGAAGCAATATCCGGAACCATGACTTCCACATCTGCCTCTATGGTACTCACGCAGGCCAGACGCCATCCCTGTTCATATTCCTCATCGGTAATATGACGGGTTTTCTTTGATTCCAGTTCGCCGCCCACCAGTTTTACACGGCATTTTCCACAGGAAGCGTTGCCGGAACAGGGCGCATCGATAGCCACATTTGTTTTTCTTGCAACCTCAAGGAGGTTTTCACCGGAAGTGGCGAAGGTTTCCACCGCTTCGCCACTTTCAAACCGAAAAGTCACTTTGAACATAAATTCAGCCTCTTAAATTCTGATTACAGTTCCAGATAGGAATCTGCATACAGAGTATTGTTCTTGAATACGTCACAGGACTTGATAGTTTCCATCAGTCTCTGGTCACAGGGATTTACGATAGCTGAGGTCAGACCCTGCATCATACACATAGCAACCAGCGCTGCATCCATGATCGGTCTGATGTGTTTCGGCATACCATTGGAGTTGTTGGAAAGTCCGCCTGTTGAGTTCAGACCCATATCGCTGAACATCTTGATAGCTTCCAGAACTTCCATCTGTTTGTCCTGCATACCTTTTACTACTACGAACAGCGGGTCGAACCACAGATCGGTCGGCTCCATACCCAGCATCATGCCGTGCTCCAGCATGGTCTGGCAATGTACCATACGTTCGTCGTTGTCAGCAGCGATCGGTCCGTTGGAGCAAAGTGCGATAACGATAGCATCGTTTGCAGCAGCCAGGTCAATGTAGCTGATTCTGTCGCCTGCGTCAGCGGAGTTAACGATGGGTTTTCCTTTAGCTCTGTTGTAAACAGCGATACCTGCTTCGATAGCAGCCTTGTTTGCGGTATCCAGTGCCAGAGGTACATTGTCAAAGTTTTCCTGCAGTAATTTAACTGCCCACTGCATCAGTTCCGGTCCATCGCTCTCAGCCGGTCCGATGTTAACATCCAGATAGGTAGCGCCGGCATCCAGCTGTTCTTTCGCACGTTTCAGAATTGCTTCCGGGTTACGTGTAGCAAATGCCTCTTTGATTGCAGGTGAAATACAGTGAATTCTTTCCCCAATAGTAACAAATTTTGCCATGTTTTTTCTCCTTTTCTCATTGCCTTTTTATTTTAAAAGGAGGCTTTATAAAAAACCTCCTTTTTTATTCAGCGGTAACGCTGATTATAACTGGCCGTTCTCCTTCATATCTTTCAGGAATTTAACCAGCTGAACTGCTTCGTTAGGAGCAACAATGATTTCCCAATCCGGTAATTTGGCTTCCAGATCACCTTTCAGTACGGCAACCTTGCCGGGGATGATCAGTTTTCTGGATTTAACCTTATCCGCTACATTCTCGTTGATAAATTTGGAGATGGATGTAGAGGAAAGTTTGCCAGCTGCCCAGGCTGTCAGTACGGAAAGTCCGCCTGCATCACTGATAACCATGTTGATCGGAACACCGGATCTTTCCAGTTCACCGGAAACGAGGAAGTATGTAAGGGCGAAGTCAACCGTTGTCAGGCAGATGGAGTTCTCATCAGCGCCGTTCAGCGGATAGATGCCGGTATCTACTGTCATCGGCTTCTGCGGATCGGTAAATACGTTCTGACGCAGACCGAACAGCGGCAGTGCCTCTGCATATCCCAGTTCTTCCATAACAACGATGGAACCATATTTCATGGTGAATACAGAAGACAGAGCTTCCTGCATATATTTGTCGCCTTTTGCAATTTTAACCAAGTTAACGATAGACGGATATCCGAATGTTCTGTCCTCATCTTTCAGAGCCGCACGTCTAACTTTTACAGCATTTGCAAAAGTTTCTTTGATGGTAGCTCCTGTCACATCCAGAACCAGTTCTTTGTTATCCAGTTTTTCCAGTGCCGCTACTGTATCATACAGTTCGTTGAGATCTGCTCCGGAAACGCCCAGTACCACGCCTGCTTCTTTTGCTACTGCGCTCATAGCTTCGTAGTTGGAAGCATTTGCACCGTTCAGTACGGGTTTTCCATCCTTGCATTCAGCAAGTGCTGCCTTTGCAACTTCTACATCATCACATCCCAGAATAAGAGTTTTTCCTGTAGCCGCTGCTTTCTTAACCAGCGCAACGTATTTGTCAGCTCCAGAAGCTGCGTCATAGTTTACGTAAACCATTTCCACATGCATTCTTTCACCGATACGTTCATAATCTACAACCGGGATAGCTGCGATCTTGGCATCGATTTCAGCATCATCCATGCAGCTGCAAAGAGCAACAGCATATCTTGTTTTGCTCACAAAAGTTTTTTCATGTCTGTAAAGAACAGTTTCTCCACCCAGAGTATATTCGCCTTCGCCTGTTCCGACTTTGATCGTCTTCATTGGCGGAGCTGTGGCTGCTGCCAGGGAAGCCAGAGCTTCTTCTGACATGTAAGGACAAGCGGAAATGTCAACTGCGCCCTGAGCAACTTTCATGGAGAAAGCCATACATGTGGGGCTGCCGCACTCCTTACAGTTTTTCTTTGGTGTCATTTTAAATATTTGAATACCTGATAATGCCATGTTTCTTTATCCTCCTGTTTTAATATGATTATACTAATTCTTTAATCATCTTTGAAATCGTTGCAACGGACTGAGGATGTTGTAAAACTACAGCATTAGATCCGGATACCAGGTCAGCTGCCGCTGTCATGATTTCCATTGAGATTCCTCTTTCCTCTCTGGAGCCCCATTCCGGTGAATCCTCTTCAGAAGCTACGGACTCTTTTACGTTCCATGTCTCGGAAGCAACCGGTGTAAGGATCGGCATCTGCAGCATAGCATCATCCTGTGACAGAGCTGCTGCTTTTACACGGTCCATTGTAGAAACAACGTATTCATAACCATAACCTGCGGTTGCGGTACCAACGTTCATTACAATGCTTTCCGGTTTTACGCCAAGCTGTGTGGTTACAACGTTCAGCTGTTTTGCCAGGTTGATATCTACTGCTGACTCAGCGCCCAGTTTCTGATTGTATGCCAGGCCTGCTGCTGCGCCGATTGCTTTGTAGTTTTCTTCTTTTGCCGGCATGATAACAACATTTTTGCCCTGCAGAGCTTCTGCAACCTTTGGAAGCAGTTCAGCGTCTTTTTCAACATTCTTACATCCTGCAACTACCAGCGGAGCATCGATTGCATCTGCGACTTCTTTTACAACTGCAACCAGATCTTCAACGGATTTATTCTCGCCGTTGGGATCTCCGCCTTCCAGGCTCAGGTATACGAAATCAGCACCTTCCATCGCAGCGGCTTTCTTGGCCATATCTGCCATGGATGCGCCTTCGCCATAGTATGCGATCAGCTCAGGTGTGGCATTGATCAGGCCCATATCTGTGATTTCCACACCAACCTTCGGTGCGTTCTCGATGGGTCCGTCAAATGTGTAGAAGGGGAATACACTTTCTCCTCCTAATTTGATTGCTTTGTCTCCGCATCCGATCTCAACGGTTTTGATGGATGCATTAAACTTTTGTGGTTTAAAATTAAACGGCATTCCATTAGCCTCCTTATAAATTTTTCTATAATTATACAATATAATTATTGAATTTTCTACCCCCTGCCGGGGATATCTTCAGAAACACCGCCCCGGTCGCAATTCCCGGGGAAGTGTCTGCTGTCATTCGCCGCGCAGTTTCCATACGCGACGAATGCAGGCTCGGACTCTTGCGAGTCCTCGCTATTCGTTGCACTCATATGGCCGCTCGCAGAAACCGAACAGTCTGTAAACAGCCTGCCGGTTCCCGCTTCACGTCCGCATTCGTCGCTTATCGT
>DWVJ01000022.1 GCA_019120315.1 Candidatus Ruminococcus avistercoris
ATTGTGACTAACAAGTGAAGTATGTAACGCTTTTCGGTGTCAAACCGCCCTGTTTAAGCGTTTAAGAGAGCAAAAAAAGACGGGTAAGGAGTTTATCCCTACCCGCCACAATTTTACAGTTGTATGCGTTACAATGCTTTAATTATAGATAATTTCCTCGTTTACAATCTCCATTGCTCTATTACGAATACTGTTCATTGTCTGTACCCACAGCATTGAATTTTCTGCCTTTAGCTGTTCGGTTAAGCCCTCTCGCTCCGCTATCTGTTTTACCAGCCGAAGAAACATATCTTCCGCCTGCTCGTCAATATCCACAAGATAGCTGTTTAGCTTGCCGCTTGTAAGCAGGTTGGTATAAAGCACCTTGCGGTGCTGTTTGAGATAGCGCAAATGCCGCTGCCCCCATACGTCGATAGGCTTGGTTTCTTTTTCGGCGGGTAAAGACAGACAAGGGAGAAAATAATCTCCCTGCCGTATATAAGTGCCGCCCATCTGTTCAAATATTGTCTTTTTCATAACCTTAAACCTCCGTGATTCTGATTTTGAATTTCTTAATAGGTGCACTGACTACTTTGATTAGAATATCATCTACTGCATCCGTATATCTGCCCTCTGCAAGCAGTTTGTTTCGTAGCATATTAAGAGCAATTAAAATTTTCGCATATCCGTTTGCCTCCTTCATCTACATTGTAGCAAGGAAGTTTTTGCTTGACGAATGTGCGATTTTATTTTTGGCATAAAGAAAGACAGCGTAAAAAGCATTTCTGCCTTCTACGCTGTCTTTTCGCCTTTGCAACGCCCATAAGCTGTATTTCAATATTGTTTTCAAATTACTGCCTTATGTGGCGTTAGCTAAACCGTCTCCGCTCTTTCTTAAAGTTCCATGATAATTGGTATGATCACCGGATTCCGTTTCATTTTTTTCCACAGAAAATCCGACAGACTGTCCTTTACCTCTCCCTTGATCCTGTTCCACTCCCGGATATTCTTTTTCCGGCATTTTTCAATGGCACGGCGGGATACTTCCCTCAGTTCACGCATCAGCTCTTCCGACTCCCTCACATAGACAAATCCCCTGGAGACAATGTCCGGTCCGGATACCAGCTGTTTGCTGCCTTTTTCCAATCCAATGGTCACCACCACGATACCGTGCTCGGCCAGATTCTGTCGATCCCGGATCACGATATTCCCCACATCGCCGATTCCCAGTCCGTCCACGAAAATCTCCCGGGCAGGAACTTTCCCCGTCACCTTCGCCTCCTTCTGAGACAGACTTAAGACATCGCCGGCTTCCAGGATGAACACATGATCCTTTTCCATACCCAGTTCCATGACCGTATCGGCAGCCGCCGTAAGATGGCGGTATTCTCCGTGAACCGGCACAGCGTACCTGGGCTTCAAAAGGGAATAGATCAGTTTGATTTCCTCCTGGCAGGCGTGGCCGGAAACATGGGTATCCTGGAAAAGCACTTCCGCTCCCCGCATGGCCAGCTCATTGATGATCCGGGAAACCGCTTTTTCATTTCCCGGTATGGGATTGGAACTTAAAATAATCACATCACCCGGCTTGATATGCACCTTTTTATGGGTGCCGTCAGCCATCCGTGACAGAGCGGCCATGGATTCTCCCTGGCTGCCGGTGGTGATAAACACCAGCTGTTCATCAGGATAGCGATTCATTTCTCCCACCTGAATCAGCGTCTTTTCCGGTATCTTCACATATCCCAGATCCTGAGCAATCTGAATCACCGTTTCCATACTTCGTCCCTGCAGGATTACTTTCCGCCCGAAACGGTGGGCTGTATTGATGATCTGCTGCACACGATCCACATTGGAAGCAAAGGTAGCCACGATCATTCTGCTGCCCCGATATTCAGAAAACAACATATCAAAGGTTCTGGCCACCTTTGTCTCCGAAGGGGTAAAGCCGGGACGCATGGCGTTGGTACTGTCGCTCAAAACAGCCAGCACGCCTTTTTTGCCCAATACACCCATTCTCTGCAGATCGATGGATTCCCCAAACAGCGGCGTATAGTCCACCTTAAAATCGCCGGTATGGACGATCACGCCGGCCGGTGTATAGATCGCCAGCGAGGAAGCCCCGGCGATGCTGTGATTGGTTTTGATAAACTCCACCCGGAAATCCCCCAGAGTCACATAACCGCCCTGTTTCACGATCTTTCGCCGGGTTTTTTTCAGAAGTTTCGCCTCCTGCAGTTTATGCTCGATCAGCCCCATGGTCAGCCTGGTGGCATACACCGGCACATTGATCTTTGGCAGTATATAAGGAAGGGCTCCGATGTGGTCTTCATGTCCGTGGGTGATCACAAAACCCTTTACCTTATCAATATTCTGTTCCAGATACGTCACGTCTGGTATCACCTTATCGATGCCCAGCATGTCGTCCTCCGGAAAAGAAATACCGCAGTCGATCACGATAATCGTATTCTCATATTCCACGGCAGTAATATTCATCCCGATCTTATCCAGACCGCCCAGGGGGATGATTTTTACTGCTTTTCCCTTTTCTTTTTTCAAAATAGATTCATTCCTCTCAAATTCGTCTTGTCGCAAGCTGTATTGACTTATTTTAACGCACTTTTCCGCAATAGGCAAACATTTTATTTCTTCTGTATACAAAATATGGTATACTGACACTACCTGATAACCCGTCAACAAAGGAGAAACCATCCATGGATAAAGAACGTATCTCACAGAAAATCCGCGACCTTCTTCCGGAAATTACCCGCTATATCGAATTTCTGATTTCCGTAATCATCATACTTGTCATCCTGCTGCAGATTCTCAACCTGCTTCGTGATGTCATCAAAGATCCCTTTTTCCTGGAAAATAATTACTTTACCACCTTTCTGGCCCGGGCCTTAAACCTGGTGGTCGGTATTGAATTCGTCAAAATGCTGTGCAAACACACGCCGGAAACCGTGGTGGAAGTTCTGATGTTTGCCACCGCACGTCAAATGGTGGTGGAGCATCTGCAGACCTGGGAAACGCTGATCGGCATCCTGGGTATCGGGGTTTTATTTGCCATCCGGAAATACCTGTTTCTTTCCGCCAAGGAAAGCAAGCGGCTGTCTGATAAATTCTGAATTTGCTGTGAAACAGGCAGCCAGAAAATTTCTGGCTGCCTGTTAATCTTATTTCCAGGAACAACGGATCAGTCATCCCAATCATCATCCCAGCGGTCGTCATCATCGTCCCAGCGATCATCATCATAATCCGGCACTCTCACCCGTTTTGGCTCAGAGAAAGTTCCATACTGTTTCTTTCCATTCTCATACCGAATCGCTCTTACCTTATAGTAATAAACATCATCGCCCAGATCATCATCCCGATGCGTATAAGTGGTGCCTCGCAATTCTTTTACATAATCCCAGTCATCATCATCTGCTTCCCGGTAATAAATCTGATATCCGATCGCCCCGTTTACCTTATTCCAGCTCAATGTTACTTTTTCATATCCCGGCACAGCTTTCGTGATTACTGCCTGTTTGAGTTTCGGCGCCACATTGCCTGTTACAGCCGACATCGCGCCGAAATGATAGCTGCCCGCATATTTTTTAAAGGCGCGCATCTTATAATAGTATTTTTGCCCGGTGGTAAGCTTCGAATTCACATAAGAACAGGTACTGCCGCTGTTAATCTGTGTCACATAAGTAAATTCTCCATTCGGTGAAGCTGCACGATAAAGGCGATATCCGTCTGCCCCTGCCACTTTTCCCCAGGTGATTTTCAGCCCGTTATAACCCCAGGACTGAACTTTGCTGATTTTTACCTGTTTTGGAACGGCTTTTCCCGTCTTAATGGTTGAATACGCGCCGCAGATACCATCTTCAAATGCACGAACCTTGTAATAATAGGTTCGTCCTGTTGTCAGACTGCGATTGATAAACGAGGAAACATCACTGCCCAAAAGCCTGGCAACCTGTCGGTATGTACCGTTTTTGGATGTGGCACGATACACATGATACCCATCTGCATTGTAAATCGGAGTCCAGCTGATTTTCACCGCCGTTGCGCCCCAGCTTTTTACGCTGACATTGGTCACCTGATCCGGTTTTATGCCGTTCACAGTCACTTTACAGGACGCTCTCACATCATCCTCTTTAGCCCAGATCGTAGCGGTTCCATTATTAACCGCCGTTACCAGGCCGTCGTCCGATACGCGGGCTACTCGCTCATTGCTGCTTTCCCAGTCGATATCATCATCGTCATCATCACCGTCTGAAACCAGGGTGGCAATCAGCTTTGCTGTCTGTCCTTTCTTTGTGAAATTTAATGAGCTGCGGTTCAATATAATTTCCGTTACATCATCCCGATCGTCGTCCCAATCATCATTGTCATCTGCTCCAATTTCGGCCTGTTCGGATTGAATCGGTATTTCTTCCTGGACTTCTTCCGAAGGTTCTTCTCCCTCCGTCACTTCCCCATCCAGCTCATTCTCCGATTCGCTTTCATAAACCACGGCCCCCGTTCCGGCCGTTTCTTCCGCCGCTGCAGCGGGAACTGCCGTCGTTCCCAGCATTACAGATACCAGAAATCCTGCCAGGGTTTTGTGCAAAATCTTTCTTCCCTTCTTATCCATATGCTTTTCTCCTTTTCATTTTTTAAAGTATATGAATACTCATTTGGATTTTACTATTTTTCAGTTAATTCGGCTATCTGGCATTTGTAAAGAATATGTAAAATTCCAGTAAAATAAAAGACTGAGTTACTTTTCGTAACCCAATCTTCTTTTTCTCTTACTTACACAGCAATTGTTTCATTTTCCGTATATAACCCGGTGTGGTGCCGCAGCATCCCCCGATCAGGCGGGCTCCGGCCATCGCCAGCTCCTTCATATGGCGGGCGAAAGTTTCCTCATCCATACTGTATACCATATTTCCGGAAGCATCCAGTGTGGGAAGTCCGGCATTTGGCTTGGCAATCACCGGAACCTGAGCCTTTTTGACCATCCGCTCAACCACATCCAGCAGCTGATCCGGCCCCAGGGAACAATTGACGCCCACTGCCGCCGCGCCGGCCTCTTCCAGCCGCGAGACCGCATCCACCGCGTCCGTTCCGTAAATAGTCATTCCCTTTTCGTTTACCGTAAAGGTACACATCACCGGCAGATCGCAGACCGCTTCTGCCGCCTTCAGCGCCGCCAGCATCTCATCGAGACTCAGCATGGTCTCCACTCCCAGCAGATCCACTCCGCCCTCTGCCAGCGCTTCTATCTGTTCCTTATAGATATCCACCAGTTCCGGTTCTGTCATGTCGCCCAGCGGCTCCAGCAGCTCTCCGGTCATGGTCAGATCTCCGGCCACGCAGGCGCGATCCCCCACCGCTTCCCTGGTCAGCTGTACCAGTCTGCGGTTCAGTTCACCCGTCCTGTTCTCCAGGCCGTGTTTTTTCAGACTCTGCCGGTTGGCGGAAAACGTGCAGGCATAAATGATCTGACTTCCCGCCTTAACGTAATCGCTCTGAAGCTTCTGTACCGGCTGTGGATGATCCAGCATCCAAAGTTCCGACGACGCATTCTGCGGCATGCCGGCGGCCATCAGATTGGAGCCTGTCGCTCCGTCCATGAAAATCAGATCCCTGGCGGCCCAGTCTGAAAATTGTTTCTTTGTCATTTGCGAACCCTCCGTACCGGTGTTATTCCTGCCCTTCTTCTGTCGTATCCGTTTCCGTCTCTGCCCCGTTTTCTTCAGATGTATCGCCGTTTTCTGTCTCCGGCGCCGCCATCTGGTAACTTTCCTCATCGGTCAGGCGAATTTTCTTCCAGACGCCTTTTTTCAATTCGATATCCGCTTCATCATACCAGCCCTGAACGATTTCATCAAAGGCCTCCTGCTGCTTCTCCAGCTTAAGAGATTCCTCCTTGTTAGCAGTAGCCTCTTCATCCAGTTTTTTATCCAGCCGGACCACAAAATATCCCGCTTCGCCCTCCACTACGCCGTCATAGATCTGGCCGTCTTCCAGACCGGAAGCCGCCTCTTTCACCGCGTCATCCAGCGTAGTATCGTCTTCGCCGTAAGAGAAAGATGTGGTAATGAAAGACTCATCCAGTTCCTCAGCCATGGTTTCTATATCCGCCTGTGCAGGATTTTCGCTGGCTTTTATCTGCTCCAGCAGATTTTCCACTTTATCGTAAACCTGCTGCTTCTCATCCTCTTCCATATCCCGGGTGGAAAGATAAGCATAAGTCAGCGTAGACTGGGCCGCCTCTTCATCCGTTACCTCAATCTCCACATCAGCGATAACCGGCTCAAAGGCTTTTTCATAATACGTATTCAGTTCCAGATATTCCCGCACATCTTCCTGAGAAACCCCGATTTTTTTCAGAACATTTTCATCCGTTCCCTCGATAAAGGCTGCGGCAGCCTCATCCATGGCTTTTTCTTCCTCTTCGGTGATCTCCAGCCCGTATTCATCCGCGCGTTCCCTGACCAGATACATCTTTTCTATATTTTCCAGAACCTCCTGTCTGGTCTGCTCGCCGAAGGTTTCTCCGCCTTCTTCTGTCTCATTATCCCAGATGGGAACATCTGCCTCGGCGCCGCCGTACATGGAATACATATAGGAATAATAGTACTCCGTCTGCGCCTGCTGATATCTTACCGCAAAGCTTAACACACCTGCCGGTATCTCTTCTCCGTCCACAACGGCCGCCGTCTGCGTCCCGTCAAGCTGGCTGGAACCGCAGCCTGCCGCTGATATCATACACATGGCCGCAGCCATCGCGGCGCAGGCTGTTTTTACCACATTTTTCTTCATGTTATCCTCCTGTATGCGTCTTTACGCTCACAGTATTATAAACTATTTTTCCGTAAAACTCAAGATCTCCTCCAGCAGTTCCTCTGTGCGCTCCATCATGGAGATGGTTTCATTTCGTCTGCGCCTGGCCGGCCGGAAGAAAAAGCAGACCTCTGGCTCCGTCTTAAAGATCAGTTCTCCCTGATGACGGTTCAGCAGTTCCGGTATTTTGGCCGGATTCAGCCTGGCTCGTTCATGCATCTGCAGCCGTACCGTATCTCCTTTTTGCTTGACCTCCACCACGTAAGCCTTATGGGCCAGAGCCTTCATCCTGGCGATTTCCAGCAGATTGAGAACGGACTTCATCGGCTCTCCGAAACGATCCATCAGCTCTTCCAGCATATCTTCATATTCTTCCCTGGATTCGATTCCCGCGATCCGTTTATAGATATCCAGTTTCTGAACCTCATTGGGGATATACCGGTCGGGAATGAAGGCATCCAGACTCATATCGATAGTCGTCTCGAAACTTTCCTGGCGTTTTTCGCCTTTTTCCTCCTGCACCGCTTCCTCCAGCATCTTGCAGTACAGATCATAGCCCACCGCTTCCATATGGCCGTGCTGTTCCGCTCCCAGAAGATTCCCGGCTCCCCGGATTTCCAGATCACGCATGGCAATCTTAAAGCCGCTGCCCAGATCCGTGAATTCCCGGATGGCATGCAGTCGTTTTTCCGCCACCTCTTTTAACATTTTATCCCGTTTATACATCAGAAATGCGTAGGCTGTCCGGTTGGAACGGCCCACCCGTCCCCGCAGCTGATAAAGCTGGGAAAGACCCATCTGATCCGCATCGTGGATAATCATGGTATTGACATTGGAAATATCCAGCCCCGTTTCGATGATGGTGGTGGAAACCAGCACATCGATATCACCGCTGACAAAGCCGTACATCACCTTCTCCAGTTCCCGCTCGTGCATCTGGCCGTGGGCAAAGGCTACGGATGCCTCCGGCACCAGCTGAGCGATTTTCCCGGCGATATCCGCGATATTGCTGACCCGGTTATACACATAGTACACCTGACCGCCCCTTGCCAGTTCCCTGCTGATGGCCTCCCTTACCATCTCTTCGCTGTATTCCATCACGTACGTCTGGATGGGCATCCGGTCCATGGGCGGCTCTTCCAGCACGCTCATATCCCGGATCCCGATCAGACTCATGTGCAGCGTACGCGGTATGGGAGTGGCCGTCAGCGTCAGCACATCCACATCCTTTTTCAGCTGCTTGATCTTTTCTTTATGAGTCACGCCAAACCGCTGCTCTTCATCGACGATCAAAAGTCCCAGATCCTTAAACTGCACATCGGCGGACAGTACCCTGTGGGTACCGATCACGATATCCACCCAGCCTTTTTTCAGATCCTCCACCGTCTTTTTCTGCTGTGTGGGAGTCCGAAACCGGCAGAGCAGATCCACCCGCACGGGAAATTCTTTCATCCGCTGCACAAAGGTGTTGTAATGCTGCTGAGCCAGTATGGTGGTAGGCACCAGATACACCACCTGTTTCCCCTCCTGTACCGCTTTAAAAGCAGCCCGCAGCGCAACTTCTGTTTTTCCGTATCCCACATCGCCGCAGATCAGGCGGTCCATGATCTTATGGCTTTCCATGTCCTGTTTTGTGGCGTCGATGGCCATCAGCTGATCTTCCGTCTCCTCAAAGGGAAACATTTCCTCAAACTCTCTTTGCCATACGGTGTCTTTGCCGTAAGCATACCCTTCCTTGCCCTGTCTGGCAGCATACAAAGATACCAGCTCCCGGGCAATATTTTTCACCGCCCCCTGTACGCGGGTTCTGGTCTTTTTCCACTCCTGTCCGCCCAGCTTGTTCAGTTTCGGTTTTCTGGCATCCGAACCGGCATATTTTTGCAGCACATCCAGCTGCGTGGCCAGAATATACAGGTTGCTGCCTCCCGCATATTCGATCTTCATATAGTCTTTCATGACCTTGTCGACTTCAACTTTTTCGATTCCCCGGTAAATACCCAGGCCGTGGTTTTCATGTACCACGTAGTCTCCCACCGACAACTCAGAAAAACTGCTGATCTTCTGTCCGCTGTATCGAGTTTTTTTCTTTTTCTTCTTTTTCTCGCGGCCGAAAATATCCGTCTCCGTGATCACCACAAATTTAATCAGCGGATAGGAAAAACCCCTGTGAGCATGGCCATAGCTTACCATGATCTCACCGGCGCCGATCTCCCGGTCTTTCTCCTCGCTGTAATAGCTGCTCAGTCCTTCATCCAGAAGATCCTGCGCCAGCCTTTTTGCCCTTGTCTGCGAACCGGAAAGAAGGAGAACCTGAAACCCTCCCTTTTTCCAGGCCTGGAGATCCTTTACCAGCAGATCAAAGCTTCCGTTATAGGAACTGACAGACTTTACCTCCATCTGGTAACGTTCCCCAAACTCCCAGTCGCCTCCCCGCTGCTCCATCAGCGAAAGAGAAACAGCCGGAAAATGCCCTATGGCCGCCGCCACTTCCCGGCGGCTTTTTTGCAGTCTGGTCTGCTCCGGGAGCACATATCCCTTTTCCAGCCGCCCTGCCATACTCTGGCGGAACTCCTCTTCCACTGCGTCGGCCGTCTCCGCTATTCTCCCTGGTTCATCCAGGAAAATCACCGTGTCTTTCGCAGAAAAATAGTCCAGGAAGCAGACGGCATCGTCATAGAAGTAATGAAGATAATTTTCCGCTCCGGAAAGATCATAAAGTTCCTCCATCTGCTCGCAGAATTCCTTCACATGACCGGACAGCCTGGCCGCTTCCTCTGTCTTAAACTGCTCTCTTAAACGGCTTTCGCAGGTCTTCGCTTCTTTCTTTATCTTTTTTAAACCTTCCTGTATTCTCCCCTCGTCCAGGATGATCTCTGAAGCGGGATAAAGACGGATTTCCGTCAGATTTTCAACAGAGCGCTGACTTTCCACATCAAAACTGCGGATAGAATCGATCTCGTCCCCCCACAGTTCAATCCTCCATGGATTTTCTTCGGTCAGCGGGAAGATATCGATGATTCCGCCGCGGATGGAAAACTGTCCGGAGGCTTCCACCTGGCTGCATCTTTCATACCCCAGATATACCAGCTGCCGCTTCAGCTGTTCCACATCCACCGCACTGTCATTCCGCAAGCACAGAACCTGTTTTCGGATTTCCTCCAGCGGGATCAGATAATCCATGCATCCGGCGATGCTGGTAATCACCGTCGCTTCTTTTTCTTCCAGAAGAGCCTGAAACACCCGCATCCTTTCCCTGGTCAGCAGATTTCCATGAATATCCGCCTGAAAAAAGATTAAATCCCTGGCAGGATACAGCAGAACGTCAGGTTCATAAAAGCGGTAGTCTTCATAAAATTCCTTGGCCTTCAGATCATTCTCCGCTATGATCAGACGGCGGGAAAAATCCTGTCCCAGCCCGTAAGTCACGTGGGCTTTCTGGGTTTCCATACAGCCGCACAGCTGCAGGATTTTAGCGTCTCTCTTTTTCAGACTGCTTCTTACTTCCTGAAATTCTGCCAGCCTCTCCAGGGGATTCTGCAATGCTTTCATTTACGATTCCTTTTCCGTTTTTCTATTATATTCATTCATTGCGGTGTCAATATCACCTTCCAGTATCATTTCCACCGCCGCAGCGGCCTTTTGTATGGACTCGTCCACCAGTTTCCTGTCTTTTTCCGGAAAACGGCTTAACACGTAATCCGCCAGATCCCAGCCCTTTGGCTTTTCTCCCACGCCGATTTTTATCCTCTTAAACTCTGTGGTTCCAAGCTGGGATATGATATTTTTGATTCCGTTGTGTCCTCCGGCACTGCCTTTTTTTCGAATCCGCAGCTGCCCCGGTTCCAGACTGATGTCATCGTAAATCACCAGCAATTCCTCCCGGGGATCCGTTTTGTAATAATCCACCAGTTCCCGCACCGATTCCCCGCTCAGATTCATATAGGTCACCGGCTTGGCCACAATGACTTTATGGCCGGCGATCATACCCTTTCCATACATAGCTTTATGCTTTACGCCGGAATATGGGATCTGATACCGGTCGATCAGATAATCGACGGCGTCAAACCCCACATTATGGCGGGTATGCTCATACTGTCTGTCAGGATTTCCTAAACCAACTATTATATACATACCTGTTCTCCGTTTTCAGTTAAAGTATACCATTTCATCCGCCGGCGCTTCGCAGGCCTTAATCTCTTTTGCGTACAGTACCGGCCCCTCGTCATGATAGACGTCAAGGTATTCCCGGTGAATCTCGGCGGTCACTTCCACCCAGCTGCCCATCTCAAGCCGGGGCGCCTCTTTGCTCTTACATACGTATCCGAGGAACTGTGTGTCATCAGCGCAGCAGGTCATGGCCATGCGCCCGGGCACAAAAAAATCGGCCGACAGATCCTCGCTTTTGAGCACCCTCCCCTTGTAACGGACGGTCTTTCCTTCATAATCCTCCGGATTATCCATCATATCCACATACCAGATACCGTAATCCTCCTCCATGATATCCACGATATCATCCTCCAGATTATACGGCAGACTGTCCTCAAAGATATCTTCCACTTCATGATTTTCATTTTCAAAGATGATCTCTGCCGCCGGATTGACCACCTTCACGCTCCTGCGAAAGGATGCCAGCGGAAGCTCTTTCCTGCAGCGGTTGAAAATTACCATATCAGCCTTGCGAACCATCTCCACAAAAAGGGATTTCAGATTGTTCATATAAACCTGGAAACAGCTGGCATCCACGGTTACGATATGCTGGACGATCGTCCAGTCTGCCGGCAGCTGCATGTTCAGAAATTTCTCCACCGACCAAAGAGGATTGAATTCCACTAAAATCCGCTCCGGGTGATGTTTTCTGTCCAGATATTCCAGAGATTCCGTTGTGAAATCCTCCGGCTCCTCGATCACCTCCACCACGGTACGATACCGTTTTTTCAGTTCCTTTTCATCATACTCCTCTTCCCCTTCCTCACAGAGAATCAGAAGCGTCGTCTCCGGTATCTGAAAATAATTCTGACGAATGGTCCCGTCCAGAAAGGTGGTCTTGCCGCTCTCCAGAAACCCGGTAATCAGATATACCGGTTTTTCAAAATCTTCCCGCGCCATTTTCTACTCCAATCTCTATACCAACTCAAAAAGTTCTTCCAGTTTGTCTTCCTGCAACTTCGAACCGATCACACAGATCCTTCCGGTAAATTCCGGACTGCCTTCCCGGATTTCATACTCTTCCGGCACCATATCAAAGTAATGCCAGGTTCCCTCCGGATCCGGCAGCATGCCCTTAGCGCGCAGTACAACGCCAAAATCCTCCCCTTCGCTCAAAGACCGGATGATCTGCTCCAGTTTTTCACGGCTGTAGGTTCTGGCAGTCTCATGGCCCCAGCTGGTAAACACTTCGTCTGCATGGTGATGATGGTGGTGATGGTCATGATCATGGCAGCCGCAGCTGCATTCTTCCCCGTGTTCATGGTGGTGATGATGCTCATGATCGTGATGATGGTCATGATCGTGATCATGCTCATGGTGATGGTGATGTTCCTCTTCCATCTCATGCTCCAGATTCAGCACGTCGTTTTCCATGACTTCCAGTATCTTTTTCCCTCCAAGCTTTGCCGCCGGTGTGGTCACGATATGAGCCTGATCATTCAATCCGCGCAAGGACTCCACCGCTTTATTCACCTTATCCTCCGACGCAACGTCCGTTCTGCTGAGAATGATGGTGCTGGCATACTTTATCTGATTCTCATAGAATTCTCCGAAATTTCTCAGATACATCTTGCATTTATTCACATCAGCCACTGTGATATGACTGTTCAGAAGCAGGTCGCATTCTTCCTTTACCCCTTCCACAGCCTTCATCACATCGGAAAGCATACCGACGCCGGAGGGCTCGATGATGATACGATCCGGATGGTAGGTGTCAATCACTTCCTTTAAGGATTTCCCGAAATCTCCCACCAGAGAACAGCATATACAGCCAGAATTCATCTCACGGATTTCGATTCCCGCGTCCTTGAGAAACCCTCCGTCAATTCCAATCTCGCCAAATTCATTTTCAATCAGAACCACCTGCTCATCCTGCAGCGCATCTTTTAACAGCAACTTAATCAATGTTGTTTTCCCGGCTCCCAGAAAACCGGATATAATGTCTACTTTTGTCATCAGAAAGGCCTCCTTTTTTTCCTGTCTAATGCCCGCTCGTGCAATCATGGCGGTCGCCTTCCGGGCGTATCACGCAAAATAAGAGGCTGTTATAAACAGCCCCCTTTTTTCTTCGTTTCTGAAATTATTAACCGTTAATCATGAAGTTAAACAGTTTATCAATGTCTTCTTTCTCAGAAGCGACAATTTCCAGCTCCGGGATCTCTCCGCCGGAAAAGATGTTGGCCAGAGATACATACTGGCACAGTTTGGATTTCAGGTTCAGTCTGTCGCCTTCGCCTGTTACCAGTTCTACTTTTCCCTTGCAGCTGTCAACTACTTCGAAGAATTTGTCGACATTATTAATATTCTTAATTTTCATCGTAATACCCCTTTCTATGCCCTTCATCAATATTTATTTCATGGTTTCATTATATAACACAAGGCTGGGAATTGCAAAGGATTTTTCAGAAAATAAATACCGTAATTCCCCCTGAATTTCGTGAATAGTGACGAAGGATTTTCACAGATTTCCGGCATATAGAACAAAAGAATCTTCCCGGGCATTGCCGCAGAGAATCAGCCCGCTTTTCTTCGCCTCCTGCACCGCTTCCCAGGTAGGGTAAGACCTTCCGATCAGAAGAGGGATTCCAACCTGTTTCATCTTGCGGACCACATCCGCCGGAACCCTCCCGGAAAACATCAGACAGCTTTGTTCAAAAACAATCCTCTCTTTCAAACCCAGGCCGATCACTTTCTCCACCGCCGACCTGCGGCTGACATCATCCGCCTCCAGAAAGCGGCTGTCCTGGCCGGCCGTAAACAGCATGGCCTTATGGCTGGCATGGGTCTTCCGATGACGAAAAGACCGTTCAAAAAACAGACTGATATATTGTCTGACTTCCTCCGGTTTAAAAATGGCCGGCTGACGCGCTCTTTCTTTTTCCGGCCTGTTTCGCCGGCAGATGACTTCCGCCTGGACACGGCCGATTTCCATCCCTGTCACCTCGTCCAAAGACTCTATTTTCCCTTCTGACAAAAGGTATCCCAGGATCAGCTCTTCTATCCGTTCCGGCGTACAGGAAAAGGAAGTTTCCTCTCTGCCATTTACATACAATACCAGCTGCCGTTCCCGCAGCAGCGGCTGTACGACGTTTTCCCTGGCTTCTCCCCGAATCAGGACAGCCCGGCTCTCTTCCATGTAAATCTTATCGTTATCATTCATGCTATTCTTCCGTTTTCTTTTCTTCAAAGCAGTCTTCCCGGTAATGACTGAGGATGTGCTGGTACATGGACCGGACCGCCGGCGCCATGAATCCCGGATTCAGAGCGGAGATACCGATGATCCGGCTGGCTTCCGGACGGATTCGGTAACAGTCCACTTCATAGGGGATATCCCGCATAACCAGCTCCGGCATCAGACAGATCCCAAATCCTTTAGCCACCAGCGCCACCGTGGACAGGTCATCCACCACGTGGTAATTGGACTGAATCTGCAGATGGTTTTCTTTGAGGAATTTCTGGATATCCGCATCCGTACTTTCTCTTTGCGTCACGAACTGATAGTTTCTCATCTCCTCGATATCCATGTAGTTCCCGGCTTTTTTCAGGCCTCTTGGCAGTACGCACAGCAGCGGATCCCGGTACAGCGGTTCGATGGGAAGATCGCCGGCGCTGGATACAGAGAGAAATCCCAGATCTACCACGCTGTTTTTGATCCAGTAATATACCTCATCATATGTGCCCTGGAACACCTCTATGGTAATGCCTTCATATTTTCTTCGAAAAGACTGCAGGATCTCCGGCAGCCAGCTGGTACAGATGCTGGAAAACACACCGATCTTTACCTTCCCCTGTTTTAATCCATTCAGCTCTGCAATCACCTGCTGCAGACTCTCGTCACTGTTGAGCACCGCATTCACATAGGGCAGCAGCTGTTCTCCTGCGTTTGTCATGGTGATGCCGGATTTACTCCTGGTCAACACGGAAAAACCCAACTCTTTTTCCATGGAAGAAATGGCATGGCTGATGGCGGAAGGCGTCAGTCCCAGAATATCCGCGGCTTTATGGAAGCTTCCCATATCCACCACAGTTTTAAACACCTGATACGTAAGCAGCGTCATGATCTTCTCCTTTTACCGGCTGCACTTAAACAGCAGATCCTCCCACCGCCGGTCTACTTCCGCCTGGAACTGGGCGATCAGATCCTCATTGCCCGGTTTGAACAGGTGTTTGAACCGTCCCTGTTCCCGCAGGAAATCTTCGATGGGCAGCTTCTTTTTCGGCTCATAAGACAGCGTCCATTTCCCGTGATCCACCTCAAACAGCGGCCAGTAGCAGGTTTCCACCGCCAGACGGCAGATCTTCATGATATCCGGCGTATTATATCTCCACCCTCTGGGGCAGGGCGTCATCACATTGAGGAAACAGGCTCCTTTCGTGTAAATAGCTTTATGAGCCTTCTCATGAAGGTCTTTGAAATCTCTGGTAAAAGTAGTCTGAGCCACGTAAGGTACATCGTGATCCGCGATGATACTGGCCAGATCTTTGCGGTTCTGCATTTTCCCGTTGGACTGGCTTCCCACCGGCGTGGTGGTGGTGTCGGCATACATGGGCGTAGCGGAGGAGCGCTGAATTCCCGTATTCATGTAAGCTCCGTTGTCATAGCAGACATAGACCATGTCATGTCCCCGCTCCATGGCGCCGGACAGCGACTGAAAACCGATATCATACGTACCGCCGTCTCCGCCGAAGGTGATGAATTTAAAGGTTTCATCTTCCGGCAGCCGGCCCCTTTTCTTCAGCGCCCGGTACGCCGTCTCCACACCGCTTAACGTGGCTCCCGCATTTTCAAAGGCATTGTGGATGTAACTGTCCTCCCAGGCTGTATAAGGATAGGTAAAGGAAGATACTTCCAGGCAGCCGGTGGCATTGCCGATTACAGCACGGTCCTTTTCTTCCAGCGCCCGCAGCACGGCGCGCACCGCAATGGTGGCTCCGCATCCGGCGCACATTCTATGGCCCGGGGCAAAACGCTCCGGTTTATTCATCATTTCTTTTAAACTGTAATTACTCACTGTGCGCCTCCTGTTTTCCGTAATCCGATATACTGATACTGTTCTGCTTCCTTTCCGTTTTCCACCAGATCCTCCAGCTGGGAAAATACATCGTAAACCTCATTGACGGTAAAATCTCTGCCAGCCAGGCCATAGATATAATTTACCGTCTCAATCATGACTTTGCTCCGGTACAGACCGGCCGTCACCTCGCTTCCCAGCGGACCGCCGTTTCCGTTGTAGCTTTCGCATCGATCCATGATGGCCGCAGCCTTGCAGTTTTTCAAGGCCTGCGCCAGTTCCTGCGCCGGGAAAGGACGGAATACCCGCAGCTTGATCACTCCCACTTTTTTTCCCTGAAGGCGCAGATCATCCACCGCCTGTTTGGCAGTTCCCGCAGCCGACCCCATAATCAGCATGATATAGTCGGCATCCTCTGTGCGGTATTCTTCAAACAGACCGTACTTTCTGCCGGAGATTTTTTCAAACTCTTTCGCCACCTGAAGAATCACCTCTTTGGAGCGTTCCAGCGCCAGTTCCTGGTTTTTCTTGGCTTCCATGGCGTAGGCTGTCACAGAATAGGGTCCCACGGCAATGGGTTTTCCAGGGTTGAGCAGATATTCCTCCGGTTCATATTCCCCGACAAAATCCTTCACCACATCATCCTCCAGCAGCTCGATATTTTCCACCGCATGGCTGGTGATAAACCCGTCCTGGCATACCATCACCGGCAGATGTACATCGCTATGTTCCGCAATGGGATAGGCTTGAAGGAAATTATCGTAGGCCTCCTGATTATTTTCCGCATAAATCTGGATCCAGCCCGTATCTCTGGCGCCCATGCCGTCAGAGTGGTCACAGTTGATATTGATCGGACCGGACAGCGTCCTGTTTACCAATGTCAGCACCAAAGGCATCCGGTTGGACGCCGCCAGCAGCAGCTCCTCCCACATCAGCGCCAAACCTGCCGATGAAGTGGCTGTCAGACTCCTGGCCCCGGCCGCTTCCGCTCCGATGGCCGCGCTCATGGAAGAATGTTCGCTTTCCACCGGGATAAATTCTGTATCGATTTCCCCGTTGGCGATATAGGTGGATACCATCTGGGGAATCTCCGTAGAAGGAGTAATGGGAAACGCCGGCATGACATCCGGGTTCACCTGGCGGATTCCGTAGGCGACCGCCTCATTTCCTGACATACGTTCTCTGATTGCCATCTTTATCTCCCCTCCTTCATTTCTATCGCGTCAAAGGGACAGACTGCAGCGCAGATACCGCATCCCTTGCAGTGATCATAGTCAAAATCTCCTCTTTCCCCATCCGTTACCGGAATACTGGAATCAGGACAGACCGGCGCGCACAGCAGACACTGTCTGCACAGATCCTCATGAAGCACCGGCGTACTGGTTCTCCACTCTCCCGTTTCAAAATATCTGGATGTTCCCCCCGCAAACATTATCAGCCCTTCGGTCAGTTCCTGGTGGGGAGTCTGTTCGTTTATCTTCTGTACGTCTGTTCTCATGCCGCCACATCCTCCATCACACGGAAGGTCATCTTTAAGGCCTTCATATTTCCTTCAATGACTTCCGGTTTTTTAGCGAATTTATGATGATAGGAAGCTTCCATATCCGCTATAAATTCTTCCTTTTCCATCACCCCGCTGACCGCCACAGCCGCCGCCAGCATAGGAGAATTGGGGAAATATTTTCCCAGACATTCCAGGGAAATTTTTCTTGCGTCGATGGTGTAGATTTTCCCCTGCCACCCTTTGAGCAAAGTCCTGACTTCTCCTTCTGTCATGGAGGTGTTGACCAGCACAGCCCCCTCTTCTTTTAAGCCCGCCGTCACGTCCACCGTATGTAATAACGTCTCATCGACCACTACCACCAGATCCGGCGTGTAAATATTGGAATGTACACGGATCGGGTTTTCGCTGATCCTGTTGAAAGCCGTGATGGGAGCGCCCATCCGTTCCGGTCCGTATTCCGGAAATCCCTGTACGTACTTCCCGGTTTTAAAGGCCACATCCGCCAGCAAAAGCGCCGCTGTCTTGGCCCCCTGACCGCCGCGGCCATGCCATCTGATTTCGTATCCACTGCTCATCATCATCTCTCCCTTACCTTTATGTATTATTATTCATCTTTATCATTTATTTTTTTCAACAAATTTTATTATACGTACAGATTTCATCAATGTAAAGTGAAAGTGTGAGCACTTTTCATTTTATTCATGAATTATTTTCATCTTACAACCCAAAAGAACGCCGTCTTTACTCCCGAAAGACGGCTATTCTTTCACTATTCAACTGATAGATATCATCACGGATATTCCGCAGGGAAGGAATCTGTCTTCTGGCCTTTGCCATTTCTTTCGGATCCACCTGACCGATCACGCATTCTTCCTGTGCCCCTCCCCGGGCCAGCACTTCTCCCCAGGGGCTGATAATCATGGAATGTCCATAAGCGGTAAAAGCCGGTTTCTCTCCGCACTGACAGCAGGCCAGCACGTAGCAGGTATTTTCAATGGCCCTGGCACGAAGCAGCGTCTCCCAATGCTTCTCCCCTGTGGCGCGGGTAAAGTTGGCCGCCACGATCAGTATCCGGGCTCCATTTCGGCTTTGAATCCGATACAATTCCGGAAAGCGCAGATCATAACAGATGGACAGCCCGAAAGAATCCAGACCGGTGTTGACCAGCACGATTTCTTCCCCGGGACAGATGTCATCTGATTCCCGGTAAACCGGCCCGTTTTCCACCTCCACGTCAAACATGTGCAGTTTTCGGTATTTTCCGATCAGCTCTCCGCCCGGCCCATACATCAGACTGGTGTTAAAGGGCCTTCCTGCCGGGTTTCTTTCTGTAATGCTTCCCCCATGGATATACATCCCGTATTTTTTCGCCTGAAAGGAGAAAAATTCCCCCCATGCTCCCGGGATCTCTTCCGCATGAGCTCTCATATCTGTTCCGATATAATCCACCGTTTCCGGAAACACCGCCAGGCAGGCGCCTTCGCCGGCCGCCTGCCTGATAAAATACTCTGCCTTTCGCATATTTTCTTTTTTGTCACAGCCGCTGTCCATCTGGATCAGCGCCGCCTTCCAGGGTTCTTCCATATCCCACTACTCTCCCTGTCAATACACAAACACAGCCACGCCATAAGGCGGAAGCTTATATCCAAAGGAATAACTTCTGTTATCACACGGTTTTTTCTCCGCCGTATACTCTGTTTTGCGGATCGTCGTCTTTCCGCCGTACTTGGGATCCGCGCTGTTCAGAATCAGTCTGTATTTTTTCTTTTTCGGCACGCCCACCCGATAATCCGGCCGCGCCATTGGTGTGAAATTGCAGACAAACAACAGGTTATTTCTGCCTGTAGGTGATTTTCTTACAAAGCTGAAGATACTGCGGTCAGCATCGTCCGCATTGATCCATTCGAATCCTTCCGTGTTCCTGTCCATGGCATACAGCGCCGGATATTTTTTATACATCATCAGCAGCTCGCTGACATAAGACTGAAGCTTTTGATGTTTCTCTTCCCGCAGCAGATACCAGTCCAGCTCCCTTTCTTCACTCCACTCTCTTAGCTGTCCGAACTCCTGTCCCATGAACAGCAGTTTCTTGCCGGGATGGCCGAACATGAAAGAATATCCCGCCTTCAGGTTCTCAAACTTATCGTCAAAATATCCCGGCATTTTTTCCAGCATGGAACATTTCAGATGTACCACTTCATCGTGGGAAAGCACCAGAATATAATTCTCACTGTAGGCATAGGTCATGGAGAAGGTCATTTTGTTGTGATTGTATTTCCGGAAATAGGGATCCAGCTTCATATATTCCAGAAAATCATGCATCCAACCCATGTTCCACTTAAGGCTGAAATTCAGACCGTCCTCTTCCACCGGACCCGTCACTTTCGGCCAGGCTGTGGATTCCTCAGCGATCATCACCGTCCCTTTATTTCTGCCCAGCACTACGGTATTCAGGTGCTTGAAGAATTCGATGGCCTCCAGATTTTCATTTCCGCCGTATTTATTTGCCACCCATTGTCCGTCCTGTTTGCCATAATCCAGATAAAGCATGGAGGCCACCGCATCCACACGCAGACCGTCCACATGGAAATGTTCCACCCAGTACAAAGCGTTGCCGATGAGGAAATTTTTCACCTCGTTCCTGCCGTAATTAAAAATTTTCGTTCCCCAGTCAGGATGTTCTCCCTGCCGGGGATCCGCATGTTCATAGACAGCCGTGCCGTCAAACATTGCCAGGCCGTGGGCATCTTTGGGGAAATGCGCCGGTACCCAGTCTAAAATGACGCCGATTTTATTTTTATGCAGATAGTTTACCAGATACTGGAACTCCGCCGGAGAACCATAGCGCGAAGTGGGCGCATAATACCCTGTCACCTGATATCCCCAGGAGCCGTCAAAGGGATGTTCCGCAATTCCCATCAGCTCCACATGGGTATATCCCATCTTTTTCACATAATCCGCCAGGGCATGGGCAAACTGCTTGTACGTATAGAATCCCTTTTCATTCTCCTCTGTAGCCGGGTGCTTCATCCAGGAACCGGGATGCACTTCATAGATGGACATAGCTCCGTCTCTTGGGTCATGCTGCGCCCGGTTTTTCATCCATATGCCATCGCTCCAGTGAAAATTGGAAATATCGGCAATGCGGGAGGCCGTCCCGGGCCGCAGTTCCGCCCAGTTGCCGTAAGGATCCGACTTGTAAAGTCCCTCTCCATCCTGCGTGGTAATATAAAACTTATAGAGCTGTCCCACTTGCGCATCCGGCACAAAACATTCGAAAACGCCGATTTCACCCACCTTCGTCATGGGATCGGCATCCTCCTCCCAGTCATTAAACTCCCCTATGACAGAAACGCCCTTTGCATTGGGCGCCCATACGGCAAAATAAACCCCTTTATGTCCGTCCAAAGTCATGGGATGGGCGCCCATTTTTTTATAGATATCATAGTGAGTGCCCTGTCCGAACAGATACTGATCCAGTTCACCGAATATCACTTTTTCCATACCTTCATACCTCCTGTGCCGGCGTACATAAAACCGCGCAGCCGTATTTTTTCAGTTCGATGGTCACAAGACCCTGATCATCACTGTATTTTTCTCCGGAAACCTCATCCAGATATTCTTTTCCCCCCACCGGAAGAGCAAATGTAACCGACGCCGGGTTTTCATCATTATTTACCGCTGCCACCACTGCCTGATCCCCCAGAATCCGTGCAAAAACATACTGGCGGTTAGTAAGCAGCAATTCCCGGTATTCCCCGTATACGCAGGCCGGATATTTACCGTGGATCTGTCCCAGTCTGCGGATCCATTCCATCAGATCAGGATGGGGATTATCCGCCAGCGTCTCCTCTAAGTTCACCGCCGGCCGCATGCCGTCGTCATTGGGCCCGACTTTTACCCCTTCGATCCCCCATTCCGATCCATAGTAAACAGAAGGGATACCAGGCAGCAGATACAAAAGCGCATAAACAGAAAAACTGTGCTCCCAGATATTCAGCTTGCTGGCCAGCCGGTCCACATCGTGATTGTCCACAAAGGAGTACAGACGCATTCCTCTGTAGATTCCGCCGTTTTGATCAAACTGGCGGCGAATAGTGTGGGCGATTTCAAAATAATTATGATCATTGTGACCGGAATACAACCCTTTATGAAGCTCGTAATTGGTTACGCTGTGCAGCATCTTCTGTCCATCCTGGATATAGCGGGAATAATCTCCGTGAATCACCTCGCCCATCAGCCAGAAATCCTCTTTCCATTCCGAAGTACGGCGCCGCATTTCTTCCATGAAATAAAAATCCAGACAGTCCGCGCTGTCCAGACGGATGCCGTCGATGTCAAACTCTGTGATCCAAAAACGGATCACATCCATCAGATACTCTTTCACCTCTTCGTTCTGGAGATTTAAGTTAACCAGCTCAAAGCATCCTCTCCAGGCCTCATAGGAAAATCCGTCATTGTACGGCGTGTTTCCGCCAAACCACAGTCCTTTATACCAGCCGCAATAACGGGAATTCTCCCTGTTTTTCTGAATATCCTGGAAAGCAAAAAATTCTCTTCCCGTATGGTTGAACACGCCGTCCACCACCACTTTGATATTTCTTTCATGTGCTTTTTCTACAAAACATTTAAAATCATCGTTGTCACCCAACCGGCGGTCTGTCCGTTTATAATCTTTTGTATCGTAACCGTGAGTGGAAGATTCAAACAGCGGCCCGATGTAGACGGCTGAAAATCCCATATCCTTCATATGATCCAGCCAGGGATACAGCTGCTCAAAACGGTGAACCGTTCCTTCTTCCTGATTCATCTTTGGCGCTCCCGTCATCCCCAGCGGATACATGTGATAAAATACTGCTTCTTCATACCATTTTCCCATAAGAATACTACCCCTTTTCTATGAATATATACCATACATAAACTGATGAACAATCCCGTAAGTCTGTTCATCAGAAATTTCCACACTTTTATCCTCCGGACCGTCCCGCAGGCACATCATCAGATAATGATCCAGCGCTCCGATAAATCCTACGGCAAACTGCCGCTGCCTTCCGTGCATATTTCCCAGCTCATTGGCAGCATCTTCAAAAACCTGCACAATCCGGTTATAATATTTCTGAATCATCGGAAAGACTGTCTGAAATCCTTCGCTTTCCCTCCCGGAATAAAACAGCGCCAGCATCAAAAGATAACACTTCCGATAACGAACCGCATAATCAAAATATGCTCTTGCAATCTGAAACAGCCGCTCCGGAACATGTCCCTGAAAAGAAACCGCCCTGTCCAGCAACTCATCCAGGATCTGGTAATAATTATTCAGAACCTGCTGCAGCAGACCCTTTTTACTTCCAAAATAGTAATACAGCGTCGGTTTTGTAATCCCTGCTGCGTCCGCAATTTCCTGGACCCCCACGCCATCGTACCCTCTGGCATAAAACAGATCCAGGGCACACGTCATAATTGTCTCTTTATTATCCATATTCTGCTCCTTTTTCCTATTATACCAATCGGTATAGGCGCTGTCAAATAAAATCCCTCAAAGTCAAAAAGCTTTGAGGGATTTTATTCTTACCATTTTTTAATAATCATTACTGTAACGAACCGCATCCTTATTCTGTTTTGCGCCGACTGTATAGAAAATGGCAATGATCAGCGCGATAACGGGAGAAATCAGTGAAGTAACTTCTCCGCCGCCTGCCACAGCGAGTATTCCAGACAAAAGGCTGAAGCCGCAAAATACGATGGTAATAATACCCAACACAAAGTTCACGCCGCATTTCTCCGGCTTATTGCTGTTTTTTACACCCAGGATCCCAACGATCAGGCTGTAAGCTGCTGACACAATAATTACGATCCCCACTATACCGGCGATAATACCCAAAACAGAGCCGACAGAACTGTCCACCCCGTCTACAGACAGGAACATCGTTCCTCCCGCCAGCGCCAGCAGACCGAGCAGAATCGTAATGGCTGCCTGAATAATATACAGGATTCCGGTTACCTTCAGTTTCAGTCTTCCAGGTGCATTATTTTCCATAATCATTCCCTCCTCATGTGTATGAATCAGAACGTCTGATTCAATAGTATTTCTCGCCACCATTATGACGGAAACTGTCATCTTTGTCAAGAAAAAAGGACATCGATCCTCTCGGATCGATGCCCGCATTTTTTATTAACCGAAATATCTCTTTAACAGACCTTCGAAAGCTTTTCCATGACGAGCTTCGTCTCTTGCCATTTCATGAACGGTGTCATGGATTGCATCCAGATTAGCTGCTTTTGCACGTTTTGCCAGATCAAATTTACCAGCTGTCGCGCCGTTTTCTGCCTCTACTCTCATCTCCAGATTCTTCTTGGTGCTGTCAGTTACCACTTCACCCAGAAGTTCTGCGAATTTTGCAGCATGCTCTGCTTCTTCATAAGCTGCTTTCTCCCAGTAAAGACCGATTTCCGGATATCCCTCTCTGTGAGCAACTCTTGCCATTGCCAGGTACATACCAACTTCTGAACACTCTCCGTTGAAGTTTGCTCTTAAATCTTCGATGATGTCCTCGCTGACACCCTGAGCTACTCCTACTACATGTTCTGCAGCCCAGCTGCGTTCTGCTGTCTGCTCTACGAATTTATCTCCCGGCACACCACACTGAGGACATTTCTCCGGTGCAGCTTCTCCTTCATAAACATAACCACATACGCTACAAACGAATTTTTTCATTGCCATGTTCTCCTTTTCTTTTAATTTTTAATAATAGTAATTATTACTATTTTAAGTTACCACATATTTTCCGGATTGTCAAGGGCTATTTAAGCACTTTTCATACTTTTTGCACAATCTTTACACAGCCCGTAAAAGTTTGTCACATACCGCTCAATCACACCGTCAAAGTTTTTCGATGCAGCCTCTTTAACATAATCAATGTTCTCCATCTCCAGATCTATTACACAGTGACACTGACGACAGATAAAATGATGATGCGGTTCTACATTGCTGTCAAACCGGTCCGCCCCGTTCTCCACCGTAATTCTGCATATCTCCCCGATATTTTCCAAAAGAGTCAGGTTCCGGTAAATCGTACCCAGACTGACGTTTGGGTAAACCATACGGATATTATCATAAATCGTATCTGCCGTGGGATGATCTTTCCGTGACATCAGGAACTCTTTTATGGATTCACGCTGACGGCTGTATTTCAGAGTTGCCATATTTTCCTCCTTTCGATAATGATAATAGTTACTATTATAATACATGAAACATCTTTCATCGTCAACTGTAAATTTTTTCCGGAATCTGTTACAATAAGTAAATAACAGGGAGGACGTCATATGCAGAAAAAATCGCATCATCTGTTCATCGTTTTATTCATCATCCTGATCGTCGTTTTATCAGGAATTTTTCTAATACTTTTTTCGCGTATCAAACAAGACAAACAATACAACGAACTTCTGTCCCTGGGCGATAAGTATCTGCGGGAACTAAATTATGAGGATGCTGCCATCGCTTTTCAAAACGCCATTGAAATCAGTGAAAGGGAACAGACTGCTTACCTGCGCCTGGCAGAAACCTACACTGCTGCACAGGATTACAACCGGGCTGCGGATGTACTGGTGGCCGGATACGATACTGCAGATGATAACACATTGATCCAAAGCAGGATGATTGCCGTTTACTCCTTAGTTTCTCCTTCCCGCCAGGAACAGATTCATCAAAGGATCCCGCAGGATGTTCCGGATCCCACCCAGGAAAAACCTGCGCCTTCCGTCACTGCCGCGGCTTCTCCCACACCGACGCCGACCGCGTCTCTCACTCCAGAAGCACAAGAGCCCTCGGCAGAAACAAATTCTGATGGAAGTTTCACCGAGGAACAGCTGGATACCATAAGACAAATGCTCCGAATTCCCGAAAACCTGGATACAACCGTCACCCAGAGCGCTCCTTCCTACTGGGATGCCGGAGAACGATGGCTGATTCAGGTCACTTTTTATAACAGCGAAGGAGTCATGATAGCCGGCGCGGCATTTGACCAGCAGACCATGGAAATGTGCCGGAATATTTATATGTACTCCGGCGGCTGATTTTTTTAATAAAACAAAAAAGGAGACTCCGCAAATGAAAAAGAATAAGAAAAATGTTCTGATTGGTGTTTTCATTGTACTGATTCTGGCCCTGGCGGCCGTCCTGTTGATGATTTTTCTGCGTATAAAAAATACGAAGGATTACAACGAACAGTTATCTCTCGGTGACAAATACCTGGCAGAATTAAATTACGAGGACGCGGCCATCGCATTTAGGAATGCCATCCAGATAAACGAAAAGAAAGAGACCGGCCATATCCGTCTCTCTGACGTTTACATCGCCACAGAAGACTATGATCAGGCGGCTGACGTTCTTCTGACCGGTTACGATGCCACCGGCGAGAGCACGCTGATCAAAGAGCGGATCATCGCCATTTATCCACAGGTTTCCGACGAATATAAAGAAAAGATTGAAGAAAAAATCGAAGAAGTGGATACAGATCCCGGCCAGAATGAAGAAACACAGCCTGCCGACCCTCCCGAAGAGACGACAGAAGTTTCCATCGGACACGTGGTCGCCGGCAAAGATCGGATTTTTTACTGGAAATACTCTTCCCAAAGCTATGAGAATGCCGGTGCGCTGGCCTCCTTTGGTTCCGGCTGGATTGCTTCTAACCAGCTGGTCTGCCGGACAGCGGACGGCACGGAACAGATTCTTCTGGAATCTGCTCCCCAGGGAGATACCTATGTCTCCGACTGCGGAACACTGGGGATCAGCGGCGGAAAACTCTTTTTTGATATGCCTGATGCAAACAGTACCGACAGCGGAAAAACCATTCTATGCTCCTACGATCTGGAAACCGGTGAAACCGTAAATTACGGAGGCGGCCACCTGAAAGCAGTAACAGAAGAAGGGCGTGCCATCGGGTATACCCGTCCGGAAAATGCTCAAGGATATACCCTTTTTCTCACCAATGAAGACGGAACTACCACTGCTCTGGCCTCCGGTGTTTCCCAGTACCTGGATTACCACAATGGAATGATTTACTTCCAGCCTTTGGAAACCGATTATACCACTGCCAGAGCGACCCTCTCCTGTGTCTCTCCTGGGACTTTGCAGGTACAGAATCTGTATACGGTGACAGCGGACTTTCCCGTCAACAACAATTCCTGTACCATCTCCCAGATTGCTTATCAGGGAGACAGAATCTACTTTGCCTACGGTTCTTACGGCGGCACCGGCGGTTTCTACCAGGGAGGAAAAGTAGCCTGTGTCAATGCTGACGGTTCAGGCGGACGCATCGCCTCCGGTTCTGAGGTCCTTGGCGACTCCCGGTTTCTGGTCACGCAAGACGGCTCTGCCATACAGGAAGATTCGGAATCCATATCAACCTATGGAACTGACCTGGCGGAATATTATACACTGAACGGAAATCTGTACCATTATAACCGGGAAGCCGGCGGACAGCCTGATCTTCTGGTGGAACCTTCCGATTACGCCTCCTTCTCCGGCGGACTTTTAGGCGTATTCGACAGCGCCGGTATCCATCTGCAGGAAGCAGCTCTGACCGGCGATAAAGTATACTACCGTATCGATTCCTGCATACAGAATGATTCCGTTTCCATCGGCTGGCGTACCGGATACAGCCGCCAGTACTCCGCACTGTTTGAAAAAGATCTGGAAACAGGAACCGTGACGGAACTTTACCGGTATTAAATTATACCTTTACAATCTGCTCATCTTATGATAACCTGAGAGTAATCAGGAAAAACACCGTGACGAAGAGAGTACTTTGGCGATTCGTTCCACAGAGAATTCCCGGACGCTGAGAGGGATGGACGGATGCTTTGGGAAGATGGCTTCTGAGAGGCGCACCGACCCGTGTACCATGGGTACACGATAGGCTGCGACAGGATTCGCCTGTTATAGCGAGCGGGTATGATAGTACCCAGTGAGATCTTCTGCCGCGAGGCTTTAGATGAACAGAAGTGGTAACACGGGTTATTCAGGCTCGTCTTCTTATTAAGAAGACGGGTCTTTTCTTTTCTCTGACAGGAATAAGGAGGTAACAGACACATGGAAAAACAAAAGTATTACATCACAACAGCCATCGCCTACACATCAGGCAAACCGCACATCGGCAACACCTATGAGATCGTGCTCGCGGACAGCATCGCCCGTTTCAAAAGACAGCAGGGCTATGATGTCTTCTTTCAGACCGGAACCGATGAACACGGACAGAAAGTAGAATTAAAAGCTGCGGAAAAAGGCGTCACACCAAAGGAATTTGTGGATGAAGTAGCCGGAGAAATCAAACGGATCTGGGATCTGATGAACACCTCTTATGATAAATTCATCCGCACCACAGATGCTGATCATGAGGCTCAAGTACAGAAGATTTTCAAAAAACTGTATGATCAGGGAGACATTTATAAAGGATATTACGAGGGTCTGTACTGCACTCCCTGCGAATCCTTCTTTACAGAATCTCAGCTGGTGGACGGAAAATGTCCTGACTGCGGCCGACCGGTGACACCGGCAAAAGAAGAGGCATATTTCTTCAAAATGAGCAAATACGCCGACAGACTGATCGATTACATTAATACCCATCCGGAATTCATCCAGCCGGTATCCCGTAAAAACGAAATGATGAATAACTTCCTGCTTCCAGGTCTGCAGGATCTCTGCGTATCCCGTACCTCTTTCACCTGGGGTATCCCCGTATCCTTCGATCCGAAGCATGTAACCTACGTATGGCTGGATGCCCTGACCAACTATATCACCGGTATCGGCTACGACTGCGACGGAAACAGTTCCGACCTCTTTAAGAAAAACTGGCCGGCTGACCTGCATCTGATTGGTAAGGATATCATCCGCTTCCACACCATCTACTGGCCCATCTTCCTGATGGCTCTGGATCTGCCGCTGCCCAAACAGGTCTTCGGTCATCCCTGGCTGCTGCAGGGAGACGGAAAAATGAGCAAATCCAAGGGAAACGTGCTTTATGCCGATGAACTGGCAGACTTTTTCGGTGTGGACGCCGTACGATATTTCGTTCTGCATGAAATGCCCTTCGAAAATGACGGTGTGATTACCTGGGAACTGATGGTAGAGCGTCTGAACTCCGAACTGGCTAACACCCTCGGCAATCTGGTCAATCGTACCATCTCCATGTCCAATAAGTATTTTGACGGCGTGGTGGAGAATAAAAATATCTGTGAACCGGTGGATGACGACCTGAAAACAGTCGTAACCTCCACCAGAGACAAAGTCGCAGAAAAAATGGAAGGTCTGCGGGTGGCAGACGCCATGACGGAAATTTTTAATCTGTTCAAACGGTGCAACAAATACATCGATGAAACCATGCCCTGGGCTCTGGCCAAAGACGAAGACAAAAAAGACCGTCTGGCAACGGTACTTTACAATCTGGTAGAGGGTATCTGCATCGGCGCAGAACTGCTGGAATCCTATATGCCGGAAACTGCAGAAAGGATCCGCACCCAGTTAAATGCCAAAAAACGTAACTACGATGATCTAGCCACATTTGGTCTCTATCCTTCCGGAAATAAGGTGACCGACAAGCCGGAAATCCTCTTTGCCCGTCTGGATATCAAAGAAGTTCTGGAAAAGGTAGAAGCAAAAAACGCTGCAGAAGCAGCGAAAGAGGCAAAAGAAGCCGGGATTGACATCGAACCTAAAGAAGAAATCTCCTATGACGATTTCATGAAAATGCAGTTCCAGGTAGGTGAAATCATTTCCTGTGAAGAAGTGAAAAAATCAAAAAAACTGCTCTGCTCCCAGGTAAAAATCGGCAGCCAGGTACGTCAGATCGTATCCGGCATCAAAGCCCATTACAAACCGGAAGAGATGGTCGGCAAGAAAGTAATGGTGCTGGTAAACTTAAAACCGGCGAAACTGGCCGGCGTTATGTCAGAAGGCATGATCCTCTGTGCGGAAGATGAAAACGGTGAACTGGCTCTGATGGTACCGGACAAAGATATGCCCGCAGGAGCAGAAATCTGCTGAGAGGTGACAAACTATATGATCTTTGAAAGTCACGCACATTATGATGACGAAGCCTTTGATTTCGACCGGGATCAGCTGCTTTCGTCCATGAAAGAAAACGGTGTGGAAACCATCGTAAACGTCAGCGCCAGCAAAAAAAGCCTTGACAGAGTCAATGAACTGATGAAAAATTACTCCTTCATCTATGGAGCCTTCGGGCTCCATCCCGATGAAGTGGGTGATATGACCGATGAACTGCTGGAAAAAATCCGCCTTTTTTCCCGCCAGGAAAAAGCAGTGGCCATCGGAGAGATCGGTCTGGACTACTACTGGGATAAAGAACACCACTCTCTGCAGAAAAAATGGTTTGAAGCCCAGGCACAGCTTGCCCGGGAAGAAAAACTGCCTATCATCGTCCACAGCCGGGAAGCCGCCGCTGACACCCTGGACATGGTAAAAGGATTTCGCGGCGGAGAAATCGGCGGCGTCATCCATTGTTTTTCCTACACGAAGGAAATGGCCCGGGAATATCTGAACATGGGATTTTATCTGGGCATCGGCGGCGTAGTTACTTTTAAAAACGCCAGAAAATTAAAAGAAGTGGTGGAATACGCCCCCCTGTCTTCTCTTTTGCTGGAAACCGACTGTCCCTATCTGGCGCCCGTTCCCAACCGGGGTAAACGCAATAACTCCATTTATCTGAAATATGTAGCCCAAACCATCGCCGAAATCAAACAGATTTCCTGCGAGGAAGTGATCGAAGCCACCAGGCAAAATGCCCGAAAAATGTTTCATATCCAATAAAACAAGGGATATTAACCATAAATATATTGTAGTAGAAAGGATACCAAGGCTATGAAAAAGTGCCAGAACTGTGGGCAAAACTGCCCTGATCAGGATGTATTCTGTGAAAACTGCGGCGCCAGGCTGCCGGAACTGTGCGCAAGAACAAAACAGAAAAATTTCATCCCTGTTTTAGCCGGCTGCTGTGCCGCAGCAGCTGTCATAATTGCTGCT
The DNA here is from genome assembly GCA_019120315.1 of Candidatus Ruminococcus avistercoris. GTDB lineage: Bacteria > Bacillota > Clostridia > Lachnospirales > Lachnospiraceae > Ruminococcus_G > Ruminococcus_G avistercoris. Next base: position 30,560 of record DWVJ01000022.1, read on the forward strand.
GCTATCTTTTACACAGGTATGAACCGTGATCGCTCCGGGGAGTCCCGACAAACAGAAACCAGCCTGGCAGAATCCTCCAAGGCATCTGTTTCTGCTGCTGTTCCGTCCGAGCTTCCCTCTTCCACAGAGGCGAAGTCGGTTTCCTACAAAACTTATTATGTAGTCAACTGCCAGGAAAGCATTACTTTGCGAAATTCACCTTCCACAAAAAGCAGTGAGATCTGCCAGATTCCTTTCGGCTCTGCCGTCAGTTATATAGAGACTGCCTCAGATGGATTTTACAAAATTATATATAATGGAAAAACCGGATACGCACTGGCTTCCTATCTGGATCTGACTCCTCAGGATGAACCTCCTGCGCAGGCTCCTGCCGACACAAATACCTATCCTACCTATTACGTGGTCAATTGTCAGGAAAGCATTACTCTGAGAAAATCTGCCCGAACCAGTTCCGGCGAAATCTGCCAGATCCCTCTTGGCGCCGCTGTTTCCTTTGTGGAAAACGCAGGCAGTGGTTTTTATGAAATTATCTATAACGGAAAGACCGGCTATGCACTGGCTTCTTACCTGAGCCCGGAGCAAAAATCAACATCCTCCGGTTCTTACCTTCAGGTTGTAAACTGTAAGGAAAGTATTACTTTGCGAAAAGCTCCCAGCACAAAAGCGGATTCTTTCTGCCAGATTCCCCTTGGTGCCTCTGTAAAATATCTGGAACCGGCAGAAAACGGTTTCTGTATGATCAGTTACAACGGTTATACCGGATACGTACTGGTCAGCTACCTGTCCGTGCAGTAAATTAACATTAAATTAATTGTAAAAATTGGTGTTGAAAAACAGATGGGATTATTCATTTGTTTTCCAACACCCCTACAAAAATTCACCCGGAAAACCTCTTCATATAATTTTCTGCAGTTTTCTGATCCATCGAAAACATATTCTGCAGCTTTTCACAGAAATTTTCTTTCGAAATTCCACTTGTAAAATAGTCATTTACCAATATCTGTATAATCCTTTCTCTCTCTTCATTTCTTCCCTTGCTTTCTCCTTCCTCTCTGGCATCCGCTATCATTTCCTGCAAACCGTTCATCGTTTCCTTTCGCCCTTCCTCTCTGGCATCCGCTATCATTTCCTGCAAACCGTTCATCGTTTCCTTTCGCCCTTCTTCTCTGGCATCCGCTATCATTTCCTGCAAACCGTTCATCGTTTCCTTTCGCCCTTCTTCTCTGGCATCCGCCAGCATATCATCGATCGCTTTACACATATTCACCTTCCCCTTTCGCTCCTGCTTCTCTTTTTTGATTCGATCCAGTT
>DWVJ01000023.1 GCA_019120315.1 Candidatus Ruminococcus avistercoris
GTATCCCTGGAGTTCTGCGGAGTTCCCACCTGCTCCATCAACCAGTTCCAGACCGCATATGATGTGGTAGAGGAGGTTGGACTTCCCAACGTGGGCGTGACACTGGATACCTTCCACTTCCATGAGATGGGCTCCAGCCTGGAAGCGCTCAGAAAAGCAGATCCGAAGAAGATCTTCGTATACCATCTGAATGACTGTGAAGACCTGCCCATCGGTTCCTGCGGCGATGACAAACGTCTGTGGCCGGAAGAGGGTGTGGTAAACCATGCCGGAATCGCAGCGGCGCTCAACGAGATCGGATTTGACGGCGTATGTACCATCGAAGAGTTCCGTCCGGAATACTACGCGATGAATCACGAAGAAAACATCAAAAAAGCTGCTGAAGTTACCAAAGCTTTTGTTGCGAAATACTATCCCAATAAATAATCATACATACTTACTCCTGGCGAGGCATCCGTGCAGACAGCATGGGTGCTTCGCCTTTTTTTATGCTTTTTATCTATACCTTTGTATAAATGCCAGGTATTTGCAATTTCAGCCTCAAAAAGCTATACTGGGAAAGAGAAAAGCAGAGTAATGGAGGAATGAATGGTATGATATACAGAGAATTTCAGGATTTAAGATTATCAGCGCTGGGTATGGGAGCCATGCGCCTGCCGGTGTTTAGCAGCGACGAAGCCGATGTGGATGTGAAAGCGGCGGAGGAGATGATAGATTACGCCATGGCAAAGGGAGTCAACTACTATGACACCGCCTGGCCTTATCACGGCGGAAAATCAGAGACGGTGCTGGGCAATGTGCTGAAAAAATATCCGCGGGAACAGTTTTATCTCGCCGATAAATTTCCCGGCTATGATCTTGCCAATATCGATAAAGTAGAATCCATTTTCGAGGAACAGCTGAAGAAATGTCAGGTGTCCTATTTTGATTTCTATCTGTTTCACAATGTCTGCGAGATGAATATCGACAGCTATCTGGATCCGAAATACAGGATTTTCGATTACCTGGTAAAGCAGAAAAAAGCGGGCAGAATCCGCCATCTGGGATTCTCCGCCCACGGAAATTACGACGTGATGAAACGCTTCCTGGAAGCTTACGGCCACGAGATGGAATTCTGCCAGATCCAGCTGAATTATCTGGACTGGAAGTTTCAGGAGGCCGATAAGAAGATGGAACTGCTGAGGGAATATCATCTGCCGGTATGGGTGATGGAACCGCTGCGGGGCGGCAGGCTGGCGTCCCTGGATCAACCGTATGAGGAGCAGCTGAAAGCGCTGCGTCCCAAGGAGAGCATACCTGCCTGGGCCTTCCGTTTCCTGCAGAGCCTGCCGGAGGTGACGGTGGTTCTGTCCGGTATGTCCAATATGGAACAGCTGCGCGCCAATATTGAGACCTTTGGCGAAGAAAAACCGCTGGAAGAAAAAGAAAAGGAGGCGCTGCTTGCCATCGCCGGCGAGATGGTGGAAAAGATCGCCCTTCCCTGTACGGCCTGCCGTTACTGCGTCAGCCATTGTTCTAAGGAACTGGATATTCCTTTCCTGCTGTCGCTGTACAACGAACATTGCTTCACCGAAGGCGGCTTTATCGCACCCATGGCGCTGTCTTCTCTGCCGGCAGACAAGCAGCCTGACGCCTGCGTCGGCTGCAGAAACTGTGAGGCGGTATGCCCGCAGCAGCTGAAAATATCAGAGGCGATGGCGGATTTTGCCCAGAAATTAAAAGGATGAGGGAGAAAACAGGAGGGATTTTGAATGGAAAAAGAAAAAACAGGGAATAAGATAGAGAACATCCTGGATGATCCCAAGGCCATGCGGGCGGCCAGCCAGAGAGCCATGCGTCTGGCTGCAAAGCTGAATGGGACGTACCATGAACCGCAGGAGGTGAGGAGGCTTTTCTTTGAACTGATTGATCAGCCGGAAGACGACACCTTCTGTCTCTTCCCGCCTTTTTATACGGATTATGGAATGAATATCACAGTGGGGAAAAATGTGTTTATCAACCGCTGCTGCCAGTTTCAGGATCAGGGGGGCATTTCCATCGGCGACGGCGCGTTGATTGGCCATAACGTGGTGATGGCCACGCTGAACCATGACGAAGATCCTGAAAAAAGACATATCCTGCACGGCGCTCCCATTGTGCTGGAAAAAAATGTGTGGATCGGTTCCAACGCCACCATCCTGTCCGGGGTGACCATAGGAGAAGGCGCGATCGTCGCCGCGGGCAGCGTGGTGACAAAAGACGTAAAACCATTCACCGTAGTGGGAGGCGTGCCTGCCAGATTGATCAGAGAAGTAAGAAGAGATGTTTTTTCCGATTGAAGAAACAGAACATTCAGTATATAATGAGGTCAGTACAGACAAAAGGAGGGCAGTATCTTGCGCAGAAGAGACAGAGAGATTACGGATTTGGAAGAGATGCGATACGTACTGGACACCTGCAAGGTGATTCATATCGGCCTGCACGACGATGATGATATCTATATCCTGCCCATGAATTACGGTTATACCCTGGAAGAAGGGCAGCTGACCTTCTATCTGCATGGCGGTATGCGGGGCAAGAAGCTGGATCTGATCCGGAAATGTTCCAATGCGGCCTTTGAGATGGATTGTGATCATAAGCTGGTGGAGGGCAGGACGGCCTGCCAGTACGCTTTCGGGTACGCCAGTATCATGGGGAAGGGTACCATTGAGATCGTGGAGGATCCCAAGGAAAAGATAAAGGCCATGGAAATTCTGATGGATTGTCAGACCGGAAAAGAATTTGCATTTAACGAACGTCTGGTGTCCATCGTGACGGTGATAAAACTGACCGTATCGGAATTTACAGGAAAGAGAAGACCAACAGGAAAGGGTAAAGTGATGAGACCGGGAATCAAAGGAATACAGACGCTGGAAGTGACGAAGGATAATACGGCAAGAGCCATGGGCAGCGGACAGATGGATGTGCTGGCTACGCCGGCCATGGCGGCTTTGATGGAGAAGACGGCCTGGATGAGTGTGGAAGAGTACATGGAAGAAGGCTGCCAGACGGTGGGAACCATGCTGCAGATCAGACATACGGCTCCCACACTGGTGGGAGGCACCGTTACCTGTGAAAGCGAGCTGACTGAGGTGGATAAAAGACGCCTGGTGTTCCATGTGACCGTTGCCGACGGGGAAAAGGTGATCGGTGAAGGGGATCATGAGCGGTTTATCGTGAACGCGGAAAAGTTCCTGGCCAAAGCTGCCGGAAAAGAAATGTGAGAGATCAAAAACGATGTTAAAAGAAACGGTAAAAAGGCTGCAGCAGGAGATTGCGGCTGCGCTGAAGGAAAAAAACAAGCCGGAGGAGAAGCTGGTACGTCTGGAAGAAATCGAAAAAGAATGTAAGGCAAGTCTTCCGGAAGGGGAACCTGCCCGGGTCCGCCTGGAGATGGTACTCTGCGAGATGGCAGGCAATCTGTATGTGACCATGAAAAATCCTGCGGAGGCGGAGAAAAGATACCGTGCCATGCTCCAGAAAGGCTCTTCTCTTTATCAGGAAGATAAAAAAACTTACGATCTTCTGTTTGCCCAGGCAAATCTGAGGATGGGCGTGTTTTATAAAGGGCTGATAAAGATCCAGACGGTGGATGCAAGACCCAGGAAGCTTAATGAAACCCAGAAAAAGGTATATGATATCAGCGACAAATTTTTCCGCAGCGCAGTGGGGATCTGCCTTGATCGAATCAAAGCGGGACAGTTGCATGCGGTGGAACTGCAGGGAAAGTGTATGGAGAATCTGATGGTGCTAAAGGGCGCCCTGGGAGAGTACCCGGAAGCGGTGAAAATCGGAGAACAGCTGATCAAACTGGGCAAATCCATCTTCCAGGCCACAGACGACGGCCCCCATGCGCTGGAACTGGCCCAGTGGATGAGCATTCTCGCCACGATTTATCTCTTCCAGAAAGAGTACGTAAAAGCCATGGAGATGCTGGAGGACTGCATTTACGTGCTGCGGGACAAGGAAGATACGGCTCCGCTGCCCTTTACGCTGCGGCTGGCCAGCTCCTATATCAATCTGGGCAATGCCCGCTATCTGATACCCCAGGAAGCTTCCGGCGCGCAGGAAGCTTATGAGAAGGGAATCCAGCTCTATGAGAAAGTAGATCAGCAATATCCGGGCCGATACGAAAAGGAATTGAAACAGGCCTGCTTTATCGTGGGAAATTATTATCAGAAGCAGGGCGAGAAGGAAAAGGCGGACCGCTATCTGGAGCGGGGAAAGAATTGAAAGCGAAAATATAGTGTGATATGATAAAAAGAAAGGGAGGACAAGCGATGAAGTATTCCATGTTTTATGCCTCAGTGACAGGCAATACCAAGATGCTGGCGGATGCGGTGGAACAGGTTCTGGCGAAGGAAACGAAGACAGAAAAAGCGGAGGACGCGGATCTGGTCTGTGTCGGATTCTGGACCAACGAAGGTACAGCCAGTGAAGAGGTGAGAAATTATCTGAAAACATTGTACAACCGGAAAATTTTCCTTTTCGGGACGGCGGGATTTGGCGACAGCAAAACGTATCTGGACGGAATTTTGGAGCATGTGGAAGACAACATGAATGATACCAACGAAGTGGTTGGTTCCTTCATGTGCCAGGGGAAAATGCCCCAGGCGGTCCGCGATAAATACAATAAGCTGAAAGAAGAGGTGCCGAACCAGGGAGCGCATTACGATCTGATGATCTCCAATTTTGACAAGGCCCTGTCTCATCCCGATGAGAAGGATCTGGAGGGGCTGAAAGCAGCCGTGCTGGATGCCCTTAAAAAACTGTAAGAAAGAACCGGGAAAATACCGTTGTACGAAAGGGTGCAGCGGTATTTTTGCGTGAAGGAGGTGAGAAGAATGGCCGATTTACAGGTGACGGATCTGACGTTTTCCTACGAGGACAGTGCAGACCTGATTTTTGACCACGTTTCCTTTCGGATTGATACGGACTGGAAGCTGGGTTTTATCGGGCGAAACGGCCGCGGGAAAACGACTTTTCTGAAACTGCTGATGAAAGAACAGGAATACGGGGGAACCATAAGTCTGAATACGCCGGTGGATTACTTTCCCTTTAAGGTTTTACTGCCGCAGCTGGATACCATCGACTGTCTGTACTGTCTGGAGCCGGAACTGGAGCTTTGGAGGATGAAAAAGGAGATGGGGGCGCTGGATGTAAAAGAAGAGGTTTTGTACCGCCCCTTTGAATCTTTGTCCCGGGGGGAACAGACCAAAATTCTGCTGGCGCTTCTCTTCTTAAGGGATAATCATTTCCTGCTGATCGACGAGCCCACCAACCATCTGGACGGACCGTCCCGGAAACTGGTGGGACAGTATTTAAAAAGTAAGAAAGGGTTCATCCTGGTATCCCATGACCGGGCATTTCTGGATGAGTGCGTGGATCATATTTTGTCCATCAACCGCAGCGGTATTCAGGTACAAAAGGGAAATTACTCTTCCTGGGAGGAAAACCGCAGAAGAAGGGACTCCTATGAGCAGTCGGAAAATGACCGGCTGCAAAAGGATATCCGCCGACTGAAAAAAGCGTCCTCGCAGGCGAGGAAGTGGGCGGATGCGGCGGAATCGGTGAAAATCGGAAGAAAGGGCGTGAACGGCCAGAAAGACCGGGCAAACCGGGATTACATCGGAGAAAAGTCCAGACGAATGCAGCAGCGAAGGAAAAATCTGGAGCAGAGGCAGCAAAAAGAGCTGGAAGAAAAGAAAGAGCTTTTAAAGGACGTGGAACGGGCAGAGGAGTTGAAACTGATGCCCCTCACCCATCATCAGGAACGTCTCGTTTCTGTTCGTGATCTTTGTATTCGCTGCGGGGACAGGAAGGTGTGCGGGCCCCTGCAGTTTGAAGTGTGTACCGGGGACCGGCTTGCCATAAATGGAAGAAATGGTTCCGGCAAATCCAGCCTGATCCGGATGATTCTGGGAGAGGAGCTGGAGCACAGCGGGCAGATCAGGCTGGCCAGCGGTCTGGTGATTTCCTATGTATCCCAGGATACCTCTTTTTTAAAGGGAGATCTCAGTGAACGGATCCGTGAGAGGGGCCTTGAGGAAAGTCTGGTGAAGGCGCTTCTTCGGAAGCTGGACTTCTCCAGGGAGCAGTTTGAGAAGGCGGTGGAAACCTACAGCGAAGGGCAGAAGAAAAAAGTACTTCTGGCTTTCAGTCTGTGCTGCCAGGCACACCTTTATATCTGGGATGAACCGCTGAATTATATCGACCTTTACTCCCGGATTCAGCTGGAAGAATTGATTTTAAAGTGGAAGCCTACGATGATTTTCGTGGAGCACGACAGGAGATTTATGGAGAAAACGGCGACAAAACAACTGCAGATGTCTTGACTTCCTGCACCCTTTATGTTAAATTGGAGGTGCTGAGGAAAGCATAAGATTATTTTGTTTTCAAGCAAATATAGGATCCAATTTCAAAAGCCCATACGGACAGGCGGGATCGGTTGCCGAGCGTGGCGCAGGGTCACATTATTGATTGAGTTAAAAGCTCAAATTTTATAAGTTGATTACTTTATAATCAGCGTGGAAAACGCATCATCTTGTGAAACGGTCAATAAGAGTACGTAACATATATTTGCAATATACTCTGAAAACGAAGATAATCTGTATATACATATGGATTGAGAATGATTGAAAGCAGATGATTTTTTCATCTGCTTTTTTCTTCCAGAGAATCCGAAAATCCTTTAACATACATGGGAGTAAAGATATGAGCAGCAAAGATCAGAAAAGAGCTCCAATCTGCGAGGCGCTGGAGCGGTTGAGAAAAAAAAGAGTGGTGCCCTTTGATGTGCCCGGACATAAAAGGGGGAGAGGAAACCCGGAGCTGGAACAGCTTCTGGGAGACCGCTGCGTCAGTCTGGATGTAAATTCCATGAAACCGCTGGATAATCTGTGCCATCCCGTATCTGTCATCCGGGAGGCGGAAGAGCTGACAGCGGAAGCTTTCGGCGCAGATCACGCTTTTCTGATGGTGGGAGGCACCACCTCCGCTGTCCAGAGTATGATCCTTTCGGTCTGCAAAGCGGGCGATAAGATCATTCTGCCAAGAAATGTGCACAAGAGCGCCATCAATGCCCTGGTACTGTGCGGCGCCATTCCCGTCTACGTGGATATGGAGGTGGAGGAGCGGATCGGCATTGCCCTGGGGATGGAAAATGAAAAGCTGAAAAAGGCCATTGCGGCCAATCCGGATGCGGTGGCGGTATTGGTAAACAACCCCACCTATTATGGGATCTGTTCCGATCTGGTTTCCATCGTCGCCACGGCCCACAGCCACGGGATGAAGGTGCTGGTGGATGAAGCCCACGGCACCCATCTGTATTTCGGCAAAAATCTCCCCATCTCCGGTATGGCGGCGGGAGCGGATATGGCGGCCATCTCCATGCACAAATCCGGCGGCAGTCTGACCCAGAGCTCCGTGCTGCTGACTAACCGCACCATGAATGCGGAATATGTCCGTCAGATCATCAATCTGACCCAGACCACCAGCGCTTCCTATCTGCTGCTGTCCAGTCTGGATATTTCCAGGCGGAATCTGGCGCTGCGGGGGGAGGCTTCCTTTGCCAAAGTGGTGGATATGGCGGAATACGCCAGGACGGAGATCAACGCCATCGGCGGTTACTATGCCTACGGGAAAGAGCTGATCAATGGGGGCAGCGTCTACGATTTCGATGTGACCAAGCTGTGTGTGTACACCCAGGATATCGGCCTGACCGGCATTGAGGTGTACGATCTTTTGCGGGACGAATACGACATCCAGGCGGAGTTCGGCGATATCGGAAATATGATGGCTTATATCTCCATCGGTGATAGGATCCGGGATATCGAACGTCTGGTGGGAGCCCTGGCGGATATCAAGCGTCTCTACGAAAAGGACGGCAGCGGTCTCATCGACTGTGAATATATCCAGCCGGAGGTAGTGGTGTCGCCGCAGAAGGCTTTCTATGCGAAACGCAGATCGCTTCCCATCGAAGAGACGGAGCAGTGCGTCTGCGGAGAATTCGTCATGTGTTATCCGCCGGGGATTCCTATCCTGGCGCCGGGAGAGCGGATCACCCGGGAGATCATCGACTATATTCTGTTTGCCCGGGAAAAGGGCTGTTCTCTCCAGGGAACAGAAAATCCTCAGGTGGAATACTTAAATGTGATACAGGAGCGGTAACATTATGGAAATGTGGTTTTCAGAAATTCATACCCCGAATATCAAGCTGACCATCCGAACGGACAGGCAGCTGTTCAGCGGCGAGAGCGAATATCAGCGCATCGATGTGTTTGATTCGCCGGAGCTGGGGAAATTTGTGACGCTGAACGGAGATATCATCTTTTCCGATGCCGATGAGTTTGTCTACGACGAGATGGTGACCCATGTGCCCATGGCGGTTCATCCCAACGTGAAAAAAGTGCTGATCATCGGCGGAGGGGACGGCGGCGTGGCCAAGGAACTGTCCTACTATCCGGAGATCGAGGAGATCGAGGTGGTGGAGCAGGACGAGATGTTCATGGAAGTCTGTCAGAAGTTTTTCCCGGATATGGCACAGGGCCTGCAGGATCCCCGGGTGAAGATTTATCATGAGGACGGTCTGCGGTTCCTGCGCAGAAGGATCAGTGAATACGATCTGATTATCAATGATTCCACCAATCCCTTCGGCTACACGGAAGGATTGTTCACCAAGGAGTTTTACGGAAGCTGCTATAAGGCGCTCAAAGAGGACGGCATCATGGTCTATCAGCACGGCAGTCCCTTCTATGACGAGGACGAGGCGGCCTGCCGCAGCATGCACCGCAAGGTGTTCCGCAGTTTTCCCATCAGCCGGGTCTACCAGGCCCATATCACCACCTGTCCGGCGGGATACTGGCTCTTTGGATTCGCGTCGAAAAAGTATCATCCGATCAAAGATTTCGACGGTGCGCGCTGGCGCAAACGCAACATAAAAACCTGGTATTACACAGCCAATCTCCACATCGGGGCCTTCATGCTGCCCAAATATGTGGAAGATTTGCTGGAAGAGGAGGAAGGTAAATTATGAGCAAACTGATGATTGTCGGCTGCGGCGGCGTGGCTTCCGTGGCCATTCAGAAATGCTGTCAGAACAGCGAAGTTTTTGATGAGATTATGATTGCCAGCCGGACGCTGTCCAAGTGCGAGGCGCTGAAAGAGAAGCTGCAGCCAACCACGAAGACCAGGATTTCCACCGGGGCGGTGGATGCCAACGACATGCGGGATGTGTCCAGCTGGATCAAGACCTGGCATCCGGACGCCGTGCTGAATGTGGCGCTTCCCTATCAGGATCTGACCATCATGGACGCTTGCCTGGATGCGGGCGTTCATTATATCGACACGGCCAACTATGAGGCGGAGGACACGGAAGATCCCAGATGGAGAGCCATCTATGAGGAACGGTGCAAACGTCTTGGCTTTACCGCTTATTTCGATTATTCCTGGCAGTGGGCTTATCAGGATAAGTTTAAAGAAGCCGGTCTGACGGCTTTGCTGGGCAGCGGCTTTGATCCCGGCGTGACCAGCGTATTCGCCGCTTACGCGCAGAAGCATTATTTTGATGAGATTCACACCATCGATATCCTGGACTGCAATGGCGGCGATCACGGCTATCCATTTGCCACAAACTTCAATTCGGAACTGAACCTCAGAGAGGTTTCCGCCCCCGGCTCTTACTGGGAGGACGGAAAATGGATCGAGATCCCGGCCATGAGCATCAAGCGGGAGTATGATTTCCCCCAGGTGGGCAAAAAGGATATGTATCTGCTGCATCACGAGGAGATCGAATCCCTGGCCAAAAACATTCCCGGCGTAAAGCGGATCCGCTTCTTTATGACCTTCGGACAGAGTTATCTGACTCATATGAAATGTCTGGAAAACGTGGGTATGCTGCGTACAGATCCTGTGAATTTCAGAGGACAGAAAATCGTGCCCATCCAGTTCTTAAAGGAACTGCTGCCGGATCCGGCCTCCCTTGGCCCAAGAACCGTGGGCAAGACCAACATCGGCTGCATTTTCACCGGTGTGAAGGACGGCAAAGAGAAAAGTATTTACATTTATAATGTCTGCGACCATCAGGAATGCTATAAAGAGCTGGGTTCCCAGGCGGTTTCCTACACCACGGGAGTTCCGGCTATGATCGGTTCCATGCTGGTGGTAAACGGCCAGTGGCAGAAACCGGGCGTCTACAATGTGGAAGAGTTTGATCCGGATCCCTTTATGGAAGCGCTGAACAGATGGGGACTGCCCTGGGTGGTATGTGAGAACCCAAAACTGGTGGACTGATGAGGATCGAAGAACTGCCCACCCCCTGTTACGTGGTGGATGAAAAAAAGCTGAAAGAAAATCTTATGATATTAAACCGGGTACGACAGGAAACGGGATGTAAGATTCTGCTGGCTCAGAAAGCCTTTTCCATGTTTTATGAGTATCCGCTGATCGGCCGCTATCTGGATGGAACCACAGCCAGCGGACTGTACGAGGCCAGGCTGGGGAAGGAGGAGATGGGAAAGGAAAACCATATCTTTTCCCCGGCTTACCCGGAAAAGGATTTTAAGGAGATCGCGTCGATCTGTGATCATATTATCTTTAATTCCTTTTCGCAGCTGATGAAATACAAAGACCGCTGTCCGGCCGGTTCCGTGGGGATCCGCATCAACCCGGAATGTTCCACCCAGGGGGATCACGCCATCTACGATCCCTGTGCGCCCGGCTCCCGTCTCGGTGTGACGAGGGAGGCTTTCCGGGAAGATCTGATGCAGTACGTGGACGGGATTCATTTCCATACGCTCTGCGAGCAGAACGCCGACGATCTGGAAAGGACGCTGGATGCGGTGGAAGAAAAGTTCGGGGAATTCCTCTTTCAGGTCAAATGGCTGAATATGGGAGGCGGACACCATATCACCAGAGAGGACTACGATATCGGTCTGCTGATCCGCTGTATCCGCAGGATGCAGGAAAAGTATCATCTGGATATTTACCTGGAACCGGGAGAGGCGGTGGCGTTAAACGCCGGTTATCTGGCGACGGAGGTGCTGGATATCGTGGAGAACGGGATTTCCACGCTGATCCTGGATGCGTCCGCCGCCTGTCATATGCCCGATGTGCTGGAGATGCCCTATCGTCCGCCCCTAAAAGACGGCCATGAGCCAGGGGAAAAACCCTATACCTACCGCCTGTCCTCCAACACCTGTCTGGCGGGAGATATCACGGGGGATTACTCCTTCGAACAGCCGGTTCATGTGGGAGACAGATTATATTTCCAGGATATGGCCATCTATTCCATGGTGAAAAATAATACCTTTAACGGCATGGCGCTGCCTTCCATCGCGGTGATGAAGGAAGACGGTGAATGCGAAATGATAAAAAAATTCGGTTATCAGGATTTTAAGGGACGTCTGTCCTGAACGAGAACCTGTATGAAAAAAACACTCCAAATAAGTTTTTGCTTTGAAAGCGGGAACTGTTTGGGGTGTTTTTGTGTATTTTTTAGGAAAATTTTACATTGATTATAAACGGATTTGATAGAAGGAGAAAACTGGATTAAATATAATAAGTTTCGGATGTAACTGGTAACGTATGGATCGAAAAGCGGCATGCGCACTTCCGGAATGCTTTTGGGTCCATACCAGGAGAGAAAAAGGTAAGGAGAGAGTATATGTTCAAAATGTTAAACCCGCGGCGGTTTTACCATGCGGTGGGGCGGAAGAAATTCCTGGAGTTCATTTTGCTGGCTGTTTTCATTCTGTTTTTCTACGGCCCGCTGCTGAACATGCTGATGCTGGCGTTTGCCAATGAATATTCGGTTCCAAATATTCTCCCGCAGCAGTGGGGGTTTGACTGGTGGAAATACATATTTAGTCAGGACAGTCTTGTTTCTTCCATGATTCAGTCCTTTATCATTGCGATTGCGACTACGCTGATTTCCATGGTGTTCTGTATCCCGGCGGCTTATTCCATCGCACGGTTTAAGTACCGGGGAAGAAAACTTTTCATGCTGTCATTTTTGCTGACGAACGCATTCCCAAAACTGGGTATCTATACGTCGATTGCAGTTCTGTTTTATAAATACGGTCTGATGGGAACCTATCCCGGAGTCATCATTATCCATATGATCAATTCCATGATGTTCATGGTATGGCTGCCGTCCAGCGCTTTTCGAAACGTGCACCGGCAGCAGGAGGAAGCTGCCCGGGACGTGGGGGCAGGACCTATACGCACCTTCTTTAAGGTGACCCTTCCCATGGCCATGCCGGGTATCGCGGTGGCGACACTGTATACCTTCCTTGGTTCCATGGAAGAGGCTCAGGGTACCATGCTGGTGGGTCTGGCAAAAATTCAGACCATGCCGGTGGCGATGTACGGGATCGTACTGGACAGCTCCGCGGTACAGATCGGCGCTGTGTTTGCGCTGCTTCTGATCATTCCGTCTGCGGTGATGATTTTCCTGATGCGGAAGTTTATCGGACCGGAAGCCATCGCCGGCGGATTTAAGATGAAATAGGAAAGAAGAGAAACGCAGCATTTCACAAGGAGAAAGGAAAAAATGAGTAATGCCAATACAGATTCGGTTATCATTGCACAGGATAACCGGAAAGTCAAACTGGAAATCAAAGACATGACAAAACGATACGACAACGGAGACGGTGTGGAGCACATCAATCTGAAGGTGTATGAGGGGGAAATCGTAACCTTCCTTGGCCCTTCCGGATGTGGAAAATCCACCATCCTGCGTACCATCGGAGGTTTCATGGACGTGACCTCCGGCGATATCCTGATCGATGACAAATCCATCGTGGGGCTGCCGCCGGAAAACCGTCCCACTGCCATGGTGTTCCAGAGTTATAACCTCTGGCCTCATATGACGATCTATGAGAACCTGGCTTTCGGACTGAAACTTCGCAAAATACCGAAAAAGACCATTGATGCAGATATTAAAAAAATGCTGGCGCTGGTGTCCATGAGCGGATGTGAGAAGAAATATCCGGGACAGCTCTCCGGCGGTCAGCAGCAGAGAATCGCCATTGCCAGATCCCTGCTGTTAAAACCGTCCCTGCTGCTGCTGGACGAGCCCTTCTCCGCACTGGATGCAAAGATCCGTCAGCAGATGCGGGAGGAGTTAAAGCGAATCCAGAGCGAGCTGGGCATCACCGTTATCTTCGTAACCCATGACCAGGAAGAGGCCATGGCCATCTCCCACCGCATCGTGGTTATGAATAAAGGAAAATTTGACCAGGTGGGCACGCCCGATGAGATCTACGATCAGCCGGCTACCCTTCATGTGGCCTCCTTCATCGGCGAGATGAATTTCATCAAAAATGACCAGTGTACGCTGGCGGTTCGCCCGGAAGATCTTGTGGTCACCAAAGAAGCAGGCGATATGACCGGCATTATCAGTACGGTCATGCTGATGGGACACTATGTGCTGATGACGGCGAAAGTAGGCGACGATATCGTAAAATGTTACGTAAACCGCGAGCTGGGGGATCATCTACGGGAGGGAGAGAAAGTAAACCTGAAGGTCGGCAAGCATACGCAGTTTCCCTTAAGCGCATAAATCCGGGAAACAGGATAATCAAAAAACTCAGATAAGAGCAGTAGAAAGGAAAAAGAGATGAAGAATAGAAAAGTAAAAGCATTTATCGCATTATTGATGGCAGGGGTGATGGCAGCCGGTATGATGGGCTGCGGCGGCGGTTCCGGAAGCGGTGAGAAAGCATCTGCAGGCGGCGGTTCCGGCGACAATACCGTCACCATCTGGGCCACCGGTTCTGATAACGTGCGTCAGATCTATGAGACGCTGATTGAGAATTTTAACAACTCCGAGTATGCGGGAGACTATACGGCAGAACTGCAGTTCATGCTGTCCGGTACCGGCACTCAGTCCCTGACCGATATGCTGGTGGCTGCTCAGAAAGCAAATCAGAAAAATACCGATTATGACCTGGTGGACTTAAGCGGCGACGACCTTTCCAAGATCGTATCCCAGATCGGCGAGGAGGCGCTGGTGAAACTGGATGATTCCAAGATTCCAAACGCAGAGGGTGTATCTGCCCAGAGCAGCGTCGCCACCGATTACGTACAGCCCTATCGCGGAACGACTGTCGTACTGGCCTATGATTCCGAGAAAGTGGCCAATCCGCCCAAGACCATGGATGAACTGGTAGAGTGGATGAAAGAAAACCCGGGACGGTTTGCCTACAATGCGCCGGGAACCGGCGGAGCAGGCGATTCCTTTGCCCGTTCTTCCGTTTACAACTTCATGCCGGAGGAAGCCATTACCTCTGACGATCCCAAATGGGAAGACCAGTGGGACGAAGGTTTTGATTTCCTGAAAGAGATTCATCAGTATATGTACTCTTCCGGCGGCTCCATCGTATATCCCAATAAAAACCAGGGTACGCTGGATCTTCTGAATCAGGGCGAGATCGATATGTGTCCCAACTGGGCCGATATGGTGCTGTCCCAGCGTGCGGACGGAACACTGAAAGATACCATTAAGATCACACAGATCGATCCTTCCTTCACCGGTTCCCTGCAAAGCCTGGCGATCCCCACCTTTGGATCCAATGAGGACGGCGCTTACGCGTTCATCGATTACATGCTGTCTACAGAGGCACAGGAGCTGATGGTGAAAGAGATGGCGGCCATTCCTCTGGTGGATACCGGAGATATGGATATGACCGGTTATGAAGATTTGATGGATCTGGATGTCAGCAGCTTCCGTATCATGTCCATCGGCGATCTGTCCACAGACTTCAACGCCCGCTGGGACAGCGAAATTGGCGCGATCGGATGATTGAGTTCAGATAAAGGAAGGGAAAACCGATGAGTAAAAATGTAAAGCAAAAACTGGCTGCGTATGCCATGGTACTGCCTGCTTTCCTCGTCGTCATGCTGACAGTTGCCTATCCCATCGTAGCGGCCGTAATCCAGAGTTTCCAGGATGGTGAGACAGGCGCCTTTACTATGGCGAATTATACCTATTTCTTCACCGATCCTGCCCAGAGAAGCAACCTTCTCTACACGCTGTTTATCGTATTTGTCACCGTGGCGATAGCTATCGTGGTGGCTTACCTGCTGGCGCTGTATCTGCGGTTTGTGAAATCAAAGATCTCCAAGACCATCGGTATGCTGTATCTGCTGCCCCGTTTCGTGCCGGCCATGTGTGCGGTATACGCCATGATCACCATCATCCGGGATACCGGACTGATCAACCGGATCGGCCAGCTGTTCGGTCTGGATATCAACCTGGGTATGATGTATCATGCCAGCGGTATCATCACCATGAACCTGTGGTTTAACATTCCCTTTGCGGCCATGATGATCGCTGCGGGTCTGGGAGGGATCCCGGACTCCATCATCGAGGCGGCCGAGGATGTGGGAGCCGGAAAACTGACCATTTTCGCAAAGATGATCCTGCCCCTGTCCATCAAGGACGTGGTGGTGGCGGCCACCTTCGTATTCATGTCAAACGTCAGCTCCTTTACCACACCGTATTTGATGGGAGGAAATGCGCCGAAGATGCTGGGCATCGCCCTGTTTGACCAGTTTAACCGGTATCTGGACTATAACCGCTCGGCGGCGCTGTCCGTGATCATGTTCCTGATCTGCTCCGTATCGGCGGGCGTCTACATCTATACGAACCTGAAAGAAAACGATTGGGAGAAACAGTAGGATGAACAGAAAAACCCTTATCACCGCCCATTCCGGAGCCGACGGCACGCCGGACAACAGCATGGAGTTTGTCAGATACGCTCTGACGCGCCAGGCGGATGTCCTGGAGGTGGATGTGCGCATGGGAAAAGACGGTCTGATCGTTTCCCATGACGAGACCGGAGAAGAGGCGGTCGCCTTAAAGGATATCTTTGAGACGCTGGCCGCATTTAAAGATACCAGGATCAACTGCGACTTAAAAGAGTATGGCCTGGAAGAGGACGTCCTGGCTCTGGCCCGCGCCTGCGGTCTTCCAGCCAAGCGTATCCTGTATTCCGGCAGCGTAAAGCCTGCGGAGCAGTCCCTGGTCTGTCCCTGGCGGGAAGTGGAAGTGTTCTGGAATGTGGAAGAATGCATCCCGGATGTATACGCGCTGGATGAATCAGGACAGGGGAATCCTCTGACAGAAGAAGAGACAGAAAAGCTGATCGCAGACTGCAGGAAATATGATATTCGCGTGGTCAATATCAATGAAAAATACGTCACACCAGAATTTCTGTCCGCCATGAAAGAGAACGGCCTGGGGATTTCCGCCTGGACCGTGAACGAACCGGAGCGGATCCGGGAGTTTCTGGATCTGGAAATCTGCAATATTACCACCCGGAATTTCACGGCGGCCATGGCGCTTCGCCAGGCTGTCAAAGTGCAGTGACCCAAAATACTGTAAAATAGCAGAATATGACTTGAAAAGCCGTCCGGCTGCCTGTAACGGCAGCGACCGGGCGGCTTTTCTGACCCGTGTTTCGGTTTTTTCGGGAATTGAAAAACCAGGGGAGATTGGCTATAATGAAAAGCACAAAGGAGGTCAGTATGAGTACAGTCATAAACAGTCTGCCGTCTGCGGACGGTTTTTCTATGCCGGGAGAGTTTGCGTCCCACCACGGCTGCCTGATGATCTGGCCGGTGCGGCCGGGATCCTGGCCCTTCGGCGGCGCGGCGGCCCGGAAAGTATTTGCACAGGCGGCGGAAGCCATCGCCGAGAGTGAAACACTTTATATGATGACGGATCCGGAGCATCTGGAAGAAGCCCGCTCCATGCTGTCTGAGAGGATCCATATCCTTCCCTTTCGCACCGATGACGCCTGGGCCAGGGACGTGGGGCCCACATTTCTGATAAATGAAAAGAAGGAAATCCGGGGCGTGGACTGGGCGTTCAACGCCTGGGGAGGCGAGGTGGACGGATTGTATCAGAACTGGCAGCAGGACGACCAGGCGGCGTCCGCTTTCTGCCGTTATCTGAATGTGGATCGGTACGACGCCCATCCCTTCGTGCTGGAGGGGGGAGCCATCCACAGCGACGGGGAAGGGACGGTACTGGTGACGGAAGCCTGCCTTTTAAGCAAAGGCAGAAATCCTTTCCTGACGAAGGAGCAGATCGAAGGGAAACTGAAAGACTACCTGGGGGCCGAAAAGGTGATCTGGCTGCCCCATGGGATCTGGCAGGATGAAACCAATGAACACGTGGACAACGTGTGCGCCTTCACGAAACCGGGAGAAGTGGTACTGGCCTGGACAGACGATGAAAAGGATCCGCAGTATGGGTACAGTGCGGCGGATCTGAAGGTGCTGGAAAAGGAAAGGGACGCCAGAGGAAGAAAACTTGTGGTTCATAAGCTGCCCATTCCGGCCAGACCCGTCTGTGTCACGGCAAAAGATCTTCCCGGTTATCAGTATGAAGAAGGCGAGGATGAGAGAGAAGAGGGGGAACGGCTGGCGGCGAGTTATGTAAACTACTATGTGGCAAACGGAAGCGTTATCGTTCCGCAGTTTGATGATGTAAACGACAAAAAGGCGGTGGAGATACTGGGCGGATTGTATCCGGACAGAAAAATCGTTCCCCTTTACGCCAGGGATATTCTGCTGGGCGGGGGCAACATCCACTGCATCACACAGCAGATTCCGGGAAAGGCAGGAGAAACGGTATGAGAAAAGTAAAGCTGGCAGCGCTGCAGTTTAGCTGCACACAGGAAGCAAAGGAAAATATCGCAAAGGCGGATCAGATGGCGCGGGAGGCGGCCGCACAGGGGGCGCAGGTTATCCTGCTGCCGGAATTGTTTGAGCGGCCCTATTTCTGTCAGGAGAGAAAATACGGGTATTACCATTATGCGAAGCCGGTGATGGAAAATGAGGCGGTGCTTCATTTCCGGGAACTGGCAAAAGAGCTGCAGCTGGTGATCCCAGTCAGCTTTTATGAGCGGGAGGGCAATCTTCTTTTTAATTCCGTGGCCATGATCGACGCAGGTGAGGTGCGGGGTGTGTATCGGAAAACCCATATCCCCGACGATCATTATTACCAGGAAAAATTTTACTTTACACCGGGAAATACGGGATTTAAAGTGTGGGATACCCGGTATGGGAAAATCGGCGTGGGAATCTGCTGGGATCAGTGGTTCCCGGAGACGGCCAGGTGTATGGCGCTGATGGGGGCGGAGCTGCTCTTGTATCCCACGGCCATCGGCAGCGAACCCATCCTGGACTGCGACAGCATGCCCCACTGGCGCAGAACCATGCAGGGCCATGCGGCGGCCAATATCGTGCCGGTGGCGGCGGCCAACCGCATCGGACTGGAAGAGGTTTCCCCCGATGAGGAAAACGGCGGACAAAGATCTTCTTTGCTGTTCTATGGTTCTTCCTTTATCACGGACGAACTGGGGGAGATCGCTGCGTCCGCATCCCGCGACAGACAGGAAATACTCATAAGTGAGATCGATTTGGAGAAGGCGGGAAACAGCCGTCTGGAATGGGGGCTGTTCCGGGACCGCCGGCCGGAATGCTACCAGGAGATTGTAAGATAAAAAGCCGGAGGAAGGGATTATCAGTCCATCCCTTCCTCCGGTTTTATTGTGGAGACAGTCATGCCGTTGACCTCGATGTGTTCATCCACCGGGATCACAAGGCAGGTCCGTCCGTCGATCACCTTTGTTTCCACCAGATCCATACGTTCCGGTTTCACCTTGATGACCACATCCGGGGTTTCGATCTGAAACTGCCGGGTGTTGACGATATTGGATACCAGCACCGGCGTATCCCGGGAGATGGATTCATCAAATTCTTTTTCAAAGGCCTGTATTTTTTCCTCCGGGATATCGTTTTCCTCCAAGATACAGCGCACGTCCCGTTTGGTTAGAGTCAGCGGTTCCGGGCTGTCCTTGGCTGCTTCCAGCATTTCGCCCAGATCTTCGTGGAGATTGCGAACCAGTTCATAACCGCAGTCCTCGCCCAGCGCGCTCTCCATGACAGAGTGAAAGGTTTCTTTTTGGGAGGAGGCGGAAAGGGGAGGTACGCAGCCCAGCAGCTGATCCACCAGGTTCTGGTTCATGTTCTCCGCGTTTTTGGTGTAATAGAGGATTCCATGAATGTCCGTATTGCGGTCGTTGAAAGCCGGAAAGAGAAAGCCGTTGGCGGGAGACGCCACGATCCAGTCCCGGATCCGGTCTTCGATGGCATTTTTCTCTGTGTTGTAATACAATCCCGCTTTGGACAGATTAACGGGACAGATGCTGCACAGGATGAAATCATATACGTTGTCGGAAGCGTCGAACATTTCCAGATTATCGGAAGATTTGCCGGGGATATCGTAAACGGCGTGAATCAGAATGATGTAGTAGTTCATATCATAGCTGTAAGATTCGATCACCTTCTGATAAAACTCCTCCAGCAAAAGGTCGTCTTCCAGATGACTGTCCCGCAGGCGCAGCAGAAAATCCTGGGTGCCGCCGGGCGCTTCCGTTTCCAGAGGAAATTCCATATCCATGAGATTTTTTCCCGGGGTACCGGACAGGGTATGGCGGAAAATATCAAAATACTTAAAGGCTTCTTCTTCGGAAAGGGAGCCGAAGGCGTCTTTGTGTTCCATTACGATATGCTTTTCCCCGTCCACATAACAGCCGCAGATGCGGGAGATGGTGCAGTCTTCCGGGGTGAACTGTTTCCTGATTTCCAGAATTTCTTTTTTATTCATAAACTACCTCGCTTTGGTTCGGTTACTGTTTTTACACTATACTTTTTTTGCAGACGAATGTCAAGAATTTAAAAGAAGAGCAATTTTACTATAGCATTCCCATATGGAATAGGATATACTGGATGAAAAGCGTAAAGGATGAATGATTATGATACAGGATATCACCCCCCATACATATGTAAATGCGTACCGGCCCCAGCCTCCCTGCGAGGACTCATATATCTTATATTTCAGGGGAAAACAGGTACTGATCCGCTGGCAGAAAGGACGTCGGGCAAGTTTCCCCAGGTTCCGGGATCTGGAACCCTACAATGAGGGACAGCTGTATGACACCTATATCTATCTCTTTTCCGTCGACGGACAGAGATACTACCTGCTGGATAATATCGATTATCCCATGGATGAGAATTATTCCATGGAGCATGTGGAGATTTTCCGGAAAGAGCGTCCGGATTATCTGGACTTTGTGGGCATCACCGGCTATCAGCTGCACAGCTGGTACCGCAGCCGCCGTTTCTGCGGCGTGTGCGGAAAACCCATGGTGCACAGCGATAAAGAACGAATGGTGTACTGTGTCAGCTGCAAGCAGATGGAGTATCCCAAAATCTGCCCGGCTGTGATCGTGGGAATCGTAAACGGGGATAAGATTCTGATGTCCACCTATGCCAACAGTTCCAAGACAAGCTACGCGCTGATTGCCGGCTTTGCGGAAATCGGAGAAACTATCGAAGATACGGTGAGGCGGGAAGTGATGGAGGAAGTGGGGCTGAAAGTGAAAAATATCCGCTTTTATAAGAGTCAGCCCTGGTCCTTTACCGATACTTTGCTGATGGGATTTTTCGTGGATCTGGACGGAGACGAGACCATCATCCTGGATCACAATGAGCTTTCTGCCGCCGGCTGGTTTACCCGGGACGAGATCCCGGTGGAAGAAAATAATTTAAGCCTGACCAATGAGATGATCATGTATTTTAAGAAAAACGGAAATGTGTGGAAAGAGGAGACGAAATAGTCTCCTTTTTCTTACGCTCTTTTTACAAGAGTTTTAGCTGATCTGGATATTAAAACCGGTAAAAGTATGGTACGTTGATGTCAGAAAGTTTGGAGGAATGAGAATGGCGAAAACGTATGTGCTGGACACCAATGTACTGATTCAGGCGCCCTATGCGCTCTACTGCTTTGAAGATAACAAGGTGGTGATTCCCCTGGTGGTGCTGGAGGAGCTGGACGGCCTGAAAAAAGGGGAAGGAGAGACGGGAGCCAACGCAAGGGAGGCGATCCGCAATCTGGAGAAATTAAGAAGACAGGGGGATCTGCTGAAAGGCGTGACGCTGGACAACGGCGGCAGCGTGCGGGTGGAAGCAAACTGTGTGGATGTGCAGCTTCCGGAACATCTGCCCGAGGATAAGATGGACAACCGGATTCTCAAAGTATGCCGGTCTTTGAAAAATGAGGATGAGACGGTAACCCTGGTGACGAAAGACATTCTTCTTCGGGTGAAAGCCCAGATGATCGGAGTGGCCGGCGAGGATTTTATCACAGAACAGGTCAGCTTCGAGGAATCTCAGTATACGGGACGCATAGAATGTTATGTGGATGAAGAGCGGTTTAAGGACTTCAAGAAAAAAGGAATTCCCTGCGAAGCGCTGTACCAGACCGACGAAGAAGGCGAGCGGCTGAAACTGCAGCTGGTGGAAAATCAGTTTGTGATTCTAAAGGCGGATCAGTCCCGCAAAAAAACGCAGCTGGGCAGAGTGGAAGGGGGCAAAGTGGTTCCTCTGGAATATAAAAAAAGCAAACCTTATGGCGTGACGCCCAGGAATGTGGGCCAATATTTCCTCCAGGAGGCGCTGATGCTTCCCAGCGAGAAGATTCCGCTGGTGATCGTAAAGGGAATGGCCGGCACGGCAAAAACCTTTTATTCACTGGCAGTGGGTCTGGAGAAAACGCTGAATAATCCCAAGGGGGAATACCGCAGGATCCTCATCAGCCGGCCAAACGCCCAGTTCGACCATGATATCGGTTATCTTCCAGGAGACGAGCAGGAAAAGATCGCGCCGCTGATGCGGCCGGTTCTGGATAATCTGGAGCAGCTTTTGGACTCCGACGAGGAAGAACGGTATAAAGATGAAAACGAACTGAAGGGGAAGATCGACGAAGTATTTGACCGGGGAATCATCCAGGCGGAGGCTATGAATTTTATCCGGGGAAGATCCTTCGTGCAGACCTATCTGATCATCGATGAGGCGCAGAATATGACGCCGAAGCAGGTGAAAGGAATCATCACCCGGGCGGGGAAAGGGACAAAGATTATCCTGCTGGGAGATCCCAACCAGATCGACCAGCCTTTCCTGGACGAGCGGACCAACGGCCTGTCCTATGCGGCGGAGCATATGAAGGGAAGCCCGCTGTGCTGCCAGATCACCCTGACGGCCCAGGAATGCGAACGTTCCCTGCTGGCATCGGATGCAATTGTAAGGTTATAAATAAAAAGCAGAAAGGATGAGAAGCTATGGAAGTTATGAAGATCATGCTGGACACGTTGGAAAAGGTAAAAAACTTCACAGAAGACGCAGAAAAATGCGATGCGGATATGGATCTGATCAGCGGCCGGTCTTATGTGGATGCCCGGTCGATCCTGGGAGTCTGCAGCCTGGTGAGAAACCGGCCTTTGACGCTGAAGATATACGCGGATTATCCGGAATTTCTCAGTGTGAAGAAGAGAATGGAAAAGTACCAGGTGGAGTGAATACCGATAACAGCAATTGTGTTATAAAAACTCCGCACAGCGGCAAATAATGCTGTGCGGAGTTTTTGTAAATGATCACTGCTCTTTCTTCTTCGTCATCGGAGAATCCGGTTCGTCTGCTTTGATCACATAACCGCATTCACATGCGGTGTCTTCTACCACGCGTCCTTTCACGGTAAATACTTCTATTTCTTTCCCACACTGAGGACAAATGCGTTCTTCGGGAATTGGTGTTTTAAAAGCGCCTTCACATCCATCTAATACTGCCATAATGATTCCTCCTTCTTCTTGCTGAATGTTTATGTCTTTATTATAGAATAGTTGCCAGAAAAGGTCAAGAATGAGAAAAGTGAAAAGTCTGTGACCAAATTCTGTGAATACCGTTTGCGCCCGGAACGGATATTTCGTATAATATTTTCATAATGTGCAGAAAATTTATCGAAGATGGATCAGGGGGTTAGTATGAAAGTAACGGCGTTGATTGAAAATAAAGAGACGAAAGGGTTGGCCTGTGAGCATGGGCTGGCCATTTACATAGAATACCGCGGCGGAAGATATCTGCTGGATGCAGGGCAGACAGGGATTTGTTTTGAGAATGCGGATCGTTTGGGAATAGATATAGAGAAGATCGATATGGCTTTCCTCTCCCACGCCCACTATGACCATTCCGGCGGCCTGGGAGAGTTCTTTAAAAGAAATCAGAGGGCAAAACTGTATCTGCGCCGGGAAGCGCTGGAATATGGCTACTATAAGATCACAGAAACGGTGAAAAAAGACAATGGATTTTCCCGGGAAACGGCAGAAAAATACAGGGATCGCTTTGTTTTCGTGGAGGGAGATCAGCAGGTGACTCCTGGGGTGTGGCTGCTGGCCCACCATCTGCCCGGACTGGAAGAGCGTTCCAGGAAAGCCTGTATGTATGAGGAAAAGGACGGAGCGTTTGCGCCGGATCGATTAAAACATGAGCAGACACTGGTGTTTGAAAGTGATTCGGGGCTGGTGGTTCTGAACAGCTGCTGCCACAGCGGAGCGGAGAAAGTGATCCGCGAGGTGCAGGATGTATTTCCCGGACAGAAAATCGCTGCGCTGATCGGCGGATTTCATCTGATGGGGGTGAATGGAGCGGGAACCATGGCAGGCAGCCGGGAAGAAGTGGAAAAGCTGGCGAAAGAGCTGCAGTCGATGGGAGAGTTTGGGCTGTATACCGGCCACTGTACGGGAACGCCGGCCTTTGAAATCCTGCAAGAAGTGCTGGGGGAGCGGCTTTCTTATTTTTCCACCGGCACGGTATTGGAGTTTTAAGAAAGATGAAAGAAAATACGTTCCAGAAAATTTATCGTGTCGTCGGGGAGATTCCCTGCGGCCAGGTGGCTTCTTACGGCCAGGTGGCAGCTCTTGCGGGAAACAGAAGATGGGCCAGAGTGGTAGGATATGCGCTGAATGTAAATAAAGATCCATCACTGCCCTGCCACCGTGTGGTGACCAGGGAAGGAAAGGTGTCGGATGCATTCCTTGAGAATGGCAGAAACCGGCAGATCGAATTACTGGAAGAAGAAGGCGTGGCCTGCCCGGGAGGGATTGTCGATATGAAAAAATACCAGTGGAAAAGGACGGTATTTTAGGAAACAATCGCCGGAGCAAAGCGGCAGTCAGAGATTGACGGGGACAGAAGTTTCCGATAAGATAGAAGGTAGAGTATCTCAGCAGAAGAGAGGACGAAAGGGAAAACGCTATGAAAAGAAAATGGTGCAGCGTATTTCTGGCTGGTATTCTGGCAGCAGGCAGTATATTTCCGGGAGGGAATGTGTTTGCGGAATCAGAGGATCAGCAGGAAATCGTTATGGAAGAAGAAGCGGAAGAAGAAGCACAAGGCGCCGGGGAGACCGAAGGTACAGAAAATACGGAAGTTACCTCCGAACCGGTGCAGGAAACATCCGATACCGACCAGGTGGTGATCTACCATACCAATGATATCCACGGCGCTTTCGAGGCGGCCGAAGGCGGCAGTGTGGGAGTGGCCAAAGCGGCCACGCTGAAAAAGGAAACGGAAAACGCGCTGCTGGTGGATGCCGGGGACGCTACCCAGGGACTCCCGCTGGTGTCGCTGAATAAAGGAAGCTCGGCCATCGATCTGATGAACGCGGCGGACTATGATCTGATGACGACGGGCAATCACGAGTATGATTACGGCTTGGATCAGCTGTTTGCCAATGCGGCAAAAGCGCAGTTCCCCATCCTGGCGGCCAATGTATACCGGGACGGCAGTCCGGTGATGGCAGGAAAAACCGCGGTGGAGAATAACGGAGAAAATGCCGTTCTCACAGTGGGGGATAAAAAGATCGGATTTTTCGGTCTGCTGACGCAGGATACAAAGACGTCCACCAGTCCCGATGCGGTCAGCCAGCTGGATTTTAAGGACGAAGTGGAGACGGCAAAGCAGCAAATCGATCTTCTGGAATCACAGGATGTGGACGCCATCGTGGCAGTCTGCCATCTGGGGGACCAGGGCGTGGTGGACTGCACCAGCAGACAGCTGGCCGGGGCGCTCACCGGAGCATATCAGGATAAACTGGACGTGATCATCGACGGCCACAGCCACACGCTGGAAAATACAGAGGAAAACGGCGTGCTGATCGTACAGACAGGAACCGGCCTGACGCAGCTGGGGAAAGTGACGCTGACCTTTGATGAGGAGGAAGAGCCGGAAGCAGCCGGGGAACTGCTGGATGAAGCGGATCTGGCGTCGGTGACGCCGGATGCGGGGGTTACGGCTCAGATAGCGGAAATTCAGTCCGTCCAGGAAGCGTTGCTGAATGAGAAAGTGGCGCGGACCGACACCGTTCTCTGGGGCGGGACGATCAATAACATTGCCGAGGCCAGAGTGTATGAGACGAATCTGGGGGATCTGACAGCGGACGCCTTTGTCCATACCGCGCAGGATTATCTGGAAAAAAGCGGCCAGGTGACGGAAGTTTCCTACGTGTTCGGCGCCGTCAATGGAGGCGGACTGCGGGCGAGTATTCCCAAAGGGGATATCACCATGGGAGATCTGGTGACGATATTCCCATTCTCCAACACATTGATGGTGAAGAAAGTGACGCCGGCCCTTTTGTACCAGGTGCTGGAAAATTCCGTTTCCGCCCAGACAGGCCAGAGCGGGGAAAACGGCATGCTGGAGGGCAGCGCTTTCGGCGGCTATCTGCAGATCTCAGGCTTTGAATTCAGTTATGATCCCACGGCAGCGCCAGGCCAGAAGGTGACCTCCATCCGGGTGCCGGGAGAGGCGGTCGGAACGTACACAGAACTGTCCCGGGACGATGTGGAAACGCAGATTGCGCTGGTCTCCAACAGTTATATCATGAGCGGCGGCAATGAGTACGCCATGCTGGCAGAGCTGCCGCTGATGGCAGAGATCGGCGGCGAACTGGAAGCAGTGCAGAAGTACCTGCAGAGTACATACGCATCAATGCCCGTTGACAACTATCCGGTGCAGGGAGGGCGGATTCACATCGCAAATGAAAATGCGCCGGAAACCTACAAGGCGCGGATCCAGATCCTGGATGAGCAAGGGAATCCGGCGGCAAATCAGGCGATGTCCTACTATGTTGACAGTGATTCCGGGCAGAACGGAACCGCCGACGAGAACGGTATCCTTACTATAACAGTCAAAAAAGGCCCCCACGCGGTGAAGCTGTCTGTCAACCAGCAGGAGATTTATATCAACAATTACACCGGAAACGGAATCCGGACGGATATCACATCCCTGCCTTCTCTGGTTTACTCTGATGACGGCAGCTGCGATCCCTTCGGATGGCATTCCATTACATATGAATTGAACGGAGGAACCAATCATAAAGATAATCCGGACGGCTTTGAGGAAAACCAGGGCGCTGTCCGTCTGAAAGATCCCACCCGGGAAGGATATCTCTTTGAAGGCTGGTACCGGGATGCAGATTTTCAGGAAGCATGGGATGAGATTCCGGCGGGAACGAAGGAGGATGTAACCGTTTATGCGAAATGGAAGAAGGACGGCCTGGAGCCCAATGATTCCTGGAAGGAAGCGGTGAAGCTGCGTGTTCCATCCAGGACAGAAAGCTATCTTTCCACCGCGGAGGACGTGGACTATTACCGGTTTACCTTAACGAAAGAAGACAGAATTTCCATCCGTCTGACCCAGCCGGGCGAAGACGGCGTGTATTACGATGCGGTGCTCTATGACCAGGATCACAATGTGATCCGAAAGTCCCAGATGAGTTACGACCAGTCTCTGGTGCAGACGCTGGACAAAGGAACGTATTATATCAAAATCGCTGCCTTAAACGGAGAGAGCTCCAGGGAAGCCTACGTGCTCAGACTCAGCCGGATTGCGGCGGCGGGTATGGATCTGTCAGAACAGAACATGCTGACCCGCTCCCTTCATCCGGATTCCCCGACGGCCTATGACCTGGGCATGGGGTTAAACAGCGGAGGAAACTGCATCATGGCGACAGCCTATCTGTCCAACTGGGAAGGACCGCTTTTGGAAACGCTGGATCCCTATCCGGAGTATACCATCACAGGTGTAGGCGACAGCGGATACCAGTTTGATCCGTCCGAGGAGGAGACGAAAATCGTGACGGACGAGTCGCCGGTCTACCACCTGCAGAATGCGATCTGGCTGCCGGACCGGGCAGATCCGCTGGACAATGACCACATCAAATCCGCCATCTACACCTACGGAGGAGTGGATGCTTATTATATGGAGGCGAGCGCTTTTAGAAACGAGGAGACCGCTTCCATCTATGTGCCGGAGCTTTCAGATGAGGAGAGTGCGAAATATGGAGCGGGAGGTCATTGCATCACTTTAGTGGGCTGGGATGACAATTATCCGAAAGAAAACTTCGGGCCGGTCACACCGCCGGGAGACGGCGCTTTCCTTTTCAAAAACAGCTGGGGGGAAGAATGGGGAATGGACGGATATTATTACCTGTCCTATTACTCCTGGAAGCTGCTTACCAATCCCGGAGCGCTGTATTTCCTGGAGGAAGGAACGGATAACTACAATACGGTCTATCAGTACGACCCCTTCGGATACGTGGGCGCGCTGAATCGGGAAGGGGGCGGTTACGCGGCCAATCTGTTTACGGCCAATTCTAAGGAAGAGTTAAGAGCGGTTTCCTTTATCGCCATAGATGAAAATACGGATTATGAGATTTTCGTACAGACCAAGGACGGTCTGCGTCAGGTGGCCAGCGGAAGCGTCCGGTATAGCGGATACAAGACGGTACGTCTCCAAAATGCCATCGCTCTGGATGCAGGGGAAGAGTTCAAGGTTATCGTGCATTACAGCCGGGAAGACGGTACAGTGCGCATTCCCGTAGAATATCCGATGGATCACTTTAGTTCCAAAGCGGACAGCCGGGAAGGGATCAGCTTCATCTCGGCGGACGGCGAGAACTGGGAAGACCTGTATCAGTATAAAGCCAATCCCTGTATCAAAGCCTTCACCTATGACGCGTCTGTAACAGGACAGGCCAAGGGCGTGGATGATGCCGTAAACCGGAATAAAAGCGGCAGAAGCGGCGGCGTTTCATCGGGAACCATCGACGGTTTTGTGCTGCAGGGGCCGGAAAATGTTTCCGGAGAAACCGTGAACCGGACGAAGGACGGCAATGCGCTGGGCGCCAGAGCGGCAGGCCTGCCCAACGAAGTATCCAGCGAGGAGGCGCCGATTGCCAATCTTCCATCCAAATACGACCTGCGGGATATCGGAGCGGTCACCCCTGTGAGAAATCAGTATGATATGGGTTCCTGCTGGACCTTTGCGGCTATGGGGTCTGCGGAAAGTATTCTGCAAAGAAATGAGAATGCTTCCTACAGCTATCCCATGAACCTGGAAATCCAGGGAGAAAAAACCATCGAATTGTCAGAGGATGTGCCGCAGGTACTCTATGAAGCGGCGGCATCCCTTTCCACGGACATGGCGGCTACCGATGTGATCATCTGGGAGCTGACCGGCGATCTGGACAGCGTGGAACTGGCCGAGGTCCCCATCCGCAGCGCCAGCGGCGAGAAAATCCCGCTTTTCACTGCGAAAAAGGCGGGAACCATCACCCTGACGGCGGTCAGCGCGGCAGATGAGACCAGAAGCGATACCATCATGATCACCATCCGGGATGCCAGGGAAGAAGATAAGCCGGTTCCCACACGGGAGCCTTCCGCGACGCCGACGAAGAATCCCGACAGAAAACCGACAGCAACGGTTTCTGCTGTGAAGAAACCGGCCAGGCCGACTTCGGCGGCATCGTCGAAAAAGAAATCGGATACAGCGAAGACCGCTGACAATACGCCGCTGGAGCAATGGATTATTTTGACAGCGGCGGGCGCGGGCGCGATCGCTGCGGCGCTGGCGAGAAAACGGATGAGAAAATAGCAGAACGAATTAAAAAATCCCTTTGGCTTCCAAAAGCTGAAGGGATTTTATTTGTCACGAAGGATGGCACATGGTACAATAACACTGTTTAGAAAAAGGATGGGATCTTGTATGAAGAAACTAAGAGTGATCTTTCTGGCTTTTCTGGCCGGATGTATGTTCTATATTTCCGGCGGCGGTTCGTTTTTTCCGGAAGAAGCGCCGGTGGAAATCACAGCGGACGGTTCGGATCTGGCCGCGGAGGTGCCGGAATTCTCCGGGGATTCCTATGTGGTGGTAAATGACAACCAGCCGGATTTTGAGGAAGAAGATTTCACAGAAGAATCTTATGAGCATTACAGCGAACTGGATGAACTGGGACGGTGTCAGACGGCCCAGGCCAATATCGGCGAAGACCTGATGCCGAAGGAGGAAAGAGAAGCCATCGGACAGGTAAAGCCCAGCGGATGGCATACGGTGAAGTATGACAGCGTGGAGGGAAAGTATCTCTATAACCGCTGCCATCTCATCGGTTTTCAGCTGACGGCGGAAAATGCCAATGAGAAAAATCTGATCACCGGAACCCGATATATGAATACGGAAGGGATGCTCCCCTTTGAAAATATGGTGGCAGAGTATATCCGCAGGACGGATAATCACGTGCTGTACCGGGTGACGCCCATCTACGAGGGAGATAATCTGGTGGCCAGCGGCGTCCAGATGGAGGCGGAGTCTGTGGAAGACGACGGCGAGGGGATCTGCTTTAATATCTATGCCTATAACAGTCAGCCGGATATCGAGATCGACTATGAAACCGGCGACAGCTGGGAAGCGGAGGAAGAAGAGACGGGATGAAAGACAAAAATTTGAATATGGCAAGGAAGATCGCCGCCTGTGTGGCGCAAAAGGGCGGCAGAACTTTTTTCGTGGGAGGATGCGTTCGGGACAAAATCGCAGGGATAGAAAATAAGGACATTGATATAGAAATCCACGGCGTATCTCCGGAAACGCTGGCAGATATCCTGGATCATCTGGGAAAACGTACCGAGATGGGCGCAAGCTTTGGGATCTTCGGACTGCGGGGTTATGATCTGGACATTGCCATGCCAAGGAAAGAGGAAGCCACGGGGCGCGGCCACAAAGATTTTGACATCTACGTGGATCCCTGGCTTGGTACCAAAAAGGCGGCCATGCGGCGGGATTTTACCATGAATGCACTGATGGAGGATGTGCTTACCGGCGAAGTGCTGGATCATTTCGGCGGGATCCGTGATCTGAAGGCAAAAGTGCTGCGTCATGTGAACGATGAAACTTTCACGGAAGATCCGCTGCGGGTTCTTCGGGCGGCCCAGTTTGCCGCCCGGTTCGAATTTACCGTTGCGCCGGAGACGATTGCGCTGGCGAAGACCATGGATCTGACGGCTCTGGCCCGGGAGAGGGTATTTGAGGAACTGAAAAAAGCGCTGCAAAAGGCAGAGAAGCCATCGATTTTTTTCGAAGAAATGCGTAAGATGGAGCAGCTGTCCTTCTGGTTTCCGCAGGTGCAGCGGCTGATCGGCGTGATGCAGGATCCCGTATTTCATCCGGAGGGAGACGTGTGGATTCACACCATGCTGGTGCTGGACCAGGCGGCGAAGATAAAGGAAAAGGCACAAAACCGCGTCGGCTTCATGCTGGCGGCCCTCACCCATGATTTTGGGAAAATACTGACCACAAAAGAAGCAGACGGCAGGATCCGTTCCCTGGGCCATGAGACGGAAGGGCTGCCCCTGATCCGGGCGTTCCTTGGCAGACTGACCAATGAACACAGTCTCATCAAATATGTGCTGAATATGGACCAGCTGCATATGCAGCCCAATATGATGTTCTATCAGAAGGCAGGGAAAACGGCTGCCAACCGGATGTTTGACCGCAGTATGGATCCCGCGGGGCTGCTTTTGCTGGCCAGGGCGGATCATCTGGGCCGCAAAGATGCGCCGCCTTATGATGAGATAGAAGCGTTTTTGCAATCCCGTCTGGAGTATTTCACCGGGATCATGGAAAAGCCTTATGTCATGGGGGCGGATCTGGTGCAGGCAGGACTGAAGCCGGGGCCGGATTTTTCGGATTATCTGGCCTTTGCCCATAAGCTTCGCCTGGCCGGGGTGGAGAAAGAAAAAGCGCTGGCGCAGACGCTGGCATATGCGAGAAAAAAAGAAAGAAAGGGACGGAAAAAATGAGTGTTAATTACCATGCTTTTCAAAGCCGGGGAGTAGTATTTGCAGAACAGGAAGCGGTCAGCTGGCAGTGGCGGGAGAAATTTACCGGCTATGATCCGTCGCGTATCGCGAAAATCCTTGGGCTTGCCTTCGATGAACGATACCTGTACCTGACGTATTTTCAGACGCCCTATCGACTGACTCTGGCGACTGGCTGCCTGGAAAAACAGGAGGATGAAAAGTGGACGGATCATCTGTTTTTTAATGAAACCATGGCGATTTACCATATCCTTTGGTATACCAAAGATCATCCGCTGCTTTCTAATGTGTGGGTTCCGGGCCATGCGCTGGATGGGGTTGTGAGCCGTAATGGGAACCTGCCGGATCCGCTGCTGGCGCCTTTTGCAAAAAAATTTGACGGGAAAGGGAAAGAACTGCAAGACATCTGTGAAAAACTGGGCGGCATGAAACTGGATAAAGGGGATCTTTCTTATGAATTTGAAGCTTTCCATCCGGTCAGGATGCGGATGATTTTCTGGGATTCTGATGAAGACTTTCCTGCACAGGTGCAGGTACTGGTGGATCAAAGGGTGACCGACTATATCCACTTTGAGACGGTGGGCTGCCTGATCTCGGATTTATTTGAAAAAATTGAGAAAATGAGTGAATGAAAAAGACCGTATTTTAAAGACGTTTCAGCGCCAGGCTGAAACGTCTTTTTTTCAGGGAATATTGAGAACGATCCGGACAGAAAAGACGCCGTCATTCTTTCGAAATTCCGCGCTCCCGCCATATTTTTCCGTCACATGGCGGATGCTTTTCAGTCCCTGTCCGTGCATGGAGGTGTGTTTGGTAGAGAGAAACTCTCTGCCGTCGGTATAGTCCTGATTTGTGTTTCCATCCGTAAGACAGGAGTTCTCGATTTTCATCAAAAGCGCCGATTCAGACAGCCGCAGCCAGATACGGATATAGGGCTTTTGGGAAACAAGACGGCAGGCGTCCATGGCGTTTTCCATGATATTTCCAATCAGGACGGTCAGATCGATGATATCAAACCCAAGATTTTTATGGATTGGCTGGATATTGGCATCTACCAGAATGTCTTCCTCCCGGGCATGCTGTATGTAGAAACCAAGAAGGTCGTCCAAAGCAGGGTAGCCGGATAACAATGTCTGATCCAGTTTCTCTGTAAAAACCTTATATCTTTGCAGATACTCGGTAAGCTCGGCGTCTTTTTTATTCTGGTGCAGCGTACTGATGATATTCAGATGGTGGCGCAGATCATGGCGCGCTCTTCTGGCTTCCGCGATATTTGCACTGATTTTGCGATAATTTTCATCAAAACTGCGAAGCTGATCTTCCAGTTTCTGATTGATCTGAAACAGACGGGCTTCGGTGAAAAACATGAAGTAAATTATCACATCAGTCAAAATAAAGGTCAGCAGAAAGAAGAATGCAGCAGAGTCGCTGATTCCATGAAAATAGAAGAAGCTGGACAGTGAAAAGACACATACGCAAAACAAGAACAGGGAGGCGAGCAGATATAGGCATCCCCGCCGGAGGATCCGGTTCTCCATAAATGGCAGACATGGTCTGACCACACGCTGCAGGAATAAATAAACCATAGGCGTAGTAAAAATCACCAGAGCGAGGCTGATCAGGACATCTTGACCGCTATATACGAGCGGAATGGCATCATATGGAACAGTTTCCGGTGTTGTGATGCCTGCAAAAGAGGATACGATGATATAAAGGATGGCTGCATAGTGGATGAGAAGTACCAGCACCAGTATTTTTTTCAAAGTATCCGTGCGCAGGACGAAGAAGAAGACTGCTGTGTACAGAAGGATAAATCCCATCATATAAGCATTTGAAACCAAAGCCATGGCATCCGTCTGGGAAGGCAGAACATATTGGCTGGATATGATCGCGAAGCAAAATGAGATCAGGGACATGCCGAAAAACAAACAAAGATATAATTTCTTCCGGGGAAATAAAAGCTCCTCCTGGGAAAAGGAGACGAAGCTTAAGATTGCGATGGGATAGGTCTGCAGAAGAAAACCAAAAACCTGTATGAAGAAAATGCCTGTCGTCATGGATATTCTCCTTCCTGTGAGTGGTTGAATAAATAATCGTTATATTTTTTACGCACTATGCTTTTTTCCCGGCGGCTGATCAGCGCGGAAGTGCCGTCACGGAAATAGCAGACGTTTTTGTCAATGCAGCGGATATAGCCGATGCGGACCATCAGGCTTCTTGAGATTCGCAGAAAAGAGGAAGAAGCCAGCTGCTCTTCCACGCGGATAAAAGAGATGGGAATGCGCTGCGGTTCCGCGATGTCCGAAAGATAGATATCCACCCCTAATTTTTCGCGGTCAACGGGTTTCATCAGATAGTGAATAGCGTCCAGATCATAGGCGTCCAGCGCATAGTCTCTGGAAGAGGTGAGAAACGCAATCTGAACATGGGGAAGATATTTCCTGGCAGACCGCGCCGTGTCTACGCCGTTTACCTGCTCCAGAAAAATATCCAGCAAAAGAAGATCATAGGAAGCGCCGTCTTTCAGAGCCAGGATCAGTTCTTCTCCATTTTTGTAATAGTCGGTCCGTGCACGGATGCGCAGATCATTGGCTGCTGCGGCGAGCGTCTGTGACAGCAAATCGGTATCGACCTTGCTGTCTTCGCAAATTGCAATTTGAAACATCGTATTCCTCCAGTTATGTATGATATCCGTTTCGTGATGTATGTTCTCCCTTATTATACGAAAAAATACAGGAAACTCCAATGACCATTCGGTAGGATTTGCTGCCGTTCGGTCAGAAAATAGGGTTCTGAGGGCACGTATGGCATGAAAAGGGATGCCCGAGTGGTTCGAAATCTTACCCAGTGGTACTTTTTTGTCAAAATTTGAGCAGGTATAATACCTGACTTCCGTCGTTTTCCTAAAAACCTAGTACTCAGGGGTCGAGCAGCATACAGTTTTTGAAGAGATTTTCGACTTCCTTTTCGGACAAATACAGCGCGTCCAGAGTAGTCAATCCGGTCAGCTTT
>DWVJ01000024.1 GCA_019120315.1 Candidatus Ruminococcus avistercoris
CACATTCTCCTTTCATTATAGAGCAGAAGTCCGCTTCTGTAAAGGAAAATGCAAAGAAAATCTGTGCAAAACGATAGAAGAGAGGACAGCTGCTCCGTATTTTATTGGTTGTTGGGATGATCTGCGGCAGAAATGCCGCTTGTCCGACAGAACCGTCGGTTTGATGTAAGGAAATAGTATCATATCAGATGGGAAAAAGCAACATTATTTACAGATGTTCCATCCCTGCCTAAAATGTATTCTATCGATAGCTTTACGGCCATTGTTTCAAAAAAAGGGAAGATTGTATTGATGTCCGTTCTATGCTAAACTGTAGGGTGCAATAAATACAAAAGGAAGCAGGGAAAGAAAGATGCCAGTATTTGATTTCAAAAATTCACCGGTGCAGTCAAAGATACCGGAGTGTACCTATAAAGTATTTTATTCCAGCAATTCACAGCCGTCGGCCAGTCAGCCGATACTGGTGCTGGATAATCATGCCGCGCAGCTGAAGCACCATTCCAGCGGCGTATTTACCAATCCCATAAACCGGACCTCTTTTGAGTTCCAGGGAGAGGATGGTATCATCAGCACAGATATTCTGCAGATCGACGCCCGCTTTGTCAGTCTCCTTGGATGGCTGGGAGAGCATCATATCCATGTGCGTCTGTCCGGCGCGGTGCGCGAGGATGGATATGCGGTATATAAAATCCGGGAAACTGCGTCCGGCGGTGCGTTAAAACTGTCCGCGGAGGATGGATTTCTGCAGTTTATGATCGAGCGGCTTCTTCAAAGTGATGCGCCCTCTGAGGAGATTCCTGATGAAGAGGAGGAAGAGGACGGCGACAGTATGAAACTGACCAGTATCCAGAGTATCACAGATTTTATCACCTGCGCTGGACGGACGCTGCCGGATAATATCCGTCTGTGGGCGAGAAGGAATCTGACTGTGGCCAGATCCCACGAGGTATCCCCGGAGGAGCGAAGACATGCGCAGAGGGCGCTCTCCATCATGCTGAATATCCATTGGAAAGGGAATTATTTCCAGGCCATCGATCCTGTGGAGGCGCGGCGGATTCTGGACGAAGAGCTGTATGGGATGGAGCAGGTAAAGCAAAGAATCATAGAGACGATCATTCAGATCAACCGGACCCATACGCTGCCGGCCTATGGCCTTTTGCTGGTGGGACCGGCGGGAACCGGAAAGTCCCAGATCGCCTATGCGGTGGCGCGGATTCTGAAACTGCCCTGGATGACGCTGGATATGAGTTCTATCAACGATCCGGAGCAGCTGACAGGAAGTTCCCGAATTTATGCCAACGCAAAGCCCGGAATTATCATGGACGCTTTTTCCATGGCGGGAGAGTCCAATCTGGTGTTCATCATCAACGAACTGGATAAAGCGTCTTCCGGAAATGGGAAAGGAAATCCTGCGGATGTATTGCTGACGCTTCTGGATAACCTGGGATTTACGGACAATTATATGGAATGTATGATTCCCACGGTGGGCGTATATCCCATCGCTACGGCCAATGATAAAGAACAGATCAGCGCGCCTCTTATGTCCCGTTTCGCGGTGATCGAGATTCCAGATTATACACCGGAGGAAAAGAAGGTTATTTTTTCCCGGTATGCCCTTCCCAAAGTCCTGAAACGGATCGGCATGCGCAGGGAAGAATGTGTGCTGACGGAGGACGGACTGGAGGCTGTCATTGATCTGCACCGGGGAACCAGCGGAATCCGTGACCTGGAGCAGGCTGCGGAGCACCTCGCTGCCAACGCTCTCTATCAGATCGAGGCAGAGCATGCAAAATGTGTCATATTTGACGCGAAGACGGTGTGTTCATTGCTTGGATGAAATCTTGTGGAACCTTTTTCTTTTATGAATACCATAAATAAAAAAGGGTTCAGAAATGAAACTGAAATATAAATATACCGGCAGGGGAATCGGAGTGGCGGTGCTGGACACCGGCATTTTTCCCCATATCGACTTTGATCAGAGAATCGTCTGTTTCCGTGATTTCGTACAGAAACGTACCGGCCCCTATGATGATAACGGCCACGGCACCCATGTGGCCGGGATCATCGCCGGGAGCGGGAAAGCTTCCCAGGGGACCTGTATGGGCATAGCTCCCGGCTGTCATCTGATCGGCCTGAAGGTACTGGATGCGGCGGGCAACGGGATGCAGCACAGTACGATCCGGGCGCTGGAGTGGTTATTGGAGTATTATCGACAGTATCAGATCAGAGTGGTCAATATTTCTGTCGGTTCCACGATAAAGAATTACCGTCAGCAGGACGCGCTGATCCGGGCTGTGGAACGAGTCTGGGATGCGGGGATGGTGGTGGTGACGGCTGCGGGAAACAACGGGCCCGCTCCTGGAAGCGTCACTGCGCCCGGCAGCAGCCGTAAAGTGATCACGGTGGGTTCCAGCGATATGTTAAAGCAGTATCAGATGCTTTCCGGCGCCGGGCCGACAGGAGAGTGCATCTGCAAACCGGATATCGTCTGCAAAGGGCATAACATCCTTTCCTGTAAAGCTTCTCCCGGCGGAAGAGAGTATACGAGAAAGAGCGGCACCTCCATGTCAACTCCCTATATATCCGGAGCCGTGGCGCTGGCGCTGGAGAAAGATCCTCTGCTGACTAACGTGGAAATCAAGATGATGTTAAGAGACTGCGCGAAGGATCTGGGGCTGTCCCACAACCGGCAGGGATGGGGAGAATTTGATCTGGATCATTTTTTGAACTATTGACAAGCTTTCCACATTTGCATACAATAGAAACCGTGTAAACGAATGGAAAAGATACAGGAGGATATTATGGAAAAAATCAAGATGACCACTCCGCTGGTTGAGATGGACGGAGATGAGATGACCAGAATTCTCTGGCAGATGATCAAAGATGAACTGCTGCTGCCATATATTGATCTGAAAACGGAATACTATGACCTGGGACTGGAACACAGAAATGAAACCAACGACCAGGTGACGGTGGATTCCGCCAATGCGACCAAGAAATACGGCGTAGCGGTGAAATGCGCGACCATTACCCCCAATGCTGCCCGTATGGATGAATATCATCTGAAAGAAATGTATAAAAGCCCCAACGGCACCATCCGCGCCATGCTGGACGGTACGGTATTCCGCGCCCCCATCGTGGTAAAAGGGATCGAGCCCTGTGTGAAGAACTGGAAAAAACCCATCACGCTGGCCAGACACGCCTACGGTGATGTTTACAAAAATACCGAGATGATCATTCCAGGACCGGGAAAGGTGGAGCTGGTTTATACGGCGCAGGACGGTACGGAAACCAGAGAACTGGTACACAACTATACCGGACCGGGTATCGCCCAGGGAATGCATAACCTGAACGCTTCGATTGAAAGCTTTGCCAGAAGCTGTTTTAATTACGCATTGGATACGAAGCAGGATCTGTGGTTTGCCACCAAGGACACGATTTCAAAAAAATACGATCATACCTTTAAAGATATCTTCCAGGAAATCTATGACGCAGAATACAAAGAGAAATTTGAAGCCGCCGGCATCGAGTATTTCTATACACTGATCGATGATGCCGTTGCCCGCGTGATGAAAGCGGAAGGCGGATTTATCTGGGCCTGCAAAAACTATGACGGTGATGTGATGAGCGATATGGTATCCTCCGCCTTCGGTTCTCTGGCCATGATGACTTCCGTATTGGTATCTCCTCATGGTTACTTCGAGTACGAGGCTGCCCATGGAACGGTACAGCGTCATTACTACAAGCATCTGAAAGGGGAAGAGACTTCCACCAACTCTGTGGCAACGATCTTTGCCTGGACGGGAGCGCTTCGCAAGAGAGGAGAACTGGATGGTATTTCTGAACTGTGCGATTTCGCGGATCGTCTGGAGAGAGCCACGCTGGGCACGATCGAGAGCGGAAAGATGACAAAGGATCTGGCGCTGATCACTTCGATCCCCAATCCGACTGTGCTGAACAGCAAAGATTTTATCCTGGCAATCAAAGAAGAACTGGACAAATAAAATGACTAAACGTATGGACCGGCTGATGGCCGGTCCTTTTTTTGAGAAATTTTATGCGGATGCATCCCTTTTGGCATATCATCCGTCTAATAAACAGAAAAGAACAAAAAAAGAAAGAGAGGGGGATGTCATGTCGGAACTGCTGGTACGAAAGGCCAGGAAAGGGGATGCCGAATCCTTTTGCCGTCTGATGGATATGCATCTGCAGACGATGTATAAAATCGCCTGGTCTTATCTGAAAAACGAAGAGGATGTGGCAGACGTGCTGCAGGAAACCACACTGGCCTGTTACGAAAAACTTGGGGATCTGAAACAGAACCGCTACTTCAAAACCTGGATGACACGGATTCTGATCAACAAGTGTAAAGACTGTCTTGAAAAGAGAAGCAGGCTGATCTGTACGGACAATCTGCCTGAAACACCTGTTTATGAGGCGGATTATGAGGCGGCGGAGTGGAATCAGCTGCTGGCGCCTCTGGACGAGAAATATCGTACGATTCTTTTGCTGTACTATCTGGAAGGATTCAATACACGGCAGATCAGCGAGATTCTGGAAATGAAGGAAAGCACAGTAAAAAGCAGGCTTCAAAGAGGAAGGAAACAGGTTGAGAAAATTTACAGCGGCAGATACAGGGAGGGTGAAACATGAAATTGAATGAGACGGAAAAAATGATTCAGCAGCAGCTGAAAAAGGAGTTGTCAATTCCGGATTCTGTGCACGACAGTCTTCAGGAAGCGTACCGGAAGATCGAAAATAAAGAAGTGCTGCAAGAGAAACCGGCTGGCGGGAAACGATGGCAGAAACGGGCAGTGAAAATCGGGGGAGGTATGGCAGCGGCGCTGGCGGCCGCCTTTTTGTTCTGCGTATCCCATCCGGCAGAGGCCAGAGATTTGCCCTGGATCGGCCATCTGTTTGAACGGCTGGAAAGCAAGGTCAGTTTTTCCGGGGATTTTTCCGGAAAGGCAGAGGTTCTGGAAGGAGAAGAGCTAACGGCTTTTTCTCAGGCACATG
Organism: Candidatus Ruminococcus avistercoris; assembly: GCA_019120315.1. GTDB lineage: Bacteria > Bacillota > Clostridia > Lachnospirales > Lachnospiraceae > Ruminococcus_G > Ruminococcus_G avistercoris. The sequence goes on from DWVJ01000024.1 coordinate 5,017, forward strand.
ATGGTATGACCGTTACGGTATCAGAAGTTTATGCCAATGAAATGGCCGTGTATCTGACACTGCTTTTAAAGCGGGAAGAACCCTTTCCTGAACTGGCGCAGGCAGAACTGGATCCGGATTACCCAAAGGTGCAGATAACGTGGCGGCGGGATTATGATTTTATGGAGCTGCCAGAGGAAGACCGATACGAAAATCAGACGGATCTGGAAGGCGAGTTCCTTGACGATCGTACCTATGCCGGTATCCTGCGGATTGATCTGGAATCGGATACTTCCGATACGACGGAGTATTATCGCCATTTTTATGAGATGAAAGATACGCTTCTGGCAGAAATGGGTCTGACAGATGAAACGCTGGATCAGACTTCTAAGGAAAAGCGTACAGAATTTTATGACAGGCTGATGGAACGCTCTTATGAACTACAGAAATATAAAACGCATACAGATGTTCCGGAACAATTTCATCTGCAGCTGGATATCAGTCGGATCAGCGGGATCTCGAATACGCAGGAGCGGGAAGGGATCATACTGGGAGAAGGAGACTGGTCTTTTGACATTCCGGTCTGCGTGGACACCAGCCGGACAGAGGTTCGTAAAATCAACGAGATCAACGAAAATGGATTCGGTTTGGAATCGGTAATCCGAACTCCCTATGAGCTGACGGTTAATATAGCGAGGAAGAGGGGGGATTACTGGATAGAAGTGCTGGATGCAGATGGAAAAGCCATTCCGGATAATCATTCCAGCAATTTTGCAAACAATTATACGATCCGGGATCGGGATATTTCTACGGTGGATATTTATATTCTGGATCATGATTCTTACAATGAAGCATTGCTGCATTCAGAATGGTACGAGGAAAATGACTATGTGGCAGAGGGGGAAGAATGGGAAAAGCTCCTCAAAGAAGAAGCGCTGTATCACAAAACCTTACATTTTGAGGAAGCGGATGAGCTTTTCAAAGACTAAGGAAGCTGCGCCGACATATTGAACTGGTGTTCGCTTTATGATAGGATAGAACAGAAAGAAAAGGAGATGGATATATCATGAAACCCTGCGTATTACTTTATCATTTTCAGGGGACCAGGAGAGGGAGACTTTTAAAAAGCATTCTGGTGACCATGGGAGTGCGGATTAAAAATGTGGAGAGGTCGGAATACAGGAAGCCCATCGGTGAACTGGCCGGTATACGGAAAGAAGAAAAAGAGGCGGAGTCCTATGAAGGAGAAGAACTGCCGGAAGAAATGATGATCATGTGCGGATTTACGCAGAGTATGATTCAGGAGCTGCTGATCCGTATCCGCCGCCAGCGTATGGCGCCGGTGGATCTGAAAGCGGTTCTGACTCCTACGAATCAGAACTGGAATTCTCTGGAGATTTATGAGGAGATCAAAAAAGAGCACCGGATGATGCATGAAAAGACGCAGGCGGACTGAAATAATCAGTCTGCCTGCGTTTCTTCGGCCAGAACTTCCCACTGTTCGAATAATTCTTCCAGTCTGTTCTGGATATCGCTCTGCTCTTTTGCCAGTTCCGTACATCTGGCCGCATCGGTGGCGATATCCGGCTGGGAAAGCAGTTCATCGATTTCGCTGCTGCGCTGTTCTAAACCGGAGATTTCATCTTCCAGCTTTTTCAGCTGGTTTTCATTTTTCCGGCGTTTCGCCTGCTTTTCTTTTTGCTGCTGCCAGGACAGTTTGGTTTCTGTAGGGGCAGCGGCAGCGGTATTTTCCGGCGACGCATTGGTATAGCGGGCGGTCAGTTCTTCCTTTTTCTCCAGATAATAATCATAATTGCCGATATAATTCACCAGCGATTCGTTGACCAGTTCCAGGATCCTGGTGGCGGTCTGATTGATAAAATACCGGTCGTGGGATACGTAGAGTACGGTGCCGGTATACTGGTTTAAAGCCTGTTCCAGGATCTCCTTGGAAGTGATGTCCAGATGGTTGGTGGGCTCGTCCAGGATCAGGAAATTGGCATTGGAGAGCATCAGTTTGGCCAGAGAGACGCGGCCCCGTTCCCCGCCGGACAGTGTGTGGATCGGCTGGAACACATCGTCTCCGGTGAAAAGAAAAGCAGCCAGCACATTGCGGATTCTGGTACCTGTCAAAGAAGGAAAGGCATCGGAAATCTCGTCAAATATGGTTTTATCCATATCCAGCACATTGTGTTCCTGATCGTAGTAGCCGATCTGTACGTTGCTTCCCAGGCGGATAGAACCGCCGTCAGGGGGAGTCAGCCCGTTTAAAATCTTCAGAATGGTTGTTTTTCCCGTTCCGTTGGCGCCGATGACAGCCACCCGTTCTCCCCGCTTTACAGAAAAGGAAAGATGAGAAAAGAGGCGCTGTCCGGGCCAGGATTTGGACAGATCTTCCACGGTGAGCACATCGTTTCCGCTCTGGATAGCGGGTTCCAGTTTCAGACGCATCTCATCGTTGTATTCCTGAGGCTTTTCCAGAACCTCCATTTTTTCCAGCATTTTTTCCCGGCTTTCCGCCCGGCGGATGGATTTTTCCCGATTGAAGGAGCGCAGCTTTTCAATCACTTCCTTTTGATGACGGATTTCCTGCTGCTGGTTCATCCAGGCGCGGATTTTTGCCTCCCGCACAGAAGCACGTTTCCTGGCGTAATCCGTATAGTTTCCGGTATAGGCGGTCAGCATGCTCTGTTCCAGTTCAAACACCTTTGTCACGATCCGATCCAGAAAGTACCGGTCGTGGGAAACGATGAGTACGGCGCCGGGATAATGGATTAGAAAGGATTCCAGCCACTGGATAGAATCGATATCCAGATGGTTGGTGGGCTCGTCCAGAAGGAGGATATCCGGTTTCATCAGCAGGAGCCGGCCAAGAGCCACCCGTGTTTTCTGACCGCCGGACAGGGTACGGATTTCTTTGGAAAATTCTTCCTCTTCAAATCCCAGGCCTTTGAGTACGCCGTTGATTTCACTTTTGTATGCGTATCCGTTCTCCAGTTCGAAACGGGAAGAGAGGCGGTGGTAACTGTCCATCAGCCGGGAGAGATCCTCGCCGGTTACCCGGTTCATCTCCTGTTCCATCTGACGCAGACGGTTTTCCATATCGATCACAGGCTGTTTGATTTCCAGCAAGGCGTCGTAGATGGAGGCCGTTCCGTCCATATCCTGGTGCTGTGCCAGATAGCCCAGCGTTTTGTCGCTGGATGTTACAGTCAGACCACTGTCACAGGACATTTCACCGGAAATAATTTTCAGCAGCGTGGATTTCCCGGTTCCGTTGGCGCCGACCAAGGCGGCTTTTTCCCGTTCTTCTATATGAAATGACACATCCTTTAAAATGACGTTGGTTCCAAAGGATTTGTTGATTTCCTGACATGATAATATCATTGGTAAACTCCTTGTGTTGTACAGATTTTTAACACAGTTTATTATATAGAAAAAATTTTCTCTTGACAACTCTCTTCTGTTTGACAAAGTTATAACAAACCGATATAATGAAACTTGATAAAAGGAGGTTCAGATGTTGGACGAGAAAGGCATTTCAAAAGCGGTGATAGCCAGGCTTCCCCGGTATTATCGTTACCTTGGGGAATTGATCGAACATAAAGTAGAACGCATTTCTTCAAACGAACTGAGCGATCTGATGAAGGTGACGGCTTCTCAGATACGTCAGGATCTGAATAACTTCGGAGGATTCGGACAGCAGGGATACGGTTATAACGTGCGGTATCTTTACAATGAAATCGGCCGGATACTGGGCCTGGACCGGACGCATACCATGATCATCATCGGAGCCGGCCATCTGGGACAGGCGCTGGCTAACTATGTGAAGTTTGAAAAGAGGGGCTTTAAAATTATCGGTATCTTTGATGTGGATCCGAAGCTGAAGGGTAAGAGCATGCGGGATATCAAGATACAGATGATGTCGGAACTGCCGCAGTTTTTGAAAATTCACAGAGTGGATATCGCCACGCTGACCATACCGAAGGACAGTGCGCGGGAAGTGGCGGATCTCCTGGTGAATAACGGCGTCAAAGCAATCTGGAATTTTGCGCATATAGATCTGAACCTGGTTCTTCCAAAGGAAGTGATTGTGGAAAACGTACATCTGTCAGAGAGCCTGATGTGTCTTTCCTATAATCTGACCCATGCGGAGGGCATGCAGAAAAATTGAATCGTAGATAAGCAGCGAGGATGTTGTACCTGAGAGAGTTTGCTTTCAGGTACAACATTGTTGTTTCGGAGGGGAAAATGAGACGAGTAACCACATCCCGGCAGATGAAAGAGTCGGACCGGGCAGCGATGGAAATCATGGGAATGCCGTCGGCGGTTTTGATGGAGCGGGCGGCTCTGGCGGCGGCGGATGTGCTCTGGGAGGAAGACTTCGACCTGGAGCGTGTGCTGGTGCTGTGCGGCGGCGGTAATAACGGAGGCGACGGCATCGCCCTGGCAAGGATGCTGCACCTGGCGGGAGTTAACGTATCTGTCTGTATGACGGGAAATCCCGCACATCGCAGCGAAGAAAATAAAATGCAGCAAAAAATCGCAGAAAATTATGGTACAACCTTTGTAAATAACCCTGTCCTGCAAGAATATACTACTATTGTAGATTCTGTTTTCGGGATCGGGCTGTCGAGAAACCTGTCGGAAGAATACCGGGATCTGTTTGCGCAGGTCAACGAAAGCCCGGCAGGGGTTCTGGCGATAGATATTCCCTCCGGTGTGGATGCCGACACCGGGAGGCTGATGGGAGGTGCCATAAAAGCAGATGTGACGGTCACCTTCGCCTTTGCCAAACCGGGACTTTTGCTGTATCCGGGGGCATCCTGCGCCGGGAAGGTGAAGGTCTGTGACATCGGAATATATGAGCACCGAAGGGTTCATTATCAGCCGGCGGTTTTTTCAATGGAAGAAAAGGACTTAATTCGAATCCCAGCCAGAGATCCGGCAGGGAACAAAGGAACCTTCGGCAAGGTTTTGCTGATTGCCGGATCCTCCGCCATGGAGGGGGCGCTGTATCTGGCATCTTTGTCCTGCTTTCGGATGGGAGCGGGGATGGTAAAGGCGTTTACCCACCGTATCAACCGTGACATTCTGCTGCGTCAGATTCCGGAGACTATGGTGTCCTGCTATGACGACAGAGGGTTTGACAAAGAAATGCTATCTTCGGATATACAGTGGGCCGATGTCATCGGAATCGGCCCGGGACTGGGGCAGTCAGACATGGCACTGGAACTTTTGCGGTATGTGACGGAAAACTGTCAGAAACCTCTGGTGATCGATGCGGACGGCCTCAATCTTCTGGGAAGTCATCCGGAACTGTTTCAGAATATCAAAGGCTCCTGCATAGTGACGCCTCACATGGGGGAGATGAGCCGCCTGACAGGACAGACTGTACAGGAGATTGCAGCTGACCGGATTGCGGCAGCCGGGGAGCTGGCAAAGAAGCGCCGGGTGACCTGCGTGCTGAAAGACGCCTGTACCGTGACGGCCTGCAGGGACGGCCGTTTTGTCATCAATACCACCGGCAACAGCGGTATGGCCACAGCCGGAAGCGGCGACGTGCTGACCGGCATGATTCTTGGCCTTCTCGCCGCAGGAATGGACGCGGAGGAAGCGGCGTACTGCGCCGTCTGGCTGCATGGAAAAGCCGGGGACAGGGCCCGTGACACCATGGGAGAAGCGTCCCTGCTGGCGGAAGATATCATCAGCGCCATACCGGAAGTGTTAAAGAAGTCTGTTTGGGGACAGGGCAGGAAAAATTACGAAAGAAGGGATAACTGTGGAATCATGTGAACGGATATATGCCAGGATCGATCTGGATGCCGTGGAAGAAAATTTCATACAGATGAAACAAAATCTGAAAGAGGGCACCAGGATGATTGCGGTGGTGAAGGCTGACGGATACGGACACGGAGCGGTTCCCATAGCCAGGATGGTTCAGGCGTTTGCTTATGTCTGGGGTTTTGCAGTCGCCACTGTGGAAGAAGCGGTGGAACTGCGGGAAGGCGGCATTACCAAACCGATCCTGCTCCTGGGATTTTCCTTCCCGGGAGAATATGAGACGATCGCCGCCTGGGATATCAGGCCTGCAGTGTTTAAGCTGGACATGGCGAAACAGTTATCAGAAGCGGCCAAAAAGGAGGGAAAAACCGTTCACATCCACCTGGCGGTGGATACGGGGATGAACCGGATCGGGTTTTCTGATACTTTGGAAAGTGTGGAAGAAATCCGCAGCATCCTGGCGCTGCCGTATCTGAAACTGGAAGGGATGTTTACCCATTTTGCCAGGGCGGATGAGGTTTCTCTGGAACCTGCCAAAGTTCAGTTAAGGCGGTACCTTCGTTTCCGCGGGATGCTGGAGGAAAGGGGGATTCATGTACCGCTTTGTCACTGCAGCAACAGTGCGGCCATCATGCAGTTTCCCGAAGCGAACCTGGATCTTGTGAGAGCCGGCATCAGTATGTACGGATTGTATCCTTCCGATGAGGTGAAAAGAGAACCGGTTCATCTAAAACCGGTGATGAGTCTGAAAAGCCATATCTCCTATATCAAAACACTGGAAAAGGGTGAAGCAGTCAGCTATGGAGGCACATATATTACAGAAGGGCCTACCGTGGTGGCGACCATACCGGTGGGGTATGCAGACGGATACGCAAGAGGGCTGTCCAATAAAGGGGAGGTGCTGATCCGAGGGCAGAGAGCGCCTGTGATCGGAAGGATCTGTATGGATCAGTTTATGGCGGATGTGACGAAGATAGCAGGGGTCCGGGAATTCGATGAAGTGACTTTGCTGGGAGGAGACGGAGAGGAAAGGATCACGATGGAGGAACTGGGCGATCTGTCCGGACGGTTTAATTATGAATTTGCGTGCTGCATCGGCAAGCGTGTTCCGCGTATTTTCGTAAGACATGGGAATACATCAGAGAATTTTGGCAATACTATGGCTAGATCATAGGAAATCGGAGTGTGAATGGTGTGGTTATTAAACGCGGGGATATTTTTTACGCAGATCTAAGACCGGTCGTGGGAAGCGAACAGGGCGGAATACGGCCGGTTCTCATCATACAGAATGATATCGGCAACAAACACAGCCCTACGGTTATCTGTGCGGCAATCACCTCAAAGATGAACAAGGCGAAACTGCCAACCCATATTGAAATCGACGCGTCCTCTTATGCGATCGTGAAGGATTCCGTCATACTGCTGGAGCAGCTGCGGACCATCGACAAACAGCGGCTGAAGGATAAGGTCTGTCATCTGGACGGCGAACTGCTCAAACAGGTCAATAAGGCGCTGTGCATCAGTCTGGAACTTCCTACATAGAAGCCGTATTGACGAATGATGTGGATGATGGTATATTTTTATAGGAAAATTACAGCAGGAAGAGGTAAAAAACATGTCAGGACATTCAAAATTTGCGAACATAAAACATAAGAAAGAAAAAAATGATGCCAAAAAGGGAAAGATCTTCACGATTATCGGCCGTGAAATCGTGGTTGCGGTGAAAGAAGGAGGTCCGGACCCGGCCAACAACAGCAAACTGCGTGACGTCATTGCCAAGGCGAAGGCCAATAACATGCCCAATGATACCATCGACCGGGGCATCAAGAAAGCGGCCGGCGATGCGGACGCATCCAATTATGAATACGTTACATACGAGGGATACGGTCCCAACGGTATTGCCATTATCGTAGATGCTCTGACGGATAATAAAAACAGGACAGCTGCCAATGTCAGAAGCGCCTTTACCAAGGGAAACGGCAATATCGGAACGCCGGGATGCGTCTCTTTCATGTTTGACAAAAAGGGACAGATCATCATTTCCAAGGAAGAGTGCGGGATGGACAGTGATGATCTGATGATGATGGCGCTGGACGCCGGCGCGGAGGATTTTTCGGAGGAAGAGGACAGCTATGAGGTTATCACGGATCCGGATGAGTTTTCCTCTGTGCGGGAAGCGCTGGAAAAAGAAAATATTCCGATGGCGTCCGCCGAGGTAACCATGATACCGCAGAACTGGGTAGAGCTGACAGATGAGACGGCGGTTAAAAATCTTCAGAGGACGCTGGATCTTCTGGAAGACGACGACGATGTGCAGTACGTATATCACAACTGGGCGGAATAAAAACAAAACGGGATGTATAAAACTCCTCTTTTTTGCAGATGCTGACAAAAAAGAGGAGTTTTTTATATGGAAGATATGACAAAGACAGGAAATGTAACACAGCTGCCTTCCTGTATTCAGCTGCTGACGATCATAGGCGAGGTGGAAGGCCATGAAGCCCTGCCGGAGCGTTCTAAGACGACGAAGTATGAACAGATTCTGCCGCGTCTTGCCATGGTGCAGGATGATCCGGATATTCAGGGGATATTGATTTTGCTGAATACGGTGGGAGGGGATGTGGAGGCCGGACTGGCCATTGCGGAGATGATCGCTTCCTTAAGCAAACCGACGGTTTCCCTGGTGCTGGGAGGAGGGCATTCCATCGGCGTGCCCCTTGCTGTGTCTGCGGATTATTCCTTTATCGTGCCCAGCGCCACGATGGTTATCCATCCGGTGCGGTCAAACGGTACTTTTATCGGCGTCGCTCAGTCTTACCGGAATATTGAGAAAACCCAGGATCGGATCACCCGGTTTGTCTCCGAGCACTCCGGCATTTCCCAGGAACGCCTCGAGGAACTGATGCTGGATACCCATATGCTGGTAAAGGATGTGGGAACCATGCTGGAGGGGGAAGAGGCGGTGAAGGAAGGGCTGATCAATGAGGTGGGAGGCATAGAAAAAGCCCTTTTGAAGCTTCATGAATTAATTGCGGAAAAAACAAACTCCTAAATTGTATATCAGGACAAGTTGTGATATAATTCCGATTGTATCATAATAAGGTGGTTTATAAATATGACGTTATTGGAATCAATTTTGCTGGGGCTGCTTCAGGGAATTACAGAGTTTCTTCCTGTCAGCAGTTCCGGCCATCTGGTGGTTTTGAGAAAGCTGCTGGGAAGTTCTCTTACAGATGAGGGCCTCTTTTTAAATGTGATGCTTCATCTGGGTACCCTGGCAGCTGTTTTTGTGGTATTCCGAAAGGATATCCGGCGGTTGGCGGCCGAGGGGATCGGCATGGTCTGGGATCTGGCGGGGAATCTGAAGCGGTACGGCAAAGAGCTTCGCCTGGGGGAGGAGCAGCGGTACAGCAGAATCGTACATAACAATTACCGGAAAGTGGTGCTGATGATTCTGATTGCCCTGATTCCGACGGCGCTGATTGGAGTCTTTGCGGAGCCGGCGGCTGCTTATGCGTCGAACTCTCTGCTGGCAGCAGGGATCGGCTTTTATGTGACCAGCGTGATGCTGCTGGTGACAAATTTTGTCAAAGACGGGGAAAAGCTTCCGCGGGATGCCGGATACTGGTGTGCCGTGGTAATCGGGATCTGTCAGGGACTGGCGGTCTTTCCTGGGGTTTCCCGCTGCGGAATCACGATTGCGGCCTGTCTGCTTTGCGGATTCCATAAGAAATTTTCGGTGAAGTATTCGTTTATCATGTCCATACCGACAGTGATCGGAGCGGTCATATGGGAGCTGCGCAGGCTTCCGGCTTTCACTTTTCAGGCGGCGCCTTTTCTGTGCGGGCTGCTGGCGGTGATCATCGCCGGCATCGTGGGATATTTCAGCATCCGTCTGCTGATTCGTCTGATCAGCAGACAGAAATTCAAATACTTTGCCGGGTACTGTTTTTTCATCGGCACGACGGCTCTGATCTGCCATTTTGTCATCTGATGAAAAAGAAACGGAGGTCAGGTATATATGGCAGCAGCCAGAAAAAGAAAAACGCAGAAAAAGAAATCAAAAGAGAAAAGCCCATTGTATCAGGATATTATCATTTTGCTTGTCCTTGCAGTCTCTATTTTGCTGTTCATCAGTAATTTCGGCGTGGGCGGCTTTGTAGGCGATATCGTCAGTTCCTTTTTCTTTGGGATATTTGGGTTGATGGCCTATCTGTTTCCGGTCATTCTCTTTATCGGTACTGCTTTTTACATATCTAATAAAGAAAATAAACTGATTCGCCGGAAAATGGCGGGAACGGCAGGCTGTGTTTTTTTTCTGTGCGGTTTTTTGCATCTTCTGACGATGGGAACCACAGAGGGCAGTAAAGTGGCGGAAAACTTTCTGATCTGTGCAAAGGATAAGATGGGCGGGGGAATCCTGGGCGCATTTCAGACCTGGATCTTCAGTCTGGCGTTCGGGGTGATCGGCGCCTATGTGATCATCATCGCCGGCCTGATCATTTTCGTCATTATCCTTACGCAAAAGCCCGTGATTTCATCCTTACGAAAATGCGGTGAAAAGGCATATAAAAGCGCTCATGAAAGGGCAAGGGAAAATGCCAGGGAACGCGCGCCGCGGGTGGAGCGTTCGCAAACCAAAAGGCGAGAAAGGATATCAGAAAACAGACGGCAGGAGCGGATGCCTGTGGACGTGGTGTTAAAAAGGGAGGATGAGCAGCCCAAGGAGAAGGGCGTGCAGGATACGGACCGGGAAGTAAAGATGCCTCATTTCCTGGAAGATTATACGCCGGCCTGGCAGCCGGAGGATGCGGCCGTTCCGGAGGAAACGCCGGCAGCTGATGAAGCGCCGGAAGAGGCGATTGTCCGAAAGGAGCGCAAAAAAAATCCCCGTTCCTCGCGGCAGGAGATTCATGAAGGAATTCGAAAAGTGCAGTCGGATATCCAGGAACAGGAAGCGATGCACAAGACAGAGCAGGAATATCGTTTTCCGCCGATGTCGCTGCTGAAGCGATCCGGGCGAAAGGGAGCGGCAAACGCGGCTTCCCAGGTCAAGGAGACTGCCATGAAGCTGCAGCAGACGCTGAAAAACTTCGGCGTCAACGTCACGGTAACCAATGCCAGTTGCGGACCTTCTGTAACCAGATATGAACTGCAGCCGGAACAGGGCGTGAAGGTGAGCCGGATTGTCAATCTGGCAGACGATATCAAGCTGAATCTGGCGGCGGCCGATATCCGTATCGAGGCGCCCATACCAGGAAAGGCGGCCGTAGGCATCGAGGTGCCCAATAAAACAAACAGCGCGGTGCTGCTGCGGGATCTGCTGGAGTCTGACGCGTTTCAGGAGTTTCCTTCCAATCTGGCTTTTGCCGTGGGTAAAGATATCGGAGGGCAGCCAGTGATTGCCGATATTGCCAAAATGCCCCATCTTCTCATTGCGGGGGCTACCGGATCCGGAAAGTCTGTCTGCATCAATACGCTGATCATGAGTATCCTTTATAAGGCGCGGCCGGATGAGGTCAAGTTGATCATGATCGATCCAAAAGTAGTGGAGCTAAGTGTGTACAATGGAATTCCCCATCTGTATATCCCGGTGGTCACGGATCCGAAAAAGGCAGCGGGCGCGCTGAACTGGGCGGTGGCGGAGATGACCGACCGGTACAACAAGTTTGCGGAATATAATGTGAGAGATCTGAAGGGATACAACGATAAAGTGGAGTCCATTCAGGGGATCGATGAGGAAAATAAACCGCAGAAGCTGCCGCAGGTGGTGATCATCGTGGATGAGCTGGCGGATTTGATGATGGTCGCTCCCGGAGAGGTGGAAGATGCCATCTGCCGTTTGGCTCAGCTGGCCAGGGCGGCGGGAATTCATCTGATCATCGCCACACAGCGGCCTTCCGTCAATGTCATCACCGGACTGATCAAGGCCAATATGCCTTCCCGTATCGCTTTTTCCGTTTCCTCCGGAGTGGACTCCAGGACCATTATCGATATGAACGGAGCGGAAAAACTGCTGGGAAAAGGAGACATGCTTTTTTATCCCCAGGGCTATCAGAAGCCGGCCCGGGTGCAGGGATCCTTTGTATCGGACAAAGAGGTCAGCAGCGTGGTGGAATTTCTTACAAAGACCCACGGCGTTTCCGAATACAGTGCGCAGATTGAAGAGCAGATCAACCATCACAGCAGCATCAGCGGCACAGAGGAAGGAGCCGGAGAGAGGGATGTCTATTTTGAAAAAGCCGGTCGGTTCATTATCGAAAAAGACAAGGCCTCGATCGGTATGCTGCAAAGGATGTTCAAGATTGGTTTTAACCGGGCTGCCAGAATCATGGATCAACTTTCCGATGCCGGCGTGGTGGGGCCGGAAGAAGGAACGAAGCCCAGAAAAGTACTGATGAGTATGGAAGAATTTGAAAAATATATTGAAGAAGTTTTGTAAATGTCTTATGATTAATACATAGTGGAGAAGATGTATTATGAAATGTTCTTATTGCGGAGCTCCGGTAGAAGAAGGAAGGGTATTCTGCCTGAACTGCGGGGAAGAAATTCAATGGGTGCCGGAGTATAATCCGATCAGCTCCTATCGCTCCAATGAGGTTGTCCAGGCGGAGCAAAGCAACGAAAAAGAAGCGGTGAAGATTAATCCCCGCAGACAGATTTCTGCATCCAGAGCACATGGAAAACCCAAAAAAAAGAGACGTCGGTTTTGGAAAGTATTGCTGTTTCTCATCTTTGCCCTTTTGGCCGGGCTGGGAGTGAAGCGGTACATAGACCAGCAGAATTATCATTCTTTTGATTATCAGTATGAGATGGCGCAGACGGCGTTAACTCGTGGAGATTATGAAGAGGCGCTTGCCTTTGCCAGGCGTGCGGTCAGTCTGGACGGCGGCAGCGAGGCGGCCAGACTATTGGAGACGGATATTTTATGTCAGATGGGACAGAGTGAAGAGGCAAGCCGGATTCTGGAGGAACTGATTGCCATGGATCCCTCCGATGAGGAAGCTTATGCACGCCTGGTATCCATCTATGAGGAGCAGAAAGATACGGTTTCCCTGACAAATCTCGTGGAGGGAATGACGGATGAAAGGATCCGGGATATCTACCAGGATTATATGCCGGTGGAGGTAAAGGCATCCCAGCCGCCTGGCACCTATGAAGAGTGGACGACGGTGGAGCTGTATACCGACGGCAGCCAGATGTGCAGTATTTATTATACGACGGACGGGACCGATCCCATGACAAAGCGGAATCTTTACAAGACGGGGATCGAGCTTGCGGAAGGGACGACGACGATACGTGCTGTGGCCGTCAATGAAAAAGGGATTGCCGGCGAGATCAAGAGTTATACGTATCATCTGGAGATTCCGCTGCCGGACACGCCGGGGATTACGCCTGTATCCGGAGAATACACCGCTGCGACAAAATCTCAGATTTCACTGACTGTTCCGGAAGGCTGCAGGGCATATTATGCTTTTGATGAAAAGCCGACTCAGGAGAGTACGCTTTATACGCAGCCGGTGGATATGATTGCCGGAGAACATACATTTTATGCTATCGTAGTAGATGAGAACGGAAGAGAAAGTCATCCGGGAAGCGCTACTTATATTTTAAAGGAGTAATCTAGAAAACAGGAGGGAATTATGTACAAGATTCGAGAAGCCAAACAACTTACGGACAACATTTATCTGATGAATGTTGAAGCACCCCGGGTTGCAAAACATTGTGAACCGGGTCAGTTCATCATCGTAAAGATCGATGAAGAGGGAGAGAGAATTCCGCTGACGATCTGCGATTATGACAGAGAAGAAGGAACGGTTACCATCGTATTCCAGGTAATCGGCGCTTCCACGTTACAGATGGCTGGTCTGAAGGCCGGAGATGCCTTCGCAGATTTCGTCGGCCCGCTGGGAAGGCCGTCTGAACTGATCGAAGAAGATCCGGAAGAACTGAAGAAGAAAAAGATCCTCTTTGTGGCCGGCGGTGTGGGAACTGCCCCCGTATATCCTCAGGTAAAATGGCTCAGCGAGCATGGAGTCAAAGCAGACGCCATCGTGGGCGCGAAAAACAAAGACCTGGTGATCCTGGAAGAGGAGATGGAAAAAGTCAGCAATCTTTACGTGACAACAGACGACGGTTCCTATAAGAGAAAAGGCATGGTAACCGATGTGATCAAGGATCTGGTGGAGAATCAGAAAAAGGAATACGATCTGGTGGTTGCCATCGGACCGATGATTATGATGAAATTTGTCTGTCTGTTGACAAAAGAACTGGGGATCCACACCATCGTCAGCATGAATCCGATCATGGTGGACGGAACCGGCATGTGCGGCGCCTGCCGTCTGACTGTGGGGGATGAAGTAAAATTTGCCTGTGTGGACGGACCGGAGTTTGACGGCCATCTGGTGAATTTTGACGAGGCGATGAAGAGACAGCAGCTGTATAAGACAGAAGAAGGACGGGCTTATCTGAAAGAAAAAGAAGGCGATACCCATCACGGTGGATGCGGACATTGCGGAGGTGAAAAATAATGGCAGATGTGTTAAAGAAAGTTCCGGTAAGGGAACAGGATCCCAAGGTCAGAGCGACTAATTTTGAAGAAGTATGTTACGGTTATAATAAAGAAGAAGCGATGGAAGAAGCGTCCCGCTGCATTAACTGCAAAAATGCCAAGTGTATCACAGGATGCCCCGTTTCCATCGATATCCCTGCATTTATCGCACAGGTGAAAGAAGGAAACTTTGACGAAGCTTATCAGATTATCAGCAAATCCAGCGCCCTTCCAGCGGTCTGCGGACGTGTGTGCCCCCAGGAGAGCCAGTGCGAAGGAAAGTGTATCCGCGGTATCAAAGGCGAGCCGGTTTCCATCGGAAAACTGGAGCGCTTCGTGGCGGACTGGGCAAGAGAAAACGGCGTAAAACCCCAGCCGGCAGCAGAAAAGAATGGACATAAGGTAGCTGTGATCGGTTCCGGACCGGCCGGTCTGACCTGCGCCGGGGACCTGGCAAAGCTGGGATACGATGTGACGATTTTTGAAGCCCTCCACAAACCGGGCGGAGTGCTGGTGTACGGTATCCCGGAATTCCGTCTTCCCAAAGACAAGGTTGTGGCTGAGGAAGTGAAGAACGTGCTTTCTCTGGGCGTTAAGATCGAGACAAACGTCATCATTGGAAAATCCACCACCATCGACGAGCTGCTGAAAGAAGAAGGATTCGAGGCTGTCTTTATCGGTTCCGGCGCCGGACTTCCCATGTTTATGGGTATTCCGGGAGAAAATGCCAACGGCGTGTTCTCTGCCAATGAATACCTGACCAGAAACAACCTGATGAAAGCCTTCCGTGACGATTATAAGACGCCGATCATGCGCGGAAAGAAAGTTGTGGTCGTGGGCGGCGGAAACGTTGCCATGGATGCCGCAAGAACGGCGCTTCGTCTCGGAGCGGAGGTACATATCGTGTACAGACGAAGCGAAGCGGAACTGCCGGCCCGTGTGGAAGAAGTACACCATGCAAAGGAAGAGGGCGTGCAGTTTGATCTGCTGACCAATCCCACGGAGATTCTGGTGGATGAAAATGACTGGGTAAAAGGAATCCGCTGTATCCGCATGGAACTGGGCGAGCCGGATGCGTCCGGAAGAAGACGTCCGGTGGAAATCCCCGGATCTGAGTTTGAGATGGATGCGGACACGGTGATCATGTCCCTGGGTACCTCCCCGAACCCGCTGATCTCCTCCACCACTTACGGTCTGGACGTCAACAAGAGAAAATGTATCATCGCCGATGAGGAATACGGAAAGACTTCCAAAGAAGGCGTTTATGCCGGCGGCGACGCGGTAACGGGCGCAGCTACGGTTATTCTGGCCATGGGCGCAGGACGCGCAGGAGCCCGCGGTATTCATGAGTACCTGAGTAGCAAGAATAAATAAATAGACAGAATGGTAATTTCGGAAACTGAAAGGGGAAATCCTCTGACAGTTTCCGATTTTATAAATACATAAAAACATGACAGGAGGTATAAATCATGGCAAAAGATGGAGCATGCAGCAACAACAGACCCTGCACCTGTCCCTATACGGACTGTGAAAATCACGGAAGATGCTGTGCCTGCGTGGCACATCACAGAGACGAGGCAGGCGGCATTCCCAACTGTTTCAAAAAGGAAAATCAGTAAGGAAGGAAGCGGACATGAAAATTGACGGAAATGAACTGATGAAACAGGAAATCCAGGCCTCCCGTGCCGGAAACAGCCAGGAGTCCTGGCGGCTGAAACAGGAATTCATGAAACAGGTAAAGGAAAACGGCGATCACTGCCCCTGTCCGGAAGCCTGTCCCCATCACGGGAACTGTTTCGAATGTGTGACGTTCCACAGGGGGCATCAGGATCATCTTCCCTACTGTATGTGGGAGATGGTAAATCAGAAGATCAGCGGCCTTTCCGCTTTGACGGAAGGATCCTTCTGTGAATATGCAAAGGAGCATCAGGACGGGAAATGAAAATCACATGCATCGTGGTGGGAAAGGTAAAGGAAAAGTTTTATCAGCAGGCCATCGCGGAATTTCAGAAACGACTCAGTCGATATACCAGACTGGAGATCCTGGAGGTACCAGATGAAAAAACGCCGGACAAAGCCGGAGAAAAACTGGAAAACCAGATCAAAGATACGGAAGGGGAACGGATTTTAAAGCATATCCGGGAAAAGGATTATGTGATCGCCCTGGCGATTGAGGGAAAGGCGATGGATTCCCTGGAGTTTGCCCGGAAACTGGAGACGCTTGGAATCAGCGGAACGGGGAATCTGGTTTTCGTCATCGGCGGTTCTCTGGGCCTTTCAAAAGCGGTACTGTGCCGGGCCGATGAAAAACTGAGTTTTTCCAGGATGACTTTTCCCCACCAGCTGATGCGTGTCATCCTGCTGGAACAGATTTACCGGGGGTTTCGGATTATGCACAAAGAACCGTATCACAAGTAAGGGCGGTTTGTCGTAGTTATTCGGATTTGGAAGAGAGTGGGAAGATGATGTTCCGCTCTCTTTTCGTATGAGCGGAAAAATGAATGACAGGGAAATATTCAGGGTGTTATAATAGACCAAATAGCCTGATGAGTAATCGACCAGTATTTAGTAAAAATATGCAGACAGCTTAACATTGATAACACGGGAACAAAGCAAGAGTTGAATTATAATATCAAAGAATATTTACTGGAGTTTATTTCAAATTATAGAGGATATTAATCTGCAATCTTAACTGTACTAAAAAACACGATAATGTATTTTCGTTTTGGAAAAGTGCAAATTTATATGATACCTGACTTCCGTCGTTTTCCTAAAAACCTAGTACTCAGGGGTCGAGCAGCATACAGTTTTTGAAGAGATTTTCGACTTCCTTTTCGGACAAATACAGCGCGTCCAGAGTAGTCAATCCGGTCAGCTTT
>DWVJ01000025.1 GCA_019120315.1 Candidatus Ruminococcus avistercoris
TCTGCCTGAATATCTCAGGCGTGCGCTTCATCCTGTGGCTATAGCAGCATAAATCTCTATTTTGTTAGCTGAAATATTGAATTTTCAAGGTGCGAAGCCCATTTAAGGTATGGGAAGTCTTAGTAAATTATATGTATAGAGAAAATTGTTCTATCATGTGTTTCTCATTGTCTTTTTCCGCCCTTCAAGTTATAATTATCTCTATATTATTATTCGATAAAGGGGGGGGGTCATTTTGGCTTTAATAAAATGTTCAGAATGCGGGAGAGAAATCAGCGATAAGGCTGGTAGTTGTCCTCATTGTGGCTGTCCTGTAGCAGGAACAGAAGAATTGGTGGAAAAATCTGCTATGGAGGAAGACGCTTCAGAGGGGAAAGAGGAAGAGATTAAACCTGAGGAGACTAAACCCGAGGAAGTCAAGCCAAAGGAGAAAAAGAAATTATCTAAAGGAGTAATTCTTGCAATTATTGTTGCAGTAGCAGTGCTTGCAATTGCGGCCATTGCATACTATGTGTTAACTGCGGATTCAAGAAATTACAATTCCGCAAAGGAACTGTTTAATGAAGAGAAATTCCAGGAAGCGTTAGAAATTTTCACGGAACTTGGGGATTATGAAGATTCTGAAAGAATGGCAGAAAAATGTGAGTATGAATTATCTGTAGATGGCCAGTTTATGAGAAGTCTTTCAAAGGGATTGATGGCTCGATGGGCTGAATCAAACACACAGGCAGAACAGGGTTTTATAGGAGAAGATCCGGATCTATACAAGAAGTACTGTGAGATTGAGTTAGAGTATGTTGGAGATTTTGCAAAGCAGACGTTTGATAATAGTGAACTGGGAGCAGATGCAAAGCAATATGTTGAATACTTAAATCAGGCTCAAGAAGCGACTAAATTCTATACTGTGGATTATACGACATTTAGTACACAATGGGCAGATACATATGCAAACAGAACAATACTGCTGAAAAAATTCGTGGATGATTATGGCTTGACTGTAAAAGAAGAATATCAGGATACGCTGGATGATCTCTTGGTGGATGCATCAGCGGCACAGGAACAGGTTGAGGTAAAAGATTCAATTCAGAAAATGACTGAACAGTTCAAAATCGAAACAACGGAAGATGAATGGGGATATAAGACCTACAAAATATTTATGAAAAATACTACAGATCGTACTTTTGAATATTTCAATGCAGAGATTAATCTGTATGATGGGAATCAGGTAATTGTAGGTACTGGAAATACAGATCAACTTAGTTCTTGGAAACCCGGTCAGGAGGCATCTGTTGGGGCATGGTTTGACGGACAAATTGACCCTAATGATTATGTTATCGAGTATGTTCCACATTATCAGTCTGGTACATATTATTCATAATAATGGATAAACAGAGGTGTACTGTTTTGTATGATGCATTGTGAAATCATTAGAATTGTTAAAACAAGATGGGACTTGGAGTAAAAACTTCAAGTCCTTTTTTGAGTATGACGGGCCTGCTGCCAATTTGTAGTGTAAATTTACACAGGTGGTGATTTAATGTAAGCGATATAATATCAATTCGGTAAGAAAACGGGTAAGAGGATGGGGACGGTTTGAAAAATACTGCGCCAATATCACCAATTCGGACAAATAAACGCAAACCTGTGGTATAGTAAAGAAAAGCATTGGGAGGAAAGGATGCATGAAGACTTTAATCATATATGGCAGTCAGTATGGTACAACAAAGCGGTATGCAGAAAAGTTTGCAGAAATGACGGACATTCCGGTTGTCAGTCATGAGGATATAAAAATCCTGGCAGAATATGATCGGGTAATCTATTTTGGCGGTTTATATGCAGGCGGCGTGAAAGGACTAAAAAATACAGTTAAGAAATTGTCTCCAAATACAAAGTTGGTTATCGTGACAGTTGGATTAGCAGATGTATGTGATGAAGAAAATATAAGCAATATTAGAAATTCCATAAGAAGACAAGTGCCGGAACCGTTACTAAAGACGGCATCGGTCTTTCATCTGAGAGGAGGGATTGATTATCAGAAGCTGAATTTTAAGCACAAAACGATGATGACGCTTTTATACAACAAGGTAAAAAAATTGCCGGAAGAAAAACAAACTGTTGAGATGAAAGCGATGATAGAAACCTTTAATTCAAAAGTAGATTTTGTAGACTTTAATTCCTTAAATTATATAGCGGAAAACATTTAACCAGGTTCCTTGGAGAAATAGCGAGGGAACAGTGAAAGGAGCACAAGAATGGACACAGCTACACTTCTGTTTTTTGAACAACAGCCGGAGGCGCTTCCGTTGTACGAAGCATTTGCGGACGCAGTCATACGACAATATCCCGATACGAAGGTCAAGGTGCAGAAATCTCAAATATCATTTTCAAATCGCCATATGTTTGCCTGTGTATCGTTTGCACGGGTAAAAAAGAAGAAAGAACTGCCGGATCCGTATCTTGTCGTCACGCTGGGTATGTCATACCCGTTGGAATCTTCCCGTGTGGCTGTCAAAACAGAGCCATATCCGGGGCGGTGGACCACGCACATCGTACTGGGGGATGAGAAGGAGGTTGACGGGGAGCTGCTGAAATGGGTTGCGGAGGCATACGATTTGGCAAATACAAAATAAGATACGGTTTCCATTTGTATGAATATTTTGAGCCGGAAAAGGGAGGAGAGTATGCCAAAAGAAGTTAATCCAAAAGACACCAGGCGGGCTGCGGCGTATGAGCTTTGGATGAAAGCGCCCAATCCGATGGTAACTTTTTTCAAGACATTTGACGTGACGAATCTGATCAGGGTTAGCAGGAGAAGAAAGCTGAAATTCAATATGCTGCTTGCTTATTGCATCGGACGAGCCGCCGTAAAGATAAAGGAATTTTACATCCTTCCGGTGGGGGATAAGCTCATACAGTACGACACGATAGCAGTGAACACCATTGTAAAAAACAAAGAAGGCGAAGTCAGTTCCTGTGATCTTTCCTATGAAGCGGATCTGCATAAATTCAACCGGCAGTATCTGAAATATACGGCCCGGACTGCGGCAAGCTGTCAGGACAGAGACTTATCCGAAAACAGTATGGTCATCGGTACTTCGGCTATTATCGATACGGAAATCGACGGAGCTGTCGGAATGAACAGCGGCATTTTCAACAATCCGTTTATCATCTGGGGAAGATATCGAAAGAAATGGTTTCGGTATTACCTGCCTCTTTCTTTTCAGTTTCATCACACGCAGATGGACGGCGCGCATGCGGGCAGATTTTTAGCAAGACTGCAGGAAGAAATCAATCTGCTGAAATAAAGGCAGTAAGGAGAAGATTTATAAAGAAATGGAAAGTTATGATATGGAAAATGTGAAAGCAAACGTGATTCTTGAAACGGAACGATTATATTTGCGTGAAATGAAACAGTCAGATTTTGAAGCTTTGTGTAAAATTCTGCAGGACCAGGAGGCGATGTACGCATACGAAGGAGCATTCTGTGATGATGAAGTACAGGAATGGCTTGACAGACAGATTGCCCGTTATCAGAAATGGGGATTTGGCCTATGGGCGGTTGTTTTGAAAGAAAACGAGGAAATGATCGGGCAATGCGGGCTTACCATGCAGCCCTGGAAAGAAGATGAGGTGCTTGAAATCGGTTATCTTTTTTGGCGGTCCTACTGGCATAACGGATATGCTGTCGAGGCTGCCAAAGCCTGTAAAAAATACGCGTTTGAAACCTTAAAAGCAAAGGAAGTATGTTCCATTATCCGAGATACGAATACAGCATCTCAAAAGGTAGCCATGAGAAACGGAATGACAAGGAAGGATATGTGGATAAAACATTATAAAGGAGTAGATATACCGCATTACCGATATGTGGTGTGTCGGTAAATCCTGATTGAGTGAGGAAAAGCATAGGTTTAGCGAATTAGAATAAATGCCTGGAAGAAAGTTTCTGTATATTTTTTTGCCTGACCGCTGTATTTTTATACATAATTATGTTACAATAATGCGCAAAGGAAAGGGGGTGGCGATATGCCGCAGATCAGACCGATTACAGACCTTCGCAACACCAATGAGATTTCAGATATCTGCCATGCGCGCCGGGAGCCGGTGTTCATCACAAAGAACGGATACGGTGATCTGGTGGTTATGAGCATCGAAACTTACGAGGCGCTGGTGGAGAATGCAAAGATGGATACTGCGATTTCAGAAGCAGAGGCCGAGTTTAAACGGGATGGACAGCTTCATGACGCAAGAGAGATGCTGGCTTCTTTAAGGAGGAAACATTTTGGATAAATACAGCGTCAAATTGATGAGCCGGGCACTGCAGGATTTAGACGGCATCTATGATTACATTGCCCACACCCTGCTGGAACCGGGGACGGCACTGGGTTTGGTGCGCCGGATTGAGGAGGCCATCCTGTCGCTGGAGACGATGCCTTACCGCTGCCCGGAACGGAAAAGAGGGGCTTATGCCAACCGGGGATACCGGCAGCTTTTTGTGGAAAACTACACCGCCATTTTTAGAATAGATGAAACAAAGAAAACAGTGATCGTGGTGACAGTTTGCTATTCCCCAGGTGAAATTTGAATTGAATAATGGATTATGAGAAAGTGGACGTTGCTCCATAAATGAGTCATTCATCTATGGTGCAGCGCCCACTTTTTATATCAGGCTTGTCGGGACAGTTTTATTGAATTTGTATTGTCTGCATCTGGCAGGCAGGCGTCCTGGGCAATATCTGTGACTCCTTTTCCTGAGTTCGGGTGAAAATGGGAATATATGGCATCTGCGGCAAATACGATCATCAGGACGGAGCAGACGGCGATGATCCGTCTTTCGTTCACTTTTTCAAGCAAGTTGTCGATGATCGGCGCAAGTATATAGGTGATTGCCAGACCGCCGATGCCAAATACCAGCAGTCCCTCCGCGCAGATTCTTCCGTTCAGATTCAGATAATATCCGCTGTAGTCCCACCACTTTGTTCCGCCGGTGGTAAGCTCCATGACCAGTGAGGTCATATACTCCAGAAAGCCGCACAGGATCACTGTCATGCCGAACAGCAGCGCCGGGTTTTTGCGGAACCGGTTGAGAACGGTCAGGATCAGTACGGCGCCGGTTCCGTAGATGGGAAGCCAGGGGCCGTGCAGCGCGCCGCGGTTGACAAATTCGCCGTTGGTCACCAGATGCATTCCCACTTCCCACAGCCAGCCAAACAAAGACATACTCAGGAAGATGGTAATCAGAGACCAGACGGAGTAGTGGCGCATATAGTTCAGAGACTGAACCAGTTTTCTGCGTTCTGTCTCCGGGATGGGGTAGAGCCGTACGGGATAGGCCGTCCGCTGCACGTCATCGATCATATCGTGAATGCGCATGTATTCTGCCTGACGGCGTTCATAGAGACGTTCCTGCTGGCGGCGCAAAAGTAGCAGACCGAAATTGTCTGCCAGAAAACCGCGCCATCCGGTCAGTTTCGTCTGTTTCTCCGCAGGAGATTCCATTACCTGGATCACATCCTGGTATTTTGACGCAATCAAAGCGGCGTCGGCCTTCTCATAGAGGAATGTATCGTGAAGGAGTTCCGCTCCTGGAATATGGTTTTTTTGAGCTTCTGCCCGCAATTGCGCGTAGTATCCTGTAAACGAGGCAATCTTGTACGGGTTGGTGTAAAAAATATTGAACAACCCCAGAGTGAGAATGCCGAGGATCTGCCAGCCTATGAAAGTCAGTTCAAAAACGAAACATTCCCATTTATGTCCGTCCATCATTTTCCGGGAGAGCGTGATGGCCTGTCTGGCTGTCATGTCAGGATTTTCCGCTGCGATATATGGTACGAGATAGTAAGAATAACGTTTCACAGCGATACCGATAACCGTCAGACTCCACAGGGAGTAAAAAACGTATTTTACAAACATGATCCACGAAGCTTTCAGCCACTTCTTTATCCGCAGCAGGAAGGCGAATCTCTGAGGTGTTACCCGGTCATAGATCATGCCTTCAAGAAAGACTCTGCGGATCACTACGGGAAATACATTGGTAATCAGAAACCAGAAAGCAAATGCGCCCAACGCTCCCAGCAGGATCAGGATCAGCACGCCCAGATTCTCGGAACCGGTGATGGATGCGATGGCCGCCACCATGGTTACGATGATGGAGCCGGAACTGAGCTGATTGACGACGCCGGAGAGAACTCCGCGGGTGCGGCCGAACATGGGATTGCCGTCTGCAGCATCACGGATTTCATCTTCTTCGATCTGGCGGGTCATTTCACGGCCGGTCTCGGTACCGTTTTCGGCGATGGTGCGCAGCACATCTTCCCAGGAAACCCCGCTGACTTCTGTTTTGATATCCGAAGAGAAGTCGCCCTGCAGGTTATTTTCAAATTGCTGTATGCTCTCCTCCCGTTTCTGTGCGGAAGAAAAATCCAGGGAACTGGTAAACTCAGAGCCGAGAAAAGCCGCGATCAGGCAGGCGGCTACAAAGATGGCATAGTGTTTTTTCAGAGAACGCCGGCCCTGTTCTTTTAACCTTTTTCTTATGTTCATTTGTTACAATGTCCGGCAGTTTTGCCGCTTCCTCCTTTATCAGACTATAGTCAGTATATAATAACAGAGAACAATGTCAACAGCTTTCCCTGGAAAAGGTGGATATTCCAAAAAGGGTGCAGTATAATAGGGAAAAACAACAGGCAGGAGACAGAATATGAGCGACAGAATCAATCTTTTGATTGTGGAGGATGACAAGGCTCTGGCGCAGGGACTTGCCAGGGCGCTGAAAACACAGGACAGAGAGATAAAGTGCGTTGCAAAAATCCGGGAAGCCAGACAGATTCTGAAAGAGGAGCAGCCGGATCTGATGATTCTGGATGTGAATCTTCCGGACGGAAACGGATTCGATTTTCTGGGAGAGGTGAAAGCACAGGGGGCGTTTCCCGTCATCCTGCTCACAGCGAATGATCTGGAAACGGATATTGTGGCAGGGCTGGAAGCCGGAGCCGATGATTATATTACAAAGCCTTTCAGTCTGGCCGTGCTGCGGGCGCGGGTCAACACGCAGCTTCGCCGGAGGATGGATGCGGGGACAAGGGCAAAAGCCGTATGGTCTTTTGGACGATATCGGTTCTGTTTCGATCGGATGGAATATTATCTGGACGGAAAACCGGTGGAACTGAGCCGGAATGAGCAAAAGCTGCTGCGTCTGCTGGTGGAAAACGAAGGGATGATTCTGAAAAGGGAGACGCTGATGGATCGGATCTGGACGGATGGGGCGGAGTATGTGGATGAGAATGCCCTGTCTGTCACAGTCAAACGCCTCCGGGATAAGCTGGAAGCAGGAAAGTGGATCGAGACGATTTACGGAACAGGATACCGGTGGGTGAGAAAATAGGTTGTGTTTCCGATTATCAGTAACCTTCATAATTTCTGAAAGATTTCTTGATTTTTTTTACAAATATGGGTATGATAATATCAAATCAGGATTTAGTAAATCAGGATTTGATATATTGAGCAAAAGATGGCGTCATTCTGGCGGAAGGGAAGCAGAAACGAAGGGGGGATCTCATGTTTATAGGCAGAGAAACGGAACTTGATTTTTTCGAAAAGCGATATGCCGAAGAAAAAGGGCAGCTCATTGTTCTTTATGGCAGACGGCGTGTCGGGAAAACAGAAACACTCAGGGAGTTCTGCAAAGATAAGCCCCATGTCTTTTTTTCCTGTACGCAGACTACAGACAAGATACAGCTCTCAAAATTTTCAAAGCAGATATTACGGGAAGATATTCCGGCCAGACAATATATTTCAGAATTTGCAGATTGGGAAAAAGCCTTTCGTGCGATACTTGACCTGCCTTATGGCAACAGAAAAAAACTGATTGTCATTGACGAGTTTCCCTATATGTGCAGAGGAAATAAAAGTATTCCGTCTGTTCTCCAAAACCTTTGGGATACGGAGCTGAAAGACAGGAATGTGATGATTATTCTTTGCGGCAGCGCAATGAGTTTCGTGGAAAAAGAGCTGCTTGCGGAAAAGAATCCGTTGTACGGCAGGGCAACGGGTATTTATAAAATGAAGGAAATGGGATTTTATGATGCCGCAAGATTTTTCCCGGATTATTCAGAGAGAGATAAGATAGTAACCTATGCGGTACTTGGCGGTATTCCTCACTATCTCAATCAGTTCAGCCCCAAACTTTCCGTTGAGCAAAATATTAAACAAAATATTCTGACCAAAGGTTCCGTGCTTTACAGCGAGGTGGAGTTTCTGCTTCATCAGGAACTTCGCGAAACCCCGATTTACAACTCCATTATTGAGGCGGTTGCTTTCGGTAGTACAAGACTGAATGATATCAGTCAGAAATCATTGGTGGACGACACCTCAAAGACCAGCGTTTATCTGAAAAATCTGATGGAACTTGGGATTGTAAAGCGTGAATTTTCCGTAGATGTGGGAATAAAAGAAAAAGCGAATACCAATCGGGGGATATACCGGCTGACGGACAACTTCTTCCGTTTCTGGTATGCGTTCGGCTTTGCGAATCTTTCGCAGCTTGAGGACGGGGATGTGGAAGGCGTTTATAAGTATTTCGTAGAGCCTGCGCTGCATGAGTTCACTTCGTTCATTTTTGAGGATGTCTGCAAAGAATTTGTAAGGGAGCTGCAGAAGAAAAATGCTCTGCCCTTTCATTATGCTAAAATGGGACGCTGGAGCGGGAAAACAACGGTCCGTGATAAAGAAAAGAAAAACGGACTCAGAGTGGCGGAAACAGAGATTGACCTGCTTGCTGTCTCCAGAGACACGAAAGAGTATCTGGTAGGTGAATGTAAATTTAAGAAAAGCCCTTTCAATTACTCAGAGTATCTTGATACTACGGCAAAACTCACTCCGCTGAAAGAAAAAGCAAAATTCTATTATGCTCTTTTTTCTGAATCCGGATTTGATGAAAAGGTCAGAACAGAAGCTGAAAAATCGGAAGAACTTTATCTCTTTGATCTCAAAACAATTGTAAACCTGAAAAATAACATATGAAAAAGTAAAAACAGTATGGATAAATTAAGTATTTTATGGATGGCCGCAGCGGCGATATGTGTGCTGGGAAGCTTTCTGTTTGTCATCCTTTGGGACCGAAGACAGAGGCGTATGACAGAGCGGCTTCGCCGGATGCTGGAGGCGGCTCAGGCAGGGCATTTCAGAGAATCGGATTTTGACGAGACGGTATGTTCCGCGCTGGAAAGCGAGATGGCGGATTACCTGAAGGCGGCAGAACATACCGGGAAGGCTGCTGCCGCGGAGAAGGAAAAGATCAAAACGCTGATTGCGGATATTTCCCATCAGACGAAAACGCCGATTGCCAATCTGCTGCTTTATACCGAGCTTCTGGAAGAGCAGGAAACCGGCATCCGGAATCGGGAATACGTAACCGCAATACGAAAGCAGACAAAAAAACTGGATTTTCTGATCCGCTCCCTGATCCAGATGTCCCGGTTGGAAACGGGGATCGTGACCCTGCATCCCAGGCAGCAGGATGTGAAGGCGATGGTGACGGAGACGGTGGATTCTTTCCGGGAAAAAGCGGAGAAAAAAGGACTGAAGCTTTGTGACTGTTCGGAGCACGCAGCGGCCTGGTTTGACCGGAAATGGACGGCGGAAGCGCTTGGCAATATCCTGGATAATGCCGTGAAGTATACCGGACAGGGCAGGATTGAAGTGCGTACCAGACAGTATGAACTGTTTACCGCAGTGGAGGTGGCGGACACCGGACCGGGTCTTGATGAGGAAGAGATCCCGGGACTGTTCGGCAGATTTCAGAGAGGGGAAGACGCGCAGGAGCAGGAAGGCGTGGGGATCGGTCTGTATCTGGCCAGACAGATCCTGGCGGGAGAAGGCGGCTATATCAAGGTATCGTCCAAGAAAGGGAAGGGATCGGTCTTTTCTCTTTTTCTGTCCAACGGGAAAAAGGAGAATCTTTCAGAATAGATAAATAAATAGTTGTATGATATACTAAGGGTAAGCAAGTATATGCGAA
The DNA here is from genome assembly GCA_019120315.1 of Candidatus Ruminococcus avistercoris. Taxonomy (GTDB): domain Bacteria; phylum Bacillota; class Clostridia; order Lachnospirales; family Lachnospiraceae; genus Ruminococcus_G; species Ruminococcus_G avistercoris. The sequence continues at coordinate 10,016 of DWVJ01000025.1, forward strand.
AGGATGTGGGCAGGATGATTAATCAGGAAATCAATGCGATCAAAGACAGAATACGCATAACGATAAGGCCGAAACGAATCTATCTGTTCGGTTCCTTTGCCAAAGATACCTATAATGAAGATAGTGATTATGATTTTTATATTGTTGTTCCGGATGACGCAGGGAATAAGCTTGAGTTGTCTCAGAAAGCATATAAATCACTCAGAGGCATTCGAAGACGCCCGGTAGATATTGTGGTGGGATATGAGTCATCTTTTGATGAAAGATCAAAGGAGAATACCCTTGAAAAAGTTGTAAAACAGGAAGGGGTACTGCTATATGAAAAATGAAAAACTAATCAAAGAGTGGATGGATTTTGCGAAAATGGATTATCTGACAGCAAAACACCTGTATGGGAATATGTATCCAAAACCATTGGAAATCATCTGCTATCATTGTCAGCAGTCCATTGAAAAATTATTGAAAGGCGTATTGATATCCAAAGGGGTGACAGTCAAGAAAACGCATGATCTGGGGTTATTGGCAGAAATGCTGATGGATTACACAGATGTGGATGAAAAGTATGTGGGAATGTGTGACGACCTGACTCCATATGGAGTTAAAATCCGGTATCCACAGGAGTTGTTCATAGAGGAATATCATGTGAAGGAAGCGTTGAAGGAAACAGAGGAATTGTATGAATGGCTGATCGCTTTACTTAAGAAAGAGGCTGCAAAGGGGGATGAGGCAGCGGAATAGAGTGATTTTTCTGCCCAACGGGAAAAAGGAGAATCTTTCAGAACTGTCATAATTGATTTTCCGGCGGAAAGATTCTGGAAAGAATACTGTGAGATAATCTGTATGAAAGAAAAATTCATACAGATTTTTTCATGTGACAGAAAGGGGAGAGCAATATGGAAGTTCTGAAAGCGGAAAATCTCATTAAGATATACGGCAAAGGAGAAAATCAGGTGAAGGCGCTGAACGGGGTCAGCCTGTCCGTGGAAAAGGGGGAGTTTGTGGCCGTGGTGGGCACCTCCGGTTCCGGGAAATCCACTCTGCTGCATATGCTGGGCGGCCTGGATCGGCCGGATTCCGGAAAGGTGTATGTGGATGGGAAGGACATTTTTTCGCTGAAGGAGGAGGCGCTGACCATCTTTCGCAGGAGGAAGATCGGTTTCGTATTCCAGGCCTATAACCTGGTTCCGGTACTGAGCGTCTATGAGAATGTGGTACTTCCGGTGGAGCTGGACGGGAAAAAGGCAGACCGGGAATTTGTACAGGAGATCCTGGACACGCTGGGGATCCGGGAAAAGGAGAGAAACCTTCCGGGGCAGCTGTCCGGCGGCCAGCAGCAGCGGGCGGCTATCGCGCGGGCCCTGGCGGCGAAACCGGCCATTCTTCTGTGCGATGAGCCCACGGGAAATCTGGACAGCTGTACCTCCCAGGACGTTCTGGGCCTGCTGAAGGTATCCGGGCAGAAGTTCGCCCAGACCATCGTCATGATCACCCACAATGAGGAGATTGCCCAGATGGCAGACCGGATCATACGGATTGAGGACGGGCGCATCCTTTCTGCAGGAGAAAGGGGGCTGGTCTAAGATGAGGGTGAAAAACGGTAAAACCATACGGAATTTAAGCGTGCGCTCCTTTCGGGCGGCGGGAAAGCGCAATCTGATCGCGGCGGCGGCCATTGTCCTGACCACGGTTTTGTTTACTTCGCTTTTTACCATTGTGATGTCTTTAAATGAAAGTTATCAGACCTACACCTTCCGGCAGATCGGCGGATATGCTCACGGATCGTTCAAGGATGTGACCGATGAGCAGGCACAGGCCATCGAAAAGCACCGGGAGGTGAAAGAGGCCGGGGAACGGATTGTGGCCGGGACGATGACGGAAGGGGTTTTTGCCAAAAATCCGGCGGAGATCAGCTATATGGACGAAAATAACGCCAGATGGAGTTACATTGATCTGAAAGAAGGACATATGCCGCAGCGGGAAAATGAGATTATCCTGGATGAAGCGGCGCTGGAACTGCTGGGTGTAACTCCCAGGATCGGGGAACAGGTCACGCTCACCTACGAGGTGCATGACAAGAAGCAAAGCGGAGGATCCCGAACCGATACCTTCGTACTCTGCGGCTGGTGGGAGTATGATTCCGTGTCACCGGTACATTACATCAACGTTTCCCGGACGTATGTGAAAAATCTGGAAAGGGAGATGAGGGCGAAAGGCATGGAACCTTTCCGGATCGATCTGAATGTGATGCTGCCTTCCAGTCTAAATATCGATAAAACCATGGAGCAGATCGAGGAGGATCTGGGATATCAGCGGGAAGATCCATCGGCGGACACTTATGTAAACTATGGAGTGAACTGGGGCTACACCTCGGCCCAGGCGGAGTCGGAGATGGATCCCGGACTGGCGATCGCGATGGCAGCCTTCCTGATTCTGGTGATCTTCACCGGTTATCTGATCATCTACAATATTTTCCAAATTTCCGTGACGGGGTATATCCGTTACTACGGACTCTTAAAGACCATCGGTGTGACGCCCCGTCAGCTGAAGCGGATCATCCGCCAGCAGGCGCTTTTGTTGTGCGCTATCGGCTGCCCTGTGGGGCTTGCGGCCGGATGGCTGGTGGGATATCTGCTGGTGCCGCTGGTGATCGAGAGAACCAGTCTGGGGGAAATCAGCGCCAGTGTCAGCAGTTCTCCGTTGATTTTTCTTGTGTCTGCTTTCTTTACCGTGGTTACAGTGCTGCTCTCCTGTAAAAAACCGGGCCGGATGGCGGCGAAAGTCTCGCCGGTGGAGGCGGTGAAATATACCGAAGCGGCGTTTTCCTCCAAAAGAAAACGAAAGAGAGAGCACGCAGGCGTCGGGAGGATGGCGCTGGCCAATCTGGGACGGAATAAGAAGAAAACCGTGCTGGTTGTGGTATCGCTGTCCCTTTCCGTGGTGCTTTTGGCCGTTATCTTTTTGTTCACCGGCGGATTCAGCATGGAAAGGTATCTGGAAAACCAGACCTGCGCGGATTTTATCGTGGGAAGTACCGATTATTTCCGCTTCCGCGCCAACGGACCGGAGTCCGGGATATCTGCGGAAGAAATCGAGACGATACAAAGCCATACCAGAACCGCCGGGGGCGGACAGGCCTGGGCGGTTCCGGGAAACTATCCGCAGGTCTGGCTGAGCAAACAGCAGTTTCGAAGCATGGCTTACGGCGCTTCGGATGAGATGATCCGTCAGCAGCTTGCTTACCGGGAAAAAAGAGGAGAGAAAATCGCAGCCTCCCTGCAGGTGGAAGGAATGGACGATGCGCTGCTTGAAAAGCTGACGGTTCTTTCAGGAAGTTTGGAGCCCCTCCGTGATCCAAAGGGAAATGCCATCGCCGTTGCCGTCGATACGGATGATTACGGAAATCCACAGAATGTAAAAGGAATCCCGCAGCCGGGAGAAAAGCTGACGGTGTCTTATGTGGATGAGGGGTACTATGTGGATTCCAGAAGCGGGGAGAAGATCACGGAGGATACGCCGGAAGAGTTTATTCAATACCATATAGAAAAAAGCCATGATGTGGAGTATACGGTCTGCGCCCTGGTCACGATACCCTATCAGATCTCATACCGGTCAGCTCCCATGTACGGCATGGAGGCCGTCATGGGAACCAAACAGCTGCAAAAAGACAGTCAAACTGAGCTGTTTTCGCTTTTGTATATGTTTGATACGGCGGACCGGGAGGCGGAAGAAGAGGCGGAGCAGTTCCTGGCACAGATGACCGAGGGCGAGACTTCCGGGCTCATGTATGAGAGCAAGAAACTGATCCGGGAGGAATTCCAGGGATTCCAGCAGATGTTTCTGATCCTGGGCGGAGCCCTGTGCGCCATTGTAAGCGTGGTGGGGATCCTGAATTTCTTCAATGCGATCCTGACCGGAATCCTGTCCAGAAAGAGGGAATTTGCCATGCTCCAGGCGGTGGGCATGACGGGAAAACAGCTGAAGAAAATGCTGATGCTGGAAGGGGTGTTCTATGCGGTGGCGACGCTTCTGATTTCCCTGGTGCTGATTCTGGCGCTGGAACCTCTGATCGGCGGCATGCTGGAGGGGATGTTTTGGTTTTTTGAGTACCGTTTCAACGCCGCGGCGCTGTGGGTAACCGCGCCGGTTTTCCTGGCGCTGGGCGCGCTGCTGCCGCTGGCTGTTTACCAAAGCATTGCAAAACTGACTATTGTAGAAAGACTGCGGGAGACGGAATAAGTATCCGTCCCCCGCAGTTTAAGGCCGCTCCTCTTTTTTCTGTTTTTCGTATTCTTTCAGCGAGCGGATCGCCTGGGGCGCCAGTGGAATGAGAGCAATCATATTGAAAACAGTCATCAGGCCCACGCCGATGTCGCCCAGATCCCAGACAAACTGGTAGGCGGCCAGACCGCCGACAAAGAGCATGACTAAGGCGAGCGCTTTATAGATATTCTGGGACAGCCAGTTGTCGCCGAACAGATAAGCGATGTTGGGCCGGGCATAAAACAGGATGCCGATGAAAGTGGAAAAGCTGAACAGCCAGAGAATGACGGCGATGAAGACGACGCCGGCTTCTCCGAAATGGTACTGCATGGAAATCTGCAGAAGATCCATTCCTTCCAGGCCGTCGGTGAGACCGGCGGGGGTCAGCAGCATGATCATGGCGGTGCAGGTACAGATGACCAGGGTGTCGATGAAAACGCCCAGTGACTGCAGCAGTCCGCTTTTGACAGGATGGCTGACGTCGGCGGCGGCAGCGGCACAGGGAGCGGAACCGGAGCCGGCCTCGTTGGAAAAAAGCCCCCGTTTTGCGCCGTTCATGATGACGGCGCCCAGGCCGCCGGCCACAGCCTGGCGAAGCCCGAAAGCTTCCAGGAAAATGCGCTGGAAGACAGAAGGAAGCTGGCTTGCGTTTTTCACGATGACAAAGACGGTGATCAGAAAATAGCAGACAGCCATCACCGGCACCATGATATCCAGCACCTTGACGGTGGCGTGTTTGCGCAGTACGATGACGGCGGCGAAAGCCACCAGGGCGATGGTGGTGTAAAGGGGCGGGATGTGAAAAGCATTTTCAAAGGCGGAGGAAACGGAGTTTCCGATGACCTGGCTGACGCCGCACCAGCAGATCAGGCCGGAGAGGGCAAACAGTACGGCCAGGAGGGAACGGTTCCGGCGCTTGCTTTTGCCGGCAAACATATGATGGATATAGTAAGCCGGGCCGCCCCGGAATCCGCCGTAGAGGGGATCTTTCTCCTTATATAGCTGTGCCAGTGTGCTTTCGATAAAAGCGGTGGAGGATCCGAAAAGAGCGATGATCCACATCCAGAAGACGGCTCCGGCCCCGCCGGCGGAGATGGCGGCCACCACGCCCACCAGGTTTCCCATTCCCACACGGGTGGCGGTGGAGACAATCAGAGACTGCAGCCCGGAAATGGAACCTTTTTTGGATGCGTTTTTCTTCTCTGCCGTGATGCGCACCATCTCCGGGAAAAGACGAAATGGCAAAAAACGGGTGCGGATGGTAAAATAGATTCCGGAGGGAATCAGAATCAGCACCAGAAGGGAGATGCCGACGGTGGTGTTCCCGGGCAAAGGGATGGTGATGAGATCTCCCCACAGGAGGAAGTAAAGCCGTTTTATGATGCGGATAAAAATTTCCATGGTGAAAGCTCCTTTTGTAAATCATGTATTGAGGTCAACGATATGGATATCAAAAATTTAATTACATTTATTCATGTGGCAGAGAGAAACAGCTTCACAAAGGCGGGAGCAGTTCTCGGGTTTTCACAGTCGACGGTTTCCTTTCAGATCAAGCAGCTGGAGGCGGAACTGGGCGTACAGCTTTTTGAGCGGATCAACCATACGGTTGTGCTGACGGAAAAAGGCCGGGAGGTGCTTAAGTTTGCCCAGACGGTTCATCAGATGACCAGAAGTCTGAAAGACAGCATCCTTCACAGTGAAACCATAACCGGCCACGTGAGGCTGGCCATGGCTGATTCACTGTGCGGCGTCATGCTGGAGGATTTTGGAACCTTCCGGCAGCAGTATCCCGATATCACACTGAAGATCACAGCGGCCGGCACGCAGGAAATGTTCCGTCTGCTCAACCACAATGAGGCGGATCTTATTCTCACCTTGGACAGTCATATTTATAATACGGAATATGTGATCGCTGCGGAAGAAAGGGCGCCGGTTCACTTTGTGGCAGGCGCTGACTGCCCGCTGCGCTTCCAGGATGAGGTTTCTCTTGACAGCCTTCTGGCACATCCCTTCATCCTGACAGAAAAGAAAATGAGTTACCGCCGTCTGCTGGATGAAAAGCTGGCCGCCCTGTCACGGGAGATCCAGCCGGTTCTGGAGATCGGCAGCACCGGACTGATCTGTTCTTTAGTGGAGCAAAATGCAGGGGTCAGTTTTCTGCCGGATTTCGTCACAGAACAGGCAGTGCGGGAGGGTCGGCTGTTTCGTCTGCCGGTGAAAGAGCTGGAAATCGAAGTGTGGAAACAGCTTTTATATCACCGGGACAAATGGATTTCACCCCAGGTGGAGTCCGTACTGCAGTACTGCCTGAGTCACAGAATCAGTATACCTGTCGATTAAAGATTTGTAAAATGAATAAGATCAATATACAGGATCGAAAATATAGATGCTTACTGTCTCCTTCTTGACAACCTATACCCCTATATGTATAGTATACATATACCGATATGGGTATAAGAGGAGGAAACATAGGATATGAAAAAAGCGATGCGAAAACTGGAGGAGCTGCTGGAGATCGGCGGTATCCGAAAGGATGTGATCCTGCTGGTGATCTCGGGAATCGCTCTTTTGTGCAGTATTTTTGATCTGCTCCCGCTGCCTTTCGATGCGGCCTGGGCGGCGATCATTCTCTGCGGCATTCCCATCATTTTGGAGGCGGTGATCGGTCTGGTGACGGAGTTTGATATCAAGGCGGACGTGCTGGTGTCGCTGGCGTTGATTGCTTCCGTGCTGATCGGAGAGGATTTCGCTGCCGGTGAAGTGGCATTTATCATGCAGCTGGGCGGGCTGCTGGAGGAGCTGACGGTGGCCAGGGCAAGAGCGGGTATCGAGAAGCTGGTTCATCTGACGCCCCAGACGGCCAGAGTGATCCGCAAGGATGGGGAGACGGTGATTCCAGCAGAGCAGGTGCAGGTGGGAGATATTCTCCGGGTGCTGCCGGGGGAGACGGTGCCGGTGGACGGTATCATCCTTTCCGGTCAGACTTCCATCAATCAGGCGGTGATGACGGGGGAGTCTCTGCCGGTGGATAAGGCGGCGGGAGACGAAGTTTCCTCCGGTACGGTCAATCAGTTTGGCGCTTTTGAGATGAAAGCTGCCAAAGTGGGAGAAGACAGTTCCATCCAGAGGATGATCCGGCTGGTGCAGTCGGCAGACGCGGGAAAGGCAAAGATCGTCAGTATCGCCGATCGCTGGGCGACCTGGATCGTGGTGATCGCCCTGACAGCGGCGGCCCTTACCTGGCTGATCAGCGGACAGATCATCCGCGCGGTGACGATTCTGGTAGTTTTCTGTCCCTGCGCTCTGGTGCTGGCCACGCCCACGGCCATCATGGCAGCCATCGGGAACGCTACGAAGCATGGATTTCTGGTACGGGAAGGCGACGCCCTGGAGCGGTTGGCCATGGTATCAAAGATTACCTTTGACAAAACGGGAACGCTGACCTACGGGATGCCCCAGGTGGCCGCGGTGAGAAGCGCAGATTCCAGGTACACGAAGGAAGAGCTGTACCGCTTCTGCGCGGCGGCGGAGCATCTGTCCGAGCATCCGCTGGGGAAAGCGGTGGTGAGCAGTTATAAAAAGGAAACCGGGGAAAACCCGCAAGACTGTCAGCAGTTTCGGATGATTCCGGGCAGGGGGGTATCCTGTCTGACGCAGGGGAAAAGGATCCTGGCTGGAAATGACAGGATGATGGAGGAGCATCAGATCTGTATCCCGGATCAGGTGGAACAGGAAACACAGAAGTATCAGCAGAAGGGATGCACGTTGATTTATCTGGCGGTGGACGGCGCCCTGGCCGGTTACGTGGCTCTTTCCGATTCGCTGCGGGAAGAGAGCGCGGACATGATCCGGCGTCTGAAAAAGCAGGATGTGCAGCCGGTGCTTCTGACGGGGGATCATGAAAATGCGGCCGGGGCCATTGCCGGACAGCTTCAGATCCAGGAGGTACATGCCAACTGTCTTCCGGAGGATAAGCTGGAGAAGATAGAGGCGTATCAGAAGAAAAATCAGAGAGTGTGTATGATCGGAGACGGCGTCAACGACGCGCCTGCGCTGAAAAAGGCAGATGTGGGCATCGCCATGGGCGGCGTGGGAAGCGATATCGCCGTGGATGCGGCGGATATTGCACTGGTGGATGATGAAGTAAAAGAGCTTCCCCATCTGATCGCTCTGTCCAGACGGATGATGATCACGATCAAATGCAATATGAGCTTTTCCATGGCGCTGAATTTTCTGGCCATCGTGCTGGCGATCCTGGGAATCTTAAATCCCGTGGTGGGAGCGCTGGTGCACAATGCGGGATCGGTATTGGTGATTGTCAATTCCGCTTTGCTGCTGAACTGGAAAAAGAAATAAAGAAAAGATCCGTGTGGGGGAATGCCCCGTGCTGATAAGGCAGTAAAATGTAAAGAAGATGGTGCAACCCGATTTTTGTCGGGTTACACCGTTTTCTTTTTATGCGGTGAGCTGTTTTGGAAGCTGTGATGTACTTCGCATCTGTTCCATCATTCTCCGGATCTCCTGCTCGTCCGGCAAGCTTACTAAGCCTACCGCCGTGAAATAGATATCCACCTTTACTGACTTATGAGCGTGCTTCTTCTCAGGATTATGCACCTCGATGCGCCGGATCAGCTTGTTGACGATTGTCGGCGTCAGCTCTTTCATGTCGGTAAACTCCCGCAGCCCCTGCAAAAGCAGGCGCATATCCACCGATTTCTGCTCCATTTCGGATAGCTGTTGTTCTTCCTCCCTGACCTTTTCCAGAAGCTCTTTCTGCTCAGCTTCATACTCCGCTGCCATTCTCGAATAGCGTTCATCCGACAGCTTCCCAATCACATTGTCCTCATAAATCCGGCTGAACAGCTTGTCCAGATCGGCAATTCGCTTTCTGCTGTTTTCTACGGAAAGCTTTAATTCCTGCTGCCGTTTCTTCTGGAACTCCCCGCATTTCCGCTTCTGCATATAGAGGAATACCGACTCGTAACAGCGCACAAAATCCGCCAAACCCGCAACCGCTTCTTTCACAATCATTTCTAACACCACATCCCGAATGAAATGGATGGTACAGCTTCCTCTGCCGTCCTTGTAGTTGGCGCAGCGGAAGAATTCCTGATTGCGTTTGAGCGATTTGGCAGCGCAAAAGTGCAGCTTTGATTTGCAGTCGGCACAGAATACCAACCCAGAAAACAGACTTTTCCGATTTGCCTTTGTCGGTCTGCGCTTGTTCTTCCTGAGTTCCTGTACCCTCAGCCACACATTTTCATCAATGATCGCTTCCTGCGTGTTTGGAATGATCTGGTATTCTTTTTTTGGATTCTCAATCACCTTATGCACCTTGTAGCTAACCGTTGTAGATTTCCCGTTCACCGTGCATCCGGTGTACTGCTGGTTTTCTAAAATACGCTCCACGGTGCTTTCGTGCCAGCCGTAGATATTTGCCGGAACGGGATTGCTTGTCTTTCTGCCAATCGAGTGAAAATATGCTGTTGGCGTCAAACCCTTTTCTTTTTCCAGCTGCTTTGCGATCTGCATCGGGCCTTTTCCGGCAAGGCAGAGGGCGAATATCCTTCTGACGACTTGCGCCGCAGGCTCGTCGATATACCATTGCTCTTTGTCGCCTTCGAGCTTCTTGTATCCATAGGCAACAGCAGAGGCAACCCGCCTGCCCTGCGAGGCTTTCAGTTCATTGACCGCACGGATTTTCTTGGAAGTCTGCGCCGCATACCACTCGTTGAAGATGCTGTAAAAGGGCAGCATTTCCACTCCCTCGCCGGTCGTGGAATTGATGTTTTCCTGTATGGCGATAAAGGTAATGCCGAGAGACGGATAGACCACCTGTGTCAGCCTGCCCATCTCGACCTGCTCACGGCCGAAGCGGGATACATCCTTTACGATGATCGTCCCGACCTCTCCGTTTTCCGCCATTCTCTGCATCCG
>DWVJ01000026.1 GCA_019120315.1 Candidatus Ruminococcus avistercoris
GTGGAGATAACTTCCACGATCATGGAAATACCATCCTCTGAGGTACACAGCATTTCAATCAACGGATCAATGTGGATTCTGCTGGGATCGATGTTGTACTGTTTTGCTTTCTCCATGATTTCCGCAAATACTGCCAGACGTTTCTCTGCCGTCTGGGGAATTCCCGTATCATCGCACAGCAGGGCTACGACTTCCCAGCCCGGGTTGGCTGCTACGATGGGGAACAGGATATCGATCTTGTCGCCTTCCATGGATACGGAGTTGATGATACCCGGTTTGCTGCAGAACTTATAGGCTTCTGCCAGCACACGGGGGCTGGGGCTGTCCACTGCGATGGGCAGATCGGAAACGCTTTCCACCAGTCCGATCATCCATTTCAGAGTATCCACTTCCACTTCTTCGTCAACAGATGCGCACACATCAATATAGGTGGCGCCTGCTTCTGTCTGTTTTTTTGCAATATCTTTGATCCATTCTTCATCTCTGGCAGCGATTGCTTTGGCCATGGACGGAATGGATCCGTTAATCTTTTCACCGATAATTATCATCGATATGTTTCCTCCTGAATCTTGATTATTTGTATTATAGCATATGCATTTTTCTCCTGTAAAGGAATAACATTAAACTATTGATAATTTTTTTAGAAAAATATTACGATTTTTAAGCACTATTCACATGGGGTTTTGATTCCCTTTTTATTTTTTCCGTCAAAAAATCCCGGTCATCCGAAGATGAACCGGGATCTGTAATCCGTCTATTATGCGATTTTTGATTTGGCCAGTTCTGCCAGAGTTGCAAATCCTTCTGCATCGTTGACAGCCATGTCAGCCAGAACTTTTCTGTTCAGGTCAATCTGAGCCAGCTTCAGTCCGTGCATAAATTTGCTGTAAGATAATCCGTTCATTCTGGCAGCCGCATTGATACGTGCGATCCACAGCTGTCTGAACTGACGTTTTCTCTGTTTTCTTCCTGCATATGAGGAAGCCAGCGCTCTCATGACAGACTGTTTTGCCACTCTGTACTGTTTAGATCTGGCGCCTCTGTAACCCTTAGCCAGTTTTAATGTTCTGTTATGTCTTTTTTTAGCGTTTAATCCGCCTTTGATTCTTGCCATTCTTTTTTCCTCCTTCGACTCGTCTTATACGTACGGTAAGATTTTCTTCATGTTCTTTACGTTTGTAGCGTCAGTTACAGTCGCTTTTCTCAGATTTCTTTTTCTCTTCTGAGATTTTTTGGTCAAGATATGGCTTTTGTAAGCTTTATTTCTAACTAATTTACCTGTACCTGTTTTTTTGAAACGCTTTGCAGCAGCTCTGCTTGTTTTGATTTTTGGCATTTTGTATTCCTCCTTGAATATATGTGTTTTTACTGACGCTTTTCACTCAGGAACATCGTCATGCTTCTGCCTTCTACCTTCGGCGCTTTCTCTACCACAGCAATATCAGACAGTTTTTCTGCGAAATCATCCAGGATATATTTGCTGTTGTGCATATGGGCCATTTCTCTACCGCGGAAACGCAGTGTGATCTTCACACGGTCTCCCTTGGAGATGAACTTTCTGGCCGCGCTGATCTTTGTATTCAGATCGTTTGTGTCAATATTCGGTGAAAGACGGATTTCTTTCACTTCGATTGTTTTCTGCTTCTTTCTGGCATCCTTTTCTTTTCTGGCCTGCTCATATTTGTACTTTCCGTAGTCCACAATCTTGCACACCGGCGGCTTCGCTGTCGGTGCAATCTTCACCAGATCCAGCCCTGCTTCCACAGCAATGTTATACGCCTCTTTGGATGACATGATTCCAATCTGCTCCCCATCCGCGCCAATCAGCCGCACTTCCCGGTCGCGGATCTGCTCATTAATCATTAAATTGCTAATTGTAGTGCACCTCCATAAAAAAATAAGTAGATAGACAGACTATCCACTTATTCATATCACATAATAATCGCAGTTATTATATTAATATTAACCATAGGCACGCCATTATGCTATGGTGAGAGTGGATACTCTTCTTTGCTTTTCATACCTTGTTACTTTATCACACAAACCAGTCGTCTGTCAACTGCTATTTTTATGATTTCAGTTCGGCCAGATTTTTCTTCAGCTCGATCATCTGATCCCTCAGCTGTGCAGCTGCTTCAAAGTTCAGATCTGCCGCCGCCTTCCTCATCTCTTTCTCCACCTGTTCCGCCAGTTTTTCCAGTTCGTCACGGCTCATGGACTCCGGATCCTTGGCCAGCGTTTTCTCCGTTCTGGCTACTTCTTTGGAGATACTGATCAGATCCCGCACCGCTTTTTTGATCGTCTGTGGCGTAATGCCGTGTTCCTTATTATAAGCGTCCTGCAGACTGCGCCGCCGCATGGTCTCATCAATGGCCGCCCGCATGGAGTCGGTTATGGTATCGGCATACATGATGACTCTTCCCTGGGCGTTTCTGGCCGCGCGCCCGATCGTCTGGATCAGAGAAGTTTCCGAACGCAGGAATCCTTCCTTATCCGCATCCAGAATCGCCACCAGTGTGATTTCCGGGATATCCAGGCCTTCCCGCAGCAGATTGATTCCCACCAGCACGTCAAACACATCCAGCCGCATGTCCCGGATGATTTCTGTCCTCTCCAGCGTATCGATGTCCGAATGGAGATATTTCACACGAATCCCCAGATTCTTCATGTAATCCGTAAGATCCTCCGCCATTCGTTTGGTAAGGGTGGTAATCAGCACTTTATGATGGTCTTTCGTTTCTTTATAGACTTCCGAGATCAGGTCATCGATCTGCCCTTCCACCGGCCGGACCTCCACTTCAGGGTCCAAAAGCCCCGTAGGCCGGATGATCTGCTCCGCCCGCAGCATCTCATGCTCCGCCTCGTATTCTCCCGGAGTAGCGGATACAAACAAGATCTGATCGATCCGTTCCTCAAACTCGGTAAAGTTCAAGGGCCGGTTGTCCTTGGCAGACGGCAGCCGGAATCCATAATCCACAAGGGTGGTCTTACGGGACTGGTCCCCCGCATACATGCCCCGGATCTGTGGAATGGTTTTATGCGATTCATCGATGATGATCAGAAAATCATCTTTAAAAAAGTCCATCAGCGTATAAGGCGGCTGCCCCGGAGCCAATCCCGCCAGATGGCGGGAATAATTTTCGATTCCGGAACAAAAACCTGTTTCCTTCAGCATCTCCACATCAAAGTTTGTACGTTCCGCAATTCGCTGCGCTTCCAGAAGTTTGTCCTCGCTCTTAAAATAACGCACCCGCTCTTCCAGTTCCTTTTCAATGGCATCCGCCGCTCTTCTGATCTGCTCCGCCGGCACCACATAATGGGAAGCAGGGAAAATCGCCGCATGCTCCAGTTCTCCCAGAATTTCCCCTGTCAGCACATCGATCTGCGTGATCCGGTCAATCTCATCGCCGAAAAATTCCACACGAATCGCCGTCTCCGCTTCGTTGGCCGGGATGATCTCCACCACATCCCCCCGCACCCGAAAAGTACCTCTCTTGAAATCCATCTCGTTGCGGTCATACTGGATATCGATGAGCTGACGCAGCACCTCGTCCCGATCCTTCTCCATCCCCGGCCGCAGGGAAACCATCATCTTCTCGAAGTTTTCCGGTTCACCCAGGCCATAAATACAGGACACACTGGACACCACGATCACGTCCTTTCGCTCTACCAGAGACGCCGTGGCAGAGAGCCTCAGCTTGTCAATCTCCTCATTGATGGAAGAATCTTTTGCGATATAGGTATCTGTAGACGGCACATAAGCCTCCGGCTGATAGTAATCGTAGTAGGACACAAAGTACTCCACTGCGTTATCAGGGAACATCTCCTTGAATTCTCCGTACAACTGAGCGGCCAGTGTTTTATTGTGGGCAATGACCAGTGTGGGTTTCTGCAACTGCTCGATCACGTTGGCCATCGTAAACGTCTTTCCAGAACCCGTAACCCCCAGTAAAGTCTGGCATTGATTGCCTTCCCTGAACCCTTTTACAAGCGCCTCGATCGCCTGCGGCTGATCGCCTGTGGGCTGATACGGGGCCTTTAAAACGAATTTATCCATAGCGAAATCTCTCCTTTGTGACTTTTGATACGTTCAATATCAGCCACCCTCAAAAAATTCATTCGTAACGAAAATGTCAAAATAATAGCCTTATAGGACACCATTACGAATCCAGAAAGGCAAAAGTCACATTACGAAGTATCCCTTGGG
>DWVJ01000027.1 GCA_019120315.1 Candidatus Ruminococcus avistercoris
GTGGAGATAACTTCCACGATCATGGAAATACCATCCTCTGAGGTACACAGCATTTCAATCAACGGATCAATGTGGATTCTGCTGGGATCGATGTTGTACTGTTTTGCTTTCTCCATGATTTCCGCAAATACAGCCAGACGTTTCTCTGCCGTCTGGGGAATTCCCGTATCATCGCACAGCAGGGCTACGACTTCCCAGCCCGGGTTAGCTGCTACGATGGGGAACAGGATATCGATCTTGTCGCCTTCCATGGATACGGAGTTGATGATACCCGGTTTGCTGCAGAACTTATAAGCTTCTGCCAGCACGCGGGGGCTGGGGCTGTCCACTGCGATGGGCAGATCGGAAACGCTTTCCACCAGTCCGATCATCCATTTCAGAGTATCCACTTCCACTTCTTCGTCAACAGACGCGCACACGTCAATATAAGTTGCGCCTGCTTCTGTCTGTTTCTTGGCAATATCTTTGATCCATTCTTCATCTCTGGCAGCGATTGCTTTGGCCATGGAAGGAATGGAACCGTTGATTTTTTCACCGATAATAATCATTCGGATAATCCTCCTAGAATCTGTGTTTCCTTACTTATTTTGCTTTGCGGGAAAGTACCTTTTTCACTTTTCTTACGATATGATCAGCAGTCAGATCAAATCTTTCTCTCAGATAATCCTGAGGACCAACTTCACCGTACACATCTTCCACTGCCACGTACTCAACCGGAACTTCGATTTCTCCGGCCAGAGTTTCCACTACTGCGCTGTACAGTCCGCCGATTTTGTTGTGGTTTTCTGCTGTCACAACAGCGCCGGTCTCTTTGGCATATTTCAGAGCGCACTCTTTATCCAGCGGCTTCACTGTGAACATATCAACGATCGCTACTTCGATACCTTCTTTAGCCAGAATATCAGCAGCCATGAATGCTTCATGGATCATGATGCCGGTGGCAAAGATAACCGCATCTTTACCTTCTCTTAAAGTAACGCCTTTTCCTACCGGTACGGTCTCGCCGTCAGCGTATACTTTAGCAGCGCTCTTACGGCTGCAGCGGATATATTTCACACCCTTGATATCGGATACCTGATGCAGAACGCTTTCCAGCTGGTTTGCATCCGCGATATCGATTACCGTCGCTGTCGGGATGGCACGATACAGAGCCATATCTTCAAAAGGCATGTGTGTACCGCCGTTGAAAGCTGCGCAGATACCTGCATCCGTACCGATTACGGTGATATCGTTTCCGGTGTAGCCGGCTGCCAGGAATACCTGGTCGAAGCAGCGGCGGGAAGCAAACGGTCCAAAAGTATGGCAGATCGGTTTGAATCCCTGAGAAGCCAGACCAGCTGCAACACCGATCATATTTGCTTCTGCGATACCACAGTTGATTGCTTTGTCAGGATGTGCAGCGCCCCATTTTGCCGTACCGATACAGCTCATAAGGTCAGCATCCAGGTAAATAACGTCAGGATCATTTTCTGCTAATTCCGGAATTGTCTTTCCGAGAACATCTTTGAATGCGCGGGAATCCATTTCCCCATTATATACAATATTCATCTCTTACCCTCCGCTTATTCCATAGCAGCGAGTTTTTCGTTCAGCTCGCTTAACCATGCGTCAAACTTGTCTGCACCAACAGTCATACTATGATTGCTCATAGTCTCTTCTACTTCTTTCACACCACAGCCTTTAATGGTATCCATTACGATAGCGTACGGTTTGTCTCCGCCCTTTTTCGTGTTTTCCAGAGCGTCGTAGAGAGCTTCCACATCGTTGCCGTTGATTCTGACAGTTTCAAAACCAAAAGCTGCCATTTTTCCATCCAGATTTTCATTGTTGAGAACGTCTTTGGTATAACCGTCCAGCTGTTTCTTATTCCAGTCAATCAATACAACCAGATTTGACAGCTTTTTGGCTGCTGCGAACATAAACGCCTCCCAGCACTGTCCTTCATTGATCTCGCCGTCGCCGACGATCAGGAAAGTACGGCAGTCATGATTTCTCAGCTTGTCAGCAAGCGCAATACCGCACGCGGTAGATGTTCCCTGTCCCAGAGAACCGGTTGTCATATCGATACCCGGCGTTTTGTTGGTGTCACAGTGGCTGGGGAAGTTGGTGCCTGGCTGGTTCAGCGTTTTGATTTCATCATAGGGATAGAAACCTTTCAGAGCCAGTGTAGCATATACAGCCGGGCCGGCATGACCTTTGGAGCATACCAGTTTGTCTCTTTCCGGCATCTTCGGATTTTTGGGATCTACCGTCATCTGTGATCCATAAAGTACCGCAAGTGCATCGCATATGCTAAGTGATCCGCCGATGTGTCCGAAACCACGGGATTTGATAGACTCAACGGCGCCGATACGGATCTGTGTTGCAAACTTCTGTAAGCTTTTCTTTAATTCAGCATCCATTTTCTTTTCTCCTTATTTTATAAATTATCTTAGATTCTGGCTACGCCAGATTTTCTAGCTGCTTCTGCTACAGCTGCTGCCACGGCTTTTCCTACGCGGGGATCAAATGCTGCCGGAAGAATATACTCTTCATTCAGCTCATCATCACTGATCAGACCTGCGATGGCGTCAGCTGCTGCGATCTTCATCTCATCGTTGATGTCTTTTGCACGCACGTCGAAAGTTCCGCGGAAGATACCCGGGAATGCCAGTACGTTGTTGCACTGGTTCGGGAAATCACTTCTTCCGGTAGCGATTACTCTTGCTCCGCCTGCCTTTGCGTCCTCCGGGAAGATTTCCGGCGTCGGGTTGGCACATGCGAAAATAATCGCGTCTTTTGCCATGGTCTTCACCATATCCGTGGTAACTACGCCCGGTGCGCTCACGCCGATAAATACGTCGGCGCCTACCATCATATCAGCCAGGCTGCCGGATTTTTTCTCCAGGTTGGTGATCTTGGCCATCTCTTCTTTTACAGGGTTCATGCCCTCTGCTCTTCCATCATAGATCGCGCCTTTTCTGTCGCAGAGAACTGCATTCTTCACGCCTGCTGAAAGAAGAAGTTTTGTAATGGAGATGGCTGCGGCGCCGGCTCCGTTTACCACTACCTTGATCTCGTCAATTTTCTTGCCTACCAGTTTCAGAGCATTTTTTATACCTGCCAGAGTGATAACGGCTGTTCCGTGCTGGTCGTCATGGAAAATCGGAATATCGCATTTTTCTTTCAGTTTCTTTTCGATCTCAAAACATCTGGGAGCTGCGATGTCTTCCAGGTTAACGCCGCCGAAGCTGCCGGAGATCATATAGATGGTATTTACGATTTCATCCACATCTTTGCTCTTAATGCACAGCGGAAATGCGTCCACATCGCCGAAAGCTTTGAACAGCACGCATTTTCCTTCCATAACCGGCATACCTGCTTCCGGTCCGATATCGCCCAGGCCCAGTACGGCAGATCCGTCCGTTACAACCAGACACATATTATGGCGTCTTGTGTATTCATAGCTCTTGTCCACATCCTTCTGAATTTCAAGACAAGGCTGTGCAACACCCGGTGTATAAGCCAGAGACAGATCCTCTTTGGTTGCAACCGGCACTCTAGATACCACTTCGATTTTGCCCTTCCACTCTCCATGAAGTCTCAGGGACTCTTTTGCATAATCCATTCTTTTTACGCTCCTTGATCAATATTTTTATTCTGCGACGCAGGGAAGTGTTGACCCGCCGTAAGGCATTGCCAGAACTTTTGCATCTTTTCCCAGTTTCTCAAAGGCACAGTCCAGCGCTTCCTGAACAGAAGGCTTGGGCTCCAGAAAGATCTTCCGTACGAAATCATCCGGCAGATCAGATACCAGATATATATCTGCATTCTCGAGAACCATGGCAATGGCTGCCGCCTTATGTCCTCCGAGCTGGAAATCCTTTTCGATTCGGGTAATCATGGATGCCGGATCCGGAGATGTGGTCATCCACTCTTCAAACACATGCTCACCCAGTCCCTCTTTGCAGGATCCGATGAGAATGATGATACCGCCTTTTTTCACAGCGTGCTTAGCGTTGTCCAGCGCTTTCTGCGTCTGATACAGGTTCAGATCTTTGGGCGCTCCGCCCTGGGATACCAGGACAATGTCCGCCCGCTGCGGAATTTCTTTTCTGTAAATCTTATCCAGGAAACGGCAGGCCTCTCTGTGAGCTTTTACCGCATCGCCCGCAGCCGCCATGATAACTTTTTTATGTTCATCCAGCACCACGTTGACGATATAATCGATACCGCAGATCGCACCGGCTTCCTCGATATCCTCCCGCACCGGATTGCCTTCCAGCCTTCCCGCGCAGGCCTCCGGTTTTACCATCTGGCTGTGGTTGGACTGAATGGCGTCCCGGGTGGATACGCCCGGCATGATCGCTTTTGCGCCGCCGCTGTAGCCCGCGAAATAATGATACTCAATATTGCCAAGACAGATCCTTCTGTCCGCCTCGGCAACCACGCGAACCACATCCACCGGAGTGCCGTGGGAAGTCGTTCCCATATGTACGCAGTCGGATGCATCGCCGTCCATGCAGGTGATCTCCTCATAGGCACGCTCGCCGGCCAGCTTCTTCATCTCCTCCGGGGTATGCTTTCTGTGGCTCCCCAGCGCAAATACCAGAGTGATGTCCTCTTTTTTCACACCCGCCTCATAAAGGGCATCCAGAAGAGGGGGCATCACCACGTAAGTGGGCATGGGCCGTGTGATATCGCTGGTAACGATCGCGATTTTCTCACCGGGTTTTACCACATCCTTCAAAAGAGGCGCGCCAATGGGATGAGAAAGTGCGCGGCGCACTTCCTCCTCTCCCATCAGTTCATGTGCCACTTCATTTGCATGAAGTACGCCGATAACATTCTCATCGGGCACTTCCACGGTCTGAACCGTAGTTCCTAAACCAAATTCTAATTTCATGTTATTCTCCTAAGCAAAAGTCTTAGCCGCGTGGCGCAGAGCTTTCACCACCGGCAGTTCCTCGCCGGATACGAAACGGATCAGTGCTCCGCCCGCTGTACAGATATAAGACATCTTATCCTTCAGGCCATACTTTTCGGTAGCCGTCACACTGTCGCCGCCGCCGATCAGCGTATAGCCTTCGGTTCTGGCCATGGCTTCCCATACCATTTTGGTTCCGTATTCTGTGATCTCTTCCTCGAAGATTCCCATAGGACCGTTTACAAATACCGTTTTGGCGCCGAGGATAATCTTTTCGTATTCCTCCACCGCTTTATGGCCGATATCCACCAGTCCCGCATGAGCCGGGATGGAACCTACGCTTGCTTCCTTGCGCTGTCCGTCTTCCACGTAAGCCAGATCGCAGGGCAGCACGATTTTGTCTTTATATTTCTCATAGAGAGGTTTGGCTTTTTCGATCCACTCGGCGTAGTTGGATTTTACAATGAAATCCATACTTCCTTTGCCAATTTCTTCTCCGGCCGCTGCCAGCAGAATATTGGCTACCAGACCGCCTGTCAGAACTTTGTCTGCGACGCCGCGGCTTAATACAGTCTCCATCATCATGAAAGCGTCGGAGATTTTGGAACCTCCCAGGATAAACACGCAAGGATGCTCCGGCGTTTCCATAACGGAAGATACAGCACAGTATTCCGCCTCAAACAGCCTGCCCATGGCGGAAGGCATCACCTGCTCGAAACCGCACAGAGACGGCTGATCGCGGTGAGCCGCTGCGAAAGCATCGCAAACGTACAGATCGCCCAGGGGAGCCAGTTTCCGGACCAGAAGCGTCTGAGCCTGTTCCTCATGGGACAGTTTCAGTTTCATCTCAAACAGCGTCTGCTCTTCTGACACAAAGCGAACGTTATCCAGAAGAAGCACTTCCCCGTCCTGCAGATCGGCAATCGCTTTGCGTGCGGCCGGTCCGCATACATCGTCGATGAATTTCACCTGCTGACCCAGCAGGTCCGTCAGAACTTTCGCATGAGGCTCGGTGGTGTAGAAATTCTTATATTCGATATCGCTTCCCTGATGGGCCATCAGAACCACTTTTGCTCCTTTATCCACCAGTTCTTTGATGGTGGGAACGCAGGCCTGGATCCGGTTGATGCTCTTCAATGTGTTGTGCTCTCTGTCCACCGGCTGGTTGATATCCACACGGCAGAGAACGGTCTTGCCTTTCAGCTCATATTCGTCTAAAGTTTTAATTCCGAAACGCATATTTTTCCCTCACAAAATCTTTTTTGTCCTATTACAAAACCCAGACGGCTCGTGCTGTGCACTGCCGCCGTCCGGGATATGATCAGTTTCAATTAAAGATTTTTGAAGGCGCCGATGTTCAGGTATTTATTGGTCATTGCAGTTCCCTCTTCACGGGTTGTCTGCATACCGCAGGCTGCACGGATACCGTCCATAGTCTCCGGAATCGTTACAGATTCCTGCGGAATATGGATCGCATACATGATGTCGTTTCCGCTTTCTACGATACTGTCAGCCCACAGACCGATCTCGTACATATCTCCTCTGGTGTGACCCAGATCACGTGCGTATTTGAAGAAGGAAGCGTTGCCCAGGAATCCTTCATCCATGGTTACGACACGGATACGGGGATGTTTCTCAAATGCTTCCAGAGCCATCTCTTTGGTAATCTTTTCTTTTCCGGTTGCCACTACGGTGATAAAGTGTCCGTGGGTTACCGGTGTATGTACCAGGATACCGGTTGCATTCACATGCGGCATGATGGTCATCAGGTCAACTGCCTGGTGTGTGGGAGCTTTTTCCATCTGCAGAGCGTTGGTCAGGCCACGGTTGTAATCGCCCGGGTCAGCTACGCGGCGAACGATGGTGATGGCAACTTTTTCGATGCCGTATGCACGGTCCAGACAATCAACGGAACGGATCAGGCCGGTTGTATTACATGAAGTCAGTTTCAGATAGTCTTTATTAACACCTTTTTCGAAGTTTGCATATCCATGGAAGAATACATCGGCAACGTCGTTTTTCTCACCGCCCTGGAAAATTGCTTTTACGCCTTTTTTCAGGTAGAGTTCTTTGTTCTTCGCACCGATACCTGCCGGAGCAGAGTCAAGCATGATATCAACTTTGTCAAGAATGTCATCCATGGTTCCGCTGACCGGAATATTATATTTCTCAAAGGGTGCTTTGTCAGCGCCGTTTACCAGATACAGGTCATAGGGCATTCCTTTTTCTTTCAGGGCACGCACTGCAAGGGTAGGAGCGGCGTCAACAACGCCTACCAGTTCCATATCTTCCTGACGCGCAACACCGTCAGCAAGACGCTGTCCGATTGTACCATAACCTGCTACTCCAACTTTTACTTTTCCCATTTAAAAACTTCCTCCTTGAAAAATTTTTACAACAACTGCCGTACTGATTACCCGAAAAAAACGCTGTATTTTCATGGTTTTGCAACATTTTTGTCTGATAATAACCCGATTATCAATCGTTGTACGCTACTAATATTATATTCTGTCGTCACAAGCATGTCAACACTTTCTTTGGCTGTATTCCACAATATGCAATATGGAAAAATCACGGTTTTTACCGCATCTTTGCCAATAATTTATCATTCTCCCATGTAAACATTCGTGATTTTTTTTGATTTTTTTTGACTGTTTCGTCACAGAAGCGTCACATTCATCAAATTTTGACTTGAAAAATATCTGGCATTTCCAGAAAACCTGTTTTATAATGGCGGTAAAGATATGAACCAGAATGGTAAAAGGTAGAAAGGACCGATATTATGATTCAGTGTTTTGCCAAAAATTCATTTACCCCTTCTTTTCAAGAAGGCAAGATGCCCCGTTTGCTGTCTGCCAGCTATATCACCATCGGTTTCAGTCAGCATTCCCGGATTCTTCACAACCATAAAGACCGCCTGGAGCTTTTGTTTATCCGCACCGGCTCCGGTTCCTATATCGTAGATGACGAATGTTACGATATCAAAGCCGGCAACATCATCATCTGCAACGCAGGCGTTCTCCACGATGAAGTTCCCCAGTACAACCACGAGCTCTCCATGCTCTCCATCGCCATCGACAACCTGCAGCTGGAGGGTCTGCCGGAAAATCATCTGATTTCAGAGGATATCAAGCCCATTTTAAAACTGGAAAAGCACTTTGTGCTCATGGACGCCATCTTCCAGTCCATCTTTGATTCCCTGGCATTCGAAAATGAAGAGCACCAGGAGACCAATCAGTATCTGACCCAGGCGCTTTTATCCCTTTTGATCCACGCTTTCAAGCAGTACGGACAGCCCCACGCGGAACATTCCAAAGAAGATCCGCTTTTGAAGAGCATCAAACAGTATATCGACGAAAACTACTACGAGGGTCTTTCCCTTCAGAAAATCAGCGAACAGTTTTTCATCAGCCCATCCTATTTGTCCCATCTGTTCAAAAAGAAACTGGGCTATTCTCCCATGCACTATATTGTAAGGCGAAGGATCGGAGAAGCCCAGTCTATGCTGATCATGTCATCCCGTTCCATTACGGACATCGCTTCTTCTGTGGGATTTGACAATTTGAGCCACTTCAACGTGCAGTTTAAAAAATACGTGGGATTATCCCCCATGACGTACCGCAAGAAATATACCCTGCCGGATACGGAGGAAAGTGAATAGTCTGATCTGAAGAATTTAAGGGCGCCGCATCCGGCGCCCTTAGTCTTTCTGCTTACGCTTTTCTTGCGTTCTTTCTCATATCCAGAGCTACGGCTCCGATGATGATCAGACCTTTGATGATGTTGGTATAGTTATCGTTTACACCGATCAGTACCAGACCGTTGTTGATAACACCCAGGATCAGGATACCACAGAAAACTCCCGTTACACGGCAGATACCGCCGGTATGGGAAGTTCCGCCTACCGTCGCCGCCGCGATCGCATCCAGCTCGTAGTTCAGACCGGAGTTGGCCGGGTCTGCAGATCCTGCGCGTCCTGCCAGCAGGATGCCGCCCAGGGCTGCACAGGCGCCGCACCAGATGTATGTCAGCACCAGATTACGCTCTACGTTGATACCGGCTACACGGGCTGCCTGGTCATTTCCGCCGATGGCATACAGGGATTTCCCGAAACGGGTCTGTCCCAGGATGAAGGCTGCCAGAGCAAAGACAATCAGGAATACCACTACGATTACCGGGATCGGGCCGATCATGCCGCTTCCCAGCCAGCGGTAACCGTCTGACAGGTTGGATACCGG
>DWVJ01000028.1 GCA_019120315.1 Candidatus Ruminococcus avistercoris
GCGACCGAGGGAAGCGAGGTGAGCACGGCGAAAAGAGCCGTGAGAGGTGAAAGAGCGACCGAGCGAAGCGAGGTGAGCACGGCGAAAAGAGCCGTGAGAGGTGAAAGAGCGACCGAGCGAAGCGAGGTGAGCACGGCGAAAAGAGCCGTGAGAGGCGAAAGAGCGACCGAGCGAAGCGAGGTGAGCACGGCGAAAAGAGCCGTGAGAGGCGAAAGAGCGACCGAGGGAAGCGAGGTGAGCACGGCGAAAAGAGCCGTGAGAGGCGAAAGAGCGACCGAGCGAAGCGAGGTGAGCACGGCGAAAATCTTCTGGCAGATCCATCACAGAAAACGGAGGTGCATCATGTATTATCCAGCATTCGACACAATCAGACAACTGGCCGCGAAAGGACAATACCGGCGGATTCCCCTTTCCAGGGAGCTGTTCGCGGACGCTTACACACCGGTGGAGGTAATGCGGATTTTAAGAGCGGCCAGCCGCCACTGCTTCCTGCTGGAAAGCGCCGGCCAGGCGGAAAGCTGGGGCCGGTATTCTTTTCTGGGCTGCGACCCGACCATGGAAATTACCTGTACGGCAGGAAGAATGCAGATCAGAACCACAGAAGATGAGGGGAACGAGAAGATGGAAACCCGTCATGTGGCGCATCCGGGCGAAACGCTTCGGAAGATTCTGGCGCAGTACAAATCCGCTTCGCTGGAAAAGTTTCCTCCATTTACCGGCGGTCTCGTAGGCTATTTTTCTTATGATTATATAAGATACAGCGAGCCGAAACTGAAATTGACCGAAGAGGAAGATCAGGATTTCCGGGATATGGATCTGATGCTCTTTGACCAGGTGATTGCCTTTGACCATTACCGGCAGAAAATTTACCTGATTGCAGGGGTTATGGCGGATGATCTGGAGAACTCATACCAGAAAGCGGTAAAAAAACTGGAAGAAATGGCGGATCTGCTGAAAGCAGGAAGGAAAGAAAATTTTCCGCCGCTAAAACTGCAGTCAAAGATTTCTCCGCAGTTTTCCAGGGAAAGATACCAGCATATGGTGGAAAGCGCAAAAGAATACATCCGGGAAGGAGATATTTTCCAGGTAGTACTTTCCAATCCCATGAGAGCCAGGGCGCAGGGGAGTCTGTTCGATACTTATCGGGTGCTGCGCACTTCCAACCCCTCTCCTTACATGTTTTATTTTTCCAGCGATGACATCGAAATCGCCGGGGCCTCGCCGGAGACGCTGGTGAAACTGGAACAGGGAAAGCTCAGTACTTTTCCGCTGGCGGGCACGCGCCCCAGGGGAAAGGATAAAGAAGAGGATCAGGCTTTGGAAAAGGAGCTTTTGCAGGATGAAAAGGAACTGGCGGAACACAATATGCTGGTGGATCTGGGCAGAAATGACATCGGGAAAATCAGTGAAATCGGCACAGTGAAAGTGGAACAGTACCTTGGCGTGGAGCGTTTTTCCCATGTGATGCATCTGGGTTCCACGGTGACCGGACAGATCCGGCGGGACAAGGATGCGATAGACGCGGTGGACGCGATTCTGCCGGCAGGGACACTGTCGGGAGCGCCTAAATTTAGGGCCTGCCAGATTATCGATGAACTGGAAAAAAGTAAACGGGGGATCTACGGCGGCGCGGTTGGCTATCTGGACTTTACGGGAAATCTGGATGTCTGCATCGCCATCCGGCTGGTTTATAAGAAAAACGGGCAGATTTGTATCCGTTCCGGGGCCGGCATCGTGGCTGACAGCGTTCCCCAAAAAGAGTTTGAAGAGTGCTGCAATAAAGCGGGAGCTGTTCTGGAGGCGATCCGCCGGGCAGAGGAAGGCGTAGACTTATGATATTATTGATCGATAATTACGATAGTTTTTCTTATAATCTTTATCAGCTTTTAGGTTCGGTGCAGCCGGATATTCAGGTGGTGCGAAATGACGAACTCACGGTGGAGGAAGTCCGCAGGAGGAGACCGGAAGCCATCGTGCTCTCTCCGGGGCCGGGGCGGCCGGAAAATGCGGGAATCTGTATTTCCCTTATCAAGGCTTTGGCAGGAGAGATTCTCATCCTGGGGGTATGCCTTGGCCATCAGGCTATCTGCACGGCATTTGGGGGAAAAGTATCTTATGCCAGAGAGCTGATGCATGGGAAGAAAAAGACGATGTATCAGACGGGAGAAGGAAAACTCTTTGCCGGTCTTCCCCGGGAATTTCCGGCGGCCAGATACCACTCCCTGGCGGCAGAGGAAGAGGCGCTTCCTTCCTGCCTGAAGGTGACGGCACGGTCAAAGGAGGGGGAGATCATGGCGGTGGAGCATGAAACCTATCCCATATTCGGCGTTCAGTTTCATCCGGAATCGGTGATGACGCCGGACGGGAAAAAAATCATAGAAAATTTTATGGAGGCAGTGAGAAATGATAAAAGAAGCGATTATTAAATTAAGTAAAAAAGAAGATTTGTCCTATCAGGAAGCCGAAGCGGTTATGAACGAGATCATGGGAGGCGAGGCAACGCCGGTGCAGATGTCTTCTTATCTGACGGCGCTGTCTTTAAAAGGAGAGACCATTGAGGAGATTACGGCCTCAGCGGCCGGGATGCGGGCGCACTGCATCAAGCTGCTTCATGATTTGAACGTGTTGGAAATCGTGGGAACGGGCGGCGACGGTTCCAATTCCTTTAACATTTCCACCACGGCATCCCTGGTGATCGCCGCCGGCGGCGTTCCGGTGGCGAAGCATGGCAACCGGGCGGCTTCCTCCAAATCGGGAGCGGCGGATGTGCTGGAGGCGCTGGGGGTGAATATCAATCTGTCGCCGGAGCAAAGCGCACAGCTGCTGAAAAAGATCAATATCTGTTTCCTTTTCGCGCAGAATTACCACATTGCCATGAAGTATGTGGCTCCGGTCCGCAAAGAACTGGGAATCCGGACCGTATTTAATATTCTGGGGCCCTTAAGCA
Source organism: Candidatus Ruminococcus avistercoris (assembly GCA_019120315.1). Taxonomy (GTDB): domain Bacteria; phylum Bacillota; class Clostridia; order Lachnospirales; family Lachnospiraceae; genus Ruminococcus_G; species Ruminococcus_G avistercoris. The sequence continues at coordinate 2,948 of DWVJ01000028.1, forward strand.
ATCCCGCCGGCGCAAACATGGAGCTGATGGGTGTGTTTGATGAAGCTCTGGTGGAGCCCCTGGCCCAGGTGATGATGAAACTGGGCGTGACCAGAGGGATGGTGGTTTACGGTCAGGACAGCCTGGATGAGATCTCCATGAGCGCCCCCACTTCCGTGTGTGAAATCCGGGACGGATGGTTCCAGTCCTATGTGCTGACGCCGGAACAGTTCGGATATGCCAGATGTTCCAAGGAAGAGCTTCAGGGCGGCACACCAGGAGAAAACGCAGAAATCACCCGGGCGATCTTAAACGGCAGGGAACGGGGAGCGAAACGCCAGGCAGTCTGCCTGAATGCCGGCGCATCTCTTTACATTACGGGAAAAACCGGTACAATAGAAGAAGGGGTAACCATGGCGGAGCGGCTGATCGACAGCGGAGCGGCGGCTGCCAAGCTGGAGGAATTTATCCGGGAGAGCAACGCATGAATATATTAGAAGAAATCGCAAAGAAAACAAAAGAGAGAATTCAGGAAGAAAAAAGGAAAGTTCCCCTGGATGAGTTAAAGGAAAAGGTAAGGATCGCCAAAAAGGGACGCTTTTTAAAAGCGCTGCAAAAAGAGGGAATGTCTTATATCTGCGAGGTGAAGAAGGCCTCTCCCTCCAAGGGGGTGATTGCTCCCGACTTTCCCTATCTTGAGATTGCCAGGGAGTATGAAGCGGCGGGGGCCAGCGCCATTTCCTGCCTGACGGAACCCTTTTACTTTCAAGGTTCTGACCGATACCTTAAGGAGATTGCCGCAGCGGTGAAGATCCCGGTGCTGAGAAAGGATTTTACCATAGATGAATATATGATTTACCAGGCCAACGCGCTGGGCGCATCGGCGGTGCTTCTGATTTGTTCTCTGCTCGACGACGCGCAGCTGAAGGCTTTCCGGGAACTGGCCGAAGAGCTTTTTATGGATGCGCTGGTGGAAACGCACGATGAAAAGGAAGTGGAACGGGCCGGGAAAGCGGGAGCCAGGATCATCGGCGTCAATAACCGGGATCTGAAAACCTTTCAGGTGGATGTGAAAAACAGTATCCGCTTGAGAAAACTGGCGCCGCCGGAGACGGTCTTCGTGTCGGAAAGCGGTATCCGCACAGCAGAAGATATCCGAAGATTGTATGAGCAGAACGTGGATGCGGTGCTGATCGGAGAAACATTGATGCGAAGTCCGGATAAAAAAGCGGCGCTTAAGGCGCTGGATGGACAAATGGGATAAGGAGAAGAAAATGTCAAAGGGAAGATTTGGAATACACGGAGGCCAGTATATCCCGGAAACGCTGATGAATGCGGTTCTGGAACTGGAAGAGGCCTATGAACATTATAAAAAGGATCCACAGTTTAACCGGGAACTGACGGATTTATTGAATGAATATGCCGGCCGGCCGTCGAGGCTTTACTATGCGGCCCATATGACGGAGGATCTGGGCGGGGCGAAGGTCTATCTGAAACGGGAAGACCTGAACCACACCGGTTCCCACAAGATCAATAACGTGCTGGGGCAGGTGCTGCTGGCAAAGAAGATGGGAAAGACCAGAGTGATCGCGGAGACGGGGGCCGGCCAGCACGGCGTGGCCACGGCCACCGTGGCGGCGCTTATGGGAATGGAATGCGAGATCTTCATGGGTGAGGAAGATACCCGCCGTCAGGCGCTGAACGTGTACCGGATGAAGCTTCTGGGGGCGAAGGTGCATCCGGTGACCTCCGGTACTGCCACGCTGAAAGACGCGGTGTCGGAGACCATGCGGGAGTGGACCAGCCGGATCGAGGATACCCATTACGTGCTGGGGTCTGTCATGGGGCCCCACCCGTTTCCCACCATCGTGCGGGATTTTCAGGCGGTAATCTCCAAGGAGATCAAAGAACAGATGATGGAAAAAGAAGGCAGGCTGCCGGACGCGGTGCTGGCCTGCGTGGGCGGCGGTTCCAATGCCATCGGAACCTTTTATCATTTCATCCAGGAGGAAAGCGTCCGTCTCATCGGCTGCGAGGCAGCGGGCCGGGGCGTCAATACGGCGGAGACGGCGGCAACCATTTCCACGGGAAGACTGGGCATCTTCCACGGCATGAAATCCTATTTCTGCCAGGATGAATACGGACAGATCGCTCCGGTGTATTCCATTTCCGCAGGCCTTGATTATCCCGGGATCGGACCGGAGCATGCTCATCTGTACGATATGGGCAGGGCGCAGTACGTGCCGGTGACAGATACGGAGGCGGTGGAAGCTTTCGAGTATCTGTCGCGTATCGAAGGGATTATCCCGGCCATCGAAAGCGCCCACGCGGTGGCTTACGCCAGAAAGCTGGTTCCGGCCATGGACAAAGACCAGATCGTGGTGATCACCATCTCCGGACGGGGGGATAAAGACTGTGCGGCCATCGCCCGCTACAGAGGGGAGGATATCTATGAGTAACAGAATCGCGGAAGCATTTAACAAAGGAAAGGCATTCATTCCCTTCATCACCTGCGGGGATCCGTCTTTGGAGGTGACCGAAAAACTGGTGTACGCCATGGAAGAGGCGGGAGCGGATCTTATCGAACTGGGGATTCCCTTTTCCGATCCCACGGCGGAGGGGCCGGTGATCCAGGCTGCGAATGTGCGGGCTCTGTCCGGCGGCGTGACCACCGATAAGATCTTTGAGATGGTACAATCGATCCGGAAGCACACGGATATTCCGCTGGTCTTCATGACTTACGCCAACGTGGTGTTTTCCTATGGGACAAAACGGTTTATAAAAAAAGCTTCGGATCTGGGGATGGACGGCCTGATCCTGCCGGACGTGCCCTTTGAGGAAAAGGAAGAGTTTGATCCGGTCTGCCGGCAGTACGGCCTGGATTTTATCTCTCTGATTGCGCCCACTTCCCATGAGCGGATCCGGATGATTGCCCGGGAGGCGCAAGGCTTTCTGTACTGTGTTTCTTCCCTTGGCGTGACGGGCGTGCGCTCTTCCATCACCACGGATATCGGCAGCATGGTGCGTCTGGTAAAGGAAGAAAAGGATATCCCCTGCGCCGTGGGATTTGGCATTTCCACACCGCAGCAGGCCCAAGAAATGGCCTCCTGTGCAGACGGTGTGATCGTGGGATCCGCCATCGTGAAACTGTGCGGGCAGTATAAAGAAGACTGCGTGCCTTACGTGAAAGAATATGTAAAAAGTATGAAAGATGCCATGGGGCTTTAAATCCTGGAATATTTTCTTAAGATGTCAGACAGGATAGAGTATCATGAGAAAAAGGGAGAATCGGTTATGTGTACGTGTATGACGTATCAGGGGCAGGACTTTTACTTCGGAAGAAACCTGGATCTGGAATGCGGATTTGGGGAGAAGGTGGTGATCACACCGGAGAACTATTCTTTTTCTTTCACAGACGGCGTGGCGGCAGGCCATCATCACGCCATGATCGGCATGGCATCGGTGGTGGATAACTATCCTCTCTATGCGGAGGCGGTCAATGAAAAAGGGCTGTGTATGGCGGGATTATATTATCCTGGCAATGCGGTATACCGGCGGGAACAGGAAGGGATGGTGAATCTGGCGTCCTGGGAGCTGATCCCCCGCATCTTGGCAGACTGCAGTTCCCTGGCGGAGGCGGGAGCGTTTTTAAAGCAGATCAATGTCACAAACCGGCCGTTTCGGGAGGATATGATGCCTGCGCCGCTGCACTGGATGATTTCCGACGAAACGGGGAGCCTGACGGTGGAACCGGAGGCAGAGGGGCTGAAAATCTACGAAAACAAAGCCGGTGTACTGACCAACAATCCGTCCTTTCCCTGGCAGGTCACAAACCTGAATAATTATCTTCACCTGACAGCAAAGGCGCCGGAAAACCAGTTCGCTGCCGGTCTGGATCTGAAACCATTCAGCCAGGGCATGGGAGCCGTCGGGCTGCCCGGGGACGCTTCGTCTCCGTCCCGGTTTGTGAAAACGGTGTTTTTAAAACATAACTCCAGTCCCACAGAGGCGGAAGGCGACAGCGTCACCCGGTTCTTCCATATCCTGGAGAATGTTTCCATGGTGAAAGGGACGGTGCTTACGCCGGAGGGAAAAGAGGATCAGACGATTTATTCCTGCTGCGTTAACGCGGACAAGGGAATCTATTATTTTAGGACCTGTGAAAACCAGCAGATCAGCGCGGTCAGCATGCACCACGAAGATCTGGAACAGGAGGAACTGATTTTCTACGAGCTGTTTCGGCAGCAGAATATCTGTCATTTGAATTAAGGGGGCGTTTCGTGTGATGGAACAGATGAGCCTGTTTGACAACCGGGAGACGGCTGCGCCGCTGGCCAGCCGGTTAAGACCGGAGACGCTGGATGAATACGTGGGACAGAAACATCTGGTGGGCAAGGGGAAAATATTAAGGACGCTGATCGAGAAGGATCAGATTTCCTCCATGATCTTCTGGGGGCCTCCCGGTGTGGGGAAAACCACCCTGGCCCGCATCATCGCCCGGCAGACGAGGGCGGATTTCGTGGAATTTTCCGCCGTCACCAGCGGGATCAAAGAAATAAAGGAAGTCATGAACCAGGCGGAGGGCAACCGCCGGATGGGAATCCGTACCCTGCTCTTTGCAGATGAGATTCACCGTTTCAATAAGGCGCAGCAGGACGCCTTTTTGCCCTACGTGGAAAAAGGCAGCATTATCCTGGTGGGAGCCACCACGGAGAACCCTTCCTTTGAGATCAACTCTGCGCTGCTGTCCCGGTGCAAAGTATTCATATTGAAACCTCTGACGGAACAGGATCTCTATGAACTGCTGATCCATGCCATGAGAAGCCCCAAAGGATTCGGAAACAGAAAAGTTGATATGAAGGACGACTGGCTGCGCTCTATCGCCAGATTTGCCAACGGGGACGCCAGAACGGCGCTCAATACCCTGGAGATGGCCGTGCTGAACGGGCGGCTGGATGAGCAGGGAACCCTCTGTGTCGATGAGGAGATCCTTTCCCAGTGTATGAACCGCCGGTCGCTGCTTTATGATAAAAACGGGGAGGAGCATTACAATCTGATCTCCGCCCTCCACAAATCCATGCGCAACAGCGATCCGGATGCGGCCGTCTACTGGATGTGCCGGATGCTGGACGGCGGCGAGGATCCCCTCTATATCGCCCGGCGTCTGGTACGGTTCGCCAGCGAGGATGTGGGCATGGCAGATTCCCACGCGCTGCAGGTTGCCGTCGCCGCCTATCAGGCCTGTCACTTTCTGGGGATGCCGGAGTGCGACGTCCATCTGACCCATGCGGCGGTGTATCTGTCCATGGCGCCCAAGTCCAATGCGTTGTACCGGGCCTGCGAAAGCTGCAAGGCGGATATCAAAAGCATGCCGGCTCAGCCGGTTCCTCTGCAGATCCGCAACGCGCCCACCGGTCTTATGAAAGAGCTGGATTATGGGAAAGGGTATATCTATGCCCATGATACGGAAGAAAAAGTAAGCGCCATGCAATGCCTTCCCGACGCGTTAAAGGACAGAAGATACTATGACCCCACGGAAGAAGGCAGGGAACGGGAGGTAAAAGAGAAGCTGGAAGAAATTCTTCGCTGGAAGAAAAATCATCCGTGCCTTTGAAGAAATGGTATGGTATAATGGCAAAAACGGAATGTACAGTGGAATCATGAGATAAGGAGGGCTGACCGTATGTTTTTTCAGAAAAAAGGGATGCAGGAGGTGTTTCTGACCAGTGATGTGGAACTGTTCGGGCTGATCATAACCGCACTGAAGCAGAGCAATATTCCCTATGAGACGAAAACGGTGAATATGGGGATGCAGAACAGGGGAACCGGCGTCATCCTGGGACAGATCGGTGAGAACATCAATGTGGAGATCATGTATTACATATATGTGGAAGAAAAGGATGTGCAGACGGCGCAGTATGTGATACGAAAGTGCCAGAGGCAGGTATAAAAAGAAATGTGAAGGGACTTCGGCCCCGCCGGAAGCTGCATAGCTTTTGGCGGGGCCGAAGTTTGATAAAATGTTGTATGTAATAAGGAAAAGCGGCAGTTTTATTTGCGGCGTTTGCGTGTTTGGGTATCAAACAGTACCGCGGCTACCAGGATAACGCCTTTTACCATGAACTGCCAGTAGGCGTCCAGGTTCATCATGGACATACCGTTGTCGATGGACATCATGATGACAGCGCCGAGGATGGCGCCGGAAACTTTACCGATACCGCCTGTCATGGAAGTACCGCCGATAACTGCGGATGCGATGGCGTCCAGTTCGTAGTTTCCGTTGGCTGCCTGAGCGGTACCGCCGTTCAGACGCGCGGTATAAACCACTGCTGCCACGGCGCACAGAAGACCGTTAAGCATGTAAACCAGAGTCAGGTTTTTCTTTACGTTGATACCGGCGTATTTTGCAGCAGCCGTATTTCCGCCGATGGCGTAGATGCTGCGGCCGAAAGTGGTTTTCTGAGAGATAAAGGTAAAGATAACCACTACGATAGCCATAACCATAACGGGGATCGGGATACCTTTAAAGTCGTTGAGGATGAACACTGCTGCCAAGATCAGAATGGAAAAGACAGCCCAGCGTCCGATCATGGATCCCATGGATTCCGTCAGAGTTCCATATTTTTCTTTTGCTTTCCGTTTTCTCAGTTCACTGATCAGCAGACACACGATAGCCAGGATCGCGATGATCCAGCCGGCCAGGGGGATCAGGTAAGCAGTTCCCCAGAATTTATAAGACTCCTGGAAAGGAGCGATGGTCTGGCCTCCGGTTACCGCCAGCATACCGCCGCGGAATACCAGCTGTGCGCCCAGGGTTACGATGAAGGGAGCCAGATCAGTGTAAGCGATGAGAACACCTTCTATGACGCCGATCACGATACCGAGGATGATACCGATGAGGATGGTGACCGGGGTGGAAAGGCCGCCCCACACCTGACATACGGCCATGATACAGCCGATGAATCCCATGGTCATACCGGCTGACAGGTCGATACCGCCGGTGACGATGACCAGCGTCATGCCGACGCCCATGATACCGGTGAAGGCTGCCTGACGGATCAGGTTGGACAGGTTACGTGTGGTGAGGAAGTTTCCGCCGGTGGTCGCTGTAAAGGCCACCCACAGAAGCACCAGCACCAGAACCATTGTCAGAGTTCGAAAATCTATGCTGCTATTTTTTTTCTTTGCTTCTCCCATTTGTTTTACTCCTTCCCTACAGCTGCGCGCATCAGGTCTTCCTGAGTCGCCTCCGCTATATCAAATTCGCCGGTGACCTCGCCGTTTGCGATGGTGATGATGCGGTCGCTCATACCGAAAATCTCTTCCATTTCAGAAGAAATCATGATGATGACCACGCCTTTTTCCACCAGTTCGTTCATGATCTTATAAATCTCGTATTTAGCGCCAACATCGATGCCGCGGGTGGGTTCATCCAGTATCATAACCTTTGGTTCACTCATCAGCGCCTTGGCCAGGACTACTTTCTGCTGGTTTCCGCCGGAGAGGGTGTTGACCGGCACTTCGATGCTGGGTGTTTTGGTGTGGATTTCCTCCACGTATTTAGTCGTATAGGCTACTTCCGCATCTTCGTTAAGGATACCGAATTTTGAAACCTTATCCAAGGAGGATAACGTAGTATTCTCCTTGATACTCATCATCAGATTCAGTCCCAGTTTTTTCCGGTCTTCGCTGACGATAAAGTAGCCTGCTTTCAGAGCGTCCAGAGGGTTTTTGATATCCACTTTCTGGCCGTCGATGTAAACTTCACCGGTACCTTTGGTGCGGAACGCGCCGTAGACGGCGGTGAACAGTTCCGTACGTCCTGCGCCCATCAGTCCGGAGACGCCCAGGATTTCTCCTTTGTATGCTTTCAGGCTTACGTCTTTGATCAGCATACGGTCGGGAATATCGGGATGGGGAACAGAGAAGTTTTTAATTTCAAATCCCACTTCGCCTCTGGTGTGAGGAACACGGGGGAACAGGTTGCTCATCTCGCGGCCTACCATCAGGGAGATCATATCGTTCTTTGTCATTTCTGACTTCGGACGGGTCTCGATGGTCTGTCCGTCGCGGAGGATGGTGATATCGTCGCACAGGCGCATGATCTCATCCAGACGGTGAGAGATATAGATGCAGGTCACGCCGCTTTTGCGCAGTTTGTCCACCAGATCCAGCAGGATATCCACTTCTGATTCTGTCAGGGCGGCGGTAGGCTCGTCCAGAAGAAGCAGTTTTACATCACGGGACAGCGCCTTGGCGATTTCCACCATCTGCTGCTGGCCGACGCCCAGATTGCGGACCATTTCGTTTGGATTTACGTCCAGACCGATCTGTTTGAGCAGTTCCAGGCATTTAAAGTGCATATCGTCGAAATTGATGATGCCCATTTTGTTGGGCTGATTGTTCAGGAATATATTTTCGGCGATACTCATATCGGGAATCAGATTCATTTCCTGATGAATACAGGCAATGCCGGCTTTTTCTACTTCACGGATGGACTTAAAACGGCACTCTTTGCCTTCAAATTTTACGGATCCTTCATAAGTTCCGTAAGGATAAACGCCACAGATGACCTTGATCAGCGTGGATTTACCCGCTCCGTTTTCACCCACCAGCGCATGTACGTGACCGCGCTGTACGTCAAAGGATACTTCGGACAGCGCTTTTACGCCGGGGAAAACTTTTGTTATATTTTGCAGCTGCAAAATATAATCAGCCATAGCTACACCTCCATTTCCATTTCCCGGAAGGGAAAAAGGTAAAAGAAGGCAGGGGTACGGACTGCTGCAGCCGTACACCCCGCGATCCATAAGTTAATTCACTTCAATCCTGTTTCGGATGAAACTTATTCTGCTGTCTGGGCCGTTTCGGCTGATTCTGCGGCGTCATCGGCGCCTGCGGAGTCAGAAGAGGTCGGCCACTGATCTTTGGGTACGTTGGCGTAAACGTCTTCTACAGAGTGGAACGCGTCACGCTCGATGATAATGTCGTAGATGTTGTCTTTGTCGATGGCTTCCACGTCAACGGTGAAGGAATCTACATCTTTGGAGTTGTTGCTCAGTTTCTGCCAGGTTCCCAGGCTGGAATCCACACCGCTCATGGGATCGGATTCGCCGGTGGCAATGGCCACTGCCAGTTCGCAGGCTGCCTGATTCAGGGGAGCCAGCGGTTTGTATACGGTACCGGTCTGTGTGCCTTCCACGATTCTCTGGCAGGCAGCGATATCTGCGTCCTGTCCACAGATGGGAACAGTACCGGCCAGTCCCTGTGCTTCCAGAGCCTGTACAGCTCCGCCGGCAGTACCGTCGTTGGAAGCGATCACGCCCTGTACGTCGTTGGCTGCGCTGGTAAGACCATTCTCGGTATGTTTCAGGGCTTCATTGGGATCCCATCCTTTACACCACTGTTCGGTGACGATGGTGATGTCGCCGCTGTCGATGTAGGGCTGCAGCACATCCTGCTGTCCTTCCGCTACCAGATGAGCGTTATTGTCTTCCGGCGCGCCCTTCAGCCAGATGTAATTGCCTTTGGGAGCGGCGTCTACGATGAACTGGGCTTCCACCTGACCTACCTTGAAGGAGTCGAAGGTTACGTAATAGTCCAGATCACAGTTCATGATGAAACGGTCATAGGCGATAACCTGAATGCCGGCGTCATGAGCAGATTCCACGATGGGGCTGGCTGCTTCCGCGTCCAGAGACTGTACGATCATGACGTCCACGCCCTGGTTGATCAGGTTTTCACACTGGGATACCTGTTTGTTGGCGTCGTTGTTGGCGTTCTGAACGTTCAGGGTAAATCCCTTTTCATCAGCATATTCCTGGAACATTTCGATTTCACGGTTCCAGCGTTCTTCGGTGGTGTTTCCGATGGAAAGGCCGACTACGATATCTTTGATATCTTTGGTTTCGCTGCTGGCCTCGGCGCCATCGGATGATGCGGCGTCGTCTGTCTCGCTTCCGGTGGTACAGGCGCTCATGGAGAGCACGACAGTGGCGCACATCAGGGCTGCAAGTAATCTTCTCGCATTTTTCTTCATTTCATTTCCTCCTTTAAATATGGTTTTCTCTATATAAACCGGCGGCTCCGGTCCATATACGAAAAGCAGGCGATGGATAAAGCAGACTTTTTCGGTCGCTTAGTTCAATCTTCTTAGAAGAACAAATAACAGTAAAATTTTGATTTTTACGTGCAAAATAACCAATAATACATATCATTTTTGCTCTATATTTATTATAAGGTAACAGAAAGAAAAAGTCCACATAATCTTGCAAGTGAGCAAATATTATAAAAAACGAGGAGAAAAAATCGGGATTTGGTGAAAAATTACGCCATGAATCCGAAATTATTATTTCCCGCGGACCCAGCGCAGAAAGGTATCCTGGGAGATGGACAGCTGTCTGGCTGCTTCACGGGAGGAGATGGAGACTGCTTCCCAGGCGGTTTTCAGATGACAAAAGGCTTCTGGAACCGGTTTGCGCGGACGCCCGAACCGCACGCCCCGCTGCCTGGCGGCGGCGATGCCCTCCTTTTGCCGCTGGCGTATGTTTTCCCGTTCTGTCTGGGCCACGTAAGAGAGGATCTGCAGCACCAGATCCGCCACAAAAGTTCCGGTGAGATTTTTCCCCGTCTGCCTGGTATCCAAAAGAGGCATATCCAAAATGACGATATCGGCCTGCCTTTTCTTGGTAATATACTGCCACTGTTCCAGGATTTCCTCGTAGTTGCGCCCCAGGCGGTCGATAGATTTGATCACCAGGAGATCGCGGGGGCGCAGGCGGCGTATGAGCCGCCGGTAGGCCGGGCGGTTGAAATCCTTTCCGCTTACTTTGTCCAGAAAGATATTGGCTTCCGCCACGGGAAATTCCCGGAGCGCGATAAGCTGTCTTTCCTCGCACTGATCTTTTGCTGAGACACGTGCATAACCGTAGGTAGTTGCTTCCATATAATAATTTCCTCCAATCCGCCATCAAAGAACGGCTTTTGCTTTTATTATCTATTATCTTTTCCAAGGCGGCAAAAGATGTACCTTATTTCAGAGACTGAACATACTGGATGTGTTTATGTATGAAAAACAGTGGTATTTATAAAAACATTATGATATAATGCAAAAAAGCATTTTGTTTCTAGCGCTTTGTGTAGAGCCTGTCTATGAAATCATTTCTGTAAACGGCATTTCTTCCGGGAGCTTTTCTTTAAAATCCCGGCACTGTTTGGAAATCTCAATGCTTTCACATTTTTTAATCACACAGCAGCGGGATTTCGAAGGGAAACGGATAATGAGGAACGGTGAAATCTCCTGCGCCAATGAAAAAGGAGGTTTTACTTATGGGTAAACGGCACACAGTATGCCGATCCGGAGCTTCTGGAAGTAAATACGTTGGAGAACGCGATCTATGTGGGGATGAAGAACGATCTGTCTTTCCTGATTGCATCCAGGCTGTATCTGTATGAGCATCAGTCCACAGTAAATCCTAATCTTCCGCTGCGTTTTCTGCTGTATATTTCCGATTTGTTTTCCGATATTGTAAAAGATCTGAATCTGTACGGAAGGTGAAGATTCCCCCGCCGCGTTTTTTGATTTTCTATAATGGGGAAAAAGAGCAGCCGGATGTACAGGTGCTGAAGCTGTCGGAACTTTTCTCTCTGCCGGAAGATCATCCGGCGCTGGAACTGGAAGCGGTAATGTTGAACATTAATAAAGGGCATAACCGGAAACTGATGGAAGCCTGCCGGTCCCTGCGGGATTACGCGGAGTATACCGACCGTGTGAGGAGATATGCGAAAGAGATGGAACTGAGAAAAGCAGTAGAACGGGCAGTGGCGGAATGCATAGAGGAAGGCATTTTAACGGTGTTTTTAAAGAAAAACAGGGCGGAGGTGGTGCACGTGAGCATCTATGAATATGATGCCGAGAAGCATATGCGGCAGGAAAAAGAAGAGAGCTGGGAAGAGGGTCACCGTACCGGTCTGGAGGAAGGTCATCGTACTGGTTTGGCGGAGGGGAGAAAGGAAATTTTATTGGAGCAGATAAAAAAGAAGATGGAAAAGGGACTGACACCGGAAGCGATGGCAGATGTGCTGGAGGAAGACGAGGAAACGATAAGAAACTTAATAGAGGGAATGAAGCGGGATAAACTCTAAGAGTGACAGCGGCAGCCGATTGATTTGCATATGGAATCAGTCGGCTGCATTTTTATATGGTGTAAAAAAATTAATAAAATGTATGATAAATCATGAACAAAAACTGATAGCTTTGTCGTCTAATATATGTAAGAGTAAACGGATCCGTACTTTAAATTTTTTTACTATCTGGAGAAAATGAAATGCAAAAATTGATAAAAAAAGCCCTTGCCGGAGATAAGGATGCATTTGTTGCATTAATAGAAAAGAACAAACTTCAAATGTATAAAATTGCCAGGTGTTACCTTATTTCGGAAGAAGATATTGGAGATGCGCTGCAGGAAACCATACTGTCCTGTTACAAAAATCTGCATACATTGAAAAAACCTGCTTTTTTTAAAACGTGGATGATACGGATACTGATTAATCAATGTAAAGACATTTTACGAGGCAATCAAAGCAATTTGGTTATACACAAATAAGTATGGGGACGAAGTGCTTCTGTCCTGGACGAGAGAGAAGGGAATTATTTCATATGAAACAGAAGATTTTTGGATACTGGTTAATGTGATGGCCGACTACACCGATGAAAACATGCGGATACTGGAAGAAAAATGGGTTGGACAACCCCTTCCGGAACTTGAGCTGAGTAAAGACGCACTGGAAGATCTGGCAGATATTTTTTCTTTTGAAGCATTGGAGTAATCTAAACGAAGAATACGATTAATATAGCAACATCCGTTCACAGGATGAACACCAATTCATAACAGGATAAACACAATTTCATAACAAATCCACCACAAATCTGTTCTATACTTCAGATATCAAAAGAAAAAGAAGAACGTTTTAGTGGAGGGATAGATTATGTACGAAGATAACAATAACTTTAATCAGATGAACCAGAATCCGCAGGATCCCCAGATGTACCAGGATCCTTCGATGCAGCAGGGGCCCCAGATGGTTCCGGAAAAACCGAAGAAAGATTATACAAAAGCTAAAAAGATGGCCAAGAGAATCGGCGCTCTGGCTCTGGCCGGTGTGCTGGTGGGCGGATGTGCCGGGCTTGCCTTTGAGGGTGTGACCTATGCCATGGGAGGCGGGAAAACGGCACAGAGCAGCAATGTGACGCTGCAGACGGCAGCTCCGGTGTCTGACGGGAATACTGATGGCCAGTCGCTGGACGTTTCCGATATCGCCGAGAGTGTGATGCCCTCCATCGTGGCTATCACCAACCAGTCCGTACAGGAGGTGCAGAATTACTTCAGCATGTTCGGTATGGGAGGGATGCCGCAGACACAGGAAGTGGAGAGCGCCGGTTCCGGCATCATCGTGGGACAGAATGACAGCGAGCTGCTGATCGTCAGCAACAATCATGTGGTGGAAGGCGCGGATACCCTTTCCGTATGCTTCAATGACGGTGAGGTGTATGAGGCCAACATCAAGGGAACCGATTCCGACCGTGACCTGGCGGTGATTGCGGTTCCGCTGGACAGCATTTCAGACGATACCATGTCAGCCATCAAGGCGGTGGAGATCGGTGATTCCAGCAGTCTGAAGGTGGGCGAACAAGTGGTGGCCATCGGTAACGCTCTGGGATACGGACAGTCCGTCACCACCGGTATCGTCAGCGCTCTGGACCGGACACTGGAAGAGGACAGCGACGCCACCTTTATTCAGACGGATGCGGCCATCAACCCCGGCAACAGCGGCGGCGCCCTTCTGAATATGCAGGGACAGCTGGTGGGGATCAACTCCGCGAAACAGGCCTCCACAGAAGTGGAAGGCATGGGCTATGCGATCCCGGTTTCCGAGGTGCAGTCCCAGCTGGAAGGGTTGATGAACCGGACCACCAGAGAAAAAGTGGACGCAGACAAACAGGGCAGCCTGGGAGTTTCCGTGGAGGATGTGGACAGTCAGGTGACCGAGATGTACGGTATCCCGGAAGGCGTCTATGTGGCGGAAGTGACAGAAGGTTCCGCAGCGGAGAAGGCCGGCATCAAACAGGGTTATATCATCACGGAATTTGACGGCGAGAGTGTGAAATCCACTTCAGATCTGAAAAATATGCTGCAGTATTATAAAGCAGGGGAAAAAGTAGAGATGAAAGTACAGGTTTCCGACGGCGGCGGCTATAAAGAGCAGACGGTGACGGTGACACTGGATCAGGCACAGACGGAAAATCGATAAAAGGAAACAGTAAAAGGGTGCAGTCAACTATCTGACTGCACCCTTTTTGGTACTTCATCTTATTCTTTTCCGTCCCAACAGTAGGTGCACAGTTTGCACTTGTCAAATCCTGTGGACGCCACCAGATCGTCGAGACGATGGTAGCGAAGGGACGTGAAATTCAGTCTCTGGCGGATTTTTTCCACCATGTTTTTGTATTCCGTGGATTCCGGATCCACATAGCGGTCGATGTTGTCCGGTTCTGCCGTGCCTTCCATTTCCTGGATGACCTGTCTGGTGATCAGTTCCATCTGAGAGTTGGAACGGGAGAAGTTTAAGAACTTACAGCCGTATACCAGGGGCGGGCAGGCGGGACGGATATGTACTTCCCGGGCGCCGCTGTGATACAGGAATTCTGTAGTCTCCCGCATCTGTGTTCCGCGGACGATGGAATCGTCGATCAGCAGTAGGCTGCGGTTCTGAATCAGATCATGCACCGGGATCAGCTTCATCTTGGCGATCAGGTTCCGCTGTTTCTGAATGGTGGGCATGAAGGACCGGGGCCAGGTCGGCGTATATTTAATGAAAGGACGGGAAAACGGTATGCCCGATTCATTGGCGTAGCCGATGGCGTGAGCCGTTCCGGAGTCCGGTACGCCGGCCACAGTATCCGGATGAGCGTCGTCCCGTTTGGCCAGCATCCGGCCGCAGTTATACCGCATCTTCTCCACGCTTAAACCTTCATAGGAGGAGGAGGGGTAGCCGTAATATACCCACAGGAAGGTACAGATCTTCATCTCTTTTCCCGGAGCAGACAGGGACTGCACGCCTTCCGGCGTCACCACCGCGATCTCGCCGGGACCCAGTTCCCGTTCATCGTCATAGCCCAGATTCAGGTAGGCAAAGCTTTCAAAGGAAACACAGTAGCCGTCCGGCTTTCTGCCGATGGTCACCGGGGTACGGCCGTAACGGTCTCTGGCGGCGTAGATTCCTTTGGGTGTCATCAAAAGGACGGTCATGGAACCTTCCACCGATTCCTGTACATACTGAAGACCTTCGATCAGGTTGTCCCGCTGATTGATCAGGGAAGCTACCAGTTCTGTGGAGTTGATCTCCCCGCCGCTCATTTCCAGGAAGTGAGCATGGCCGTTTCGGAACAGCTGATTCACCAGAGCATCCTTATTATTAATCTTTCCCACGGTGGCGATAGCGAAAGTGCCGTGGTGGGAGCGGATGATCAGGGGCTGGGGCTCATAGTCGGAAATGCAGCCGATACCCAGATTTCCCTGCATCTTGTTTACATCCTTATCAAATTTTGTACGAAACGGTGCGTTTTCTATATTATGGATCGCCCGGTCGAATCCTTTCTCCTGGTCGTAGACCGCCATGCCGGCCCGTCTGGTTCCCAGATGGGAATGATAGTCCGTGCCGAAAAACAAATCAAACACGCAGTCCTGTTTACTTGCAACACCAAAAAATCCACCCATTTATGATTCCCTCTTTTCTGTTCGTTCTGTAAAAAAGTTTATCCTAGGCTATCATACCATTGGAATAGGGAAAATTTCAACTGTTTCTATTGACTTTTTTTGGCCGCTATGCTAAATTAATATAACGGCATGGAAGTAGGTCTTTTTTTTATGTCTAAAAAAGACCGCCGAATAACGCAAAAGAACACATGGAGGTGGAAGTCGTGCGCGTAAAAATCACATTGGCATGTACAGAATGTAAGCAGCGTAATTACAACATGACAAAAGAGAAAAAGAACCATCCTGAGCGGATGGAGACGAAAAAGTACTGCAAATTCTGCAGAACACACACATTGCACAAAGAGACCAAGTAATTGGCAAGAGGTGAAAAGATGGCAGAATCTGGAAAATCCGGAAAATCCGGTAAAGAGTCAAAAAAGCAGAAAAAAAGCTGGTTCAAAGGGCTCAAGTCTGAGTTTAACAAAATTATCTGGACCGATCGGGTTACACTTGGAAAACAGACCGTGGCTGTCGTATCCATTACGATTGTGCTGGGCGTGGTGATTACCATCCTGGACAGTCTGGTGCTGCAGTTCATGAATCTGGTTATTCGATGAAAAGGATAAGGGTGGTTAGATGTCAGAAGCAAACTGGTATGTAGTCCATACGTATTCGGGCTATGAAAACAAAGTGAAGGCGAACATTGAAAAGACGATTGAGAACCGTCATCTGGAAGATCAGATTCTGGAAGTTCGTGTACCGATGCAGGATGTGGTGGAGATGAAAAACGGCGCCAGAAAACAGGTGCAGAAAAAGATGTTTCCCGGCTACGTCCTGATTCATATGATCATGAACGATGATACCTGGTATGTTGTGAGAAACACCAGGGGTGTGACAGGATTTGTAGGACCGGGGTCCAAGCCCGTTCCTCTGACGGAGGAGGAGATGAGACCTCTGGGAATCCAGGCGGAGAACATTGTTGTGGACTTTCAGGAAGGCGATGCGGTCGTGGTTACCGGCGGCGCCTGGAAAGATACGGCCGGCGTGATCCAGAGCATCAATCTGCCCAAGCAGGTTGTGACCATCAATGTTGAGCTGTTTGGACGCGAAACACCGGTGGAAATCGGTTTTGCAGAAGTGAAAAAAATGTAACAGACAAAAGGGCTGCAAAAGGGCGGCTCGTGGGAGGGAAATCCCCGCAATTACCACATTATTAGGAGGTGCCTGACATGGCAAAGAAAGTAGAAGGATATATTAAATTACAGATTCCGGCTGGTAAAGCGACACCAGCACCGCCAGTTGGTCCTGCACTGGGTCAGCATGGTGTGAACATCGTGCAGTTTACGAAGGAGTTCAATGCAAGAACCGCTGACAAGGGAGACGTCGTTATCCCCGTAGTGATCACGGTTTATGCGGACAGAAGCTTCAGCTTCATCACAAAGACTCCGCCGGCAGCAGTACTGCTGAAAAAAGCCTGCAACCTGAAATCAGGTTCCGGTGTGCCCAATAAGAACAAGGTTGCTACCATTTCCAAAGACAAGATCAAAGAGATCGCCGAGACAAAGATGCCGGATCTGAACGCCGGTTCTCTGGAAGCGGCCATGAGCATGATCGCCGGAACAGCCAGAAGTATGGGTATCGTTGTAGAAGACTGATAGACTTGATCCATTGAAAAGAAATAAGTGGGAGGGAAAAACCCCGCGATTACCACAGGAGGTTATTTAACATGAAACATGGAAAGAAATATTTAGAAGCTGCGAAAGCAGTAGATCGCGCAACGCTGTATGATCCGGCGGATGCCATCGCGCTGGTGAAGAAAGCGGCAGTTGCCAAATTTGACGAGACAATCGAGGCTCATATCAGAACAGGATGTGACGGACGTCATGCAGATCAGCAGATCCGTGGCGCAGTTGTTCTTCCGCACGGAACCGGTAAGCAGGTTCGTGTACTGGTATTCGCAAAGGATGCCAAAGCAGATGAGGCAAAAGAGGCAGGAGCTGAATTTGTAGGAGCAGAGGAACTGATCCCGAAGATCCAGAATGAGAACTGGTTTGATTATGACGTAGTGGTTGCCACACCGGATATGATGGGCGTGGTAGGACGTCTGGGTCGTGTGCTGGGTCCGAAAGGCCTGATGCCGAACCCCAAGGCAGGTACCGTAACCATGGATGTCGCAAAGGCTGTGAAGGAGATCAAAGCCGGTAAGATTGAGTATCGTCTTGATAAAACCAATATTATTCACGTGCCAATTGGAAAAGCTTCTTTCTCAGAGGAGCAGTTAGCGGACAACTTCCAGACGCTGATAGATGCTATTAACAAAGCAAGACCGAGCGCATTGAAGGGAACCTACTTGAAGAGCGTAACCATCGCTCCCACCATGGGCCCCGGCGTGAAGATCAACACGATGAAATTAGCATAATGTATCAAATGCACTGCCTTGCGGGGCAGTGCATTTTTTTGCAGCCATGTCGAAGGAGAGTAGACAGTAGACTGCTTATGTGATATATTTTTCTTAATATTATTTTTTATTATAGGAGGTTTTATTCTCATGGATTCTGACCCTGACAATTTATGGTTACAGTTGCTGATACTTGTATTGCTGACGGCCCTGAATGCATTTTTTGCCGGAGCGGAGATGGCTCTGGTATCGGTTAATCCCGGAAAGCTGACGCAGAGGGCGGAAGATGGAGACAAAAAGGCTGGGCTGGTACTGAAACTGCTGCAGGAGCCCTCTCGTTTCCTTTCCACCATACAGATTGCCATCACACTGGCGGGATTCTTCTCCAGTGCATCTGCGGCCACAGGAATTTCAAAAAGGCTGGAAGTGCTGCTGGACCGGGTGCATATCCCCAACAGCGATACGCTTTCTGTAGTCATAATCACGCTGATTCTGTCGTATTTCACCCTGGTGCTGGGTGAGCTGGTGCCTAAGCGGATAGCTCAGCAGAAAGCAGAATCATTCAGTATGTTTGTCGTGCGGCCGGTAAGTATTATTTCCAAGATTGCGGCTCCCATCGTAAAACTTCTATCTGTGTCCACCGGACTGGTGCTGCGGATTTTCGGGATGCATGATGAAGTATCCCAGGAAAAAGTTTCGGAGGCCGAGATCCGTGCGCTGATTGAAAACGGTGTGGAAACCGGTATTTTCGATGAGTATGAGTCGGAGATGCTGGATTCTGTCTTTGAGTTTGCCGATATTCAGGCCAAAGAGATCATGACGTCCCGTACGGATGTCTATGCCATCGATGTGGCGGAGCCTCTTTCTTCCTATCTGGATGAAATGCTGGAGACCCGTCATTCCAGAATACCGGTTTATGAGGAGGATATTGACAATATCGTCGGCGTCCTTTACCTGAAGGATTTTATCCTGGAAGCCAGAAGATGCGGATTTGATCATGTGGATATCCGTTCTCTGCTGCATAAACCCTACTTTGTTCTGGAGAGCAAGAATATCAACGAACTGTTTAAGGAACTGCAGGAATCACATCAGTATATCGCCGTGCTGATCGATGAGTACGGCGGGTTCTCCGGTATCGTTACCATCGAGGATCTGGTGGAAGAGGTTATGGGTTCCATCGATGATACGGGCGATGACGATGAGCCGAAGATTGAAGAGATTGACGATCATACCTGGCTTTTGAAAGGTCTGGTGACCATCAACGATCTCAACGACGATCTGGATGTGGAACTGGAATCGGACAGCCATGATACCGTGTCCGGGCTGCTGCTGGACGAACTGGGTTATATTCCGGAGGAGGATGATCTGCAGACGCTGGAACTGGGCGGACTGCGTTTTGAAATCCAGAAGATTCAGGATAAGAGGATCGAGCAGATCCTGGTGACAAAACTTCCGAAACCGGAACCGGAAGAGGAAGAAAAAAAAGATCAGTAGTCCGCAAAAGGGGGGGAATCTTATGTTTTGCAGTAAATGTGGTACGCAGCTTCCGGATGACGCTATGTTCTGCGGGGAGTGCGGCGCGCCCACCAGAAATTACAGACAGCAGCAGGCGGCGAATGCCTGGCAGGAGACGCCGGTGCAGCAGCCATACGCGGAACAGCCGGATTACGGCTGGAACGGACAGGCTTCCGTCATGCCGGATGACAATACGGCTGCTGTGAAGTCGAAGTTTTCCGGCGGATCCAAAAGGGGAATCCTGATGGCGGCGGGTATCCTTGTCATCGCTGTCTTGGCAGGTCTGCTGTATGTGAAGGTCCTGAAGCCGGGGACGCCTCAGGATACGGTTCACCGCCTGGAAAAGGCGATGGAAGATCTGGATGTAGAAGAAATGATAGCCTGTTTTGATGAGGAAACGAGACAGGCATATGAAGACGGTATGTCGGAATATGGAGATATGGCAGACGGTATGACCGGTCTTCTTGGTATGGCCGGGGGACTGGGGATCGGACCGGAGGTGACCATTACGGTCACAGATGTCGATTATGACGGAGAGGATGCCTGTACGGTATCGGCGGATATCGCCCTTTCCTTCATGGGAGAATCGCAGGAGGACAGTATGGATCTGCCCATGAAGAAGGAAGGAAAGAAATGGGTGATTGACGGAACGGCATCCGATGCTGTAATGGGGGAAATATTCTGATGAAAAAAGTATGGGCTGTTTATTTTAGTGCGACAAAGACAACGGAAAAGGTGGTCTGCACCATTGCCGGGACGCTTGCCTGGGAACTGGGCATCGACTGGGAGGCGCGGGATTTTACGCTTCCTGCCGCCAGGGAAGAAGCTTATCAGTTTCAGGAAGACGATCTGGTGGTGCTGGGGACGCCGGTCTATGCCGGACGGGTGCCCAATGTGCTGCTGCCCTTTCTGAAAACAGTGCGGGGAGATCATACCCCGGCGATTCCGGTGGTGGTATATGGAAACCGCAATTTTGACGACGCGCTGGCAGAACTGAGAGATATTCTGGAAAATCAGGGATTCTTATGCGGCGCTGCCGCCGCCTTTGTGGGGGAACATGCCTTCTCCCGTACTCTGGCGGCGGGACGGCCCGATGGCGAGGATCTGGAAATGGCTCGTCAGTTTGCAGGCAAAGCGGCGGAAAAGATCCGAAAAGATCAGTTTGAGGGCCATATAGAGGTACCGGGAAGAAGTCCTTCTCCGGGATATTTTCAGCCCCAGGGTCCGAATGGAAAGCCGGTTGATATCCGTAAGGTGAAACCGCTGGTGACGGACGACTGCGACAACTGCGGTTTTTGTGCAAAGGTCTGTCCCATGGGATCGATCTGTGCGGATAATGTACGAGAATATCAGGGAATCTGCATCAAGTGCGGAGCCTGTATAAAAGGATGCCATAAAAATGCCAGATATTACGACGATCCAGGGTTCCTGTTTCACAGGAACGACCTGGAGCAGAGGCTGACGAGGAGGGCTAAGATCGGCGTATGGCTCTGACGAAGAGACAGCGAAGGAGAGTGTAACATGTATCATTATACGGTGGCGCAGTGGCTGCTGTGTTTTTATATCTACAGCTTCATCGGCTGGTGCTGGGAAAGTCTGTATGTGTCTTTTTTGCAGAAGCGATGGGTAAACAGAGGTTTTATGAGGGGCCCCTTTCTGCCGATTTACGGCAGCGGGGCCCTGATTATGCTGCTGGTCTGTGTACCCTTTAAAAATCATCTGCTGCTGACCTTCCTGCCGGGGATGATCGGAGCTACGCTGCTGGAGCTGGCCACCGGCGCAGCCATGGAGGCTCTGTTTCGGGTGCGTTACTGGGACTACAGCGAAAGAAAGCTGAATTACAAAGGCTACATCTGTCTGGAAGCTTCACTGCTGTGGGGCGTTTTCACCGTATTGATGAATCTGCTGCTTCACCGGCCGGTTCACTGGCTGCTGACCCATCTGCCCCCTTTCTGGCTCCAGGCAGGAACGGCGGTGATTACCCTGCTGGTGGGAACGGATTTCGTCCTTTCCTTCCTGGGCGCGCTGAATCTGAGGAGGATGCTGGATCGCATCGAGCAGATGAAGACGGATCTGGCCGTTATGCAGCGTCGCCTGGATGCGATGGTTGCCTTTTCCGATCCGCGGCGTGATCTGGAGGAGAAGATTCTTCAGACCAGAGAGAAAATGCGCGTTTTGGTGGAGAGCAGAAAAAAGCTGCATATCAGAAGGATTCTGGGCAATCCCACTATGGTATCCAGAAGGTACCGGCATGCGCTGGAGGATGTGCGCCAGTTTATCCGTGAATCAAGGAAGAAATAAGTGGAAAGGCTCTGGCATACATTAGGATAAATGAGTGATGCGAGGGTGTTTATGAAGGTTCTGATGTTTCTTTCGGATATGATGATTCCCCTGGTGATTTTTTATATCATAGGTTTCGGCATTCTGATGAAGCGCAAGGTATATGAAGATTTCGTGAGAGGTGCAAAAGACGGTCTGAAGACCGTCTTTTCTGTTTTGCCCACGTTAATCGGACTGATGCTGGGAGTCAGTATCCTGCGCGCGTCCGGACTGCTGGAGCAGACGGCCCGCCTGCTGGGGCTTCTGGTGAAGGGATGGGGTGTTTCGCCGGCGCTGGTCCCGCTGGTGATCGTGAAAATGTTTTCTTCCAGTGCGGCGGTGGGCCTGCTGCTGGACATTTATAAGGAGTACGGAGCAGATTCCACAGTGGGATATGGAGCCTCCCTGATTCTTAGCAGCACAGAGACGATTTTTTATACCATGAGCGTATACTTTATGGCGGCTAAAGTGACGAAAACCAGATGGACGCTGGCTGGTTCCCTGCTGGCGACGGCGGCGGGAGTGGCGGCCAGTATTTTCCTGGCCGGCCGGATGTGAGCTCCTTCACTGCAGGACGTATTTTTCCAGGATGGGAAACTGACAGGGGCCGGTTTCCAGCACTTTTTCGTGAAAATCGATGGGGTGGAAATCTTCCTGCCGGGAGGCTTCCTCCTTAAGATCCATGAACTTAAGACAGCCGCCATAGTATTTCAGATAGTTGGCGGGATCTTCCACGATAATCTGGAAGATTTCCCGGCAGACGGCCCTGTCGCTGACGCCGAAGTTTTCCAGGTATTTCGCTGCTTTTTCACAGGTCCACCCGTAATAGTGGATGCCGATATCCAAAAGAGAGTACAGGCAAAGGTTCATGGCCCGGTTCAGCCAGTGCAGGCGGCCCAGCTGTTGGTTTTTGCTTCCATAGAGATAAGCATAGGATTCGATGTAGGTGGCCCAGCCTTCCACGTAGCCGCCCATATTCAGGGTGTGGCGTACGGCCGGATGATCTTTCGACAGAAAGAACTGTGACTGATACAGATGACCGGGGAATCCTTCGTGAGCCAGGGTGGTATACAGTTCGATCCCTCTTAAGCGGGAATCCGGATTGAGGTAAATCAGATTGGGACTTCCCGTATCGATGGGGGGAGTCAGGTAGAAAGCGGGACTCAGGTGTTCTTTCAGATCTTCATGGATATATTTGACTTCATAGGCGACATCGGAAATCTCGGGGAAATCTTTCTTGATCTGCTCCTGCAGGGAGGACAGGATCTGCTCCGGGGTGCGGCCCGATTGGCTGTTTTCCTGGAGAAGGGAAGCAGCCAGAGAGGGATCTTCTTCCAGGATAGCGCGGATTTCTTTGTAGTCCGCCAACAGTTGATTGGCCAGGCGCGTCTGCAGTTCCTCCACGGAATCGTATATTCCGCAGCTGCTTTTTAACAGGTATGTATAATAGGCGCGGCCGCCGGAAAGATAATAAAGACCGTTTTCGTTCGTGCCGCTGCCCTTCAGAGAAGTCAGCGCGCTGATGAGGTTTTCATAGGCAGGGAGCACATAATGTTTCACAGCGTCCCGGTGCAGCCGCAGACTGTTTTCTTTTTGGGTCTCATCCAGGCCCGGCACCTGTTCCAGATTTTCCGAAAACACGGCATTCAGGTAATTATTGTCGCCGGATGAAATAAAATCGCTGCATTGATCGATGATGCGGTCTGCAGTGGCGTCACTCATGAAATATCCCCGGTCGGCTTTTTCTTTTTCAAAATCGATGATTGTCTCAAAATAGGAGGGGATATCCCGCAGCAGATTCAGATAATCGATCACGTCTTTTTCGCTGCGCAGCGTATATTCGGCCAGTAAAGAAGGAAGCTGTGCCTGGATCCCCAGGGCCGGGCTTAATACTTCCGCCAGAATGTATTCATTCTCTGCGGACAGTTCTGTATCGAAGAAAAGATGCAGGATATCGTAGGTCAGCTGATTTTCCCGGGAAAGACTTTCGTAGGGGAAAGATTCCAGAAGACTTCTGGAATTTTCCAGAAAGCTGCGAAGAGCAGCGGGATCTTCTGCCACGGCGGATCCAAGAGAGACTTCCTGTCGGTCCAGATCCCAGGCTGCAGGATCGGCCAGAGTGTAATGAAGGCTCAGCGTGCTGCCGGAAAGCTGGCTGACAAAAAGAGACCGGGTGTAGGAGTCAAATTCCCGGTCGGTTTTTTGGGAAGCGAATACACCCAGCCAGATTCCCGCCAGAAAAAGGAAGGGGAGGATCAGCGGCAGCAGCTTTTTGGCAGAAAGCTTTTTCTGATTTTTCTGTAATAGAAGCATGATCGGTCTCCTGTTACATCCATTGGTATCATTTTATGAAAGAGGGAGAGAACAAATTCATTGGAAATCTTTGGCCCTTTATGGTACAATTTCCCTAGCAAACGGTCTTGATCATTCATGGGAGGACGTTATGAGAAGAATGATTTTGGGAGGAATCCTGGTATTGATACTGGCGCTGACCGGCTGCGAGAAGCAGGAAGGGGAAAATCTTTCGCCGGCGCCGCAAGATGAGCCGGCGGAAAAAGAAGAGCAGCCGGCGGCGGATATCGCCTCCGGCCTGGACAGCTTTGAGTTTGCCGTGGGAGATCGGGTCTGCCGTCTGCCGGCATCTTTTGGTGAAATGGCGGAACAGGGCTGGGCTTATGGCGAAGATACGACGGCCAAAGTGGAGGCGGAGTCTTTTTTGGAAGAGCAGGAGTTTTCTCTGGGAGATTATGTCTGCCGGGCACAGGTGATGAATTTTTCGGCAGAGGCGCAGCCGGTACAGCAGTGTTTTATCACTGCCGTGATGCTGCGGCAGGACGAGAAAAACCAGATTGCCCTTCCCGGTAATCTGATCCTGGGAGAGGCGACAAAAGTTCAGGCGCTGGAGCAGTACGGAGAACCCCGGGACCAGTATGAGGATGGAGACCGGATTTTGTTCACCTATGAGTATGGCATCCAAAAGAAAGCGATGCTGACCTTTCAGGCCGACACGGAGATTCTCCTGGAGGCCGAACTGTATAATCAGACCAATCCGGCGGAGCGGGAACTGTATGAAAATGCAAGCCGGGAAAAGACGCCGGAGGTGGAGCAGTATCAGGCTCCGGCTGCCCTCTCCGATGATCTGATGGATTTTACGGTGGAATACGCAGACAGTCTGTACCGTCTTCCGGCGCCCGTATCGGCCTTTACGGACAATGGATGGGAAATTGACTGGGAAAGCTCTGATGAAGCTGTAAAAAGCGGGAAATACGGTTATGTGACTTTGCAGAGGGGCACGCAGAGTCTGTATACGGTGGTTTGTAATTATGGAGAGGATGTTACGGCGGTCAACAATTGCTTTGTGACCGGCGTTCACGGAGATCTGGCCGCCACAAAAGTTCCCATTCGTGTCGCAGGAGGGATTACGCTGGGTATGCCAAAACAGGATTTCCTTGCAGCGGTCGAGGGGATGAAATGGGAGGAGTCTTCCGGGACGCAGGAGAATAGCCTTTCTTATCTATTTTACCAGGAGGGCTCCAGAGATAATTATACGAAGGTGATTCTGGATCAGGATCTGGAGATGATAAGGGAAATCAAGGTAGTTCACTTCCGGGAAGAGAAAGGAGAAGAAAGATGAGTGTGATCTATGATGTGATTATCGTGGGCAGCGGACCGGCCGGCTTGGCTGCCGCAATCTATGGACAGAGGGCTGGATTGTCTTCACTGGTTTTGGAGGAATCTTATGTCAGCGGCGGTCAGGTGCTCAATACGTATGATGTGGATAACTACCCCGGACTGCCGGGGATCAGCGGCATGGAGCTGGCGGAAAAATTTCATGAACACGCCAAAAGCATGGGAGCTTCTTTCCTGACGGCTGCAGTGACAGCGATCCGTGAGGAAGGGGATCGAAAGGTGGTTGAAACGGCAAAGGGAGACCTGTCGGCCCGTACGGTGATCCTGGCAACCGGAGCCCACCATCGGCTGTTGGGCGTGCCCGGGGAAGAAAGGCTGACCGGTATGGGCGTTTCCTACTGTGCTACATGCGACGGGGCATTTTTCCGGGATAAGACGGTGGCAGTGGTAGGCGGCGGCGATGTGGCGGTGGAAGACGCTATTTTTCTTGCCAGAGGATGTAAAAAAGTATATGTGATCCATCGAAGAGACCAGCTGCGGGCGGCAAAGATTCTGCAGGAGAAGCTGCTGTCCCTTGACAACGTGGAGATGAAATGGAACTGTGTGGCTGAGGAAATCCTGGGCGACAGCCAGGTTTCCGGCGTGAAAGTGCGGGATGTGAAGACCGGGGAAGGCAGCGAGCTGGCGGTGAACGGCGTATTTATCGCGGTGGGTATCCTGCCAAATACCGGATTTTTGGGAGATTTCGTCCAGCTGGATGAAGGCGGATATATCGTGGCCGGGGAAGATATGAAAACCTCTGTCCCCGGAGTATTTGCCGCGGGAGATGTGCGGACCAAGGCGCTGCGCCAGATTATCACGGCGGCAGCCGACGGAGCCAATGCTATCACCAGTGTGGAAGCGTATCTGCTCGGACGCTGAGAATGTACGAAAAGCCCTCCGTTTTCCAGGTGGAAGCGGAGGGCTTTTTTGCTGTTATGCTTTCTGTTTTTTCGCAGTCTGCATTTTTTTAATAACTTTCAGACGGGTGAACTCTTCCCGTTCTTTTTCTTCCAGCGCATTGGAGATATCCTTTGTCAGCTGTTCATAGTGGGGAATCGTGATATTTTTCAGCGCGTTCGCCCGTTTCTGTGTCTTTTTAATATTGGACGCCAGACGGTAGGCGGAATTCTCCACCATGGAGAGGTGGATGGTCAGTTCCTTCACGCGCTCAAAGGCCAGCCTCGCCCGGTCCAGAGATTCTCTGGTGCTGTAGTAGGCGTAGGTGGGAAGAGGCGTGATGGGATCGGCTTCCACCAGTGGAATTTCCGTTCCCATGATACTCCTGGTTTTGATGCGGATGGAATCCTCCACCGGAATGGAATAGGAGATCGTCTGCACATAGTTGATTCCCATTTCCATATTGGCGGTCTGCAGTTCGGCGTAGGCCTTGCGAAAAGTGCTGTCGATCTGGGACTGAATATCCTTGGCCTGATCGATCAGGTCCATCAGCTCACGGATGAGGATATTCCTTTTTTTGTCCATCAGGTCAAAGCCCTGTCTGGCCAGCGCCAGGGAATTTTTGGCGAGAATCAGGTTCCCCTTGGTGGGAAATGTATTTGGATCCATAGTAATCCCCCCTATTGTGCTTCAGCCATCTTGTCAGCTTCTTTCTTTGCCTGGGCAGCCGGGTCGATCGTAGTCGGTTTATAGTACTGATCCAGGATCTTGGTATCGATACGGTCCAGTTCTTCTCTGGGAAGGATGCCAAGCAGTTCCCAGCCGATATTCAGCGTGTCTTCTATGGTACGGTTCTCCGTGGGATCCTGTCCCACGAAACGATGTTCGAATTCGTTTCCGAAGACCAGATACTTTTTATCCAAAGGAGAAAGTTCGTCTTCGCCGATAACGGATGCCAGAGCACGGGCATCGCCCACTTTGGCATAACAGGAAAACAGCTGGTTGGCCACATCCTGATGATCGGCTCTGGTGTAACCTTCACCGATGCCGTCCTTCATCAGACGGGAGAGGGAAGGCAGTACGTTGATGGGCGGATAGATAGACTGGCCATGCAGCTGACGATCCAGAACGATCTGCCCCTCGGTGATATATCCGGTCAGGTCAGGAATGGGATGGGTGATATCGTCGTTGGGCATGGTCAGAATGGGGATCTGTGTCACAGAACCCTCCACACCTCTGACGATGCCGGCTCTTTCATACAGCGTAGCCAGTTCACTGTACAGATAGCCGGGATATCCTTTTCGGGAAGGGATCTCTCCCTTGGAGGAGGATACCTCACGCATGGCCTCGCAGAAGGAGGTGATGTCCGTCATGATTACCAGAATATGCATTCCCTGTTCGAAGGCCAGATATTCGGCGGCGCTTAAGGCTACCTTGGGGGTGATCAGACGCTCCACCACCGGGTCGTTGGCCAGGTTCAGGAACATGACCACATGGTCGGATACGCCGCTTTCCTCGAAGGTGCGGCGGAAGAATTCGGCCACGTCGTATTTGACGCCCATAGCCGCAAATACAATGGCAAATTTTTCATCGGAATTGTCTCCCAGAGAAGCCTGCTGTACGATCTGAGCCGCCAGCTGGTCGTGGGGAAGGCCGTTTCCGGAGAAAATCGGCAGCTTCTGTCCGCGGATCAGAGTGGTCAGCCCGTCGATGGCGGAGATACCGGTGCGGATATAGTTACGCGGATACTCTCGGGTAACGGGGTTCAGCGGCAGGCCGTTGATGTTTACCTTATCTTCCGAGACGATGGGGCCTAGCCCGTCGATGGGTTTGCCGATACCATCGAAAGTACGGCCGAGGATTTCCGGAGAGAGCGCGATTTCCATGGGATGTCCCGTCAGGCGGGTGTGGGTGTTGACCAGGGACATATTGTCCGTTCCTTCAAATACCTGGATGACGGCCTTGTCCTCATAGATTTCCACGATCCGGCCCAGTTTCTTTTCCTTTCCCTCTACGGAAAACTCTACGATTTCTTCGTAGGCAGCGTTTTTCACGCCTTCCAGAACCACCAGAGGGCCATTGATTTCATCCAGTCCTAAATATTCAATTGCCATATTAAACCCTCCTTAACCGTTTCTTTCCAGAACGTTTTCATAGAATCTGTCGATATCCGCCATATACTGTCCAAACATTTCCGGTTTGTCGTTGGGGACATCGTATTTGATGGCGATCACCCGTTCAAAGATATTGTCTTCTTTCAGTACGGAAATGGGCATTCCCATGGCCACCAGTGTTTTGGATCTCTTATACAGATACAGAATGGTTTCCATCATCTTATACTGTTTTTCCAGCGGAACGCTGGTGTCGTCTTTGTGGAAGGCGTTCTGCTGCAGGAAGCCCAGGCGGATGACGCGGGCGATTTCCAGCGTCAGTTTCTGATCATCGGGCAGTACGTCGCTTCCGATCAGCTTGACGATTTCCATCAGGGAACTTTCCTGATTGAGGAGGGCCATGATCTGGTTTCGAAGATCCACAAAATTTTTATTGACGTTGTCTTTGTACCAGGGCGCCAGGTCGTTCAGATACTCGCTGTAGCTGGTCAGCCAGTGGATGGCCGGGAAGTGTCGGGCGTATGCCAGAGACTTGTCCAGTCCCCAGAAACAGCGGACATACCGTTTGGTGTTCATGGTAACCGGTTCCGAGAAGTCGCCGCCCTGGGGCGATACGGCGCCGATGATGGTGACGGATCCTTCCGAACCGTTCAGGTTCTGCATCATGCCGGCGCGCTCATAGAAGGCGGAAAGCCGGGATGCCAGGTAGGCGGGGAAACCTTCCTCCGCCGGCATTTCTTCCAGACGGCCGGACAGCTCACGCAGCGCTTCGGCCCAGCGGGAGGTGGAGTCTGCCATGATGGCTACGTCGTATCCCATATCCCGGTAATATTCCGCCAGCGTCAGTCCGGTATAGATGGAAGCTTCACGGGCGGCCACGGGCATGTTGGAGGTATTGGCGATCAGCGCGGTACGGTCCATCAGGGGATTGCCGCTTTTGGGATCGACCAGTTCCTGGAACTCTTCCAGTACCTGAGTCATCTCATTTCCACGTTCTCCGCAGCCGATGTAGATGATGATATCGGCATCGGACCATTTGGCGATCTGATGCTGGGTCATGGTTTTTCCGGTTCCGAATCCGCCGGGGATGGCGGCGGTGCCGCCTTTGGCGATGGGGAACATGGTATCCAGGATACGCTGTCCGGTTACCAGGGGACGGGAAGCGGGGTAGCGCTTCAGCGTGGGCCTGGGGATACGGATGGGCCATTTCTGGCACAGCGTCAGATCTTTCGTGGTTCCGTCGGGCAGTTCCAGTACGGCGATGGTATCCAAAATGGTATAATCGCCGTCGGGAACCGCCTCCTTGATGGTTCCGCTCAGGTTGGGCGGCACCATGGATTTATGCACGATGGAGCGGGTCTCCGGTGTTTCTGCGATGATCGTTCCGCCTGTGACCGCATCTCCCGGTTTTACTGTCATGTGGACATGCCATTTCTTTTCTGTATTCAGGGAATCAACACTGACGCCGCGGCTGATATATTTTCCGGATTCTGCGGCGATTTCGCTCAAGGGCCGCTGGATACCGTCGAAGATGTTGTTCAGGATACCGGGACCCAATGTTACAGAAATGGCGTCGCCGGTGGCGGTCACTTCGGCGCCCGGCTTCAGGCCGGTGGTCTCCTCAAAAACCTGTACGGTGGTGGTGTCCTTAGTCAATGCGATGACTTCCCCCACCAGGTGCTCTTCGCCGACATGAACCATCTCTGACATTTTGAAGCCGGTATTCCCTTTCAGGTAGACAACAGGACCGTTGATTCCGTATATAATTCCTGTCTTGCTCATGTTTATACCTCCAGGTGAAAATTCTCTTTCTCGTCATTCATCAATGTCAGAAAGGAATTGTCAATCAGAATGTTTTTGGAACGGATCACCGCCCGCATTCCGCCCATAAAGGGCTCTTTGGAAATGGTGGGCGCAAAGCCTTTCTGATCCAGCCTGCGTACGATCTCATCGCTCAGACCGGCGTCGGATGGATCGATATAAACGACCATCTCGTCGCCGTCCGCAAAGTCCAAAGCTTCTTTGATCTGGCGGCAGAGCATGGAGAGATAATCGGGGCTTTCCTTGAAGCGTTCCAGTTTTTCTGCCACTTCCTGAAAAAGTTTCTCACGCAGTTCTTCGGTGACGGCGGAAAACTTCCGCTTGATCTGAATCTGCTGAGTGGATACTTCTTTGTTGAAATCCCGTTTCAGCTTGTCGGATTCTGCGGTAAGCTCAGCCTCCGCCTGGCGGTGTTTCGTTTCTTTGTGCTCCTCAAAGGTCTTTTCCAGCGCCGCTTCGTGGGTATCCAGCAGCTTTTTGGCGTCCTCCTGAGCGCTTTCTATTGAAATATCATAAAAATGCTGTAATTTTTCATCAGTAGTCAATCTTCTCACCTTCTTCTTGGAATACTTATAATTTCAGGCCGATGGATTCGTTGATATAGGATGTGATGAAATCCGGCTTCCGGCCTGTGCCGTGACGATCCGGAATCTCGATGATCAGAGGCAGCCTGTGAGAGATTCTGGCCTCGTTCACCACCTCCGGAAATTCCCGGCCGAATTTTTCCGTCAACAGGATAATCCCGATCTCTTTGTCCGCGAAGGCTGTTTCCAGCGCCTGGCGCAGTTCTTCCCGTTCATGCACCACGACGCCTTCGATGCCTGCCAGCCGCATTCCGGTCTGGGTATCCACGTTGTCGCTGATTAAGTACATTTTCATTAAAGCTGCCCCAGGATCATGAAGGAGATGATCAGACCGTACAGAGCAACACCTTCGGCAAGACCTACGAAGATCAGGGATTTACCAAGGATGCTGGAGTCTTCGCTGATAGCTCCAAGTGCAGCGGAAGCAGCGCTGGCAACTGCGACACCGCCGCCGATACAGGAAAGTCCGGTTACCAGTGCGGCGGCCAGATAAGCCATGCCTGCGCCGATGGTGATTCCGTTTCCGGCGTCAGCCAGTACGTTTACTTTGCCCACCAGCATAACGGCGGCGGCAATGATCATAGTTCCGAAGAAAAAGAACGCGTTTACGCCGATGGTTTTCTTATATCGGCCTTCGTTTCTTTCGCCCACCAGGTATACGCCGAAGGGGACGATGATGCTTAAGATTAATGCTGCAGCTAAAGTAATCTGGATTAACAGTGTCATGATAGAATTCCTCCTTGTAATTTTCTTGGTTTTCCTAGTTTTCTGTTTTTTTGATAAAAGGTTTAAACTCTCTTCCGTTTCCTTTATAGAACCGGCTGAACAGTTCATAGTATTCCAGACGCAGAACCTGAATTCCCACGATCAGACCTTCCAGTCCGCAGACGAAAAGGTTGCCAAGCACGATGACAATCCAGTTGGGATTTCCGCTGGCCTGTACGCCTGCCAGTGTCAGCACCACTTCCATCATGGCCGCGTGGCTGACAGCAAAGGCGCCGATACGGACAAAGGAAAGGGTATTGGAAAAGTAACTTAACAGGACTTCGAACATTTCGAAAAATCCCTGTACAAAGAACATTCCCTTGGATCCGGGCATGATCTCTGACTTTTTATTCACCAGGTTGGTCAGCGGCTCCTTGAAGAAGATCAGGAGCAGCGGAATCACAAACATGACCACCAGTACGGCTGCCGCCGGCAGAGAATGACCGGACATGAACAGGAAAATCGTGGCAGTCAGCGCACCGTAGAATATGAGGCCTGCCACGGCGTTATGGTCAAACCAGATATTTTCCGTATCCTTTGCCTTGACGGCGTTGATGATGTGAAACACCATAGATAAAAGGATCAGGAACATACCAAAGCCGATGGCGACGATAAATACGGTATTCAGCGTTCCCAGGAAGGGCAGCGTGCTCATGTGGGTCTTCGGGCTGAGCCAGATGGGATCTTCCATCTCGAATCCGAAAAAGCTTCCGAACATAAATCCAAAGAAGGTGGAGAAGATGCCGGCCGTGGAAATGATGGCAGCAAGATCCATCTTTTTGAATTTATAAAGCAGCAGTCCGCCGATGAAGAGACAGAGCCCCTGTCCGATATCTCCGAACATGGCGCCGAAGATAAAGGCGTAGGTGATGGACACGAAGATGGTGGGGTCGATCTCATTGTAGGCGGGAAGACCGTACATGCGGATAAACATTTCAAAGGGACGGAACAGTTTTGGGTTGCGCAGCTTGGTAGGCGGCATGCCCAGCTCGTGTCCGGTGTAGTTTTCCACGAAAAAGTACACGTTCTCGTCGTCCCGGATATCTTCCTGGAAAGCGTCCGCATCCCGCTCGCTCATCCAGCCGCAGAGGATGTAGAACACTTCGTAATCGTCCTTGGTGCAGGCTGCCAGGCGGCGCACGTCAAAGTTGGTGGAACAGCTTTCCAGCGTCCTTTTGGCTGCCGCCAGCCGGTCTTTGTAGGTGTCGATCAGCTTTTGCAGCTTTGCTTTTAGCGCTTCATTTTTTTCGTTGGCGCTCTTTAATTCCGTTTCCAGATAGGCGAAAGCTTCCTCCGGGGTGCCGGAGTATTCATCCGGCAGATAAATGCGTTCAAAATGCATGGATGCATAGACGGCATCGATTTTTTTCAGCTGCGCCCGGGGACAGAAGTAAGCGCCCCAGATGTAGGTATCGTCCTCGCCGCAGGGATAGAAATAAGTGTCATAGTTATCGTAGATATAATTTTCAAATTTACTGAAATACTCTTTTGAGATCCGCCCGAACCGGAAACGGATAAACTCAAAATGAAGCAGCGAGGAAAGATTATAATGCAAAGCCTTGAAGGGCTGAATCTTTTTCATGGATTCATCCAGATGGCTGCGCTGCTTCTCCAGGTCCTCCAGCTCCTGGGTGACGGCCGTATACTGCTGGTCCACAGATTCAATCAGCTTCAGCGAGTCCTCAACGGACAGGGAGACTGAGGTGTCCACGGTACTGGCATCAAAAAGATTGCAGAATTCACTGGCCTTATTCAGGGATTCCCGGTAAGGGTTTATCTGAATGTAGGGATCCAGATTCTGGACACTCTGGAGTTCGGTAAGGGCGTTCTCCAGATGAATCTCATATTTGGACAGATATTCGTTTACGACGCGGTCAATATCCGCTTTCGGACCGGTGATGCTGATAAATTTCATTTTCTCAATCAATGAAGTACACCTCCGGGTTGTTAAAATTTAAATATATGCGCAACTGTTTCTTCAGGAGGAACGCTGTAGCGAATACACTCCAAAGCTACAGTAAGGCGTCGGATTTCATGATCTTTAAAGAAAAGATACTGGTAAATAGTCGCCGCCGAGAATGGATGACTCTTGGCGCTGCGCGTCAGCACACGCTTCATGATGGAAATATACATATCCTCCAGCGTGTCGGCGGACAGCTGCGGATAATGTTTTCCATAATAGGTACGGCTCAGTACATCTTCAAAAACCGTATTGTTTTCCGCTTCCACCAAAGCAGTGATCTCTTCCTTTTTCAGTTTATAATGAACAGGAAGAAGCAAAGCGTAGATATCGGCCGGGGTGGCCTGATAAAATTCTCTGGAACGGCGGATCCACTGCAGGTTCAGAAGATCAAATTTGTGACCGTACGCATTGGTGAGGCCTTTCAGGTCTTCATCATGAAACAGTTTGTCCTTTAACGTCCAGATGTTGCGGAAATTAAAGACATCCAGCGCCGTCTCGTAGTCGAACAGCGTGGGTGATTCGATTTCCCTTAAATGGTTCAGCGGCTGGTAATATTCCGTGCCCTTCAGATTATTGATGAAGTCTTCGATGGAAGACGAGGACGCCAGAAGGTTGATGTTTAAAGAAGAATGACGTCCGAAGAAGGCATGGAACATGGAGAGATCCAGTTCCACATCTCTGTGGTCAAAAACCTTGTTCAGACAGTTCTTCAGTATGGCCACTTCATAGCGTTTAAAGTAAAGGTCAAGGAATTTACGCTGTTCCATGTTGGCAAAACGGTACAGCCGTGTAAAATCATTGTATACGGCGTTGATCAGCAGCTTTTCGATCTGGCCCCGGTGAAGATCATTTTCATCAAGGGAAGCCCAGATCTGACTGTATGCCGGCCGCTGTTTCAGGTAGGCCACAGCCAGCGGGACGGAGGAAATTTCCGCCAGTTCCCGGTACTGGTCATCCGTCAGAAGATTGCTTTTCATGGCGCGTATTTTCGTTACGAGACCGCTGTATGAAAGCATTTTTCCCATAATCTCATACCTCGGTTATTCTTTTTACGATCTCATCGGACAGTTTGCTGTGTTTTTCTTCGAAAGACTGATAAAGAGAAGCCAGCCCGTGTTCGGTGTCATCCTGTAATTTTTTCAGTGCCTGTTCATTTTCCGCCTGCAGTTCTTCCCGCAGAGCTTCCAGACGTTTCTGGGTGTCAGCTTCTACCTGTTCATCGAAAGCTTTGATCTGCTCCTGCATCTTGGAATCCAGCACCTTGAGCTGCGCATTGGCGTTTTCCATAATCTTCTTTGCGGCAATCTCAATCTCGGATAGTTTTTTCATTACTGTTTCCATATGTGCCTCCTGTTTGTGTGGTCAAAAACTTCTGCACTATATAATACACTCTTTTTCGAAAAAAACCAGACCCAATATGAAAAAAAATAAAAGAAATGCCTTTTATCTGTCCCGGTTTTATAGTAATATAAAATACAAATATTTTACAAAATACCAGGAAAAAAGGAAAATTGCTTATGAGATTAAGAAATATTCCCGGTTCGAAAGAGATCATCGGTTCCAGCAGGTACGTGGTTCAGGAACCGCAGAAGTTCAAAGGACGCTGGCAGGAAAAGTTTTTAAGGACGGCGCCCCTTCATATTGAAGTAGGGATGGGGAAGGGGCGGTTTATCATGGATATGGCCCGGCTGCATCCGGAAATCAATTACGTGGGGATCGAAATGTACGACAGCGTCCTGCTGCGCGCCGTACAGAAGATGGATCAGACGGAGGAAGATTTGCCAAACCTGTGTTTCCTCAGAGTGGACGCCAGAGAGCTTCCGGACATTTTCGCGCCGGGCGAGGTGGATCGGATCTATCTGAATTTTTCGGATCCCTGGCCCAAAGACCGTCATGCCAAACGCCGTCTGACTTCCCGGCAGTTTCTGGAACGGTATGACCGGATTCTGAAACCGGAAGGCCATCTGGAATTCAAGACGGATAACCGGGATCTTTTTGTGTTTTCTCTGGAAGAGGCAAAGACGGCGGGGTGGAAAATCCTGGATGACACCTTCGATCTTCATAAAGATGAGAAGCTGTGTCAGGGGAATGTGATGACAGAATATGAAGAGAAATTTTCCTCCCAGGGGAATCCCATCTGCAAAATGATTATCTGCCGGTGATTTCCGGCAGATAATCCGGGCAGCAGGCGGACTGTTTCATATATTAATAGGGAAGAAGTTTTCCGGAGGAAAAGCAAATGGCCAGATACCGTGGATTTAAGGGAACCTTGCTGCAATGGTGCTATCGGAACAGGAAGACAGACTGTCTGTTGATGGGACTTTTGCAGGCTGTAAATGAGCTGAATCAGATGCTGTCCGGGAGAAAAAGACGATGATCGAAAGAAATTATTAAAAAAACAAAAAATATTTATAAAAAAAGGGTTGATTTTTCGACCCTTTTCCATTATAATAGCAATCACGTTGAAAAAATAATAAATCGAGCGCGATTAGCTCAGCTGGCAGAGCACCTGACTCTTAATCAGGGTGTCCAGGGTTCGAACCCCTGATCGCGCATTAAAGGCACTGTTTTTGGGGACGAGAAGCCCTGGGGACGGTGTTTTTATTTTGTCCTTTCCTGCAGCGGCGGGAAGGCGCGCTGATGATGAAAGGGGAATGAGAAAAATGGGGAATGAACTGACGGAAGGTCCGGTGACGAAATCCATGCTGCGCTTTGCAGTTCCCATTATTCTGGGAGATCTGCTGCAGCAGTGTTACAATATCGCGGATACGGTGATCGTGGGAAGGTTTCTGGGCGCCGATGCTCTGGCTGCGGTGGGATCATCCTTTTCTCTGATGACTTTCCTTACCTCCATCCTGCTGGGGCTGGCCATGGGAAGCGGAACGGTATTTTCCATCCGCTTCGGTCAGAAGGACAGAAAAGCGCTGAAAGAGTGCGTTCTGGCGTCTTTTGTGCTTCTTTTTGCGGTGACCGTTTTTCTGACGGCGGTGATCTTTGCCGGGATGTTCGGTATCTTTTTATATAACTTTTTTGCAGCGCTTCTGCGCTCTTTGGGGAATTCTGTTGTGCCGCTGATTTTCCTGGCGGTGTCCGCCGGCCTGAATATCGGTCTGGATCTGTGGTTTGTAGCCGGTCTGGAATGGGGCGTGGCTGGAGCGGCCGGAGCCACGGTGATATCCCAGTATGTGTCGGGGATCGGCATTGCCGTCTATACGCGGGTTCGTTTCCCGGAACTGATACGAAAAGAGAAGGGAATCCGTCTCAGAAAAGAACGGATCCGGGAGATTACCGGATTTTCGGCCCTTACCTGTCTGCAGCAGTCCATCATGAATCTGGGAATCCTGGCGGACGCTTTGGGAACAGGATATTATCTGTTTTGGAAAAAGAAACGACATTAGACGGCCGGGAGAAAAATTTCTTAAAGAAGAGTGCCCGTATCTTTTGTCTGATAATGGTAAAGCTGCTGCAGGCTGTTTTTGAAGGAGTCGCTGCGGACGCAGTCAATCACTGCCTCAAAAGCAGTTTTGGAAAGATCCCGCCGGCGGAAAATCAGATCCATGGATGCCAGGCCCAGGGGAATGAATTCCAGTTCCGGGAAAAAGGCGGTATACAGACTTGTGCACAGGCAGGCGTCGGCGGATTTGGCTGATACGGCTCCTGCAGCCGACATGCCCGACATGTATTCTTTGTCGTAGCCGGCAATGGAAGAAGGATCCAGGTGGCGGGCGCTCAGAAATTCGTCCAGCATCATGCGGATACTGCTTCCCTTTTCCCGGTTGGCGATTCTCACCGTGCCCTTCGTCAGGTCTTCCAGGGTGTGCAGATGAAAGGGATTGCCGGGAGCAGTCAGAATCCCTTCCGTGTAACGTCCGATGTGTAAAACAGCGGCGGGCGTACCGGGCAGAAACGGTGCAGCCTGCCGGTATACTGTCTGCAGATCGGCAGTATGGGAAAAGGTGGCCAGAGCTAGATGTATTTTTTCGAAATAAAGCGAATAGAGACTGTTGTACGTATTTGTATAGGAATGCAGCAGAGGAACCGGATGGGGCGTCAGCTCCATCTGGTTTTTTATCAGCTCCACCACGGAAGAATCCTGTCCCCCCACGATCAGACCGCTGGCGTTGGACAGGTAATCCATTTTCAGCACGGAGTCGGGAAACTCTGTTTCCGGCTGGCCGGTGGGCGGCAGGGGAGCGGATGCGCCAAAGGAGGAGGGGATCGCATTCGTATACTGATCCAGCTGTGCCTGGCTGATCCGGAACTGTTTTCCGATTTTGACGGAAGACAGTTCTCCTCTTTTGATCAGTTCATAAACAGTCGTCTTTTTTATTTTCAGATAATCGGCCACTTCCTGAGCCGTGTACATTTTTTCCATGAAAAACCTTCCTTTGATTTGTATTTCCTTGTTTTCAGCGTAACAAGAAAAAAAACAACAGTCAAGTTTCTTTTTCGACATAGAACATTGACAAAAATAATAAAAATAGATTAAAATAAACGAAACATCACTAAACAGAAAAAGACGGAGGAAACAAGATGAAAAGGAAAATCTTAGCGATGATTCTCGCGCTGACGATGGCGGGAACGCTGCTGGCCGGATGTCAGAGCAGCTCCGGCGGCACACAGAATGAGGCGGAGACGCCAGAGGAACCGGTGGAGCTGTATGTATTTATTGCCGCCAGCTTAAGCAATGCCATGGAAGAGTTGAAAACCATGTACCAGGAAGAAAATCCCAATGTGGATATCAAGTATAATGCGGACAGCTCCGGAACACTGCAGACCCAGATTGAGGAAGGGGCGCAGTGCGATATCTTTTTCTCGGCGGCGCTGCAGCAGATGGACGCCCTGGCAGAAGGCGGATATGTGCAGGAATCGGATGTGACCGATTTGCTGGAAAATAAAGTAGTGTTGATCAAGCCGGTGGGCGGCGAGACTTCGGTGACCGGATTCTCCGATATTACCAATGCGGCCAATCTGGCGCTGGCAGGCGAGGACGTCCCGGTGGGACAGTATGCAAGGAAGATTTTTGACAATCTGGGTATCACGGATCAGGTGATGGCTATGGAAATCAATGAGGGGGCCAATGTGACGGCAGTGCTGACTGCGGTGGCGGAGCACAGCAATGAGGTCGGAATCGTCTATTCCACAGACGCAGCATCCATGCCCGACGATGTGGAAGTGATCGCTCAGGCTACGGAAGAGGAAGTGGGCGAAGCCGTCATCTACCCGGTGGGACTGGTGAAGGATGAACAGGCCACAGAAGCGCAGACAGAGGCGGCAAAGGATTTTTATGAATATCTCCAGTCTGATGAAGCTGCGGCGGTCTTTGAAACATACGGCTTTGCCGTGGGTCAGTAAAGGCAGAACCAGAGGGCGGGAGTTGAAAAACTTCCGCTTTTTCTATATAATGAATATCACTTTGGAGGAAAGGAAAGCGATCTGCTTATGATGGAAATCATTCAGAATATTGACTGGAGTCCGCTGTGGATTTCTCTGAAAACAGGATTTGTGGCCACGGTGGCGGCTTTCTTTACGGGGATTTTGGCGGCGCGGCTGGTGATGCGGCTGGGCGATAAGGCCAAATGGATTGCCGACGGTTTCCTGACGCTTCCGTTGGTTCTGCCGCCGACGGTGGCTGGCTTTCTTCTCCTTTTGCTGTTTAGTCTGCGAAGACCCTTCGGGAAGTTTTTGCTGGTCAATTTCGACATCAAGATCGTCCAGACCTGGCCGGGCTGTGTGATTGCGGCGGCGGTGATTGCCTTTCCGCTGATGTACCGCAACGCCAGGGCGGCCTTTGAGCAGGTGGATATCAATATGATTTATGCCGGACGCACATTGGGGCTGTCGGAGAGCCGGATTTTCTGGAAAATCATTATGCCGCTGGCGGCGCCGGGAATTGCTTCCGGAACTGTGCTGGCATTTGCAAGAGCGCTGGGAGAGTACGGAGCCACCTCCATGCTGGCGGGCAATATTCTGGGGAAGACCAGAACCATTTCCGTGGCCATCGCTTCGGAGACGGCTGCTGGGAATTACGATGTGGCCGGATTCTGGGTAGTGGTGATTGTGGCGGTATCTTTCTTCATTGTGGTGGCGATCAATATGACTTCCCAAAGAGGTATGGGAAGACGGATGAAGAGGTGGAAATAATGGCGCTGGAAGTGGATATCAGAAAAAAATTTTCCGGATTTACGCTGGATGTTTCCTTCCGGTCGGAGGGCGGCTGTATGGGAATCCTGGGCGCTTCCGGCTGCGGAAAAAGCATGACGCTGAAATGTATCGCCGGGATTGAAAAGCCGGATGAGGGACGGATCGTGCTGGACGGCAAAGTGCTTTTTGATTCGGAAAAAAGGATCGATCTAAAGCCTCAGAGACGAAACGTGGGGTATCTTTTTCAGAATTATGCTCTGTTTCCCAATATGACGGTGGAAGAAAATATCGGAATCGGCATGAAAGAAAAGAAAGAGCAGAGAAAGATGCTGGCGGCAAAACAGATAGAAAGGTTTCAGCTGCAGGGTCTGGAGAAGCGGTATCCCTTCGAACTGTCAGGCGGTCAGCAGCAGCGGGTGGCGCTGGCGCGGATCTTAAGCTGCAGTCCGGATATCATCATGCTGGACGAACCGTTCTCAGCCCTGGACGGTTATCTGAAAGATACGCTGCAGCTGGAGATGCAGGAGGTTCTGGCCGGATACGGGAAAGATGTCCTTTTCGTCTCTCACAGCCGGGATGAGATCTTTAAATTCTGCAGCCGAATGTGTCTGATCTCCGGAGGCAGCAGTATGCTGGTAGGGGATACCAGGGAGATTTTTTCCCGCCCCGGCACCCTGGAAGCGGCCAGACTGACCGGATGCAAGAACTTTTCGGCCGTTGAGAAACTAAGCGACTATGAGCTGTATGCCTCCGACTGGAATTTCCGCATGAAAACGGCGGAAAGGATCGGCGATGATATCCGTTATGTGGCGGTGCGGGGGCACTGGCTGATTCCATCCTGGGAAAAAGGTCAGGAAAATACCATGGCCATAGAGGAGGCCGGTTATACGGAGACGCCTTTCGAGAAGCAGTATCTCTTTGTCAACAGGGAAGGGGAAAATAATAGCCGGATCTGGTGGATGGTGAACAAAAAAGATTTTATCGACGGCGATCTGGGAGGACTGCCGCCTTATATGATTTTTCCGAAGGAGCACATTATGCTGCTTCGTTAAAATAAAACGTACCTGATGGTAAAAGGAAAAAGAAAGGAAGACAGCGATGAAAATCAGTGCAAGAAATCAGTTCAAAGGAAAGGTGCTCAGTGTTCAGGAAGGGGCGGTAAACGGTATTGTACGGATCGATATCGGCGGAGGAAACGTGATGTCCGCCACCATCTCCATGGCAGCCATCAAAGAGCTGGGGCTGGAGGAAGGAAAAGACGCCTACGCCATCGTGAAGGCCACCTCTGTGATGGTCGGTGTGGACTGAAAAGAAAGGAAAAACGCCGCGCCGGGGAAAACCCGGATGCGGCGTTTTTCATGAGGTGAAATACGCATGGACGTATAGAAATCAATAATCTTTTAATACCAGTTCGGTAATGCCTTCGTTCCATCCGTCCTCCACCCTTATGATTTTCGGGTGAGACTCCGGCTGGTAGTCATCGTAAATCATATCGCGGATATCGGTGCTGTTGTCAATACCGTGAACCAGCCGCAGGCGGAAAATGGAGGATGAAGCTTTTTCTAATTCCTGGTCGATCGTCTGCTTTACCTCTTCCGGCTTCATGCCCTGAAGATACAGTTCAATTATGCCTTGTGTCATAATATGCACCTCCCCTTGAAGAATTTTATTACTATGCAGACATTATACCATTATATTTTGAAAATTGCATCAAATTTTTTGGGAATTTCTTTAATTTCGTCTCCAGGTGGAGGGGGCAAAGAGGATCAGCAGAGGAAAGAGTTCCAGCCGTCCTGCCAGCATATCAAATATCAGCACGCACTTGGAGAAAGGAGAAAACAGATGGAAGTTTTCCACGGGGCCCACCTGATCCAGTCCCGGGCCAATATTGTTCAGCGTAGCGGCCACCGCCGAAAAATTTGTGGTGAAGCTGTAATCGTCCAGACTGATCAGAAGCACGGAGAAGGCAGTGATCAACATATAGGCGATGAGAAAGATATTGACGGCCCGCACTGTCTCATGGGCGACCGGATGGCCGTCCATCTTGATCTTTTTGATTCCCCGGGGATGGGCAAAGGAGAAAAGCTCCTTTTTCACCGTTTTTGCCATGATCAGGAGGCGGGATACCTTGATGCCGCCTCCGGTGCTCCCGGCGCAGGCTCCTGTAAACATCAGAATCAGCAGCAGGGTTTTGGACAGCTGAGGCCAGAGGTCAAAATCTGTCGTGGCATATCCGGTGGTGGTGATGATGGATCCCACCTGAAAGGCCGCGTGACGCAGCGCCTCGCCCAGAGTGGGAAAAAAGCTGCGGATGTTCCAGGTCATGATCAGGATGGAGGCTCCGATGATCCCAAGGTAAGCTTTCAGTTCCTCGGAGCGGAAAGCCTGACGGAATTTCCGGCAGAGGATCAGGTAGTAGATATTGAAATTAACGCCGAACAAGATCATAAAAACGGTTACGATCACCTGCAGATGAGGGGCATAGCCGGCCATGCTGTCGTTTTTGATACCGAATCCTCCGGTGCCGGCGGCGCCGAAAGAGATGCAGAAAGCGTCAAAGACGGGCATCTTTCCGACGACCAGCAGGATGATCTGAAGCAAAGTCATGGCGGTATAGATTCCATACAGGATCATGGCGGTTTCCCGGACGCGGGGCACCAGCTTTTCCACGGAAGGGCCCGGGCTTTCCGCCTTCATCAGATACATCCGGTGTCCGCCGGCCATGGGAAGAACAGCCAGGATGAAAACCAGGATGCCCATGCCGCCGATCCAGTGGGTAAAGCTGCGCCAGAACAGGATGCAGTGAGTGAGCGCTTCCACATCTGTCAAAATGCTGGAGCCGGTGGTGGTGAAACCGGAGACAGCCTCAAAAAGAGCGTCTTCCACCGCCGGAATCTCACCGCTGATAAGAAAAGGCAATGCGCCGAATATACTCAGCAGGATCCAGCTCAGCGACACAGAGAGAAATCCTTCCTTCATGTAAAATACTGTACTGGATGGTCTGCGGTGGCTGAGCAGAAAGCCGAAAGCCAGACATAGCAAAATGGTGATGACAAAGGAAAAGCCGGAACTTTCCCGGTAAATCACAGCCACCAGGCAGGGAAGCAGCATAAGCGCCGCTTCGAATTTCAGAACGCTTCCTAAAATATAACGGATAATCGATATATTCATGACAGATCTCCTCCTACGGCGCCAGGATATCCCGGGCATCTTTCAGGCCAAGGACGGTGGTGACCACGATGATAGTGTCTCCTGGCAAAATGACATCCTGTCCGCTGGGGGTGATCATGCGGTTATCACGGATGATGCTGCAGACCAGCAGATTTTTTCGAAGGTTTAGCTGCTCCAGAGGAACGCCGGTGATTTTTGATTCCTTCTGGATGTTAAACTCCAAAGCCTCCACCCGGTCGTCAAACATCCGGTACAGCGTTTCGATGTTGCTGTCCAGGGAATTCTGAGTGGCGCGGACATACTGCAGGATCTTTTCCGAGGTCAGATACCGCGGATAGACCACGCTGTCCAGATCCAGATTGTGAATCACTTCGTTCAGCTGCAAACGGTTGATTTTGGTGATCACCTTTGACTTTACTTTCTTTTTGGCGAACAGCGAAAGCAGGATATTTTCTTCATCAAAATTGGTGAGAGCCACAAAGGAGTCCATCTTGCCGATCCGTTCTTCGTAGAGCAGATCTTCATCGCTGCCGTCTCCGTTTACGATGACGGCGTCCGGGAGC
Source organism: Candidatus Ruminococcus avistercoris (assembly GCA_019120315.1). Lineage (GTDB taxonomy): Bacteria > Bacillota > Clostridia > Lachnospirales > Lachnospiraceae > Ruminococcus_G > Ruminococcus_G avistercoris. The sequence goes on from DWVJ01000028.1 coordinate 46,605, forward strand.
AGCACGCTTAATTCCTCGCAGCGGCGGGGGTTGCTCTCGATAATTTTGACGGAAATGCCCAGCTTCAAAAGCATATCCGCCAGGTAGAGAGAAATCCTTCCTCCGCCGATCAGCATGGCGTTTTTGACCCGGCCGGTTTTGACCTGAATCCGTTTGAAAAATTCCACAGCCGTCTGCCTGGAAGAGATGAGAGATACCACATCGGCCGTCTGCAGGACGAAATCGCCGGAGGGAATGATCACTTCATTGTTTCGCTCCACGGCGCAAATCAACAGATCGTCGATGAGACGGAAAGGAATGTCTTTTACCGCCATCTGATCCAACAGGGATCCCTCCCGGATGCGGAAACGCAGCATTTCTGCATGGCCTTTGGAAAAGGCGTCGATGGACAGGGCGTTAGGGAAGCATAAAAGCTGGGATATGGCTCTGGCGGCCATCAGATCCGGATTGATGATCATGGAAAGCCCCAGCTCCTTTAACAGAAAATCCTGTTCCTGACTGTAGATAGGATTGCGAACCCGGGCGATCGTCTGGCATTTTCCTGTTTTTTTCGCCACGACACAGCACAGAAGATTCAGTTCGTCTGACTCGGTAACGGCGATCAGCAGATCCGCCTCCTCGATGCCGGCTTCCGCCAGTGTATTATAGCTGGCGCAGTTTCCGGTGATTCCCATAACATCGTAAGAAGAGACCATCCTTCTTACGATGGCCTCGTCGGTGTCAATGATGCAGATATCATTGTCTTCTTCCTGACTTAACTGGGCGGTGAGGACATGGCCTACTTTGCCGCAGCCTGCGATGATTATATTCATAACATAATTCCTTTTTTCATTTTGGTGTATGACAGCATTTTTATTATAATTATAACACCAGAAGAAAAACAGGCAATGGCTTTTGGAAAAATAAGACGAAAAAAGGCAGGCTGTAAAGAACAGCGCTGCCTTTTCCCGTTTTAATGAGGGGGGAGATAGTGAGTGGTTAATCAACTATCCGAGATCTATAATAACGAAAAAATGTGAGGAAGTTGTGTTTTTTCTCTGAAAGAAATATGAAATTTCTAAAGAGAAAATGAACTTGCAGGATGAAACCCTGGTGTGATACCATATTAAAAAAGTACGGGAGGATGAAAAAAGTGGAGACACGGGTAGAAAAAGCAATTGAAAAAAGAGATCGGGGATATAACTGTGCCCAGGCGGTGGCATGTACCTACTGTGATCTGGTGGGGCTGGATGAAAAAACCATGTTTAAAGTCATTGAAGGGTTTGGTTCCGGCCTGGCAAATATGCATGGCACCTGCGGAGCGGTTTCCGGGGCCTGCGCCCTGGCAGGTTTAAAAGAAAGCAGCGGGAACCTGGCGTCGCCGGACAGCAAAGGCAAAACCTATAAACTGGTGAAAAAAATAGTGGATGAGTTTGAACAGCAGAACGGTTCTATAATCTGCCAGGATCTGAAAGGGGTAAAGACGGGTAAGGTTCTGCGTTCCTGCCCGGACTGCATCCGTGATGCAGCCCGTCTGGCAGAAAAGGTTCTCTTTGAACAGGCAGAATAAATTATTATGGAAGCAGCAGGCCGCATACCAGCACAAAGTGGTGGGGAAGGCGGCCTTCTTCTATCCATTCCAGTTTCAGACCCAGAAGTTTTTCGATGGTAAGCCCCACGTTGCCGCCCAGGGATTCGATGGAGTAGCGCATCAGATCCGGATTGCGGCAGGAGCCGCCGGTGGGTTTGGTGCAGCCGTCCTTGCATAGGTGGCAGCTTCCGGCGGAAAGACTGATACTTCCCGGATTTAATTTCTCAGCGCGCAGCAGTTCGTCGCTGAGTTTTTTCTTTTCCGGCGGCAGAACCTGATCCAGGATATCCTGTATCTCCTGGCGGCTGTATTCTTTGGCCAGCATATCTTCGTCGAAGGTAATCTCTGTGGCCAGCAGCTGAAAGGTCTGGTATTGTTTCCAGTATTTGAGCACATCGAAATCGTAGGATGGGCAGGCCCAGACCCTGTCGTAGTTGGGGCAGGCTTTACAGGCTTCCAGGAAAGTGGGAACATCTACGTAGTTCTCCACGTATTCCGGAACGGATATACTTGCTTCGTGTCGTGTTGTTGTGTACATATGCAGCACCTCCAGATGTAAAGTTTAAGGAATTTTATTTATCTTCAGGAAGATAGATTTCTCCGTGGCGCCAGGCCATTTCCCAGAACTGATATTCGTATTTGCTGCAGTTGATGATGATCTGTTCCAGATTCTGCAGCTGTTCTTCGGAATAACCTGCGGAGAAACGATCTACCAGGTCGATCATCACATCGTTGCAGTCCCGATATCCCTGGCTGGTATAAGTATTGATCCAGTTCCCGTAGAAAGGATGATCCTTGCTGCCGGGAATGGTTTCCATATGATCGCCGATCAGTTTATAACTCCAGGAACAGGCCAGAACGGCGGTGGCCAGTTCAGCCATACCCTCTTTCAGGGAGATGGAGATCATATAGTTGGTATAAGATTCATTGTTCAGGCACATGGGAGTTTCATCGATCATCTGTCTGGTAATGCCCAGTTTCTGCAGATAACTTTGATGAACGGCGTTTTCCGTATCCAGCGTTGCGGTGATCAGATCGGCAAACAGCCTCATATCGGCTTCGGCGGTGGATTTTACCACGCCCAGGGCGAAGACTTTGGCGTACTGCATCAGATATTTGTGATCCTGAATCATATAAAACTGGAATTTTTCCACCGGCAGGCTGCCGTCGCCGATTCCGCTGACGAACGGATGGGTATAGTAGCTCTCCCAGATGGGCAGCGCAGCCTGCAGCAATCTTTGCGTTGTTTTCATGTCATCCCTCTTTTCTCTTTTTTCGGATATCTTTAATATACCATATTCTTTGGCGGAACTACTAGGAAATTTATCCTACCTGTGATAAAATTTACCCTAGTAAAGAGTGAAATGGAGAGGAAAAATGCTGCGGTGTGGTGAAATTCTCAACGATACTTACGAAGTAATGGAGGAGATCGGACAGGGCGGCGGGGGAATCGTCTACCTGGCCTATCATCTCCGCCTTCAGAAAAAAGTGGTCATTAAAAAAATGAAGGAGTCTTTCGGCGGAAATATCAAAGAACGCCGGGAGGCGGATATTTTAAAGAGTCTTCATCATAAATATCTTCCCCAGGTGTATGATTTTGTCCAGATGGGCGATACCGTCTTTACGGTGATGGACTATATCGAGGGGTGGGATCTGCTGCGGTATATTCAGCAGGGCCAGCAGTTTGATGAGCGCCAGCTGCTGATCTGGCTGCGCCAGCTGGCGGAGGTGCTGGAATATCTGCACGGGCAGCATCCGCCTATTGTGCACAGTGATATCAAACCATCCAATATCATGATTACCTTAAACGGCGACGTCTGTCTGATTGATTTTAACGTTTCCTTCGGTGACAGCGGCATGGGAGGTATGTCCGGCTACAGTCAGCGTTATGCTTCGCCGGAGCAGATTTACCGCAGCCAGGTGCTGCGCGCAGGGGGGGATCCCAGGACGGTTGTGGTGGATTACCGGACGGATATCTACAGTCTGGGAGCCAGTTTCTATCATGTGATTACCGGCTATCCGCCGGTGGTGGACGGGGTGGCAGGACAGCCTCTGCTGGCGTGGAGCGGCCTGCCTTTTAGCCGCTGGTTTCTTGGCGTCATTGATAAGATGATGCAGATCGATCCGGCGCAGCGTTACCAGAGCGCTTCGCAGCTGCTGGGGGATTTGCTGAACATCCGCAGCAGGGATACGGATTATAAAAATCTGAAAACCAGGGAAAAGGTGATCTATGCCGCTGGTATTCTGCTTATTCTGGCCGGTGTGATCTGCCTGTTTTTCGGCGGGCGTCAGCTGAATCAGGAGAGTTTTCAGGAAGAATATGAGCAGCTGGAGGAACTGGCCGACGGGGATGATTATGATACCATTGTTTCCACCGGAGTGGACCTTCTGAATAATAAGAAATATACCCGTGTGCTGGAGCGGGAACAGGAAGAAAAAGGAAATATCTTTTATATGATTGCCAACTGTTACTTTGAACAGGATGATTACAGCCAGGCCATCCGTTTCTACCGGGAAGCGCTGGCCTGCAGCGGCGAAAACCCGGAGTATTACCGGGACTATGGCATCGCGCTGGCCAGATACGGTGATGTGGAAGAAGCCAAAGCAGCGCTGGATTCGGCGATCGATCAGGGGCTGGGGCAAAGTCAGATCTATCTGGTACAGGCGGAAATCGCTCTGGCCCAGGAGAATTATAATGATGCAGTGGCAAATTTCCGAAGGGCCATCGACGGTACGGAGGATCCCTATGACCGTTCCAGGGCCTATCTCCTCTGTGCCAGGGCTTACCGGGCCATGGGAGATTTCAGACAGGAGATCGCCACCTTACAGGAGGCAGAGCAGCAGGCGGACAGTGAATATCTGCCGTCTATCCTGAGGGCGCTGGGAGCAGCCAGTACCAGATACGGCGCCCAGGCTTCCGAAAACGAAAGCAGGAGCAGTTACCAGGAGGCTTTGCGCTGCTATGAGACGCTGGTGAGCCTGCCCTCGCCCAGCTTCAATGACCAGATGAATCTGGCGGTGGTCCGTGAGATCCTGGGCGATTATGAGGGAGCCCAAAATCAACTCCTTGCCATGGGAGCGACTTATCCGGAGGACTACCGGATCTATATGAAGCTGGCGCTGCTGGAATGCACCATTCAGGGAAATCTGCAGGAAGATTATCGCAATTACGGCGCGGCCGACAGTTACTATCAGCAGGCCGAACAGTATTATGAACCGGTGAGAAACAGCGGCAGAAGCGATGAGCAGATGCAGGAGCTGGAGCGGGTTATGCAGGAATTAAAAGAAAAAGGCTGGCTGTAGCAAAAAGGGGGAAACGAAGATGACGTATGGCGAGATCCTGATCGTGTGCGGAGTGGCGCTGGCGGCGCTGGGCGTGCTGACGCTGATCATCGGCGCGGCGGCGATCAGTTCGGCAAAGAAAAAACTGAAACGGAAATTATATGATAAATATGGATTGTAGGAGGATACATGTATAAAATAATTGCGTCCTGTATCAGCCATTGCGGCATGGTACGGGAAATGAATGAGGATAATCTGTACTTTGACGGAAAATTTCTGGAAGAAAAGCACAGAGGACTGGAAAAAGCAGTTACGATTCACCGTGACACCAGCCAGCTGCGAAGCTTTGCCATCTTCGACGGGATGGGAGGAGAAAAAGACGGAGAGGTGGCTTCCTATCTGGCCGCGGTGCAGTTTCGGCAGGAAATGGGAAGACAGATCACGGAATCGGAAAGCCCCCGGGATTTTCTGGAAAAAGTATGTCTTGATATGAATCAGACGATCTGTGAGGAAGCGGTAAAAAGACAGGCGCAGGGGATGGGAACCACGGCGACGATCCTCTGTCTGAAAAATGAGGAGATGACCGTATGCAATCTGGGCGACAGTCCTGCTTTTCTGGTAAGGGAAGGGGAGATATTTCCCCTGCATGAAGAACATACCAATCGTCATTTTCTGGAGGAACAAGGGATCGCGTTTCGCAAGCCGTCGCTGACGCAGTGTCTGGGTATTCCGCCCGAAGAGATGGCGATCCATCCCTATATCCACGAGGATGATATCCGGGAAGGGGATCAGTATCTTCTGTGCAGCGACGGACTGACGGATATGGTGTCCCGGGAGGAAATACACAGGATTCTGCAGGAAAATCTGACTCCGGGAGACTGTTTGGAAAAACTTCAAAAACAGGCTCTGGAGCTGGGAGGAAAAGACAATATCACGATCATTCTGTGCAGGATTGCCTGAAGAATTTGGCTTTTTTGCTGTTCTGTGATAGGATAGTGCCACGCGGCGGGGAGATAGGGAGCAGCTTTGAGGAGTGATGAACAATGAAGGGTAGTTTACAGACTTTGACGCAGTATCAGAAGACTCATGTTATGGATCAGGAAACGGTTCTGCAGCTGGGGGTGGATATCTGCCAGTATCTGAAAAGGGGAGTACCCCATGGGGAGATCCGTTCGTCCGGCATCCTGGTGTCGGAGGACGGGGAATTTATCTTAAAAGAAGAAAACCTGTACCGGGAACCGGATCCGGCAGGAGATGTCTACGCGCTGGGCATGCTGATGTACCGGCTGCTGAATGCGGGGCGTCTCCCTTTTATGCCGCCGTCCGGCCAGCCGGTATCTGAGGAGGAAAAGGAGCGGGCTATACAAAGATGTCTGGCCGGAGAGCCGCTGCCGGATCCGGAAAAAGGCGGTCCGCAGATGGGAGAGGTTCTGCGAAAGGCCTGCCATGCCGACCGCAGACAGAGGTATCAGACGGCCAGGGAACTGGAGACGGCGCTGATCGGCGTGTGGGAACAGAAACCGGATGAGTCTGCACAAAACAGCAGACGGGCAAAAACATCTTCAAAATCCGAAAGGGAAAAAGACAGAAGAGAGGATGGGCGCAGAAAAAAAGAGAAAGAAGAAAAGACAAAGCGCCGCCGGGGAGTGTCTTTGCCCGAGGGTCCCTCTTTTTCTTTGGGGCAGATTGGCAGAAGAAGCATCTTTGTATTTCTGTCTGTGCTGGTGTCTCTGGCCTGGATAATCCTGGAACACCGGATGACGATTGTGGGAGCTTCCGGCATGTTTTTTTACGGCTATTGTATCGTCCAGGGCGTGCTTGTGCTGATTGCCTTGGGTGCGGGGGGCATGTTTTTGAAACTGCTGTGGGGCGTTTCTTTTTTAGATCTGCTTTTTGCGGGACTTTATGATATCGTACTGGCGGATCTGATGAGCCGGTACGGCGTGATTCTGCCGGAATTTTATCAGCCGGGACTTCTGGCAGTGATGCTTCCCCTGGCGGCGGGGCTGTGCTACTTTGCCGGCAGCCTGCTCAAAGGCAGTTTTGGTTACGGGCAGGCGAGATTTTGTACGCTGCTTATGACGGGAATCGGCATGGTCATGCTGCTGCTTGGGCTGACGGGGGTAAACGTTTCATTTTTGTCTTTGGATCTGTATCCCGGATGGAGCGGTGTGCTGGTATTGATTCTGGGAATACTGGCCATGGAAAATGAATGGTCGGGGGGCGGTGTGAAGCTGCTTTGCTTCCTGGTGATCTGCATGGACATAGGTCTGATCGGCCTGAACAGTTTTCAGGACAGTCTGGCATCCTTTGCGATCCCGGTAGAAGGGGCGCAGAACGCTTTGGCGGTTTTGATGATCTTCGCTTCTGCAGCCGCGTGGTTCCTGCTGGGACGAGCAAGGAACAGAAGAAGTTCCCTGTCGAATTAAGGAAATTTAATAGAATTGTAATTGTATCTTTTTTGTTTGTGCGTTATGCTTATGTGATAGAGCATAGAAGAACAAAAGTAAGGGTTATCAGGGGAAAGATTTACCATGGATGAAAGACAAAGAAGACTTAGGATAGAGCGCATGAAGCGTGAAAAAGCAAGGCAGCTGCGCAGACGCCGAAGGCAGAAAATGATCCTGAAGCGGTGTATTCTCGCGGCGGCCTGTGTGGCCGTGGTGCTGCTGGTCATCTCAGGAGTGTGGGCTCTTGTCAAACCTGCTGTCGGAAAAGGCGGGAAGAAGGATCAGTCGGAACAGGCCGTGATGGAGGTGGAAGCTTCCAAGGAAGAATCGACGGAAAAGGCGGTCTCACCGACACCGACGAAGGAGGCGGAGCCTTCGGCACAACCGGAAGAAGAAAGCGGGGCAAAGGCAGTCAACGCCGATGCAGCCGCACAGCGGGCGGCGATAGCCACCGGGACGGAAGTGACCTATGCGGTGCCAGGATGGCAGGTGGATGATACCGGATGGTGGTATGCCAATGACGACGGCACTTATTTTACCAACGGCTGGCAGGAGATCGACGGACAGGAGTATTACTTTAATGCAGAAGGTTATATGCAGACCGGCTGGGCTGTCGTGGGAAATAAAGGATGTTACTTCTCAGAAGAGGGTATCTATGAACCGGATAAAGAATCCAAGATGGTTGCCCTGACCTTTGATGACGGTCCTGGTGATCATACCGATGAACTGCTGGATATTTTGGAAGAGAACAACGCGAAAGCTACGTTCTTCATGCTGGGGGAAAACGTGGCGGCGAAAGGAGCCGACGTGATTCCGCGGATGATAGAACTGGGCTGCGAGCTGGGAAATCATTCCTATGATCATCCAAATTTGATGGAACTGGACGGAGAAGGGATCCAGGATCAGTTCAACCGAACCGACCAGGAAATTGCCAAGATTTCAGGCGGCCCGACAGCGACGCTTGCCAGGACACCCTTTGGAGCCCAGGATGATTCGGTGACCAGCTATATTGAAAAACCGTGTATATACTGGAGCCTGGATACGCTGGACTGGCAGACGAAGGATGTGGATTCCAATATTTCTGCCGTTCTGGATCATGTAAGCGATGGGGAGATCATCCTCATGCATGATATCTGGCCCACCACGGTGGAGTCCTGTGCGACGATCATTCCGGCTCTGATTGAAGAAGGGTATCAGTTGGTGACCGTCAGCGAACTGGCGGCGGCCAAGGGCGTTGCCATGGAGAATGGCGTTACCTACTATGATTTCTACCCGGATACCGACGCCACTGCCGGCGGGGCGGATTCGGATGGAAGTGAGGAAGATGCCGGAACGGAATCGGGAGAGACAACGACGGAATCGGAAGAAAGTGAAACGGAATAGATTGCAAACGTCTGCTGTTTTATAATCCGAAAGAATTGTATAAATTGAGTTGAATTGATGGGGAAACCAGTTTCGGTTTCCCCGTTTTGATGCTAAAAACGGGAAATTAAAAAAGGCAACAAATTGAAACTTGTCCCATTCGTTTTCCTGTGGTACATTATAGCTATTCTATCAGTCGGTATTCCGGCTGTTCCAGACCGTTCGGTCGCAACATTCCAGATTTACAATTATATATACAGTGAATGCATGCGGAATAGGGATTTGCAAATATTTTTGTTGCAATGCAAGGTATAGTTTTGTATAATAAAAGCAAATAATCTGTGTGCATTTAACGGAAAGGAGAATGCATGGCAGAAAAAGATATTGCAGCGGGGATCTATTTTGAGAATTCAGCCAGATTTGCAGATTTAATTAATGCATATTTTTTTGAAGGAGAAGAGGTGGTTCAGCCGGAAGATATTCAGGAACTTGATACGGTTGAATATGCTCCCGCAGCAGACAGACGCAGAGGAAACAATCAAAAAGGCTATCGTGATCTGGTGCGAAGGCTGTATTTTGGAGTTCAGTTTGTCATATTCAGTATGGAGATTCAGAATGGATGCGATTATTCCATGCCCATTCGTGTATTCAATTATGACGGAAGCAGGTATGGGAAACAGCTTCGGAAGAAACGTCGGAAACACAGGGAAAAGAAGGATCTGAAAGGAAATGAATTTCTTTCCGGGATTGCAAAAACAGACAGATTTTGTCCGGTTGTGACACTGATTTTATGTTTCGGAAAGTGGGATGGCGCCCGTAGTTTGCATCAGTTAATGGATATGGAAGGTATACCGGAAAAGCTCAGAAGAAGCATTGTTGATTATCCGCTGGATATACTGGAAGCAGCGGAATTTGAACATCTGGAATATTTTCAAACAGATTTGAAATTGGTTTTCGGGTTTATAAAATATGCACAGGATAAGGAAAGACTGAGATATTTTATCAAAAAAAACCGGGTAGAGTTTGAAAATCTGGCAGAAGATGCTTATGATCTGATCAGCGTGATGTCAAATACGCAGGAACTGAAAAGAAGAAAAAAAGAAGATGAAGGAGGACTAAATATGTGTAAAGCGATTGATGATATGATGACAGAGGCCAGGGAAGAAGGACGTCAGGAAGCGCTGACGGGGCTGCAGGGTATGGTGGAGGACGCCAGGGAAGAAGGACGTCAGGAAGCGCTGACGGGGCTGCAGGGTATGATGGAGGATGCCAGGGAAGAAGAACGGCGAAATGTAATTAGAATTTTCGTGAAAGATTACCAGAAATCCGGATGCTCTCGCGAGGTGATCAGCCGGAAGCTGGAGACCTTATTTTCTCTGCCGCCGGAAGCGGCAGAGAACTATCTTGGTTAATTTAAAATCAGAGTCCCATATCACTCAGAGACAGGGCGATACTGTCAATTCCCAGCAGAATCAGGTAGATGGCGGCTATGATGCCGATGGCTGTCAGGGAAAGCAGCGGGTTGAAAAGCATCAGCAAAGCCAGAACCAGACCGATGATGTTAACAATCATGGTGAAGTAGTATATGCTGACTCCGGCGATGAAGCGGATGCTGTTTAAATGAGACAGTCTGGAAATGCAATGGGTGATAAACCAGACGGGAAACAGGATCGACAGGATCAGAATGCCTGCTTCTGTGTATACCAGCAGCATAATGCCCGTTGTCACACTCAGTATTCCGGAAATCAGTGATATCACCGGGGCAAATCCGGTATACCGTTCCGTCCGTATGAAAAAAAGGATATCTGCCGCCCCCATGATCACGGCCAGAATACCATACAGGATTATCAGGCCCGTCAGGGTCGGTCGGGGATTGAACAAGGTAAGAATGCCTGCCAGGATCAGAAGAACCCCGATGCCCAGCTGCAGCCATCCGAATCCGGAGCGTTTTCTCATTGCTGTTCACCTCCTGCCGTTAAAATATTCATGAATTCCTCACCGGTAATGGTTTCTTTTTCATAAAGGAATTTTGCCAGTTCGTGAAGTTTGTCAATATTATCCTGCAGAATCGTTCGGGCTTTTTCGTGCTGAGAGCGGACCAGTTCCACGACCTTGCGGTCGATTTCTTTTTGGGTTTCTTCCGAACAGGCCAGCGAGGTGTCTCCGCCAAGATACTGGTTATTGACCGTTTCCATGGCTACCATATCAAATTCATCATTCATCCCGTAGCGGGTGACCATAGACCGGGCCAGACGGGTAGCCTGTTCGATGTCATTGGAAGCGCCGGTGGTGATTTCACCGAAGACGATTTCTTCCGCAGAACGTCCTCCCGTGAAGGTGGCGATTTTGTTCTCCAGTTCTGTTCTGGTCAGCAGATATTTGTCGCCTGTGTCCACCTGCATAGTGTAGCCAAGCGCACCGGAAGTACGGGGGATGATGGTGATTTTCTGCACCGGTGCGGACTGGGACTGTTTGGCTGCCACCAGGGCGTGACCGATTTCATGGTAGGCGACTATTAGCTTCTCCTTATCAGAGAGGACGGCGTTTTTCTTTTGATAGCCGGCGATAACCACTTCGATACTTTCCTCCAGGTCGGATTCGGTGACAATGGTGCGTCCGTTTCGGACGGCACGTAGCGCGGCTTCATTGACGATGTTGGCCAGTTCCGCGCCGGAGGCGCCGGCTGCCATGCGGGCGACAGTGTGAAAATCCACATCATCAGCCAGCCGTATTTTTTTAGAGTGAACTTTTAGGATGGCTTCACGGCCGGCCAGATCGGGCAGTTCCACCGGAACGCGGCGGTCAAAACGGCCGGGGCGGGTCAAAGCCGGATCCAGGGACTCCGGACGGTTGGTGGCGGCCAGGATGATGACGCCGGTATTTTCTTCAAATCCATCCATCTCTGTCAGAAGCTGGTTCAGTGTCTGCTCTCTCTCATCGTTGCCTCCCACATTTCCGGAGTGACGTTTCTGTCCGATGGCATCGATTTCGTCGATAAAAACGATGCAAGGCGCTTTTTCTTTCGCCTGTCTGAACAGATCGCGGACTTTGGAGGCGCCCATGCCGACAAACATTTCCACGAATTCCGATCCGGAAATGGAAAAGAAGGGTACGTTGGATTCGCCGGCCACGGCTTTTGCCAGCATGGTTTTTCCGGTTCCGGGAGGGCCTACCAGCAGGATGCCTTTTGGCATGGAAGCGCCGGCCTCGGAGTATTTATCCGGATTATGCAGATAATCTACGATCTCCGCCAGACTCTCCTTGGCCTCATCTTCTCCTGCTACATCGCTGAAGCGGATGCCCTGGGTAGACTGAACGTAAACCTTAGCGTTGCTTTTGCCCATGCCAAAGGCCATGGAATTTTTCCCGCCTGCCTGCTCCATCAGTTTCTTGCTCATATACTGCCCCAGAACGATGAAAATTACGATAGGCAGGATGGTGGTCAGAAGAAAACTCACGATAGGTGACATGGGTTTTTCTATAACTTTTTCGAATTTAGCGCCGGAGTCATGGAGCCGTTCTGTCAGTGTGGGATCCTCCATGGGGCCGGTCTGATAAACGTTTTTTTGATCCTTATCGGTAAAAAGAATCTGTGTATCTTCAATTTGTACCAGGCCGATGTTTTTGTCATCGATCATGTCCATAAATGTGCCGTAGTCAACTTCCTTCACTCGATTGCCGGTCACCATCGGGGTGACGATAAGATTGAAAAGAAAGATGATCAGCAGCACGATTCCGTAATAATAAATCATAGATTTTTTTGGTGATTTTACTTCTTTCATGTGAAACTCCTTTTTTCTTCTGCTTCTTCCCGGGTTTTCTGGCTTTCGATAGCTTTCAGGGAATCCAGCAGCGCGTGATTGGCTGCCTGCAGGGCAAAATCCAGGGTATATTCCGCCATCAGAATCCGGTTTTCCACCGGGTCTCCGGCGGTATCATCGGCTGCCTGATGAGGGGCTGTCAGACAGGTTTTTACCTGCCGGATAATCTGCTCTACCTGCTGGTAGGCCTTTGCCAGGGCAGAAACACAATCGGCCCTGGAAAGTTTTAGTTTCTGTTCCATGGCGCTTTCTGACAGGGCACATTCCTGTTCGAGAAAAGAGATGGTCTGTCTGAGTTTTCTGGAATCCGTCGATTCACATAAGTGAATCCGGCTGTGCAGTTTTCCAATCTGGTCATCCAGTTCGCACAGTTTTACTGCAAGTGTTTCCTGAGTCATGATAGCACCTTCTTTCTGCATATATTTTAGAACTTCCGGCAGGATATCTCAATTACCAGTATTCCCAATCTGTATAGACAAAACAGCCGAAGTGTAAAACATCTTACACCTCGGCTGCTTCGGCAGTCTCTCATATGAAGTTTTATGTAAGAGGGGAAATTCCCTCTGTGATCAGCAGGCAGATCAGATGGACAATCTGATCCAGATTTTCAGTATCTTCCGGCGTCCAGTCCTGCAGAAGCCCCATGATAGCATAGCAGTGATATCGCAGGATCAGTTTTACCTCTGAGCGGGTATGGTTCCGGTAGAGGTCTTCGCGCTCGATCAAAGAGGAGAACATCTGATAAAAATGATCTTTTAGAAGTTTTTCCAACTCCCGGCCGTAATTACTCTCCAGTCCTTTTTTGACGTAGGGCATGGTGTTGAGCGCCACCAGGAAAAAATACCGCAGCTGCGGTTCCGGATCTTTCAGCGAAGGGGCTTCTTCCCGGGCTTTTTGTATTCCCTGCTCCAGCATCCAGCAGAAGAGGTGCGGAATGTCTTCGAAATGATAGTAAAAGGTTTGTCTGGTAATATGACATTCCTCCACAATATTTTTCACAGTCAGCTTCCGGGCCTTCCTTTCGGTCAGAAGAGTGAGGGCTGCCCGGGCGATAATTTCTTTCATATCAACTGGCATAGGAAGTCTCCCTCTTTACTGCTTATTCATACTTTCCCGTTTTCGCAGACGGGCGTCCAGCGTTTTTTTACGGATTCGCAGGCTCTGGGGAGTAACCTCCAACAGCTCGTCTTTGTCGATGAATTCCAGGGCCTGTTCCAGGCTTAAGATCCTGGGCGGCGTCAGTTTCAGCGCCTCATCGGCGGAAGAGGAACGGGTATTGGTCAGATGTTTGGTTTTACAGACGTTCAGTTCAATATCTTCCGCTTTTCCATTCTGACCGATGACCATGCCGGCGTAAACCTTTTCTCCGGGGCCGATGAAAAGAGTTCCCCGATCCTGAGCGGAAAACAGACCGTAGGTCACGGATTCGCCGGATTCGAAAGCGATCAGAGAACCCTGCTTGCGGTACTGGATGTCGCCTTTATAAGGGCCGTATCCGTCGAAGATGGTATTCATAATACCGTTTCCTTTGGTGCTGGTTAGAAAGTCTCCCCGAAAACCGATCAGCCCTCTGGCTGGAATGGCAAATTCCAGCCGGGTGGAGCCGTCGCCGGCCAGACTCATACCCTGCAGTTCACCTTTCCGTTCGCTGAGTTTTTGGATGATGGCGCCGGAGAATTCTTCCGGCACATCGATATAGGCGATTTCCATGGGTTCCAGCAGCCGGTCGCGCTCGTCTCGTTTGTAGAGAACCTCTGCTTTGCTGACAGCGAATTCATAACCTTCCCGGCGCATATTCTCGATCAGAACGGACAAATGCAGCTCGCCGCGGCCGGATACTTTGAAGCAGTCGGGGGAGTCGGTGTCTTCTACGCGCAGGCTGACGTCTGTATTCAGCTCCCTCATCAGACGATCTCGCAGGTGGCGGGAGGTGACGTATTTTCCTTCCTGACCGGCCAAAGGGCTGTCATTGACCATGAACTGCATGGCGATGGTGGGCTCGGAAATTTTCTGGAAAGGAATGGGTTCCGGATGTTCCACATCGCAGAGAGTATCGCCGATATGAATGTCGCTGATGCCGGAGATGGCCACGATGGAGCCGATATTGGCCTCGCGGACTTCGATTCTGTCCAGCCCGTCAAATTCATAAAGTTTGCTGATTTTCACTTTTTTCTTTTTATCTGGTTCATGATGATTGACCAGCATCACTTCCTGGTTGACGGCGATTTTTCCGTTGTCCACTTTTCCCACGCCGATGCGGCCTACGTATTCGTTGTAGTCGATGGTACTGATCAGCAGCTGGGTCCCGGCGTCAGGGTCGCCCTGGGGGGCGGGGATGTGATTGATGATGGTTTCAAACAGGGGCTGCATGCCTGCCGGTTTGTCTGCCAGGTCTGCCAGCGCGTAGCCAGCTTTGGCGGAAGCGTAGACAAAGGGGCAGTCCAGCTGACGGTCCGAAGCGTCCAGATCCATGAGAAGTTCCAGAACTTCGTCCACCACTTCTTCCGGGCGGGCTTCCGGACGGTCGATCTTATTGATGCAGACGATTACGTCAAGATCCAGATCCAGGGCTTTGCGCAGTACGAATTTGGTCTGGGGCATGGGGCCTTCGAAAGCGTCCACTACCAGGATGACGCCGTTTACCATTTTCAGTACGCGTTCCACCTCGCCGCCGAAATCCGCATGGCCGGGGGTGTCGATGATATTGATCTTTACACCGTTATAGTGCACGGCGGTATTTTTGGAAAGAATAGTAATTCCGCGTTCTCTTTCGATATCGTTGGAATCCATTACTCTTTCCTGTACTTCCTGATTTTCACGAAACACGCCGCTTTGCTTTAACAGCTCATCCACCAGAGTCGTCTTGCCGTGATCGACATGGGCAATGATGGCTACGTTTCTCACATCTTCTCTTTTTATCTTCATAATAACTGTATCCTTCCTCGTTTCAGGGTAAATCCAACGATACAAGTCTACCACATTTTCCCGGGAATACAAGGGATTCCGGAAAATAAAAAATTTTTGTTCTAAAACCGGAAAGGGAAGAATACATATGATATAGACAAAATACAACGCAGAGGAAGGGGTACTATCATTCATGGCAGATAAGATTATTGAAAACAATCAGGTTGCAATTATGGGGAAGATCGCGTCGCAGTTTACCTTCAGTCATCAGGTGTTCGGAGAAGGGTTTTACCTGACGGACGTGGTGGTGAAACGTCTCAGTGAATCGGAGGATCGGATTCCGGTTATGGTTTCCGAACGTCTGGTGGATGTGACGCAGGATTATGAGGGAGAGTATATCCAGGTTTTCGGCCAGTTTCGATCTTATAACCGGCACGAGGAGAAGAAAAACCGGTTGGTGCTCTCGGTTTTTGCCCGGGAGATCAGTTTCGTGGACGAAGTGGATGAATCGATGAAGTCCAATCAGATCTTTCTTGACGGTTACATATGCAAACCGCCGGTTTATCGAAAGACACCGCTGGGCAGGGAGATCGCCGATCTGCTCATAGCCGTCAATCGTCCCTACGGGAAATCCGACTATATTCCCTGTATATGCTGGGGAAGAAACGCCCGTTACGCTTCCGCCTTCCAGGTGGGAGGGCATGTCCTGATCTGGGGAAGAATCCAGAGCCGGGAATATATGAAGAAAATCAGTGAAAATGAGACAGAGAAAAGGACGGCTTACGAGGTATCCGTCAGCAAGCTGGAATATATCGACTGAGAAAAAAGTGAGACGCCGCACATCACAGATGCGGCGTCTCACTTTGGGGTTAAACATCAATGTCCCCGGGGAATCTGATTCAGTTTTCCCTTTTCCCGTTTCAGGTCGGCATACAGAAGATCTACCAGAACAATGCAAAGAGGAATCAAAGCGAACCAGACGGCCCGTCCCAGCATAATATTGCACAGAACGGTGGAAATGACTCCGCCTGCCACAAAAGCGGCGATCATTCCCAGGTGAATCAGCATTCTGCGGATGTACTGGGAATTTTCCCTGCGGTGACGGATGGCCTTGCAGATGGCGATGCCAACCTGCCGGATATGGTTCGTACAAAAAGTGGTCGCCATGGGAATCCCCTGGGCCTGGCGGAAAGTATTGTACTGCATGGAGCAGATCAGGTTGATCAGCACCTGGGTGATCTGTACCGGCGCGCTTTCCGGCAGGAATCCCAGGAAAATCACGACAAAGATCTCGATGAGGATCAGCAATGTATCCCAGCGCAGCAGGTTAAACCGTTTGATCTGGCTGGCAGCCGCTTCGGAGATGAAAGCGCCCAGGCAGTAGGCAGAGATGGGAATCAGGTAGTATAACGCATGAAACCAGCTGCCGTTTCCCAGCGCCATAGCCAGCAGGACAAAGTTTCCGGTCTGAGCGTTGCAGAATACGCCGCCCCGGATGGAATAGGTGAAAGCGCCCAGATAACCGCCCACCAGAATCATCAGGACAAATACGCGACGTTTTTCACACTCCAGATATTCTTCTGTTTTTATACAGCTGTTTTGCTGTGAGTCCATATCATCAGCCCTTTCTGAAATCATATTGTTTTTCATTATAGCAGTTTCCACAAAGATTCACAAATGGTTTCGTGAGAAATGTAATAGATAAGTAAATATATCTGGAAAATTATAATTTAAATATAATTCCTTCCATTTGATTTCCTATTATATGCAGACGCTGTTTTCACTGTCCAGACAGTCCATGAGCAACACCCAGCGGGTGCAGGAAGTGGAGCAGGAGATTGACCGTTACGCGCAGGAAACCGACGAACTGGAAAAACAGTACAATGAACGGTATCTGAACAAGGCGCAGATCGCCGCTTACATCATTGATCACAAGCCGGAACTGGCAAATAGGGAGAAGCTGGCGCAGTTAAGCGACGTGCTGGATATTGAATCGGTAAACGTATTTAACGCAGACGGCGTGCAGACGGCTACCAATTCGCCCTACACTAAATTCAGCGTCAGTGATGATCCGAAGGATCAGTCCTATGAATTTAACAAACTGCTGCTGGGTGTGGATCATCTGATCCAGAAAGCTCAGTCGGACGATGTATCGGGAGATTATCATCAGTATATCGGCGTGACGCTGCGGGATGGCGATTATAATCCCGACGGTTTCGTGCAGATCTCCGTGAAACCGGAAAAACTGGAGGAAACGATCTCTAATATGCAGGTCGATAACCTTCTTCCCAATATCAAAGTGGGAAGCGGAGGCATCGTTTTTGCTGTGGAAAAGAAAAACAATACCTTTGCCTATTATCCCAATGAAAAGATAATCGGCAGGTCAGCGGTGAAGTACGGTTTGGAAGAAAGTCAGCTGACAGATGATTACAATGGATATCTGACATTGGGAGAGAAAAAATATTTTGCTTCTTCCGTGGATACCGGGGATTATTACATATATGCGGCGGTTCCGGAGGAAGCCATCGGCGGGAAACGTCTTCCCATCACGGTGGCGTCTGTGTTTGCCAGCTTTATCGCCTTGGCTATCGTATTCCTGCTTCTGACGGTGGGACGAAGAGGCGATACGGCAGAGGGAAGACAGAAGAAAGATTCCGGTGAAAATCAGATGATTGATGTCACCATGCCCGACGGAACAAAGAAAAAGAGCCGCTCGGCAGCCAGCCGTTTTAAGCAGACAGTAATCAAATGGAATGAAAAGACGGCGGAGCAGAAAATGTTCCTGGTGCTGAAATGGCTGCTGGGTATCCTGTCTGTGGTGATCTGTCTGGCAGTGGTGCTGCAGGAACAGGTGCTGGACTCTCATTCTATTTTCAAATATGTGATCAGCGGCAGATGGGCCCGCGGCCTGAATATCTTCGCAGTGACAGCGGCTCTGCTGATCATCTGTGTGGCAGTGACGGTGACTGCCGTTGTGCAGAAGATTCTGTCTATCCTGTCCCACACCTTCAGCGCCAAGGGAGAGACGGTGTGCCGTCTGCTTCGAAACTTTATCAAATACGTATCCGTGATCGCCGTAATGTATTACACTTTGGCGCTGTTTGGAATTGACACCAAGACCCTTCTGGCCTCGGCGGGAATCCTGGGTCTGGTCATTGGTCTGGGAACTCAGTCTCTGGTGGTGGAAATCGGCATCCGGACCACCAAGATCCAGGACGGCGGACGGAATATCAAAATTATCAGCAACAAAGATGTGTGCGGCGTTATTAACATGACAAGAGATTATTCCTATGCCTGGGTGGATCTTGGGATCGAATACGGCGAGTCCCTGGAGCGGGTGGAAAATGTTCTGGAGCAGGAATTCCCCAATATCAGGAAACGCCTGCCGGGCATTATCGACGGGCCCTTCTATAAAGGCGTGGTGACGCTGGCAGACAACAGTGTCAATATCCGTGTGATGGTTCTGTGTTCCGAGGGCGACAGAATGGGAAAAAATGCGGGCGCAGAAATTCAACGAAGAGCAGCGTGAACTGTCCGGCAGGCTGATCGAGGAAGACGAAGAGGATCATTGACATGGATCCGGGTATAGAATATGATAACAGTAAAAAAACGGCAGGGGGAAAAATATGGCACAGACGGCAAAGCTGGTGATCTGCGACGGCAGTCAGAATATCAGCCAAGTTCCGGTGACGGAGGAGACCGTTTATATCGGATGCAAAAAAGAAGGCGGGACAGCAGAGATCCAGATCGACTGTCCCTGGCTGGGTGAGCTTCACGGAAAGCTTGTCCGGGAAGAAAATCGGTTTACCTATAAGGATCTGGGGACGGAATTCGGTACATTTTATAATAATGATCTGAGAATTGGAAGCGAGTCTACGGAATGCGAACATACGGTGGAGCTGGAAGATGGAGACGTGCTGCGGATAGACAATCCCGGGGAAAAAGGCCGGGACAGCCGTGCCGCCGTCATCATTTTCCGTGAGAAATTTGATCCTCAGGTGGCGTGGAAAGAACTGTCCCTGACAGACCAGTATCAGAACTATTATCTCAGCTGCCGGGAGGAATCCTCCGGAGAGGAGATCCAGGCCCGGGAGCAGGAAGGAGAGCTGCCGGTGCGCTATGCCTTCCTTTCCCACGAAGGCGGGGACTGGTATGTGGTGGAGCATAATACAAAATTCGGAATCTATGTCAATGGACAGCCGGTGCAGAACCGGCAGGCATTGCATTTCCTGGATGTGGTGCGGATTGGCAGGACGCTGTTTCTTTTCCTGGGAGACAGACTGATGTACAACCACCATGAGGCGGCCGGGAACCGACTGACCATCCATATCGAAGAGAGAAGCGTGCGCAATCTGTTCCGGAAAAGGATGCTGCTGGAGAACATTAATCTGTCGGTAAATCCCGGGGAGATGGCGCTGGTGCTGGGAGGATCCGGCGCCGGAAAAACCACATTCATCAATGCGGTGATGGGCTATGAGAAAGCCCAGGGAAGCATTTCCCTGGATGGGGTGGATGTTTATAAAAATTACAATCGGATGAAATATGAGATCGGATTTGTCCCCCAGCAGGACTGGCTGCGGATGGATGATTCTGTACAGGCCACACTGGAAAATGCCGCGGAACTGAAACTTCCCAAAGATGTGACGGAAGAGGAGCGCAGAAAACGGGTGGAGGAAGTGCTGGAGACGCTGGGCCTGGAGAGTGAAAAGAAATCTCTGGTGTCCAAGCTGTCGGGCGGTCAGAGGAAGCGGCTCAGCATCGCGGTGGAATACATTGTCAATCCCAGCCTGTTTTTCCTGGATGAACCGGATTCCGGCCTGGATGGCGTCATGGCCCGCCGCCTGATGGAGTGTCTGCGTACCATCGCGGATCAGGGCAAGACGGTGATTGTGATCACCCATGCTCCGGACCGGGTGATCGATCTGTTTGACAAGGTGATCGTGCTTGCGAAGGATTCCACAAAAAACGTCGGCCATCTGGCGTTTTATGGTTCTCCGAAAGAGGCGAGAGATTTCTTTGATGCGGATACCATGGAAGATGTGGTGCGCAAGATCAACCGCACAGATGAAGGCGGCGAAGGGCTGGCGGATCATTACATAGAAAAATACCGGGAAGCGGAAAGGAGGGGGACCGATGGAGACACAGAATGTACAACGGCAGGGACGGCTGACCCAGATCAGAGTTTACGTGGGGAAGTTCTTCCGGATCTTTGTTAATGAAAAAAACTGGAAAATCATTCTGTTTGCGGTTATCGTATCGCTGATTCTTTCCTTTGTGCTGAAGGATTCCATGTTCGTCACCAAGGAAAGCACCCGGACGGGGTTCTTTGCCATGGTAACGGCCTGTATCTGGATCGGTATCTTTAATTCCATCCAGGAGGTCTGCAAGGAGCGGCAGGTGATCAAGCGGGAACACCGGACGGGGCTGCATATCACCTCCTATGTGGCGGCGCATATGATATATCAGGGTGCCATCTGTCTGGTGCAGGCGCTGGTGATGGTGATTTTCTACAGTATCTTCCTAAAATTTCCCGCTCAGGGGCTGGTCACAGGAAGCTTTCATGTGGATTTTTTCATCAGCATGTTTCTGGTGCTTTTCGCTGCGGATATGCTGGGGATCGCCGTGTCTTCCCTGGTAAAGACCACCACGGCGGCCATGACGGTGATGCCTTTTATCCTGATTGTACAGCTGATTTTTTCAGGATCCATCTTCCCTATTACAGGGCAGGCGAAGATCCTCTCTGACCTGACCATCAGCAAATGGGGACAGCGGGTACTGTGCATCGAGGCAAATCTGAATGAACTGCCGTCGGAGATCCTGGATTCTGAACTGGAAATGCTGGAAAGCATCGGAGGGCTGCAGAAGATTCTGGATGATTTGCCCGAAGAAGATGTGAAAAACTTTCAGGAGGAAGGATACGCTCTGCTGGAGGAATTCGTTCACGATTATACGTACCGTAAAATCTATCAGTACGAGGCGCCCCTTGTGCTGCGAAGATGGGGCTATCTGCTGATTTTCTCGCTGGCTTATGCGCTGGCTGCGGTGGTCAGCCTGGAATTTATCGACCGGGACAGACGGTAGCGTTCCGGTCTCGGAGGACAGCTTATGAGAGAAGAAATGAATCAAAAGGAAGAACGCTCAGAAAAAGAAATCCTGCAGGAACAGCTGGAATGTGCCAGAAAGCAGATGCGATACAGCCGTGTTACCTGTATCATGGCCACAGTCATGGCGCTGGCGCTGGTGATTTCCGCCGTTTTTGTGGTACCGTCGCTGAACCGGGCGGCGGATTCCATCGCCCAGGTGTCCGGACAGCTGGAAGAACTGCAGCTGCAGGATCTTGAACTGGCAGAAACGTTAAAAGACATTGATGAGTTCGTTATCACCAGTGAAAAAGGCGTGCAAAAAACCATCGAAAAACTGGATGCGGTGGATCTGGAAAAGCTGAACGAAGCCATCGAGGCGCTGCGCAATGTGGTGGAACCGCTGCGCCGGATTTTCGGATAGCGTAAATACGACTCCGGCGGATTGACAAGGCCGGGGAATGGTGTTATAGTTATTTTTAAATAAAAAACAAATGGAAAGATAGAGGTTGCATGATTCATCAGTACCTCGCCGGATGCTTCGGGAGCAGGAGAAAGCGCGGGAAAGGGGATCGTGCCGAAAGGGTATGATGCCGCAGATTATATCCTTGGGCATAGGGTGAAGAACCATATGACTGTCATCAGTGAGGATGGAGCGCTATCTGAAGCAGAACGTGTAGGGAAATTCCTATATGAATCCTTTGGAGGCGGACGATACGTACGCCTCTTCTTTTCGTTTAATTTCAGGAGGAAAGGAATATGGCAATTTTTAAAGGAGCCGGAGTAGCCCTGGTTACTCCCATGCACGAGGACTTATCAATCAATTATGAAAAACTGGATGAACTTCTGGAGGAGCAGATCGCAGCAGGCACCGATGCTATTATTATCTGCGGCACCACCGGCGAATCTGCCACGCTGTCAGAAAAAGAGCATCTGGATGCGATTAAATTTACCATTGAGCGGGTAAAAGGCAGAATCCCTGTGATCGCCGGCACCGGTTCCAATTCCACCCATACGGCAGTGGAGATGTCGAAGGAAGCGGCGGAAAACGGAGCAGACGGACTGCTGGTGGTAACGCCCTACTATAATAAAGGCACACAGAACGGACTGATCAGACACTACACCACCATCGCCAATGCGGTGGATAAACCGATTATCATGTACAATGTTCCCAGCAGAACAGGCTGCAACCTGCTTCCGCCCACAGTGGCCGCTCTGTTTAAAGAGGTGGAAAATATTGTGGGTATCAAAGAAGCCACGGGAAATATTTCTCAGGTTGCCAAGGTGATGGAACTGACAGACGGAAAGATCGATCTGTATTCCGGAAACGACGATCAGATCGTACCGCTGCTTTCTCTTGGCGGCATCGGCGTGATCTCCGTGCTCTCCAACGTGGCTCCCAGGGAAGCTCATGATATTGTCATGAAATTCCTGGAGGGGGATATTGCGGGAAGCCGCGATCTGCAGCTGAAGTCACTGGAGCTGATCGATGCTCTGTTCTGTGAAGTCAATCCCATTCCGGTCAAGGCCGCTTTGAATCTGATGGGTAAGGAAGTAGGCCCCTTAAGAGGACCGCTGACGGAGATGGAGCCGCAGAACCAGGAGCGGCTGGCGAAGGCCATGAGAGCGTACGGCATTCAGGTAGTGAAATAGGAGGAAGAGGACATGGTCAGAATTATTATGCATGGCTGCAACGGCCATATGGGTCAGGTGATCAGCCAGCTGGTGAGAGATGACAAAGACGCTGAAATTGTGGCGGGGATCGATATCGCCGATACCAGGGATAACGGATATCCGGTATTTACCGATGTGGAAAAGTGCGATGTGGATGCGGATGTGATCATTGATTTTTCCACGGCAGCGGCAGTGGATGGTATTTTAGACTATAGCGTAAAGCGCAGACTGCCGATTGTGCTGTGTACCACCGGCCTGTCAGAAGAGCAGCTGGCGAAGGTGGAAGAGGCGGCCAAAGAGACGGCGGTGCTGAAGTCCGCCAACATGTCCATGGGTATCAATCTGCTGCTGAAGCTTCTGAAAGATGCGGCCAGAGTGCTGGCGCCGGCCGGATTTGATATGGAAATCGTGGAACGCCATCACAGACTGAAAGTGGACGCACCCAGCGGAACGGCGCTGGCGCTGGCGGACAGTCTCAATGAGGCCATGGGAAATCAGTACGAATATAAATTTGACAGGAGTCAGGAACGCAAAAAAAGAGAAGATCTGGAGATCGGTATCTCAGCGGTGCGCGGCGGCACTATCGTCGGAGACCACGAGGTTATCTTCGCCGGCCCGGACGAAGTAATCGAATTTAAGCACACAGCTTATTCCAAGGCAGTCTTTGGAAAAGGCGCCGTGCAGGCGGCGAAATTCCTGAAGGGGAAAGGCGCAGGGCGTTTCGATATGAGCGATGTCATTGCTGATGCGTAAAAACTGACATTTTTTTGTATAAATTCCGGCAGATCCGAGAATATTAATAGCATCGAAATCTGAAAAGAGAAAAGGAGACGATGTTATGAGAGCTTGGAAAAAGTGGATGCTGGGACTGATGCTGACTGCTGCAGTATGTTTCATGGCAGGCTGCGGCGATGACGCCGCGATGGATAACAATACCAACAACGAGCAGGAACATACAGACGACTCGCAGCAGGAGCAGAATACGGATGACGGCAATGTGAATGACGTCACCGACGGCGAGGATTCGAAAGACGCCGCGGATGATAATAATATCATCGAGGACGCCGGCGAGGGAATCGAGGATCTGGGAGAGGGCGTGGAAGACCTGGGAGAGGACGCGGCCGATGACGGGCGCGATACGGTTCGGGAAGAGGATGAAAACCAGGCGGACGCCGACCGGGAAGCGGCGCAGGAGGAAGAAAGAGCAGCCAGCGATAATCCGTAAACAAAACCAAAAGGCAGGCTGCCATTGTCAGAAAAAGACAGTGGCGGCCTTTTTTTCTGAACAGAGGGAGGAAATTATGCGGTTTCGGCCATGTATCGATATACATAATGGAAAAGTAAAACAGATTGTGGGGGGGAGCCTGCGGGATGAGATGGACCAGGCAGAGGAAAATTTTGTGGCAGAACAGGACGGCGCCTTTTACGCCGGACTTTACCGGAGTTATGGGATCCGGGGCGGCCATGTGATTTTGCTGAATGCAGCGGACTCTCCCTATTATGAAGGGACAAAGGCTCAGGCGCTGTCAGCCCTTGGCGCGTATCCGGGAGGACTGCAGGCGGGAGGAGGTATCCGGCCGGAAAACGCAGAGGAATTTCTGAAAGCAGGAGCCAGCCATGTGATCGTCACGTCCTACGTTTTCCGGGATGGAGAAATATCCTGGCAAAATCTGCAGAACATGGTAAAGGCGGTGGGAAAGGAGCGTCTGGTTCTGGATCTGAGCTGCCGCAAGAGGGACGGTGACTATTATATTGTGACGGATCGCTGGCAGAAATTTACTGATGTGACGGTTACGCCGTCAGTTTTGGATGAACTGTCCGGCTGGTGTGATGAGTTTCTGATCCATGCGGTGGATGTGGAGGGAAAAGCCTCCGGCGTGGATACGGAACTGATCCGGATTCTGGAGCGGCACAAGACAAATCCCATCACCTATGCGGGAGGCGTAGGGTCTTATGAGGATCTTTACCGGCTGCGGGATGCAGGAGAAAACCGCATCGATGTGACGGTGGGCAGCGCGCTGGATCTTTTCGGAGGGCCGATGAAATTTGAAAAAGTCCTGCAGATCTGCCGGGAATAAAAGGGAGAAATCATACATTTGAGGTAGATTTTACCTGGATTACATGTTTTTTGCCTGGATTTTGTGTAAAATAAAAAATGGATGCGAAAAAATCGTTCTGAGAAAATCTGCTGCAGCGTCAGCCAAGAGGAAGCATTCGGTAAGAAAAAAGAAAAAAGGGTAGAAAATCTACAGGGAGAAAACATGGGACAGGAGAGTTTTTTATTTGCGGTTCGTTCAAAATACAAAGAATTAAGACCTTCCGAGCAGAAGACGGCTGATATCATACTGGAAAAAGGACGGGATATGACAAATTGGTCCATCGATGAATTTGCCAGGGAGGCAGGCGTCAGTCAGCCCACCGTGATCCGGTTTGCCAGGGCAATGGGGCTGAAAGGATATCGGGAACTGAAAAACCGTGTGCTGGAAGAATATGCGAAAACCGACGCATCTAAAGAAGAGCGTATTCTGGATTATCCGATAAAACGGGAGGATAAGCTGGTGGAAATTCCGGCTAAAGTCATTTTGACCAACATGCGTCATCTGGAGGAAATGCTGCAGGCGGTATCTACTTACGAATACGTACGGGCGGTGAATGCACTGGCACAGGCGGACAATATTTCGGTCTACGCAGTGGAGAATTCTTCCTGCACGGCGGAGGACTTTACTGCCAAGATGGCTTATATCGGAAAACAGGTGTATTTCAACAAAGACGGGTACATGCAGATGGTCAACGCCAGGAATCTGACGAAACGAGACGTGGCTATCGGCATTTCCCATACGGGGCAGTCCAAACATACGGTATCGGCCTTAAAGCGCGCAAAGGAAGCCGGGGCGCTGACGATTTCCATCACCAATTTTGAGCAGTCGCTGATCAATAAATATGCGGATATCATTTTGTGCACGGGGAACGAGCAGTATATGTACGGCAATGCAATCTTTTCCAGGAGCGCCCAGATCTCTTTGGTGGATATGCTGTATCTGGGCGTGTTCCTGACGGATTATGATTATTATGCGGATCGGGTGAATAAAAACTGGAATAATATCCAGGATCTGGTATACGGAAAAGAAGATACAATATAATAATATGTAGGAAAACTACATGGTAAAAATCACAGGAAGTGTAAAATTTTGAAAAAGAATTTACCTTCCTGTGATTTTTTTTGCGGGAAAAATTTTTTATAGTGAATCTGCGGCGTGGGAAATCACGCAGAAAACGGAAAAGAAAAAGGAGATTATGGAAAGATTATGAAGAAAAAATTATGTGCGGCATTACTGGCAGCAGCGCTGGCGGCGCTGACCGGATGCGGCGGCTCCGGAGAAGGAAATACCGCCGATGCAGAGGGGGACAAGGCAGATGCCGGGGAGATTACGGTTTATACAGCCCTGGAAGACGAGCAGGTGACCGATTATCTGGCAAAATTCAATGAAACCTATCCGGATATCAAAGTAAATGTCGTCCGCGAGTCCACCGGAATTATCACGGCGAAACTGATTGCGGAGAAGGATAACCCGCAGGCGGACGTGGTCTGGGGTACGGCGGCTTCCTCCATGATGGTTCTGGATGATATGGATGCGCTGCAGCCCTATGAACCGGAAGGATGCGACCGGATCCTTGCGCAGTTTAAATCAGATAAAGAAGTACCCACCTGGGTGGGAATCGACGCCTGGGAAACAGCTTTTGTGGTGAATACGGCAGAGCTGGAAAAGCTGGGCATGACGGCGGACGAGATTACTTCCTATGAAGACCTGCTGGATCCCCGTCTGAAAGGGCATATCGTTATGTCCAATCCCAATTCTTCCGGAACCGGATTTTTGACGGTATCTGCTGTTTTGCAGCTGAAGGGTAAGGACACGGAGGAAGGATGGAATTACCTGGATCAGCTGCATGAAAACGTTGCCCAGTATGTACATTCCGGCTCCAAGCCTGCTAAAATGGCAGCTTCCGGAGAGTGTGCCGTGGGAATCAGTTTCGGATATGCGGGCCTTAGCCAGAAAGAGAAAGGGGCTCCGGTGGAAGTGGTATTTCCGGAAGAAGGTTCCGGGTGGGATCTGGAAGCCAACGCTCTGATGGCGAAGGATGAGATCAATCCGGCTGCCTATACCTTCCTGGATTGGGCTATTTCCGATGACGCCATGGATCTGTACAGAGAGAATTACCCCATTGTTACGGTGGAAAATACCGGAGAATATGAAGGATACGAAGGAAATCCGCTTGATCAGCTGATCGAAAATGATTTCTCCTGGGCAGCAAAAAACAGAGAAGACATTTTAAATCAGTGGATGGAGAAATATGACGGCAAGTCAGAAGCGGAATCATAAGAGAGGGGATCTGAAATGGCATTTTTATCAGTGAGAAATATTGTGAAACACTTTGATACTCATACCGCTCTGAAAAATGTCAGCATTGATATCGAAAAAGGGGAGCTGGTGAGTATCCTGGGCCCCTCCGGCTGCGGAAAAACCACTTTGCTGCGGATTATTGCAGGCCTGGAGACGGCGGATGAAGGACAGGTGATCATCGACGGCAGAGACTGTACGTCTCTGCCGCCTTCCAAGAGAAATTTTGGTATCGTATTCCAGTCCTACGCTTTATTTCCGCATATGACGGTGGAGCAGAATATCCTGTTCGGGCTGAATCAGCAGAAAAATCTTTCGAAGGAGGAAAGAAAAAACCGATGCCAGGAAGTGCTGGAGATGGTGGATCTGTATGATCAGAGAAAGAAATATCCCGCTCAGATGTCCGGCGGACAGCAGCAGAGAGTGGCGCTTGCCAGAGCGATATCTCTGAAACCTGCTTTTTTGCTGCTGGACGAACCCCTTTCAGCGCTGGATGCCAAGGTGCGGGTGAAACTGCGTTCGGAAATCTGTAAAATTCAGAAAAGGCTGGGCATTACCACGATCATGGTAACCCATGACCAGGAGGAAGCGCTGACCATGGCAGATAAAATCGTGGTGATGAACAATGCGGTGGTGGAGCAGATCGGAAAGCCCAAAGAAATCTATGATGTACCGAAGACGGCGTTCGTGGCCAACTTTATCGGAACCATGAACCTTTACAGGAGGGATCAGAAAATATACGGAGTCCGGCCTGAGATTATCGAGATTACCAAAACCGGAAAGATGCGGGAAGTGGAAAGCTGGAAAGGCGTCATTGAAGAAGTGGAGTTTCGCGGAGCGCTGACCCGGGTTTACGGGAAACTGGAAGATACGAAAGAAACCATCTGCGCTGATATCGACTCGGCCCGGGCAGGCAGTCTGGTGCTGGATGAGCAGGATCAGGTATATTTTAACATTCCAAAATCAGGCATTATCTGCTATCCCGATGCGCAGATGCCGGAAAGGAATTCTTTATGAAAAGCAGGCATAAAAGTATACGGCTGCGCCCGGCGGATATCACCATCGCCGTGATGACGCTGGTGTTCGTGATCATCTTAATCTGTCCGTTGTTTTCCCTGTTTTCCAAGGCGTTCCTGGATTCTGCGGGAGAGTTTGCCGGTCTGGGAAATTATATCGAGTACTTTTCCACGCCCTCCCTTTCTGTGTCAGTGACCAATACCCTGACCGTCTCCTGTGCGGCTGCTGTGTTCGGCACCTTGTTGGGATTTCTTTATGCGTACGGTCTGACCAGAACCAATATCAAAGGGAAAACGTTTTTCCGGTATGTGGCCATGATCCCGATCTTCTTGCCCACCGTGGTTCACGGACTGGGGCTGGTGTATCTGTTCGGAAAACAGGGAGTGATCACGGGGCTGGGCTGGGATATCGGCCTGTACGGCAGGACGGGCATCATTCTGTCGGAAATCATCTATACCTTCCCGCAGTCTTTTCTGATGTTCCTGATCGCGCTGAACTATGCGGACGGCCGGTTGTATGAGGCGGCGGAGAGTATGGGCTGCAGCTCACTGAAAAAATTCAGCCATATCACCATTCCATCGGTGCGGTATACGCTGATCAACAGTCTGTTTGTCTGCTTCACTCTGGCGTTTACTGATTTCGGAGCGCCTAAGGTGCTGGGCGGAAGCTACAATGTTCTGGCGACAGATATTTACGAGCAGGTGGCCGGTCAGTTTGACATGAATATGGGAGCCGTAGTGGGAACGCTGCTGCTGATACCGGCAGTGCTGAGTTTCGGCGTGGATCGGATCACCACCAGAAAAAACAATGACGGGATCAGCTCAAAGGCGCAGCCTTTGAAGATCAAAACCAGTAAAGCAAGGGACGGAGCCTTTTATGTGATCTGCGGCGGAATTGCCCTGTGTCTGCTCTGCATCGTCGGCGTGCTGGTTATGGGGGCTTTTACAAAATATTATCCCTATGATATGGGGTTCACGCTGGAGAATTTTAATTTCAACCCCTCCACGGGAGGGATACAGAGTTATATGAATTCTCTGAAAATGAGCATTGTCACCGCAATCTGCGGAACGGTGTTTGTGTTTGTCTATGCTTATTTTATTGAACGGGGAAAATGCTTTCCGGTACTGAAAAATGCAGGACGAATCTTATCCAGTCTGCCGCTGGCGCTTCCGGGCATGGTGATCGGGTTAAGCTTTATCTTCTTCTTTAATCAGAAGAACAATCCGCTTAACTTCGTGTACGGAACCATGATCATCCTGGTTCTGGCCAATATGGTGCATTTTTATTCCGTGCCCTTCGTGACAGCCAGCAGCGCGCTGAAGAAACTGGACAGAGAATACGAAAATGTGGCGGAGAGTCTGAAAGTACCCGGGTGGAAAACCTTCTGCAAGGTAGTGGTTCCCATGTCGCTGCCGGCCGTGCTGGAGATCTTCATGTATTACTTCATGAATTCTATGGTGACGGTATCTGCGGTCGTCTTCCTGTACAGCGCCCGGTTCAAGGTGGCGTCCATTGCCATTACTCACATGGAGGAGGCGGGAGACATCGCCCAGGCGGCGGCCATGAGTTTATTGATTCTTCTGATCAATGTGGCGGTCAGGGGAATCTATGAAATCTGCGTTTACAAAATGAAAAAAACACATAAATACGGAGGTAATGAAACATGAAAGTATTTTGTCTTGGAGCGGCCGGCCGGATCAGCAGAGAGTCGGCGCTGGATCTGGTGCAGTATTCTGATTTTGAGAAGATTACCATTGGAGATTACAATTACGAAGAAGCATGCAAGGTGGCGCAGTGGCTGAATGACAAACGTGTGGATGTGGTAAAAGTCGATGTGACAAAAACCGATGAGACGGCCGAACGGATGCGCGGTTACGACGTCGTTATGGACGGCACCCAGATCACCCTCAATGGTCTGTCCACGGAATGCATTGCGAAAGCCGGCTGTCACGGGGTGAACCTGAATGGTTTCGGAGAGGAAAATCAGTGGGATGAACTGTTTAAAAAAGCGGGAAAAGCCTGCGTGCCAGGGTTTGGCATGACGCCTGGCGTCACACAGATGATGGCCATGCATCTGGCAGGTCAGCTGGATACGGTGGAAGAGGTCTATGTTTCTCACGGAGCCTTTCGTCCCTTTGCTTTCTCCAAATCCATTACGGAAACCACAACTTATGAGTATGATCCCAACCTGGAAAGCAGAGTGGTATATGAAGACGGAAAGTTTATACAGGTCCCGCCCTTCGCCCGTCCCCGAGAAGTGGAACTGCCCCAGCCTTATGGCAAAACTGTTCAGTACATCATTCCCCATTCAGAGACGGTAACGCTGGCGAAGGCGCTGAAAGATAAGGGCGTGCGGCTGATCGAAGTACGAGGCACCTGGCCGAAACAGAACATGACTCTGGTAAGAGGGCTGTATGATTACGGTATTTTGAAAAACCCGCCGGTGCAGGTGGGAGATACCACAAAGGGGCTGATGAGCATTATCGGGGACTACCTGGTGGAAAGCGAGCAGGGGAAAACCACACAGCTGTATGGTTATGCGCTGCACATCGAGGTAGTCGGATATAAAGACGGCGTAAAAAAACAGGGAATCATCTATCATACCCATCCTGCTTCCGACGGAAGCGTAAAAGGCTGGGAAGGGCTAAGAGCCTATACCAGAAATGTGGGAATTCCCCTCTCTATTGCAGCGCAGCAGCTGGCAAAGGGCAATGTAAAAGGAACCGGTATCCTCATCCCGGAGGAAGCCTTTGAACCGCAGCAGATCTTTGATGAACTGGAAAAACGCGGCATCTATATGCATGAAACATGGAATGAAATGTAAAACAGTCTAAGGAAATCAGATAGAAAAGCCTTCCGGAATTCTCTCTCCTTCGGAAGGCTTTTTTGCTGTTGCGAATCCCCCCGTTCCGTATTATAATAAAACTAATTACAACCTGTGTAAACGGGATGTAAAATCGAAGCAAAAGGGAGTGGACATCATGAAAATTATTATCAGTGGAAAAAATATCGAGATTACGGATGGATTACGGTCGGCAGTCGAGGACAAGCTTGGCAAGCTGGAACGGTACTTTACTCCGGAAACAGACATTATCGTAACGCTGAGTGTCGAAAAAGAACGGCAGAAAATTGAGGTAACGATCCCGGTAAAAGGAAATATTATCCGCTCTGAACAGGTGAGCAATGATATGTATGTGTCCATCGATCTGGTAGAAGAAGTGATCGAACGTCAGTTGAGAAAATACAAAAATAAAATCGTGGATAAACATCAGGACGGCGGAAACCTCCAGAAAGCATTTATTGAAAAAGAAGTTCCGGATGATGAAGAGGTTAAGATCATCCGGACCAAGAAGTTTGGCATTAAGCCGATGTATCCGGAAGACGCCTGTGTGCAGATGGAACTGCTGGGACACAATTTCTTCGTTTTCTGCAATGCAGAGACGGATGAGGTGAATGTGGTTTACAAAAGGAAGGGTAATACCTACGGTCTGATCGAGCCGGAATATTGATGAGACAAAGTGCAAAATTTTAATGATGGGGAAAGTGATTTGCAAGGGGGCTGTCGCACAAGGAGTGGTGTGACAGCCTCCCTTTGTGGGGATAAGGTTTGTACAAAAGGGGAGAAAAAAATGACAAAAAGAAAAAAGATACTGCTCGGCGTGCTTGTGGTGTTCCTTTTGCTTCTGGCAGGGACGTATGCAGCAATGGCGTTTTATTTCGAAGAGCATTTTTATTCCAATACCGTCATTGACGGAATGGATTGTTCACAGATGACAGCGGCACAGGTGAAAGAAAAGCTGAAAGAAGAAGTGGAAAGCTACCGGCTGACGGTGACTGGCAGAGGCGAGGCTAAGGAAACGCTGACGGCCTGGGATCTTTCTCTTTCCTATAAAGACGACGGGGCGGTAGACCGGCTTTTAAAAGGGCAGAATCACTGGCTCTGGCCGGCGGGGGCCTTCCGGGAACATACGTATCAGGAACTGGTTTCGTTGGAAGTATCGGACGAGGGCATCAGCAAGGCGGTGGATGGCCTGGCCATGATGCAGGAAGAGAATATGACGGCGCCGGAAGATGCTTCTATCACCGTGGAAAACAATGATTTTACCATTGTTCCGGAAAAAGAAGGAACCACACTGAACCGTGACAAGGTGACGGCGGCGGTTAAAAAGGCGGTTCTGGCAGGGGAAAAGACGCTGGATCTGGATGCGGCGGACTGCTATGAACATCCGGCAGTCACGGCGGAGGATGAAGCGCTTAAGGAACGTCTTAAGAATCTGCAGCAGCTGGTTTCTGCCAGTTTGACCATGGATTTTGGCAGCGGCCGCACGGAGACGGTGGACAAGAATCTTTTGATCACCTGGCTGACACAGGACGAAGCGGGAAATGATGTGATCGATTCTGCCAAAGTGACGGAATATGTGCAGCAGCTGGCGGATAAATATGATACGGTGGGACACCATACCTTTACCACCACGGGAGGCGAAACCGTTACTCTGGAAAAGGGCGATTACGGCTGGGTACTGGATGTGGAAACGACGGCGGCCAATCTCGCCCAGGCTATACAGGAGCATCAGCAGGGAGCTTTTGAGGTGATCTACAGCAGTTCGGCAAAAAGCAGAGAGGAGAATGATATCGGCAGTTCCTACATAGAAATCTCCATTGAACAGCAGACGGTGTGGTGCTATGTGGACGGGGAACTGGTGGTGGAGACGCCGGTGGTGACAGGATGCGTAAACAATGGAACTGAGACGCCAAAGGGAGGCGTATGGAAAGTCAAATCCAGAAAATCTCCCTACACAATGAAGGGAAAACCGGATGAAAACGGGGAGCCGTCCTATGTGGAGGAGGTGACCTACTGGGTGCCCTACAGCGAGGACTTTACGGTGGGGCTTCATGACCTGGCTTCCAGAACGGCTTTCGGAGGAGATATCTACATCACCAATGGTTCCCATGGATGTGTCAACACCCCGCTGGATGCCATGAAAAAAATTTACGATGTGGTGTCCTACGGTTTTCCGGTTATTGTATACTGATACAGAATTCTAAACTATTCTTAAGGAATTCTTAAAATTTATTGCAGACGATTGTGTTTTCAGAAAAATCGTGTTAAGGTAAGGGTAACTTAAACGAGCGGATTTCATTATGAGAAATGAACCGGGAGGTGAGAGTATGAAAACATATCGGATGAAAGCGATCAGTTTACTGGCGGCATGGATTCTGGCGATGAGCGGCTGTCTGACGCCGGTGCTGGCAGACGGTTCCGAAGAAGAGGAGAACAGGGAACAGTATTTTATTATCTATGATGCCAACGGCGGAGAGGGGAGCATAGAAAAGACAGCGGTAAAAGCAGGAGAGGAAGCAGCCAGGTCGGAGGACAATGCAAAGACAGGAGAGAAGGACGGCAAAGAATCTGATCCTGTCGATGCGCAGGCGCCGGTGATCGAATGGTTCTGCGGCGGAGGTGCATTTTTTGTGGGAGACAAGGCGCTCCTGGAAATCCATGCATCTGTGGGAGACGGCGGCACAGTGAGTTATCAGTGGTATCAGAGCACAGACGGCAGTACGGCAGAGGGTACGGCTGTTGCGGGAGCGCAGGATACCCTGTTTGAAGCTCCCACGCAGGAAGCAGGACTCTTATATTATTACTGCGTGGTAACCAATACCAACGAGCAGGCTGATGGAAAAAAGACGGCGCAGACAGTCAGCCAGGCGGTCAGCGTGATGGTGACGGAGCCCAGGAAGATAACCGTGGATGCCGAAAAACCGGTGATCGAGTGGATCAGCGGCGGGGGCACCTTTAACCAGGGCGATCCGGCGGTGCTGGAAGTAAAGGCGACAGTGACTGATGGCGGTACGTTAAGCTATCAGTGGTACCGCAGCGAAGACGGCACCACAGAAAAGGGTACGGCTCTGGACGGCGCCACAGAAAATACGTATTATCCTTCCACCGATGTGGCAGGAACTGTCTATTATTACTGCGAGGTGACCAATACCAATGAGCAGGTAAATGGAGAAAAAACGGCACAGGCAGTCAGTGAAGCGGTCAGTGTGACGGTGGAGGATCCTGAACCGGAGCCTGAGATTGTAAATGCGCAGACGCCGGTGATAGAATGGATCAGAGGAGGCGGAACCTTCCAGACAGGTGACAAAGCCGCACTGGAAGTAAAGGCCGGCGTCAGTGACGGAGGAAGCTTAAGCTATCAGTGGTATCAGAGCAGTGACGGAAGCGCGGCAGGAGGGACAGCCATAGACGGAGCAGTCAGCGCGGCGTATCAGCCTTCCACGGAAACGGCGGGAACCTTCTATTACTACTGCGAGGTGACCAATACCAATGACAGCGTAAACGGAGAGAAGACGGCCCAGGCAGTCAGCGATGCGGTAAAGGTGACGGTAAATGAGAATGTATCTGCTGTGACGGATGCGGAAAAGCCTAAAGTAAGCGGACCTTCCGGCAGCGGAACTTACTATGAATCGGACAATTTCAAACTGCAGGTAAAAGCCTCTGCAGGCGACGGCGGTACATTGACGTATCAGTGGTATAATAATAAAGAAAAGATTGAAGGAGCAACGCAGGCAGAATATAAACCTTCCGTCGGCACCGGATATTATTACTGTGTAGTAGTTAATATCAACCCGAATGCTTCCGGAGAGAAGACGGCTTATACAGCCAGTGATGCGGTGAAGGTGACAGTAAAGGAAGGGAACAGACCCAGGGCGGCGGATACTCCCGAGGTAAGCGGACCTTCCGGCGGCGGAACGTATTATAAGGGACAGTCTCCCAGGCTTGAGGTGAAGGCATCTGTGGATGATGGAGGCACGTTAACGTATCAGTGGTATAAAAACAGTAAAAACAGCAATGAAAACGGCACGCTGATTCAGGGCGCCACATCCAGCATATACCAGCCTTCCACAAAGACGGTGGGCACCGCTTATTATTACTGTGTAGTATCCAATACCAATGAAGAGGCATCGGAAACCCGTACCGTACGGTATGTGACAGGCACAGCCAAGGTTTCCGTAATAGAAAAGGGCAGTGTAAAAAACAACGTAAAGCGCGCGTCGCCGGTTTCCAGAAACAACCGGACGACAGCCACAAAAACGAGGGCGTCCAATGCCAGAACAGAAGATGAAAATAATGTAATGCTTTTGCTGCTCCTCATGCTGGGAGCAGGCGGAACAGCGGCAGGCCTGATTCTGAGGAGAAGATTCCGCAGACAGGACTGAAAGTGAGAAGGGGCAGGCGCGAACAGCGCCTGCCTTTTAAAAAAGGGGATGACAATATGGAACAATTTTTGCACAAAAAGCAATTTAAGCAAAAAATGATATAACAAAATGGAATATGTATTTCGCAAAAAAACTATGGACATGTAAGAGCAGAAGTATTATATTTTAGGGGAAATATGACCTACGCAAGTTCCGAAAGGATTAATAGAGAAATCGGTGAGAATCCGATGCGATCCCGTCACTGTGTTAGGGAGCGGTCTTTCATTAATGTCACTGGATACAGCATTATCCGGGAAGGCGAAGGGCTGCGGTGAACTTAAGCCAGGAGAACTGCTTGCGATAAGGAGGAGTAATGATTCTTACGGTGTATAGGAAGCATGTTTTTTTTGTGTACCTGCGGCCGTTTGGCCGCTTTTTTGCGCAAACGGAATATCAGAACTGTACGACTGGCAAAGGATGACTCTGTGATTAAAAAGTACAGGAGGAAGAAAATGAAGCTGAATGACGAGATTAAAGGTTACTGGGAAGGGGAAGCTGATATTTACAGCCGTGCAATATGGAAAGAGCTGACAGGACCGCAGTGTGAAGAGTGGAAAAAGATAATTTTGAAGTACGCGCCGAAAAAAGAGCCCATGGAGATTCTGGATGCCGGCTGCGGTCCTGGCTTTTTCCCTGTTATCTTGGGCAGAGAGGGGCACAGAGTGACGGGCATTGATATTACAGAGAATATGATTGCCCGCGCGAAGGAGAATGTAGAAAGATATGGGCAGCATGCGGTTTTAAAAACCATGGATTGCCAGGAACTTCAGTTTCCGGACAATACTTTTGACATGGTGATCAGCAGAAATATTACGTGGACGCTGGATGATCCTCAAAAAGCTTATCTGGAATGGAAAAGAGTTTTGAAACCGGGCGGGCGTATGCTGGTTTTTGACGGATGCTGGTATCTGCACCTTTATGATGAAAAACTTAAGAGACAGTATGAAGAAAATGAGAAAAGGATTTTGAAAAAATATGGAAGGAAAATTCATACGCATGCGGATCCTGAGAAAGGGGATGAGCTGAGCAGACAGTTTTTTATGAGTGATAAACAGCGTCCTGTCTGGGATCTGGAATACCTGATAGAAGCTGGTTTTTCCGTAGTATTTGCTGAGCCTGATATAAGCGATAAAGTATGGGATGAAATGGAGAAAGATATTAACGGACTGACGCCGGTTTTTCTGGTGGGAGCGGAGAAATAAAGACATGAGGAAATATATACGTCTGGTGAGCTTTCTGGGTGATATTCCCTGGGAGACTGCCGGGAAAGTGCTGCTGGCACAGCTGATAACGGCAGCCGGCTTTATACAGGCATTCTGTCTGGCCTGGGGAGTAACGGCAGTATTTGACGGAAGATGGAGCAGCGTGCTGTTATATCTTACGGTCTGCCTGGCGGCTTTGCTTATAAGAGCGCTGCTGGTGCGTTATCAGGAAGGGTATACAAAGAAGATGGCCGCTAAAGTAAAAGCTGTGATACGAAACCGGATGCTGGAAAAACTGATGCAGCTGGGACCGGCTTACAGAAATGATAAGAGAACGGGCAATCTTCAGTCTCTGATTACCGATGGGGTGGAATCCTTTGAACCCTTCCTTGTTCAGTACCTGCCGCAGACAATTGTAGTATTGATTACGACTGTGTTTTCTTCTGCATACCTTTGGAAACTGGACCGGGCAGTTGGAGCAGTTATAATCATTATGGCAGTGCTGGCCATAATAATTCCCCACTTATTCATGCCGGCAGTATCCAGGGTGATGATCGAATACTGGCAGGAGTATGCGGCGCTTAACGCGCAGTATATTGACAGCATGCAGGGAATGAGCACGCTGAAGTCTCTGGGGGTCAGCCGGAGAGAAGGGAAAAAGCTGGCGGGTCAGGCGAAAAAATTTGCGGGAGAATCAATGAAAAATCTGGGAATCTCTCTTTCGGATTCTGCTGTGATTGTAGCGTGTACGGCGATAGGAACGGCCGCGAGCATAGCGATTGCCGCTTTTCATATGGCCGCGGGACAGATTTCCTATGAAAATATGCTGATTATTCTGTTTCTGGCAGGGGAATGTATGAAACCTTTGAATGAAATGAATACATATTGGCATAGCAGTTATCTCGGACTGTCAGTGGCTGAAGAGCTTTTCCAGGTTCTGGATGAGCCCGTGGTCATTTTGGACGGATCAGGGCCGGATTATCTGGACAACAAACTTCCGGACATTTTACTGGATCATGTTTCTTTTTGCTACGAAAAGGATTCCGCAGAGGTGCTGAATCAGGTAACGATGGAAATAGATGCGGGGAAAGTGACCGCAATTGTGGGAAAATCAGGTTCCGGAAAATCAACGATTGTCAACCTGATCCTCCGTTTTTTTGATGTGGATCAGGGGAAAATTTGTCTGGATGGAAAGGATATCCGGAATTTTTCCGTTGATTTTCTGCGAAGTCAGATTGCTGTCGTATTCCAGGAAACGTACTTGTTTTACGGGACGATAGGAGAAAATATAAAAATGGGCAGGCCGGAAGCGACCGATGAGGAAATGATGAACGCGGCTGTTCTGGCGAACGCTCATGAATTTATTATGAATCTTCCCCAGGGATATCAGACGGTTGTAGGGGAAAGGGGCGCGACACTGTCGGGAGGAGAAAGGCAGAGGATATCGATTGCCCGGGCTATATTGAAGGATGCCCCCATACTGATACTGGATGAAGCGACTTCCAGTGTGGATATCCTGCATGAAAATCTGATACAGGAGGCATTAAAACGCTGTATGGAAAATAAGACCACGGTTGTAATCGCCCACAGACTGTCAACAATTGAGCAGGCGGACCGGATTTACGTGTTGGATCATGGAAAGATAGACGGATGGGGAACACATGAGGAACTGATGCAAAGGAATTTTACTTACCAGGGACTGATAAAGGCTCAGAATTATGCAAAACAGTAAAGATACAAAGACGGAAAGAAATCGAATAAAAAATGTATTCCGGTTATCACGCCGCATAAAACCCTATCGGGGGAGAATCGCCGGAGCTGTTGTCAGCGGCGTGGGGCACCAGCTGTCCTTAGTGGGAGTATCAGCGGTCTGCGCTTACCTGGCGGGACTCGCTATGGAAGGAAGACTGACCGGACGAATGACACAGCTGACTTTTTTGCTCGCAGCTGCGGTGGCAGCCAGAATTTTCTTTTACTTTATGGAAATGTGGCTGGCTCATGATGTGGCTTTTAAAGTGCTGGCGGATTTCCGCATTATGCTTTTTTCGGCTATCGAAAAGGTTTCTCCGGCCATTTTGCTGAATATGCGGTCGGGACAGCTGGCATCGACATTGATGAGCGATGTGGAACTGCTGGAATGGTTTTTCGCCCACTCTTTTGGAAGCATACTGGTTGCGATTGCCGCGCCCGCGATTCTTCTGATCTGCCTTTGCGTAATTCATCCGGTATTTTCCGTTATTATCATTGTTTTTCTGGTGATAATTATCTGGATACCGGTGTGGATGAAGAAAAAGGCGGACGCGCAGGGCAGGCGGGTGCGTGAACAACTGGGAGACGCCAATGCTGTCACCATGGAGGGGATTCAGGGGATGAAAGAGATTCTTTCCCTGAATAACCGGGTGATTTATCAAAAGAAAAATGAAAATTACATGAAACGTTTTTATGACAGTCAGCTGCAGTACGGGAAACGGCTGGGCACAGAAGGAGCGCTGCTGCAGGGAGTACAGGGTATTTCCATGCTCTGCGTAACGGGAGCGGCCGCATTGCTGGTACGAAATGGACAGATGGATTTTGCCTGGTATCCGGTTGTGGTGATGCTTTCGGGCATGGTGCTGGGACCGGTGGTGGAGGTATGCGGTACCGCCAGGAATTTCGGACTGATATTTGCCGCAGCCGATCGCGTGTACCGGGTGCTGGAAGCAAAGCCGCAGGTGGAAGACAGAGGGAAAGATATTGACGTTAAGGAGGTTGTACCCTCCGTAACCTATGAACACGTGTGGTTCCGCTACAAGAAAGAAGGTGATTATGCGCTGCGTGACGTCAGCTTCCAGGTTAATCCGGGCGAAACGGCCGCTCTGGTAGGAGCCTCCGGAGCGGGAAAAAGTACCTGTATGAATTTGCTTCTTCGGTACTGGGATACGGAAAAAGGAACTTTGAAAATCGGAGATTATAATTTAAAGGACATTTCTCTGAATAATATCAGGAGTCTGACCTCGGCGGTTCTGCAGGACGTATATCTTTTCCGGGATACGATCAGAGAAAATATCCGGATGGGGAAACCGGAGGCAGCGGATCAGGAAGTGGAAAACGCGGCAAAAATGGCACTGGCGCACGAGTTTATTATGGACTTGCCAAAAGGGTACGACACCGTGGCCGGGGAAAGCGGATTGAAACTGTCTGGCGGGCAGAGGCAGAGGATTGCCATAGCCAGAGCGCTGCTGAAAGACGCTCCGGTACTAATCCTGGACGAGGCGGTGTCAAATCTGGATACAGAGAATGAAAAAGAAATCCAGGAATCTATCAGAAGATCCAGCGAAGGAAAAACTACTCTTATTGTGGCCCACAGGCTTTCAACGATCCGTTCGGCGGATAAAATCATCGTATTGAAAAATGGCCAGGTAGTGCAGACGGGAACCTATGAGGAGCTTATAGAGGAAGAGGGCCATTTCCAGGAGCTGATTGCTTCGCGCTCTGTCTGAGATTTCTGGAACAGGATAAGAAGGTGAATAATATTGATGCGTTACATAGGGAAAAGACTGATTTTCCTTCTGCCGATCGTTCTTATTATGTCCATGCTGGTATTTGGACTCAGTGAATTTTCGTCCGGCGATGCCGCCAGGGTGATGGCGGAACAGATCTACGGACACCCTACGCGGACGGAAATTGAGAAAGTCCGGCATGAAAACGGAATGGATCAGCCCATCTGGCGGCGTTATATCCGCTGGCTGGGAAATGCGGTTCATGGAGATTTTGGAGTTTCTTATCAGTCGGGACAGTCAGCACTGAAAGAAGTGCTGAAATGTTTTCCGGTTACTTTAAAACTGGCAGCCGCGGCTTTTCTGATATTGATAATACTGGGTATTCCGCTGGGAATTTTGTCTGCAGTATGGGAAAACAGCGTGCTTGATAAGATTCTGCAGATATTTTCTTTTTTCAGCGTCTCTGTCCCCGCTTTCTGGATAGGACTGCTGCTGCTGTATCTGCTGGGGGTGAAACTGCATGTGGTATCCGTGCTGGGAGCAGGGCAGGAGGGTTTCCTTCTTCCGGCGCTGACGTTGGATATTGGATATTTTGGCGTGCTGATCCGTCTGATGAGAAGCAGCTTAAGCAAAGAGCTGAAAAAGGAATATATAAGAACCTGCCGGGCAAGAGGCTTATCGCCTGTGCGGATTATAATGAAGCATGGGGTTAAAAACGCTGTACTGCCGGTTATTACTCAGCTGAGCAGCATGTGTATCAGTCTGATATGCGGATCGGCTATTGTAGAGTCTATATACTCGATACAGGGAGTCGGGCAGCTGGCGCTGGAAGCAGTATATACGCAGGATCTGCCGGTGCTTCAGTGCTTTATTCTGCTCATCACCTGTTTTGTTGTCATTCTGAATCTGGCGGTTGATATTCTCTACTCATCATTGGATGCGAGAATTCAGCTGAATTAAAGGAGCGAAAAAAATGAAGCGAAAAGCGAAAGAATTGGAGCGGCGGGGAACAGCAAGGCTGCGATACCGAACAGTTTTCCGGCAGACCAGAACAAAGGCCGGCATGATTATCATATTTATCTTTGTGTTGACAGCTGTGTTTGCGCCGCTGATTGCTCCGAATGATCCGCTGCGAGTGGACGTGGCGAGAAAACTGGAAGGGCCGA
The DNA here is from genome assembly GCA_019120315.1 of Candidatus Ruminococcus avistercoris. GTDB lineage: Bacteria > Bacillota > Clostridia > Lachnospirales > Lachnospiraceae > Ruminococcus_G > Ruminococcus_G avistercoris. Next base: position 88,272 of record DWVJ01000028.1, read on the forward strand.
GCGCTTCTTTCTGGCTGGGAACGGATCAGCTTGGGCGCTGCATCGCGTCAAGGCTGATCTGGGGAAGCAGAAATTCGCTTATGTACAGCGGCATCGTACTGCTGATAACATTGATGATAGGAGTGCCGGCAGGAATGGTGTCAGGATATTTTGGAGGAAAACTTGACAGCTTTATGATGCGGATTATTGATATTTTTATGGCCGTGCCCAGTTTTATTGTGGCTCTGGCAATAGCGGGAACGCTGGGAGCGAGCGGCAGAAATCTGGTGATTGCCATGTCCTGCGTCTATTGGGCAGCTTACGCCCGGCTGGTCCGGGGACTGACGAAACAGATCAAAGAGCGCAGCTACGTGACAGCTCTGCGGGCGGGAGGATGCAGGGCAGGACAGATTATTTTCAGACATATACTGAAAAATATTGCCCCCTCTGTCATTGCTCTGGCAACCATTGAGCTAGGCTCGGTAATACTGGCAATCGCAGGTTTTTCCTTTATCGGGCTGGGAGTACAGCCTCCCAATCCGGAATGGGGAATTATGCTCAGCGACAGTCAGAGTTATATACAAACATATCCGCAGCTTATGATCTGGCCGGGTCTGGCTATTGTTGCGGTGGTAATGGCGTTTAATCTGCTGGGAGATGGTATACAAAATGGGATGGCAAAAAGCTGAAAAACTGGTCATAAAAAAACTGCATATAGAATTTGAAATGGACAATGATACCATTCATGCAGTAAAAGGAGTCAGCTTGGAAATTCCCACAGGCAGAATTACGGCTCTGGTGGGAGAAAGCGGAAGCGGAAAATCCGTAACATCTCTGGCGGTTATGGATCTTCTGCCTGAAAACGGAAGAATCAGGGAAGGGGAGATATGGCTGAAGGACAAACCGCTGCATCTGATGGGGAAAAAAGAGAGGCGGCAAGTAAACGGGAGGGGTGTTGGCATGATCTTCCAGGATCCCGGAGCTTCTCTGGATCCTCTGTATACCGTTGGCAGTCAGATAACAGAAGGTATACGGATGAAAAAACAGGTCAGCAGAAAAGAAGCATACAGGCAGGGGATTTTTTACCTGAATGCCGTCAACCTGCCGGAGCCCTCGCGGCTGATGAAAATGTATCCCTTTGAACTGAGCGGAGGGATGTGTCAGAGAGTTATGATTGCGATGACCATAGCGCTCTCCCCTGATTTTCTGATTGCGGATGAACCTACAACAGCTTTGGATGTGACGGTTCAAAAGCAGATTCTGTCCGAGCTGTACCGCCTCAGCCGGGATGAGAACATGGGAATTCTTCTTATTACACATGATCTCGGTGTGGTCGCCGAAATTGCGGATTATGTTTATATTATGCGGCAGGGACAGATTGTGGAAGAGGCGGACACGGCCGCTTTGTTTCATCATCCGGAACAACCTTATACCAGGATGCTGCTGGATGGAATCTTATAGAGGAGATATGAACTTGAAAACGCTGTTGGAGACAGAAAGAGTAAAAAAGTATTACGGGAAAGAAAGAGCGGGAAGGAATAACCGTCACTGTCTGGTGAAAGCGGTTGACGGAGTTACCCTTCAGATTAAGCAGGGAAAATCCATGGCTCTGATAGGAGAAAGCGGAAGCGGGAAAACTACATTTGGCAAAATGGCGGCCGGTTTGGAAAGAGTTTCTTCGGGCAGGATCTTTTTTCAGGGAAAGGAGATACAGGAATTGAAAGAGAGGGAGCTGCGGCCCATGAGAAAACATATGCAAATGATATTTCAGAGCAGCAGCGGTGTTTTTGACCCCTGCTACACAGTTGGAGAAAGCATCAGAGAGGTACTGAAAAATTTTACTGACCTTTCAGACGCGGAATGTGATGAAAAAGTGGAAATGATTCTGCGGAAAGTTGGACTGGATCCTTCCCTTGCCGGCAGATATGCGGGTCAGTTAAGCGGAGGCCAGTGTCAGAGAGCCAATATTGCCAGAGCGCTGGTGTTAAATCCGCAGTTGGTTGTTTGCGATGAGCCGGTATCAAGTCTGGATTTTTCCATACGAAAGCAAATATTAAATTTGCTGAATGAAATGCAGGAAGAGATGGATGTAACCTATCTGCTGATCACCCATGATTTATCCAATGTGCCTTATATTTGTGAACATGTGGCGATCATGTACCGCGGCTGCGTGGTAGAGCAGATGGAGAGCGCTGCTTCCATGGAACGGGAAGCGCTTCATCCCTATACAAACATGTTATTCCGTTCTGTTCCGATGAAGGATCCTGACAAAAGAAAAAATATAAGACGGGAATATACTGCCGCGCCGGAAGAAAACTCATTTTTTGAAGGCTGTGTTTACCAGAAAAGATGCAAATACTGTATGCCGGTCTGCATGAACAGTAAGCCTGCGCTGAAAAAGATAGCGGATGGTCATATGGTGGCCTGCCATTGTTATGAGTGAATGTGAAGCAAGGAGGAAATGATATGAAAATAATGAAAAGACTGTGGATTGTCTTACTGGCCGGTATGGTTATGCTTTCATCCGGGTGCAGTACGGGCGGGACAGACAATGAAACACAGGAAAATGCGGCAAATGATGAGAAAGTGGTGACGGCTCTGGTTTCCACCGATATAAAGCCGGAAGAAGCGGATACCATTTCCGGGGACAGCATATGTTTTCAGATGCTGGAGATGATTTATGAACCCCTGGTGCGATATGGAGAGGGGGGCAAAATCGAACCCGCTCTGGCCCGTGACTGGGAGATCAGTGAGGATGGGAAAGAATATACTTTTTATCTGCGGGAAGACGTAAAGTTTTCTGACGGAACGGACTTTAACGCGGACAATGTTTTGTTTAACGTGCAGAGATGGGGAGAACAGAAGACCTTTTCCGCGAATCTTCTGGATGTTCAGAAAAAGGATGATTATACCGTTACTTTCTTTTTTGATGAAGTGGCATATCCTGTCCTGACAGAATTTACATATCCAAGGCCGTATCGGATGCTGGGAGAGAACGGCGTGGATCAGGAAGGCGTTTACCAATCCATGATCGGAACGGGACAATGGATGATAGAAAGCTATGAATCAAATCAGGAAGTTATTTTGGTTCCCAATCCATATTATTATGGGGACAGTCCTAAAATTGATAAAGTGATCTTCAGACTGGTACAGGACGGGCAGTCCAGAACCATGGCCATGCAGAGCCAGGAAGCGGATATCTGTTTTGCGGATATACCTTCTGAAAACCGTTCTGTTGTGGAAGCAGACGATCATCTTTCCGTTCTGGAATGTAATCCTACGCAGAGTTTTTATCTGATTCTGAACTATGAGAATGAAATGCTTCAGGATGAACGTGTACGGCAGGCTCTGAATTATGCGACAGATAGGGAAAGCATAGTGAACGACCTGCTGGATGGAGCGGGAACACCGGCAGAAGGATTATTTCCGCCTGGTACTCCCTATGTCACCAAAGAAAACAGTCCCGGTTATGAGTATGATCCTGAAAAAGCTTCACAGCTGCTAAAGGACGCAGGTTATGAAGACAGCGACGGTGATGGCATTCTGGAAAAAGACGGTCAGAAACTGTCCCTGAAACTGGTGTTCCAGACGGAGGAATATGCCAACTGGAAAAGCATCTGTGAATATCTGCAGTCAGAATACGCTTCTATAGGTATTGAAGTGGAATTAAATCAGCTGGAATCGGCAGGGTATTATGATGCTATCTGGACGACCAGAGATTACGATATGGTTATTTACCGTACCTATGAAGATTCATGGAATCCCCATGGATTTCTGGAAAGTATGTTCGTGCAGACAGAGGGAAATCCGGCAGTATCATGGTATGATGAAGAGATCAGCGGGGAAATTCAGAAGGTATTGAAAACCATGGATGAAAACGGCCGAACAGAACTTTATCATCAGATTCTGACACAAATGCACGACAAAGCGGTATGTGTGCCGCTGTACTATCCCTCGAGAGAATATGTGTATAATAACCGACTGAGCAGCGTAGAAGCTGCAGCAACCTCTTATGAAGGAATTATATGGAGCAGTCTGGAGATAAGCGATTCATAACCAATGAGAATGGGTCTTGAAACCTAATGGAAAAAATATTATAATCCCATCTTTGACAGTTGAAAGACAAAAAAACGGCTACAAACCTAGAAAATATAGGCAATGTAGCCGTTCCCTTTTTTGCATCGATATGTGCTATATTTCTTTTTTGTGCACGTTTTTTGTATTTTTAATTATCGTCCGCATAGTGGATTTCGTAATGATCTCGTAATCTGTACGGAAACCGAAAACCTGATGCAGTGTATCTGTGAGTTCTGTGCGAGTATAGGAAGGAATATAACCACCGGCAGTATTTATAAGGGTTATATTCATATATCGCAGGGTTTGGATGATCTGGTCACAGGTGAATTCTTCCCCGACTTTTTTCTCTAATAATCGGTAAACAATCAGGCTGATATAGCAGGTCATGAAATGGGCTTTAATTCGGTCTTCACGGCGGACAAATGCCGGGCGGATCCGGGCTCTTCTTTCATGATCCGGAAGTTTTCTTCGATTTCCCAACGCTGCTGATTGATTCGGATGATCTCACCTACATCTCCTTCCAGATTGGTTACTACTGCGTAGAATCCATCGTACATCGCTTCTTTTTCAATCTGCTCCCGATCAAGGTCATACACCGTTTTTTCAGCGATTTCTCCATCGTCGGTAACTGTAGTAGCTTTTACAAACCGCATAGGATCATTTGGATTTTTTCCTTTTCTCTTTTTCCCTGGTGCATGCAGGATCTTTTGTGCGCGCTCAACCTGTCCTTCTCGGATCGTTCTCTGGTAAGCAGCATATTTCGGGGAATAGGTAATGATCAGTGTCTCATCCATGTCTCCCGTTATAAGAGGATACTCCTTGTAGTAAACAGAGTTGTAAATTTCTTCATCTGTTTCATCCAGTGTACGAAGATCAATAAATTTCGGCGATCCTATCTTGCGGAACTGAGCAGGGTTCATCGCTGCTTTCCGTTCTTCCTCCTTCATTTTTTTCAGGGAATGTGTAATCACATAAGCTCTATGGCTGAAGCTATTGAACCGTCGGTTGTTGAGGGAACCCAATCCGCTGTCTGAACAGAAAATAAATTCGCTGCAGTTGAAGTCCCGGATGATCTTTTGTTCTAATGGTTTTAACGTGGTTTGTTCATTTTGGTTCCCGGGGAAAATATCAAAGGACAAAGGGATTCCATCCGCATCCATGAACAATCCCATGGTCACGATTGGATTCGGCCTGTGCTCCTTGCTTTTTCCGTACTTTCTCAGTTCATCCTCTTGTTCAATCTCGAAATAAAAGTTTGTGCAGTCATAGTACAAGATTTTTTTGTTCCTGGGATGAACAAAGCTGGAATTCTGGTAGAGTTCACTTTGTATAAAATCGGATTCCGCGGCAATGACGGAAAGGGCACGGTAAACATCCTGCAAATGATATTTGGGCGGTTCCAGCAGTGTCTTGCAATACTCATAACTTTCGCGTTTGCTGGAAGGATGGAGGATACGGGCATAGATCAGGTCTGTAAAAACAGCGTGCAGATCATACTGGTACTTGTAGCGTCTTTTGATGGAACGGCAGATCTTATCCAGGCGGAGCTCGGTAACAAGAGATTGCAGGAAGAGATATCCACTATTGAAAAGCCGTTG
>DWVJ01000029.1 GCA_019120315.1 Candidatus Ruminococcus avistercoris
TGAAGAGATCAATGCTACCCCTGTTGTCTATCACTGGAAATATCGACTTGATGAAATCAATCCGAATGAAGAAGCACAGGTTGAAACATTGTCTCTTGAAAAGTCGAGTTAATTAGTGACAACTATACTAGGAGACAAAATACTCCACTGCGTTATTCGGAAAAAATTCCTTAAACTCCCCGTAGAGCTGCGCTGCCAGAGTCTTGTTGTGGGCAATGATCAGCGTCGGTTTATTCAGTTGTGCAATGACATTCGCCATGGTAAATGTTTTTCCCGAACTGGTAACGCCAAGAAGGGTCTCACACTGATTGCCTTCTTTAAAGCCTCTGACCAACTGCTCAATGGCCTGGGGCTGGTCGCCGGTGGGCTTATATTCTGATACTAATTCAAAATGATCCATATCTTATATTTCCTTTTCATTTCATCTCATCCCTCTTCTGCCACGTTCCGTCCTCTCCTGCCACCTTGGCGTTGGGATAGATCTTTTCCATCCTCTGATCATCAAAACGCTGATCCAGGAATTCTTCCAGTCCATTGTCCGGCCAAGGATCACTCAGCCTGTCATTGTACCGGTACAGAGCCAGGCCGGACACCGCCATATTCACCGTCATAAAAGCGATGACGATCCAGGTCAGGATCTTGCCCGCGCGCATGGGAATCTTTTCAATCCAGCCGGAAAACCACGGATACAGGATTTTAATCCAGATCACGGCGGCAATTCCCCAGAAGAAGCAATACAAAAGATTAATCCTTCCTCCCAAGTTAAAAGGAATCTTACTGTAATCCCAGAAAACGGTTCCGAAAACACGTTCCGACAGCACGCTGCAGGCATACTCATAAAAACCGCCCAGCACAGTGCCGCACATGAAGATATAGCGGTCGCTTCTGTCCCGATACCGGTAAAGCAGCGCGCTGAGAAAACTGCAGCCAAATCCCCAGACGATACTGAAGGGACCCCAGACCAGACTGCTGCGGCTCATCCATTCATCCATGGTAAATCTGCAGAAAATGGTCTCCGCGATGTCACCCACCACCGCTCCGATCATAAACAGCCATACCAGCTTATAAAAACCGCAGCCCTGGGCAAAAACCGTCGCTTTTTCCTTCTGCTTCAGACCTGCGAAAATCTTTCCTGCCGAAATGGCAGGATAGGCTTTTGTCATACGTCTTTGGATGCGGCGGGTGAGCGCATTGCCAAAATTATCCGTGAAATCCTGGAGCTGATCGAAAAATGCTGCCCGGCTCACCAGGTGATGCATCTGCCTTACTGTGGCAATACAGAAAATCACATCCGTGACAATCACAATCCCCAGGCCTATACCCAGTATGAGTTCCAGCCGTCCCGGAAGCATATGTATGGCTTTTAGCAGAAAGGGGTTGACGAACCGGATACAGATCACGGCGGCGATTCCAAACAGTCCCAGCTGCCAGAGCGTCAGATATCCCTGGAACTGAAATCTTGCCCGGCTGAAATCCCACCACTTTTTGTTAAACACCTTTTCCAGAATCACACCAGTCACGACGATCACCAGAAAGCCCACCACGGTGCCGCCTAAAAACAGAAAGAACAGCCGATCCTGCAGTTCTGAAAGGAACATACAGTAAGCTGCGCCGATCACACCGTACACCGGACAGAGCGGCAGATTAAGAAACCCTGTATTGATAAAACTTTTTCTTCTGAGCGCGTTGGCCGTCACCCCGGCGCACCAGCCGACAAAAGAATAAACGATAAAAATCCAGAAAAGATCATTCCAGCTGTAAATCAAATCTTCTGCTCCTTATTTTTGTATTCTTTCCAGTTTCACGCAGCATTCTGTATGGACCGTCATCGGGAACTGATCCACGGGACGGACTTTTTCCAGACGGTACTGCTCCCGGCAAAGGTATTTCAGATCCCGGGCCAAAGTGGCCGGATCACAGCTTACGTAGACCACCCGTTTGGGTCTCATCTTAAGAATCGTGTCCAGAAGCGCCTGATCACAGCCTTTCCGCGGCGGATCCACCACGATCACATCGGCATAAATACCTTCCTCTTCATATTTTTGCGGAAGGATTTCCTCCGCCTTTCCCGTAAAAAACTCCACATTGGAAAACCCATTCAGCCGTGCATTTTCCCGGGCGTCTTCAACCGCTGCCGGAATGACTTCCACCCCGTAGACCCGTCTGGCCCTCTGTGCCAGAAAAAGGGAGATGGTGCCGATACCGCAGTAAAGATCCCACACCGTCTCTTCTCCTGTCAGGTCCGCATAAGACAGGGCCAGCTTATACAGCTTTTTCGTCTGAACCGGATTCACCTGATAAAAGGACAGAGGTGAGATCTGATACTGAACGTTTCCGATATAATCTGTGATACCGGGCTGTCCCCAGAGGGTTTTCACCCTCTCGCCCATGATCACATTGGTATTTTTTCTGTTGATGTTGACAGAAATACTGGTCATACCTTCGATGGAAATCAGTTTTTCCAACAGCCGCTCCTGTGCCGGCAGCCGGCTGGCATTGATCACCAGACAGACCATGATCTCTCCCGTGGCAAAACCATAGCGGATGAGGATATGGCGCACCACACCTTTCCCGCTGGTTTCATCGTAGGGCTCCACATGGTTTTCTTCCATATAAGAGATCACGCGGTTAAGAATCTCTTCGTTGACTTTTACACCCAGACAGCAGTTTCTGTTGTTGACAATCCGGTGAGTTCTTCCAGCATAAAATCCAGTGACAATCCGCCCCTCTTTATCCCTGCCCACCGGAAACTGCGCCTTATTCCGGTAATGAAAAGGATCGTCCATGCCGATGATCGGCTCCATGGGAATCTCCCCCTCCGAAAAGCCGCCGATCCGTTTCAGATTATTTCTGACCAGATCTTCCTTAAACTGCAGCTGGCGCGGATAGGCCATGGCCTGAAGCTGACATCCGCCGCAGGGACCGGCACAGGAGCAGCGCGGTTCCACCCGATAGGGGGAAGGTTTCCAAACCTTCGCAATTCGCCCGTACCCGTAGCTTTTTCCCGCCTTTGTCACGATTACCTCTAATTCGTCACCAATCACGGCATCCTTTATAAACAGAGGATAGCCATCCGCCTTGCCGATGCCTTCCCCCTTGTGGCTCATATCCTCAATGGCAACCCGTACCACATCGTTTTTTTGCATGTTTTTCTCCCTTATGACTCCGTCTCGCACACAGTTTTCCTGATATTGGATTCAAAGAGCCGGTTATAGCCCAGCCATCCGGACGCGTCTTTCGCAGAATCAAAAATTTCCCGCAGCGTCTCCAGTTTGGCGTCCGTATTATCCGCCAGATTCAGCGCCGCCGCCTCCGCCAGCGCCGGTTTTTTTGGCGAGCCGTACTCCAGCTCTCCGTGATGAGCCAGGATACAGTGTTTCAGTTCAGATTCCAGTTTCGCAGGGAACCCTGGAATCTGGCGAATGGCATCGTGCACCATCTCCGCTCCGATCATAATATGTCCCAGCAGCTGTCCGTCGTCTGTATAATCATTCACAGGAAACAAAGACAATTCCCTGGTTTTTCCCATATCATGGAACAGCGCGGCTGTAATCAAAAGATCCCGGTTCAGATAAGGGTACATCTTTGTGTAATGTTCACACAGTCCCGCCACACTTAGCGTATGCTCCAGCAGTCCTCCTACAAATCCGTGGTGCACACTTTTGGCGGCAGAGCTGAACTGAAAAGCCCGCATAAATTCCGGATTCTCCACAAAAAAATATTTCAGCAGCGCGGAAAGCCACCTGTTCTTTACCGAGTTTACATAACTCATCAGCTGCCGATACATCTCATCCCTGTCGCGGGCGCTGACCGGAAGGTAATCCCCGGGATCGTATTCTCCCTCTCCTGCTTTTCTGGCCCGTTTGATACTGATCTGCAAAGCTCCGGCAAAACTGGTCACGTCTCCCATGATTTCAATATAGTCCATGGCGTCAAAATCATCGATCCCCTGTGAATTGGGATCCCAGATCTTGGCGTCCAGCGTACCTGTCTTATCCTGAAGAATCACATTTTCATATGGCTTCCCGTTTTTGGTAACCGCCGCCTGTTTATGCTTGCACAGGTAGACGCCCGTGATCCTGTCTCCTTCTTTGAATTCTCTGATATATTTCATGTCTTTACCAGCCTTTCCTTTCTGTCTTCCCATTTTTACAGTAAAAAGAATGGTTCTTCTGCATGACAGAAAAACCAGTCTTTCTTCTTGCGCATATTCTATTTTATAATGCTCCGACCGTTACGTCAAATACTATCTCTGTGTAACCTTCCGCGCCCTTTCGCATGGCGGTCACTTTCACCGTTTCCCCCGGTTTGCATTCCTGGAGCATACGGGAGTATTCCTCTATGTTTTTCACCGTCTTTCCTTCCATCTCGGTGATCACATCTCCATTCATACATCCTGCCAGCATGGCAGGAGAATCCACCTGAACCTCGCTTACGTAGATTCCCACGGGAATACCCGTTTTATCGGCTATTTCCTCCGTCACCGCCTGCCCTCTGATCCCGATATAGGGCCGGTCTTTATTATTGGAAAGCGTCTCCATCAGCCCGGCAATCTCCGACACACCGACACAGGTTACCATATTGCTGCCGCCGGAGTAGCTTTGCAAAATCACGCCAATGATCTCTCCATCCAGATTCAGCAAAACGCCGCTTCCCTCCTTCGTCCCCACGATATCTGTGGTGAGCAGGGTATAGTCCGAATCCCAGGCAGAAACCTCGTTGCTTACCGAAGTCAGCATGCCAAAGGCCATGGAATCGCTGTATCCCATGGGACTGCCCAGAGCCATGATGGGATCCCCCTGCTTTGCTCCGTAGGAGTTTCCAAGCGGGGCCGCAGCCAGTGTGGACATGGTACTGCTTTCCACCTCTGACACAGCAATCTTCAGCACGCACAGACCCGTATTGGGATCCTGTCTCTGAAAATGGGCGTCCACCGAGGTATTATCCCAGAAGGTCACCTGAATGCGATCGACATTTTCCACCCCCCGGTACTCCGTCAGAATGAAAAGATCCTGTGAAGTATTGGCGATGATCATTCCTGACAGCTGACTTTGATTTTCATATGTATTGTTAAACCAATCCATATTGTCGGTGATACCGGTTACCGTAACGACGGAACGGGAAGCCGTGCGGGAGGCGGCCACCATATCCTGATAAAACTGTTTGTAATCCGAAAGTCCCAGTTCAGCCGGAACCTCGATGATCTGCGTGCTTTCCTGGGCTTCTTCTTCACCGGCTGCCGGCGCCTCTTCTTCCTGAGAAAGATCTTCGTCATTATTCAGCTGGGGAACTTCCCTGCCAACGCCCATGCCGGCCGCCGCTCCCGGCAGCACCCTCACAAAGGTAATGGCCGCAATGATACCGAAAAGAACTGCGCCAAGAACAATCAGCGCTGCTTTTGTGAAAAAGGCTTTCTTATCAAACGGTTTTTCCTTGATAACCTCTTTAATAAAGCTGTAATCATTCATCCGTCTCATTCTCCGTTCAGCAAATATGATTTACCACGTGCTTTATCCGCCGCTTTTATTAGTGATATTTTAACAAATACTTATGAACAATTTATGAATACGGCGTATCTTTTTGATATCAAAGTATTTTTTAAGTATTTTTTTGCTGCCGTTTCTGGTATAATATCCCTAGCGCAAATGCGCTTTTGCAACAACAGTCAGGAAAGTGATAAGGTTAAGACATGAACAAAAAAGCATTACAAACCCTGGAATATATGAAAATCATTCAGAAGCTTGCCTCCTATGCCACTTCCGAACCCGGCAAGGCAAAATGCACTCAGCTGCTTCCTTCTGATCAAATTAAAACGATTAAAACGATGCAAAGGCAGACCGGCGACGCGTTGAGCCGCCTTTTTAAGAAAGGCAGCGTCTCCTTTGGCGGAGCAAAGGATATCCGTGCCTCGCTGAAGCGTCTGGAGATCGGCAGTACCCTTGGCATACCGGAACTGCTGGCCGTCTGCGGCCTTCTGGAAAACTGCACGCGGGTCAAATCTTACGGCCGGCCGGAGATATCCGACGCTCCCCCCGACTCTCTCACCTCCACCTTTGACGCTTTGGAACCGCTCACGTCCCTTTCGACAGAGATACGCCGCTGCATTCTCTCCGAAGATGAAATCAGCGATGACGCTTCTTCCACTCTTCGCCAGATAAGACGCAGCATGAAACTGATCAACGACCGTATCCATAGCCAACTGAGCAGCATCGTAAACGGCAGCGCCCGCACCTACCTGCAGGACGCTGTCATCACCATGCGCAACGGCCGCTACTGTATCCCGGTAAAAGCAGAATATAAAAATCAGGTGCCGGGCATGATACACGATCAGTCTTCCACCGGTTCCACCCTTTTCGTCGAACCCATGGCAGTCGTAAAGCTGAATAATGATATGCGGGAGTTGGAGTTAAAAGAAGCTGCGGAAATCGAAGTGATCCTGTCAGATCTGAGCGTACGCACAGCAGAGTACCGGGAACTTCTCCACAGTAATCTGGAAAATATGGTGGAACTGGATTTCATCTTCGCGCGGGCACATCTTGCCATGGAGCAAAATGCCACGGAACCCGTCTTTAATACAGAAGGCCGTATCCGGATCCGCCAGGGACGTCATCCCCTGATCGATCCCAAGAAAGTGGTCCCCATCGACATCCGGCTGGGCGAGGAATTCCATCTGCTGATCGTTACCGGACCCAATACCGGCGGAAAAACCGTTTCCCTGAAAACCATCGGACTGCTGACTTTAATGGGACAGGCAGGACTTCATATTCCCGCCCTGGCCCGCTCTGAGCTGTCTGTATTTACGGAAGTATACGCCGACATCGGAGATGAGCAGAGCATCGAACAGTCTTTAAGCACCTTTTCCTCCCATATGACCAACGTGGTTTCTTTTCTGGAAAAGGCCGACTCACACTCGCTCGTGCTCTTTGACGAGCTGGGCGCCGGAACAGACCCCACGGAAGGCGCAGCGCTGGCTATCTCGATTCTTTCCTACCTGCATCAGAGACAGATTCGTACTATGGCCACCACACATTACAGCGAACTGAAGGTTTACGCGCTTTCCACGCCGGGAGTGGAAAATGCCAGCTGCGAGTTTGACGTGGAAACCCTGCGTCCAACCTATCGCCTTTTAATCGGCATTCCCGGAAAAAGCAACGCCTTTGCCATATCCGGAAAACTGGGGCTGCCGCGTCATATCATCGAAGACGCACGCAGCCGCATCAGCCAGGAAGCGGAATCCTTCGAAGATGTGATCTCTTCCCTGGAGGAGAGCCGCAAAACCATCGAGAAGGAGCAGGCCGAACTGCAGCAGTACAAGGAAGAAATCGCCGCACTGAAAACACAGCTGGAAGATAAGCAGGAGAAATTAAGCGCCCGCAGAGAAAAGATGATCCGGGAAGCAAACGAGCAGGCCCACGCTATTCTCCGGGAAGCCAAAGAATACGCCGATCAGACCATTAAACAATTCCAAAAATACGAAAAAGAAAGTCCGGCCATCCGGAAAATGGAAGCCGACCGTCAGAAGCTTCGTTCCCGCATGAAAAAAGCCGAAGAAAAAATGGCTATGAAGCAGTCTCCCTCAGGCGGTACGGTGAAAGCATCCGATCTTCATATCGGAGACACGGTAAAAATCGTCAGCATGAACCTGAAAGGAACCGTCAGCACATTGCCTGACAGCCGCGGAAATCTTTTTGTCCAGGCCGGAATCATGCGCTTGAAAACCTCCGTATCCGATCTGATGCTGGTGGATGAACCAGTCATCAGCGGCCCCGGCCTGAAACGCACCAGTTCCGGAAAAGTGAAGATGGGAAAATCCGCCTCCGTCAGCACCGAAATCAATCTTCTGGGAAAAACAGTGGATGAAGCCGTCGCCGAACTGGATAAGTATCTGGACGACGCCTATCTGGCTCACGTTCCCAGTGTGCGGATCGTCCACGGAAAAGGCACCGGCGCACTCCGAAAGGGAATCCATAACTATTTAAGACGCCAGAAACACGTTTCTTCTTTCCGCCTGGGCGCCTTCGGCGAAGGCGATTCCGGCGTAACCATCGTTGAGTTTAAATAGAATACCAGGAGGGGTAATATATGTTAGCAAAACAGAAAATCCTGATCGTTGACGACGACAACAATATTGCAGAGCTGATTTCCCTTTATCTTACCAAGGAATGTTTTGACTGTATGATCGTCAATGACGGTGAAGAAGCCATTAACGCTTTTGAAACCTTTTCTCCCAACCTGATCCTTCTGGATCTGATGCTTCCGGGCATCGACGGATATCAGGTCTGCCGGGAGATCCGTTATAAATCCAACGTCCCCATTATCATGCTCTCTGCCAAAGGAGAAATCTTCGATAAAGTGCTGGGACTGGAACTTGGCGCCGATGATTATATGATCAAACCCTTTGATTCCAAAGAGCTGGTAGCCAGGGTCAAAGCTGTCCTGCGCCGCTTTGAACCGGCCAAACCGGCCGCTCCGAAAAAGCCGGCCGGAAAATGTGTGGAATACCCGGATCTCACCATCAACCTGACCAATTATTCCGTTATCTATCAGGGAAAAAACGTGGAGATGCCGCCAAAGGAACTGGAACTCCTTTACTTTCTGGCATCCTCTCCCAATCAGGTATTCACCCGGGAACAGCTCCTGGATCATATCTGGGGTTATGAATATATCGGCGATACCAGAACCGTGGACGTACATATCAAACGTCTGCGGGAAAAAATCAAAGACCACTCTTCCTGGTCCATCAGCACCGTGTGGGGTATCGGTTACAAATTCGAGGTTAAATCCTGATGAAAAACGCGCTCTACCCCAAATTTACCATTGCCTATCTGATCCTTGGCTTCTTAAGCTTTTTCGTGATATCCTTTCTTGGTTCCACGCTGATTCAGCGGGAACTGACAGAACAGACCGGCAATGCGCTTTACCGGGAAGCCGTCAATATCGCTTCCTACCAGGCGGATCATTATTATACCCAACAGGCGAATCTGGAGGACACTTACTACAATCTGTGCACGCTGGCCGAGTACCAGAACGCCCAGATCTGGATGCTGGATCCGGATGGAAATATCCTTCTTTCCACAGCGGAAGAACTGGACCAGGAGCATCCCAAAAAACTGGAAGATTTCGATCCGGCCGCTCTAAGCGGCGGCTACTATACCATCGGGACCTTTTACCAATACTTTACAGAAGAACATATCAGCGTACTGGCGCCGGTAACTCTGAACATGTCCACCAAAGGCTATATCGCCGTGCATATGCCTTTACATGAAATCCTTTCCAACCGGGATGAGATACTCAAAGGCGTTTATCTGGTCTTTATTATCATTTTCGCCTTTACTTTGCTGATTCTGCTGGTTTTCAACATGGTGGTTTACAGTCCCCTCAAGCAGATCACCCAGGGAGCCAATGAATACGCCTCCGGAAACCTGAAGTACAAGATCCCTGTACACTCGGACGATGAAATCGGTTCCCTGGCCATGACGCTGAACTATATGTCCGACGAACTGGACCGGTCAGGGGAGTTCCAGCGGCAGTTTGTTTCCAATGTCTCCCATGATTTCCGCTCGCCTCTGACCTCCATCAAAGGGTATATCGAAGCTATCCTGGACGGTACCATACCGCCGGAAATGCAGTCCCGTTACCTGAACATCGTCCTGATGGAAACGGAACGTCTGAACAAGCTGACGCAGAGCCTTCTCACGTTAAACGATCTGGATATGCGCGGATATCTTCTGGATGTCACCGACTTTGATATTAACAGCGTGATCCGCGATACCGCCGCCACCTTCGGGGGAACCTGCCTGAAGCGCAAAATCACCATCCAGCTGAAAATGACTTCCGAGCCTTTGATGGCCAGCGCCGATATGGGAAAAATCCAGCAGGTACTGTATAACCTGATTGACAACGCCATCAAATTCAGTTCGGATAACTCTACTATCACGGTGGAAACCACCGAACGGCACGGAAAAATATTCGTTTCCGTCAAGGATTCCGGCAGCGGCATTCCAAAGGACAGTCTTTCTAAAATCTGGGACCGGTTTTACAAGCTGGACAGCTCCCGCGGAAAGGACCGCAAAGGCACCGGGCTTGGCCTGTCCATTGTAAAGGAAGTCATCAACGCCCACAATCAGAACATCAACGTCATCAGCACCGAAGGTGTGGGGACAGAGTTTATCTTTACTCTGTCCAAAGCCAAAAAAGGAAGTACCGCCAGATAGCGATACTTCCTTTTTACTGTCTATTTCCAGTCATATCTGGTCAGGTGTCCTTCCAGCTGCATTCCCGCAAAGCGCTGCTGGCGAAGCGCCTCGTAGAGTACGATGGCGACCGAATTCCCCAGATTCAGCGAACGGATTTTATCCAGCATAGGAATACGAACGGCCCTTTCCTGATTTTTCGCCAGGATCTCCTCCGGAATGCCTGCGCTCTCTTTGCCAAACATCAGGTAGCATCCGTCCTCATAGGATACCTCGGTATAGACATTGGGCGCTTTCGTCGACGCCATGTAAATCACTGCTCCCGGATTTTTCTCAAGGAAATCTTCGTAATTCAGATACCGGGTCACATCCAGCTCTTTCCAGTAATCCATTCCCGCACGCCGGATCTCCTTTTCATTCAGCCGAAAACCCAGCGGCTCGATCAGATGGAGTCTGGCGCCGCAGGCCACGCAGGTTCGGCCGATATTCCCCGTATTAGAAGGAATCTCCGGCTCATACAGCACAATGTTAAAAGCCATTTCTTCTCACCTCTTATCCCAGAGCCTTGTAAAGCTCATCGGTCTGCGGACGGTCCAGATACCGCACATCCCCATTATTTCTCAGGATTCTGTCCTTTCCATCGGTTGCCTGCCCTATCACCGCAGCCGCAATCCCCGCCTTTTTCAGCTCGTCTACCAGGTGATGACCGTCATCCGACGCAATCATCATGGAACCGCTTGACATAATCAGATAGGGATTGACGCCAAAAAATTCACAGATCTCCACTGTCTCCTGTCGTATGGGAATCTTTCTAAGATCCACATCCAGACCGGTACCGGCTCCTTCCGCCATCTCCCAGAGCGCTCCGAAGACGCCTCCTTCCGTAATATCATGCATGGCGGACGCTCCCCATGCATGAGCGATCCTGGCCTCCTCCAACACGGAAAGATAGCGGTCAAATTCCTGCGCCCGCCGGATAAACTCCTCGGAAAAAACAGTCCGCAGCTCCTCTTCCTTTTCCTTGGCCAGAATCGTCGTCGCCTCCAGACCAATCCATTTGCTGATGACAATATCCTGTCCCGGCTTCATCTGTCTGGTAGTCAGCAATTCCTTTTTTTTGATTTTGCCCACGCCGGTCACGGAAATCAATGGCTGCGTCACTACCTGCGTCACCTCGGTGTGCCCTCCCAGTATCTCAATATTCAGCTGCCCGCAGGTACGCTCCACATCCTGCATCATCTTGCGGATTTCCGGTTCCTCCACTCCCTCCGGAAGCATCACCGTCAGCATCATCCCCACCGGCTCAGCGCCGGAAGCCGCCAGATCATTGGCGGTGATATGGATGCAGTGACTCCCGATATCCTTTGTGGTTCCGGTAATCGGATCCGAGGACATCACAAACACTTCGTCCTGCCCCAGTTCCAGGACAGCGCAGTCCTGCCCCACACGGGGACCGACCAGAACTTCTTCCCGTCTGTGATGTACCTGTTTTAATACGGACCGTACCAATACGGTCTCCGGCAGTTTTCCTGTTTTCATCTTTTCCCTCTTCCTGCAGTTTGTAATGATCTGTCACGGTCAGCCGTAAGTATTGATCACCTCATAGACCTGATTCAGGTCGTTGGCATCGATAGCTGCCCGCAGCTTTGACTCTGCCTCGGCGCTGTCCGTGCGTACTCCCACCGAATATTTTTCCGGCGTCATATTATATGTACTGCTGTTGACCTGCTCCTTCGTCTCCTTCCCATTTTCACTGACAATCTTCCACAGGCAGGCATTATAGCCTGTGTGGGGAGATCCGGTCTGTGTAATGGTGCCAAAGGAATCCTGAGACGCCGTCAGCTCCACCTCCGGCTCAATGGTCTCCAGCGTCTCGCTCTCATAGGTCACCGATCTGCCCTCCGGCCGGTATTCCTGACCGTAAACCACAAATCCTACTTCCCCTCCGCTGGTATATCCTTCAATATAAATCGGCGTTTCCAGATTATTGGTAAATTTCAGATCCTTGTACCCTTCCGAAATCGCCGCGTCCATGGAGGGCTTTACGTAATTGACGATCATGGAATGATTGTGACGCTCCGTAATCTCCAGTTCCGCCCGCAAAAGCGACATATATAAGGTTGTGGATACCTGACAGATCCCGCCGCCGTAGCTGTCCACCACCTCGCCGTTTTCATAGGAAGGCGCAGGCGCATATCCGTTTTCTTCATCAAAAGGAATCACCAGTTCCGTCACGGACACACTCTCTCCCGGATACACCACCGTTCCATTGAGCAATTCTGTCCCTCTTTGAATGTTGGCAGCACGGTTGGCGCTGCTGGAAGAGTAATCCGTGCTGGCGCTCCCCAGGATATCCTGCACCGTCTGCAGCTCGGACGCTTTATGGGCTGCTTCCGTGATCTTGGCCGGCAGCGTCACCATCCCCAGTCCGCTCCTCCACTGACTGGAAAGATAGTCCTGGATGGTCTTTTTGGCCTCATCCACCTCAAGGGTAATCCCCTGCTTTTCCGGTACGATATCAAAGCCGTCTTCCGTCCTGGTCATCGTGGCGTTCTCGGGCTCCCGATCCAGCACGACGCACTTTTCTTTCAAAACCGTCTCGATACTGGCCTCATCTGCCCCGTACTGCAGCGTCAGCCGAACCGGTTCCTGTTCCAGATCCTTTCTGGCCTTATATTGTTTGACAATATTCCCTTTCTGTCCAAAGTCCAGCGCCTTGTCCACCACCGACTCGTTGTCCCAGTCAAGACCCAGCTCCCCTGCGGGAACAGATACCACATTGTCGCCGATCTGCAGCTGGATCCGATATCCTTTCACCTCGCGCATGTGATCTTCCACTGCCTGAACCGCTTCTTTTTTATTCATGCCGGATACGTTTACGCTGTCAATAAAAACCCCCTCCAGTATTTCTGGAGAGGTTTTCTCTTCAGCATAGACCTGACGGCATCCTGCTGCCGGAAACAAAAGCCCCAGCAGCAGCAATCCTGTCCCGGATATGATTTTCCACTTTCTCATGAAACTTTTCCTGTCCTTTTACACCAGATATCCCACAATCATGGGAACCACCATCGCAACCACCAATATCGCCGCAATGACGCCTGCAATTATCCTTTTCACCTTCGGACTGAATTTCATCATCGATTTCCTACCTCTTTATTCTTCCATATTGCAGGATGATACGATCGATCATCCTGGAAGCCTCGCTCTTTGTCATGCTTCCGATTTCTATGTCCGTTACTATTCTATGATATTTAATCAAATCATTCAAGTAAAGTTTTTGTGAATTTGTGGCCGGGCTGTGCTTTTTCACCCGGCAGACAAGCTTTTGCGGATAGAATTCTTCCGGATGGTCTTCGAAAAACTCCTTTTTCAGACTTAGAAACAGCTGCCAGGTACTGAGTGCATCGTCCATCGCCCGGTGCGCATGCTCCTGCGCGATGTGATAATGCCGGCACAGCGATTCCAGACTTCTGCTTTCCAGATCGGGCAGAAATTTCCTGGCTATTTTCAGAGTATCCGTCCCTGCTTTTTCAAAGTTCCATCCCACCGCCGCCGCTTCACAGCGCACAAAACTGTAATCGAACAGAATATTATGGCCCAGAAGCGGCAGATCCCCGCAGAAATCCAGAAAGTCGCCGATTCCCTTTTCCGGTTTTTCCCCCTGCTCCGCCATTGCCTGGGTGATACCGGTCAGCCGCTGAACTGCATAGGGGATCTGCAGATCCGGATTAATCAGCGTCTGATACCGGTCTGTGATCCGATCCTCCTCAACTTTCAGCGCGCCGATTTCCAGGATCCGATCCTGCTGCGGCGAGAGTCCTGTCGTCTCCAAATCCAATACAATATATGCGTCCATCTTCTCTCCTTACGATATAACACCGGGCATTTTTGCTTATGGGATCTTTCTTCCGGTAATCAAACAGTAGCATACATCCGCCTTTTTCCTTCGTCCCCGGCACGTCCTGCCTAAATACTTCCAGATGGGTCATCTTCTGCAGCTGCCTTGCGTCATAAGAACGATAATGGGAAAGCGCCGCATCCGTCTGCAGCTGTCTGTAAATTTCCTTAAGCTCGCCGCCAGAAAGTGAAGTTTCCCCCGCCCAGCCGGGACGGCTTTTTGCGTTCTCCCTGAGATAATAATCCAGCGTCAGAAGTTCACGGAATCGCTCTGTCTGCTGCGGAAACTTTTTCTTTACAAATTCCAGCAGGATAGCGTAGCGGTCTGCTCTTTTATGGGAGACGCCGCTTTTTCCGGCATCCCGGTAAAAATCTCCCAGCTCCTCGTAACAGGAAAAACTAGAATCATACCCCTCTTCCAGGGCAGCCATCGTGTATGAGAACTGCCCGCTGTTATAATAAAGCTCCACCATCTCCTCCACCTGTTTTAACCGTTCCAGCTCTTCAAAGGAAATCCAGCGGGTGAACAGTACTTCGTACGGTTCTTTGCTTTTATATACCAGTCCATACTCCGGCGCTTGCCTCCGCATCAGGGAGCCCTTCAGCACCTTCAGAAAACCCAGCTGCAGCTGCTGAGGATGCAGTCCGTAAACGTCGTCAAAAGAACGGCGAAAGCTTGCAAAATCTTCAAAGGGAAGACCTGCAATCAGATCCAGATGCTGATGAATGTTTCCTCCCTCCCCGATCCGTCCCACCGCCCGGGTCACTGCGGAAAAATCCATTGTTCTTCTGATCTCTTTTAAGGTTTTTTCATTGGTGGTCTGCACCCCGATTTCCAGCTGAATCAGCCCGGGACGCATACGGTTTAAAATGGCAAAATCCTCTTCTTCCAGGAGATCGGCCGCGATTTCAAAATGAAAATTGGTCACCCCATTGTCCCGCTCCAGCAGATACTTCCATACGGCTCTGGAATGTTCTTTTTTACAGTTAAACGTCCGATCCACAAACTTCACCTGGGGCGCCCTGTGTTTCAAAAAGAAATCCAGTTCCTTTTTCACCAGATCCAGGGAACGGAACCGAAGTTTTTTATCTATGGAGGACAGGCAATAGCTACAGGAAAAAGGACATCCCCGGCTGCTTTCATAGTAAATGATCCGATGTTCAAAATCCTGCAAATCTTCATAGGGAAACGGGATATGAGAAATATTTAAAGGAGGGCGGGAAGGAGTTTCCACAATCTGACCTTGTTCATTTCGAAAGGAAATTCCCAGTACTTCCTCCAGCGCCATTTTCTGATTCTCATAACAGTCAGCCAGGCACAGAAAGGTTTCCTCGCCTTCCCCCCGCATGATTCCTTTCACTGCCGGCCACCTCTTTAGCACATCGGCGGCATCCCAGGATACCTCCGGCCCGCCCAGCCAGATTTTCGTATCCGGCAGAATCTTATGCAGTTCGCAGACCAGAGCGCCGATCAGGGAGATATTCCAGATATAACAGGAAAAACACAGCACATCCGGGTGCTCCCGAAAGAGACTGCCCAGGATATCCTCCATCCTCTGATTGATGGTATACTCTTTCATCTGCACCGGAATCCCGTGAGCCATGGCATAACGTCTTAAACTGTACACTGCCAGGTTAGAGTGAATATATTTGGCATTGACTGCCGCCAGTAAGATTTTCATGATTCCCGCCTTTTCTTTTCATAAAGGAAAAACGCTCTCAAAAAAGAGCGTTTTTCCGGTCGTTCTTATGCATTTAAAGGATACTTCTCCGTCAGTCCTTCCACGATGGCTTTCGCACGGTCTTTGTTGTCCGCGCTCTGAACCATCAGAGCGATGGCTTCTGCCAGCTGATCCATATCCTCTTCCTTCAGCCCTCTGGCCGTTACCGCCGCTGTTCCCAGGCGCACTCCGCTGGTGACATTGGCGGACTGGGGATCGTTGGGAATGGTATTTTTATTGCAGGTGATATTCGCCTCATCCAACAGATGTTCCATCTCTTTTCCGGTGATACCCGTATCCCGCAGATCAACCAGCATCAGATGATTATCCGTACCGCCGGACACGATCTTAATGCCCCGTTTCATCAGACCGCCGCATAACGCCTTGGCATTTTTCACGATGTTTCTCTGATACTCTTTATATTCCGGCTGCAGTGCCTCCTTCAGACATACGGCCTTGGCCGCGATCACATGCATCAGCGGGCCTCCCTGAATTCCGGGGAATACAGCTTTGTTCAGTTTCAGTTCCTCCGCCACGGCATTGCTGCTCATGATCATACCGCCGCGGGGACCGCGCAGCGTCTTATGCGTCGTCGTCGTGGTCACATGGGCGTAAGGAATGGGACTGGGATGCTCTCCGGCAGCTACCAGACCGGCGATATGAGCGATATCCGCCATCAGGTAAGCTCCCACCTCATCGGCAATCTCGCGGAACTTTTTAAAATCGATGGTTCTTCCGTATGCGCTGGCTCCGCAGACAATCATCTTCGGCCGGCATTCCAGTGCGATCCTGCGCACCTCTTCATAATCAATAAAGCCTTCATCATTAACTCCGTAAGGTACGATATTAAAATAAGCGCCGGAGAGATTGGCCTTGCTTCCGTGGGAAAGATGTCCCCCGTGAGCCAAATTCATGCCCATCACCGTATCGCCCGGTTTCAGCGCGGCAAAGAACACTGCCATGTTGGCCTGCGCTCCGGAATGAGGCTGTACATTCACATATTCGCATCCAAACAACTCTCTGGCCCGTTCGATAGCCAGATTTTCCACCACATCGACACATTCGCATCCGCCGTAATACCGATGGCCCGGATACCCTTCCGCATATTTGTTTGTCAGCGGAGAGCCCATGGCAGCCATGACCGCTTTGCTCACCCAGTTCTCTGATGCGATCAGTTCCAGATGGGAATTCTGTCTTTTTATTTCATCCTCTATCGCTGATGCGATCTGGGGATCTACCTTTTCAATTTCCTGAAACGAATACATGATTATCCTCCTTGACTGTATTTCAAAAAAATTATCATAGGCTATACGAGATTCATTATACGAAAATATCCTTTGTTTTGCAATCAGTTTTTTCTTTACTGCCATGAAAAAATCTGCTTTAATAATAAGTATAAAATCAGCAATCTGAAAGGGAGGTCTTAGTATATGCTGAACTTTGAATATTATACGCCCACCCGCGTCGTTTTCGGCAAAAACACAGAGGATCAGGTGGGCCGTCTGGTAAAGGAACAGAACTGTAAGAAAGTGCTGGTACATTACGGCAGCCAAAGCGCCGTAAAAAGCGGACTGCTGGACCGCATTTACGCCTCTTTGAAAGAAGCATCCATCGAGTACGTTTCTCTGGGCGGCGTAGTGCCAAATCCCCGCATATCCAAAGCACGTGAGGGGATCGAGCTGTGCCGGAAAGAAGGCGTGGACTTCATCCTGGCCGTGGGCGGCGGAAGCGTCATCGACTCAGCCAAAGCCATCGGCTACGGTGTGGCCTGCGGCGGCGACGTATGGGATTTCTACAGCAAAAAGCGGATTCCCACCGGCTGCCTGCCCATTGGCTGCGTGCTGACCATCGCCGCTGCCGGAAGCGAGATGAGTAATTCTTCCGTGCTGACCAACGAAGAAGGATGGCTGAAACGGGGCTGCAACAACGATCTGTGCCGCTGCCGTTTCGCAGTGATGAATCCGGAACTGACCTACACGCTGCCCAAATATCAGACCGCCAGCGGATGTGTGGATATCCTGATGCATACCATGGAACGCTACTTCAACAACAACCAGTCCATGGACCTGACAGACCATCTCTGCGAGGCTCTGATGCGCACGGTGATGATGAACGGCCGTATCCTCATGCAGTCGCCGGAAAACTACGACGCCCGCGCGGAAATCATGTGGGCCGGCAGTCTTTCCCATAACGGATTGATGGGCTGCGGGACGGATGGCGGAGACTGGTCCTGCCACCAGCTGGAGCATGAACTGGGCGGTATGTTCGATGTCGCTCACGGCGCCGGACTTGCCGCTGTCTGGGGAAGCTGGGCACGCTATGTCATGGACGCCAACGTGGAACGTTTCGCACAGTTTGCCTGCAATGTTTTTGAAATTCCCTGCGGCAGCGACTTAAAAGAAGCCGCCTTAAAGGGCATCGAGGCCATGGAGCAGTTCTACCGTTACATGGAAATGCCGACTTCTGTTTCCGATCTGGGAATCACTCTCACCGATGAGCAGATTGAAACGCTCTCCTATAAATGCAGTTTCGAAAACACCAGAACCATCGGTGTGGTTAAGAAACTGAATATGGAAGATATGGCAAACATTTACCGGATGGCCCGGTAATCTTCGTCAGACTCTTTTCCACAGAAGCATCTCGTTTTCAAAGAATGCTTCCAACCGGCCGGTTTCTTTCAGCCAGGACAGATAGGAGCGTACCGTGCTGCCCACCAGAGCATACTGCTGGAAATCCATTTTCAGCTCATAGATCTGGAACAGCCGCTGAAGAATCTTTTCAAAATTCATCGGTTCGCTGCACAGCTCTTCTATCTGTCCGGCAATGGAAAGAACCTTTTCCATATTATACTGTGCCAGTTCCCGGATATCCTCTGCGGCATCGGCGTGGGCCGGGATGAATTGCCGGGCCGTCATCGTTTTCACCCGCTCAAGGGTTTCCAGATACGCTGCCACATCATAGATAAAGCCGATCTGGTATTTATCCAGAGTCTCCCGGCTGGACAGGCAGTCTGCCAGATAGACCACATCATCCCCCCTGTGACGAAAACCGACCATATCAAAGAAGTGCCCGGGCAGAGGAATCATCTGTACTTCTTCGGGCAAAGCAGCCTCTTCCAGCGGAAGCGCTTTGCTTTCCTGCGCCAGTAAAAACTTATGGCGCAGCTCTTTCGGCGGGCAGCCGCCATACAGGAAAGAAGGCTCCAGAACAGGATGATTGGTGAAATCACACTCCATACCCGGCGCATAGATTTTACAGCCGGTCTGCTGCTGCAGATATCGGTTTCCGCCGATATGGTCCGCGTTGGAATGTGTATTGTAGATAGCTGTCAGTTTCCATCCCTGTTCATCCAGGATCTTTCGCACCCGCCGTCCGGCATCCTTATCGCTTCCGCTGTCGATGAGACAGACTTCCTTTTCACTTACTTTTACAATTCCAATCTTGGCAGGACTTTGCACATAGTAGCAGTGCTCCCCTGCCTGATATAGTTCGTACATAATTCTCCCTTTCTTTATTTTAAAAATGCTGCCGCACCCACGATCTCTGATGCGACAGCTTCTTCTTTAAATCTCCGTAAAAATATATACTTTTCTCAAATGGTCACTGCTGACCTCATAGACCGTATCCCCTTCCAGATTAATCGACTTTTCATACGTACTGTTGGGCGGAATCACCTGGCGAATATAAGCTTCCATATCTTCCGTTTCCACCTCATCCACTGAGATAAGCGGCTTTGGCGAACAGGTATTATAGGCTTCACATACTACTTCGTACCGTTTCATGGCACCCTCCTTTCAAAAATCGTAAATAAAAAGAAGCTGCCGGCAGCTTCTTTCAAGTGCCCAGAACCGGAATCGAACCAGTGACACGAGGATTTTCAGTCCTCTGCTCTACCGACTGAGCTACAAAGGCATATATATGGCGATCCGAA
>DWVJ01000030.1 GCA_019120315.1 Candidatus Ruminococcus avistercoris
TAGCTGTATAATCTTATCAGACATGGTTTTATAGCCTCCTTTGATAGATTTGGTTGTGGTGACTTAATTTTACCAAACGGCTATAGACCATGTCTATTTTTATGAAATTAATTTTGCGAAATTAATTATACGTCATCCAAAATAGAACCAAGAGAAGATGAAATTCCGCGTATTTATATAATTATTTCTGACCGCATATTCAGCTGTTCATATGGAATGGAGGCTGATGTAGTGACTTACCTCAAACAGTTCCATGAATATGAAAGAATATATTGGGATGCGGAAAAAAATGAATACGTTCCAAATGAGAAAATAGAAAAATGGTGGGGAGTATCATGGAATGATATTGTATCCTCACTCCAAACTAATAACGCGAAACTAACAGAGATTGCCGACAAGATTATGCAGTCAGTGATAAGTGAAAAAACAATTGCCTATGAGAGAGAAAAAAGATATACCATTTATATAACGATCTTTTATGGTGTGGTTATTATTGGAGGGTTCTGGAATCGGAAAGAGGATAGCTGGAATTAAGGTAGAATTTTTATCAGAGAATATGCACCTCTTTTATAGTTTAACCCATGGCATATTGCGATTTGTATTTATAGTAGTCGGGTTGTATGTGTCTTTGCCCTATTATAATGAAAAAGGCTATGCCTTATGACGCATTTTTCAATATAAAGGTAGTAAAAACAAGAGAATAATATATTTAACGCAATAATGCTGGATGAGCCGATTTTACCATCCACGACAAGGAAACCGGCAACCCCCATGTTCATATCATGCTGACCGTCCGGCCCCTGAAAGAAAATGGCGCATGGGACGCAAAGTGCCGCAAGGCATACGACCTGGACGAGAACGGCCAGCGCCCAGCCAGATGGAGAAGCGCGCTATCCGCACTGACAAGGGAGAAGTCAACCGGCAGATCGTCTCCGACAACAAGCTGCGGGAGGACCTGAAAGCCGTTGAACGGCTCCGAAAGGCCGCCGACCAACTGGCCCGACAGGAACAGGACAAATCTCATGACCGGGGGCCGGAACTTTGACCAATACAGAAAAACCGCCGTATAGGTTTCCCCATACGGCGGCGGACGGTTTATTTGCCGAACAAGTCGCTGTGTGACCCGGTGCGGGACAGCGTCAGAACCAGCACATCATCCTCTATGCGGTAAATGAGCAGCCAGTCCGGGAGAATGTGACATTCCCGATGGCCCACCCAATCGCCGGACAGATCGTGATCGCGGTTCTTCTCCGGCAGCGGTTCGCCCATCGCCAGCAGCGCCACGACCTGCTCCAGCAATTCAATTTTCAGGCCTCGCCTGATTGCCCGTTTGTAGTCCTTCTTAAAGCTGGTTGTGTACTTGACGGTATACTTCGTTTTCCTCATTTTTGCAGGTCGGCAAACAACTCGTCAAGGTCATTGCAGCCCTTTACAGACGGGTCTTTTGCAATCCTTTCCGCTTCCAGCATGGCAGCAATCGTTTCCTTGTTGGGCTGTTCCAGCTTCACTTCAAAGGGAATACCACCCTCACGAAGCGACTGGCGCACGAAGATGTTGAACGCTGTGGATAAATTCATGCCGAGTTCCGCAAACAGGGCGTCGGCCTGTGCCTTCAAATCCGCGTCCATACGGATACTGATGTTTGTGGTATTTCCAGCCATATCATCAACCCCTTTCTGCTGGCACTTTTAGTATATGCCATTTGCACGAAGAAAACAATATTTTGCACGAATATTTAACAGTAAATTCATCGAAGGAGGTCGCTTTATTATATGCTGGGGATTGATAAAAAATACTAATTCTTTTTCCAGTGCAGTTTGACACGTAGCTCGTTGAAAATAAGAGAACGGGAAGCATGAATTTGTGGTGATTCCGGTACCATTCTGTATAGACCCGGTTGAGGGTGAAGGACATGATGGCCAGTATGTTGGCGCGGAGGGTTTCCGCAGGCCAGGTGGCGTAGATCTCGCTGCAGGCCACATTTTTGATATAGTCCCGATACCGTACGAAATAGTTGGAGGCGGTGGAATCATCCGGCGAGCCGTCATGAACTACCACGTACTCGGGAACTACCACACGGCTTAAGACGATCTCCCCGGTTTCTTCCATGGGTTTTACCTCCGCTTCGGGAATTTTAGGAGGATAATCGCCGAACAGCGTGTGGGCCGGGATGACGATCCGGTCAGGGGATTCCTCCTTGCTGGCGGTCATCAGAACCGGCTGGATGGCGGTCACATCGGGCAGCAGTTCCGTGCCGCTGATGGATACCGGTTCGTATCCTTCGGCCCGGATCTCAATGTTATATTCAGCATAGGGCTGGTTTTCTGAAGGAGACAGACTGTATTCCAGGGGCGGCGCCGGCAGTTCTATTACGGGGGACTGGCCGGAGGAATCGGTGGTTACCTCTTCGATGACAGAATCCGGGTCTCCGGTGTAAGAGATGGAGATGGACGCACCGGGAATGGGGCGGTTTGGTAAAAGCGTATTGACCGTGACCAAAAGAGAGCCACGGGAGAGATTTTCCTGCTGCATCGCCTGAAGAGAAGAAAAGTTCATAGCAACCTCATAAACTGCAGTTACTCCAGTATATGAAAATGAGGAAAGAAGTGTGACGGAAAAGAAAGAGCCGGAAACCTGAAGAAATAAGGTTTTCGGCTCACATATAAGGCTGCGGGAGATGGGACTTGAACCCACACGATCATACAACCACTAGATCCTTAGTCTAGCCTGTCTGCCAATTCCAGCACTCCCGCATGATCATAAACTGCGATACCGAAGGATCTCGCATCCGTCCGGCGTCAACAGTAAAAATTATAAAACATGATAAAAGATTTGTCAATCATTTTTTGGAAAAAATACCGGCATACAAAAAAGAGGTTTTTCTGCATGCCGGTTATCTTCTTTTTTATCTTACTGCTCCAGATTGTTCCAGAACTCACGCAGAGTCTTGGCAGAATTGTTTAAAGCTTCACGCTCGTAATCTTCCATATTGATGTTTACGGATTTTTCAATTCCGTTTGCGTTTACGATACAGGGTACGCTCATGGAGATGCCGGCCCATTCGCCGAACTCATCACCCAGTACGTGGGATACGGCCAGCACAGCGTGCTCGTTCTTTACAATGGCTTCCACGATACGAGAGGTTGCCATGGCGATACCGTTGTAGGTGGCGCCTTTTTCGGCGATGATCTCAGCGCCGGAGTCCTTTGCCTCGGCAGCGAGAGCATCGTAATCGATATTAATATTCAGCTGATCGGTAAATCCTTTCAGTGAGATGCCGCCCAGTCTGACACGGCTCCACAGGGGAACCTGGCTGTCGCCGTGTTCACCGAGAACGTAAGCGATAACGTCGCTGATGCTGACGCCGCACTCTCTTCCGATGAGGTAACGCAGACGCGCGGTATCCAAAGAAGTACCGGTTCCGATGACACGGTTGCTGGGCAGTCCGGTTTCTTTCTGAATTGCCATGGTCAGTACGTCAACCGGGTTTGATACAACCAGCAGCAGCGGATTTTCCGCATATGCCATAATGCTTCTGGCAATGCTCTTTGCGATGGAGATGTTGGTCTGAGCCAGTTCCAGGCGGGTCTGGCCGGGCTTGCGGCCCACGCCGGCAGAAATGATAATGATGCTGGCGTCTGCGCACTCCTCGTAACCGCCGGCGCGCACCGTAATCTGATCATAGAATGCGGTACCGTGGGCAATGTCCAGGGCGCTTCCTTTTGCACGTTTTTCGTTCAGGTCAACCAGAACGATTTCATTGGTCAGCTCCCGGATCATCAGAGTATAGGCAATTGTCTCACCTACATTGCCGGCGCCGACTACCACAATTTTGTTTTTTTTCTTAATAGCCATAGTTGATTTCCTCTCTTTCAAACTCTACAGTCTACAGTTTATTATAGCGTAAAAAGTCAGGAAATACAATCGGATTTTGCTGGATTTTTGCAGTTGAGTGCGGTATACTACTACATAGTTTGTTTTTAGGAGGAAAGTGGCATGAAATATCTGATACAGATGATGATTATCGGCGGCATTACCTTCCTTGGAGAGATGCTGCATGTGCTGATTCCGCTGCCGGTTCCGGCCAGCGTCTATGGAATGGCGATCCTGTTTGTCTGTCTTTGCCTGCATATTATCAGGGAGGAGCAGATCCAGGAGACGGCTCAGTGGCTTCTGGCCGTCATGCCGGTGATGTTTATCGGGCCGGGCGTGGAGATTATGGAACATTATACCAAAATCGCGGACAGTCTTCTGCCTTTTGCGGCGGTGGTGCTGATTTCCACCGTGCTGGTTATGGCGGCCACCGGATTGACCGTACAGGGAATCATGGCGGCGATGAGCCGCGTCAGAAACAGGAAGCATCCGGCAAAGAAGGGAGGAAATGGCAATGAATGAGGTGTTTAGCGGATCGCTTTATTTCGGCTTTTTCCTCTCTCTGTTTGCCTACTATCTGGGAATAAAAATCCGCAAGGTTTTCCGGCTGGGAATCTTTAATCCGCTGCTGGTGGCGATTGTGCTGATCATCGTTTTCCTGAGTGTGACAAAGATCCCCTATGAAGAGTATAATCTGGGAGCGGACTGTCTGACTTATTTTCTGACGCCGGCGACTGTCTGCCTGGCGCTGCCGCTGTACCGGCAGATAAAAATACTGAAACAGTACTGGCTGCCAGTGCTTTGCGGTCTGGTCGCCGGCTGCGCGGCCACGATGATCCTGGTGGTAGGTATGTGCGCCTTTTTGCAGATGGAGAGCCAGCTGACGGTAT
This sequence comes from Candidatus Ruminococcus avistercoris, assembly GCA_019120315.1. Classification (GTDB taxonomy): domain Bacteria; phylum Bacillota; class Clostridia; order Lachnospirales; family Lachnospiraceae; genus Ruminococcus_G; species Ruminococcus_G avistercoris. The sequence goes on from DWVJ01000030.1 coordinate 4,764, forward strand.
CTCTTTTGCCAAAATCCATCACCACCGCCATCGCCATCGGCGTATCGGAGGAAATCGGCGGCCTGTCGCCGGTGACGGTGGCGGCTGTTGTAGCGACGGGGATTATCGGAGCAGTAACGGCCAACGGCGTGTTCAAAGTGTTCCGCATCAAAAATCCGGTAGCCCAGGGGCTGGCGCTGGGGGCATCCGCCCATGCCATCGGTACTTCAAGAGCGCTGGAGATGGGAGAGATCCAGGGGGCTATGAGTTCTCTGGCCATCGTAGTCAGCGGAATTCTCACCGTGGCAGTTGCGCCGGTGATCGCCGGACTCTTTTGACTGTTTTCGCCGGACGGGATTTTTCCCGGAATTTCATATAAAAAAAGGAAATTCTCCTGGTATGCAGAATATTTAAAATAGAAGATATTTCGTCATCGGGAGGGATTTCATGACCATTCGGGAAATATTTGAGGAAAATGAGTACAGGGAGCTGAGCGAATTTGCCGCTCACAGCAGAGAATCCCGGGGGCGGGAACGGCCGGAGCCGGAGTGTGACGTCCGAACCGTATATCAGCGGGACAGGGACCGTATTCTGCATTCCAAAGCCTTTCGCAGGCTGAAGGACAAGACGCAGGTTTTTCTGGCGCCCCAGGGAGATCATTACCGCACCCGGCTGACCCATACGCTGGAAGTTTCCCAGACGGCCAGGACGATCGCAAAGGCGCTGAAGCTGAACGAGGATCTGGTGGAGGCCATTGCGCTGGGCCATGATCTGGGACATACGCCCTTTGGCCATGCAGGGGAGGCGGCCCTTGACGGGATCTGCCCGGAAGGCTTCGCCCATTTCCGCCAGAGCGTGCGTGTGGTGGAGCTTTTGGAGAAGGATGGCAGGGGGCTTAACCTTACCTGGGAAGTGCGGGACGGCATTTTGAATCACCGGACGGCAGGATCGCCCCATACGCTTGAGGGGCAGGTGGTCCGTCTCTGCGATAAGATTTCCTATATCCATCACGATATGGACGACGCGGAGCGGGCAGGCATTTTAAGCGAGGACAATATTCCCATCACCATCCGTGTGGTGCTGGGGGGCTCCACCAGGGAGCGGCTGAATTCCCTGATCCATGATATTATCATCAGCAGTATGGGAAAAGACAGGATCCTCATGTCGCCGGAGATCGCCGATGCCATGAAAAGCCTTCGCTCGCTGATGTTTACCTATGTGTATAAGAGCCAGGTGGCCAAGCGGGAAGAGGACAAAGCCAAGAGGATGCTGACGGAACTGTACCTTTATTACCGGGAAAATCCCATGGCCATGTCGCAGGAATACTGTGACCTGATCAAAAGAGGGGAGCCTTTGGAGCGGGTGGTCTGCGATTACATATCCGGTATGACAGACCAGTATTCCATCGAAAAATTCAAAGAGATTTTTGTCCCCCGGGGATGGGATGTGGAGTAGACAGCATGAGATATTCAGAAGAATTGATTGAGGAAATCCGTTCCCGCAGCGATATTGTGGATGTGATTTCCGGATATGTGAAATTGAAGAGAAAGGGCAGTTCCTGGTTTGGACTGTGCCCTTTTCACAATGAGAAATCCCCTTCTTTTTCGGTCAGCCGGGACAAGCAGATGTATTACTGTTTCGGATGCGGGGCTGGAGGAAATGTGTTTACCTTTCTGATGGAGTATGAAAACTTTTCCTTTGTGGAGGCGCTGCAATTTCTGGCGGACCGGGCGGGGATCCAACTGCCGCAGCAGGAGTATTCCAAAGAAGCGCGGCAGGAAGCGGATCTGAAAAGCCAGCTTTTGAAGATTCACAAGGAAGCGGCGCAGTTTTATTTCTATCAGTTAAAAAGCCAGAATGGGAAAACGGCTTACCAGTATCTGCTGGACCGGGGGCTGTCCCGGGAGACCATCGTTCATTTCGGACTGGGAAGCGCTTCACGCTACAGCGGCGCGCTGTACCGATATCTGAAGGAAAAGGGCTATTCCGATGAGCTGCTGATTCAGACGGGGCTGTTTTTGCAGGACGAAAAAAGAGGGATGTACGATAAATTCTGGAACCGGGTGATGTTCCCCATCATGGACGTCAACAACCGGGTGATCGGTTTTGGCGGCCGGGTGATGGGAGACGGGAAACCCAAGTATCTGAATTCCCCGGAGACTAAGATTTTTGATAAGAGCCGCAACTTATACGGTCTGAATTTTGCCCGTTCTTCCCGGAAGAAAAATCTCATTGCCTGTGAGGGATATATGGACGTCATAGCCATGCACCAGGCAGGATTTGATAATGCGGTGGCTTCGCTGGGGACGGCGCTGACGGCGGCCCAGGCTTCTTTGATGAAGCGCTACACCGACGAGGTCCTGCTTTTGTATGACAGCGATGAGGCGGGGCGAAAAGCGGCTGTGCGGGCCATCCCCCTGCTGCGGCGGGCCGGGCTGGGGCAAAAGGTCGTCGATCTGTCGCCCTATAAGGATCCCGATGAGTTTATCAAGGCAGAGGGGGCGCAGGCTTTTGAGGAGAGGCTGCAAAAGGGCAGGAACGGCTTCCTGTTTCAGGTGGATGCAGCGGGGAAGGAGTTTGATCTGGGGGATCCCCAGGGGCAGTCGGACTTTTTTCACCGGATCGCCTCTATGCTGCTGGAGTTTGAAGACGAGATAGAGCGTACCAGCTATCTGAAAGCGGCGGCCCGGGAATATCACGTGAAGGAAGAGATGCTTTCCAGGCTGGTGAACCGGCTGGCGGTAAATGGGGAGACGCCCGTCCGGCAGGTACAAAAGCCGCAGTCCGTAAAAGAAAAAGAGAAGGAGGACGGTTACGAAAAGGCGCAGAAGCTGATGATCACCTGGATGGTGAACGTACCGGACCTCATAAAAGAGCTGGACGCTTACCTGAAACCGGAGGATTTTGTCACCCCTTTGTACCGGGAAGTGGTAAAGATGCTGCGAAAGCAGTATCAGGAGGGAGAAGTCAACCCGGCCAGGATTCTGAATGAGTTTCCCGACGGGGAGGAGCAAAAGAAGATCGCTTCCTTGTTTCACGCACAGCTTCCCCTGGAGACCAAGGAGCAAAAAAAGCAGGCTTTAAGTGATGTGATCTGCCGGATCAAGGAGAACAGCATCGCCTGGCGTACGGAGCATCTGGATCCTGCGGATATGGCGGGATTGATGGAAATCATGGAAGATAAAAAGCAACTGGAGAACCTGAAAGGGAGAAAGGTGCAGCTGCATATTTCTTTCGAATGAGGATAAAATATAAACAAGCTATGGAAGGATGGAAAACCAATGGAACTTGATATGGCAAAATTTAACGAAAAACTGAGAGAACTTCTGGAACTGGGGAAAAAGAAGAAAAATATTCTGGAATATCAGGAAGTCAGCGATTTCTTTCAGGATATGCCATTGGATGCGGAACAGATGGAGAAGGTTTTCGATTATCTGGAAAACAGCGGGATCGATGTGCTGAGAATGGTGGAGCCGGAAAAGGAGCCGGATGTCCTGCTGCTCTCCGATGAGGACGAGATGAATCTGGAAGAGGAAGAAGAAGTGGATATGGAAAACCTGGATCTTTCCGTTCCAGAGGGAATCAGCATCGAAGATCCGGTGCGGATGTATCTGAAGGAGATTGGAAAGGTGCCGCTTCTTTCCGCGGAGGAGGAGATCGATCTGGCTCAGAGGATGGAAGAGGGCGATGAGGACGCCAAGAAGCGCCTGGCAGAGGCCAACTTAAGGCTGGTGGTCAGCATCGCCAAGAGATATGTGGGTCGGGGAATGCTGTTTTTGGATCTGATCCAGGAGGGAAATCTGGGACTGATCAAGGCAGTGGAAAAATTTGATTACCGTAAGGGGTACAAATTCAGCACTTACGCCACCTGGTGGATCCGCCAGGCGATCACCAGGGCCATCGCCGATCAGGCAAGAACCATTCGTATCCCCGTCCATATGGTGGAAACCATCAATAAGCTGATCCGGGTATCCAGACAGCTTCTGCAGGAGCTGGGACGGGAACCTACGCCGGAGGAGATCGCCGAAGAGATGAATATGGGAGTGGAGCGTGTGCGGGAGATTTTAAAGATATCCCAGGAGCCGGTTTCCCTGGAGACGCCCATCGGAGAGGAGGAGGACAGCCATCTGGGGGATTTCATCCAGGACGACAATGTACCGGTTCCCGCCGACGCAGCGGCCTTCACCCTTCTGAAAGAACAGCTGGTGGAAGTGCTGGGAACGCTGACAGAGAGAGAGCAAAAAGTGCTGCGGCTGCGCTTCGGCCTGGATGACGGCCGCGCCAGGACTCTGGAGGAAGTGGGAAAGGAATTCAACGTTACCAGAGAGCGGATCCGTCAGATCGAAGCGAAAGCGCTGCGGAAATTGCGCCATCCCAGCCGCAGCCGGAAACTGAAGGATTACCTCGACTGAGAAAGGTGCAGAAAAGACATGCAATTATCGAAACGTTTATCTGCCGTGGCGAAGCTGGTCACACCGGGCAGCAGGCTGGCAGATGTGGGATGTGACCACGGTTATCTTCCCATTGCGCTGGTGAAAAGCGGGAAAGTGGTATCGGCCATTGCCATGGATGTGAACGAAGGACCGCTGATGCGCGCCAGACAGAACATAGAATCATTTGCAGCTGCACAGTACATAGAAACCAGGCTGTCCGACGGGCTGGAAGCTCTTCGACCCGGCGAGGCGGACAGTTTGATCCTGGCGGGTATGGGCGGTCATCTGATGATGCGGATCCTGGAGGAGGGAGAGGAGGTTTTGCAGACCTTAAAAGAGATCATCCTTCAGCCCCAGTCAGAGATCGCCGGCGTGCGCCGCTGGCTGTTTTGCCATGGGTATGCCATAACGGCGGAAGATATGGTATATGAGGACGGAAAATATTATACGATGATAAAGGCGGTACATGGACCGGCCGCGGAGGAACCTTCTGTTTTCTGCCGGTTCGGCCGCCTTCTTCTGACTGCCCGTCATCCGGTGCTGGAACAGTATCTGCGGGAGCGTCTGGAAAAAGACCGCGCCATCTGCGAGCAGATCGGCAAAAATGCCAGAGGCGGCAGCCAAAAGAAAGCAGAAGAAATAAAAAAGGAGATGCAGGAGATTATTTCTGCGCTGAGTTATTATGAAATGCAGTGAGATTATCGAAATTCTGAGAGAAAACTGGCCGGATCAGTTTGCCCTGGACTGGGACAATGTGGGACTGCTGGTGGGGAGAAGGGGAAAAGAGGTTTCCAGGATCTTTACCTGCCTGGATGTGACAGAGGAAACGCTGGAGCAGGCATTTGATTGGGGAGCGGATCTGATCATTTCCCACCATCCGCTGATTTTTTCGGCTGTGAAAAAAATTTCGGATGCAGATCCCCTGGGTGCAAAGATTCTGAAACTGGCGGCCAAAGATGTGGCCTGCTACGCCATGCACACTAATTTCGATGTGCTGGGGATGGCAGAACTCAACGGGAAAAGCCTGGAACTGAAAGACAGCCGGGCGCTGGAAGCAACCGGCGTAAGAGATGAGCAGGAGGTGGGGATCGGCCGGGTGGGCGAACTGCCCAGAACCATGACCGTGGAAGAACTGGCTCTTTGGGTGAAAGAAAAGATGAATATTCCAAGGGTCAACGTGTACGGGGATCCCGGGAAAAGGATTTCCCGGGCGGCCATATCCGGAGGTTCCGGAAAAAGCATGGTCAGACACGCGCTGGCAGCCGGCGCCCAGGCGCTGGTCACCGGTGATATCGACTACCACACAGGGATCGATGCTGTGGCCGGCGGACTTTGTATCATCGATGCCGGCCACTACGGGACGGAGTATATCTTTATTTCCTATATGGAAAAGAAACTGGCGCAGCTGTTCCCGGATCTGGAAATCCAGGGAGCGAAGACGGCCTTTCCCTGCCGGATGATATAAAGGGAAGGAGAAATCCAGACAGGAGGCGCAAGAAAGTGGGCAAAAAAATGTTTCAGGTGACACTGGATGACAAAGTGATGGAATTTCCCCGGGGGACGTCCTACGGCGAGATCCTGGAGACGATGAAGCCGGACAGTCAGTCGCCGGCTGTGCTGGTGATGGCAAATGGGCGGCTGAAGGAACTGCATAAGACGCTGAAGGAAAACTGCCGGCTTTCCCTGGTGACCACAGGGGACGCGATCGGCCAGAAGACATACCGCAGAAGCGCCACGCTGCTGCTTTTAAAAGCGCTTTATCATGTGGCCGGCGGGGAGCGGATCCGCAAGGTGGTGCTCCACTATTCGGTGGGGGAAGGCTACTACTACACCATCCAGGGAGACGTGCAGATTACGGAAGAGTTTCTGCAGAAGGTAAAGAACTATATGCAGGAACTGGTAAAGAAAAAAGTACCCATTATCAAGCGCAGCGTCAAGCTGAACGAGGCCATCCGGCTGTTTCACCAGCACGGCATGTATGACAAGGAAAAGCTGTTTCGCTACCGCCGGGTGTCCAGGGTAAATCTGTACAGCCTGGCCGGATTTGAAGATTATTACTACGGCTTTATGACCTGGCATACCGGTTATCTGAAATATTTTGATTTGATTCCCTATGACGAGGGCTTCGTCCTTTTGATGCCATCCCTTGACAAGCCGGAGGAGCTGCCCCGGTTTGTACCTTCGCCGAAGATCTTCCACATTCAGAAGGAGTCGGAGCTTTGGGGGGAAATGCTGAACGTGGCCAGCGTGGGCGATCTGAATGATTTTACCTGTCAGGGCGGGATCCAGAAGATGATTCTCATCGCGGAGGCATGGCAGGAGGGGCGGATTTCCTCCATTGCAAAGGAGATTATCCGCAGACGGGACGTGAAATTTGTGATGATTGCAGGCCCCTCATCCTCCGGAAAAACCACCTTTTCCCACCGGCTGTCCATCCAGCTGGCGGCTCACGGTATGAAGCCCCATCCCATTGCCGTGGACAATTATTTTGTAAACCGGGAGGATACGCCCCTGGATGAGGAGGGAAAGAAGAACTACGAATGTCTGGAAGCCATCGATGTGGAGCTGTTTAACCGGGATATGACGGCGCTTTTGCAGGGAGAAGAAGTGGAACTGCCAAGATTTGATTTCGTGGATGGGAAACGGGTATACAAAGGAGATTTCCTGCGGCTGGATTCCGATGACATCCTGGTGATCGAGGGGATCCACGGACTGAATGATAAGCTGAGTTATTCCCTTCCCCGGGAAAACAAGTTTAAGATCTATATCAGCGCCCTGACCCAGCTGAATGTGGATGAACACAACCGGATTCCCACCACAGACGGACGGCTGATCCGCCGTATGATCCGGGATATGAGGACCAGAGGAACTTCCGCCAGGGAGACCATTGCCAGATGGCCTTCGGTGAGAAGGGGGGAAGAGGAAAATATCTTCCCTTATCAGGAGGAGGCGGACGTGATGTTTAACTCGGCGCTGATCTATGAACTGGCGGTATTGAAACTATATGTGGAGCCGCTGCTGTTTCAGATCCGGCCGGAGGAGCCGGAGTATTACGAGGCGAAACGGCTTTTGAAATTTCTGGACTATTTCGTGGGAGTTCCCAGCGACGATATCCCGAAAAACTCTATTTTACGGGAGTTTATCGGCGGCAGCTGTTTCGATGTGTAGGATTTCTTTGACAGAAGGAAGAAAATGTGATACCATAAAAAACCGTGGCAAGTAGAATAAATGATCGCGGCTGACAGGCCGAAAGGCGTCAGCTGAGGAAAGTCCGGGCTTCACAGGGCAGGATGCCGGATAACGTCCGGTGGAGGCGACTCCAAGGCCAGTGCAACAGAAATAAACCGCCTGCAGACGCAGGTAAGGGTGGAAAGGCAGTGTAAGAGACTACCGCCCTTCTGGCAACAGAGGGGGCACATGTAAACCCCATCCGAAGCAAGACCGAATCGAAAGCAATGTGGCTGCCCGTCACGCTTTCAGGTGGGTCGCTTGAGCCTGCCGGCGACGGCAGGACCAGACAGATGATCATTCACGACATAACCCGGCTTACCGTTCTGCTTGCCGCCAAAAAAGATGAGATAAAGAAGAAAATGATGAAACGGATCATATTGGCGTCCCAGTCGCCCCGGCGAAAAGAACTGCTGGAGCAGGTGGGACTGAAATTTGAAATCCTTCCCGCCGGGGGCGAGGAACGGATCACTACAAAAGACCCCGCCCTGGCGGTCAGGGAACTGGCGGCGCAAAAAGCAGCAAAAGTGCTGGGAAGAGCCAAGGGCGACTGCCTGATCATCGGCGCGGATACGGTGGTGGCTCTGGACGGACAGATCCTGGGGAAACCGGCAGATGAGGAGGACGCTGCCAGGATGCTGCGGATGCTCCAGGGCAGGAGTCACAGTGTGTACACCGGCGTGGCGCTGCTGCACCGGGAAGGGGACTGTGTGACGGAAGCGGTTTTTTCAGAGGAGACCAGGGTTGCTTTTTATCCCATGACGGAGGAAGAAATCCGCGGTTACATAAAAAGCAAGGAGCCGATGGATAAAGCGGGCGCCTATGGCATACAGGGGCTGGCGGCGGCCTTTGTGGAAAAGATATCCGGTGATTATAATAACGTGGTAGGCCTGCCGGTGGGAAGAATCTGGCAGGAGCTGAAAAAGAGAGGATGGTTCTGTGATCAGACCCTATGAGAGAAGAGTGCAGTATTACGAGACGGATAAGATGGGAATCGTGCATCATTCCAACTACATCCGCTGGTTTGAGGAGGCCAGGACGGATTATCTGGAACAGCTTGGCGCCGGATATGAAGAGATGGAATCCCAGGGGGTGATCAGCCCGGTGCTGGAAGTTTCCTGTTGCTATAAAACCATGGCCCGTTTCCCGGAGCAGTTTCAGATCACGGTGAAGATGCTGCAGTTTAACGGGATCCGTATGAAGCTGGGATATGAGGTCAAGGATGTGAAAAGCGGCGAAATCCGCTGCACCGGCGAGAGCGCACACTGCTTTCTGGATGAAAATCACCGGCCGGTATCGCTGAAAAAGAGTTATCCCGGCTGGTATGAACGACTGACGAAAAATGGGGCGCTGTGATTTGAGAGAAATCACAGCGCCTTTTGTGATGAGGATCAGCGTCTTTTCTTGTCTCTGCGGTCGTCGTACTTTTCTTCGCAGTATTTGCAGCGATAAATCTCCTTTTCCGGGTCGGTAAGGATGAAGACATGCTTCAGTTCCTGCTCCACCGATGTGATGCAGCGGGGATTGCGGCATTTGATCACGTCTACGATCTGTTTTGGAAGCTTCAGCTGCTTCTTCTCACAGATCTGGCCGTCCTTGATGATGTTGACGGTAATGTTATGGTCGATAAATCCCAGGATATCCAGATCCAGCATATCGATGGGGCATTCTACCTTGATGATATCCTTTTTGCCCATCTTGCTGCTGCGGGCATTTTTGATGATGGCCACACAGCAGTCCAGTTTATCCAGTCCGAGGTGATGGTAAATGGCCATGCTCTTTCCGGCTTTGATATGATCCAGGACGAATCCTTCGTTGATTGCACCTACGTTCAGCATACGTTCACCTCCAGCAATGTGAGAATCAGAGCCATCCTTACATAGACGCCGTACTGTACCTGCTTGAAGTAGGCGGCTCTTGGATCACTGTCCACTTCCGTGGATATCTCGTTGACACGGGGCAGGGGATGGAGCACCAGCATATCGTCCGGAGCCAGCGCCATCTTGGCCTTGTCCAGAATGTAGAAATCCTTCATGCGGATATAGTCTTCCTCGTTGAAGAAACGTTCTCTCTGGACGCGGGTCATATAGAGAAGATCCAGATGGGGGAGAGCTTCCTCCAGACGGATGACCTCTTTATAGTTTTTGTGGTTCGCCTCCAGCACATCCTCGCGGATGTAGTCCGGTACCCGCAGCTCCTCCGGAGAAATCAGGACGAAGGATACATTTTCGTAGCGTACCAGGGCTTCGATCAGTGAGTGGACGGTTCTGCCGAATTTCAGGTCGCCGCACAGACCGATGGTGAGATTATCCAGTCTTCCTTTTAAAGAACGGATGGTCAGAAGATCGGTAAGGGTCTGGGTGGGATGCTGATGGCCGCCGTCGCCGGCATTGATGACCGGGATGGAGGAGACCATGGACGCCACCAGCGGCGCGCCCTCCTTGGGGTGGCGCATGGCGCAGATATCCGCGTAGCAAGACACCATGCGGATCGTATCGGAAACACTTTCCCCTTTGGCCGCTGAACTGGAGTCGGCGGAGGAAAAGCCGAGGACTTTTCCGCCCAGATTCATCATAGCCGCCTCAAAGCTCAGCCGGGTACGGGTGCTGGGTTCATAGAACAAAGTTGCGATTCGTTTGCCATCACAAAGATGGGCATATTTATCCGGATTTTTTTCGATGTCGTGGGCCAGGTCCAGCAGACGGTCCAGCTCCTCGACGGAAAAATCCAGAGGACTCATTAAATGTCTCATGAATTGCCTCCTTAGTTTCTTTTCCATCCATCATATAATAAAATAATGATGATTTCAAGATTGAATCGGGAAAAGTCAGATAAGAAAATCCGGTAAAGAAGAGTAAAGTTTGGGTAAAGTTGGGCAACTTTCTTGTAATCCCCAAACCCATGTAATATAATAAACAGAAGGTAAGGAGTACGTTATGGAATATAAAGAAGCCAGAGCCTGGATCGAATCCGCATGGCAGTATGCCGGCGGCGATATGGGGCTTGGGAATACAGAATACATGCTGGAGCAGCTGGGTCATCCGGAGCGCCGGCTGGAATTTGTGCACATCGCGGGGACCAACGGAAAAGGTTCCGTGGCGTCTTATATCGGTACCGTCCTGCAGTGCGCCGGATACCGGGTGGGAAGGTATCTCTCGCCGACGATTTTTTCCTACCGGGAGCGGATGCAGGTGAACGGGCAGTGGATCAGCCGGGAAGATTTTGCCGGGTATGTGGAGCAGATCTATCCGGTGGTGGAAAAGATGAAACAGGATCAGATCGGCTACCCCACTCCCTTTGAGATGGAGACGGTGATTTCTTTTCTGTTCTTTCTGGATCAGCGCTGCGATATCGTGGTGCTGGAATGCGGCATGGGCGGAAGAACCGACGCCACCAACGTGATTACCAATACCAAGATGGCGGTGCTGACGTCCATCAGTATGGATCATGTGGGCGTGCTGGGGAACTCTCTGGAGGAGATCGCCTCCCAGAAAGCCGGTATCATCAAACCGGGTGCCATCGTGGTGACGGGACGGCAGCAGCCGGAGGTGGAAAATCTTCTGTGGGCTCTTTGCACGGAAAAAGGGAATCCCTTCGTGACGGCCCGGCCAGAGGAGGCGGTGATCCGGGAAGTGACGCTAAACCGCCAGGTCTTTCGCTATCACGGCAGCGAGATCACCATCACCTTGGCGGGAAGTCATCAGATAGAAAACGCCGTGCTGGCGCTGGAGTGTATTACCGCGTTAAAGCAGGCCGGCTTCGATGTGACGAAAGAGGAGATCGAAGAAGGATTTCGGACTACCCGCTGGGACGGCAGGTTTACCGTGGTCAATGAGGAGCCCTGCTTCGTGGTGGACGGGGCGCATAACCCGGACGCGGCCGAAAAATTAAAGCAGTCCGTTCAGTTTTATTTTCCAGACAGGCGTCTGATTTTCATCATGGGTATGTTTAAGGACAAGGACTATAAAAAGGTGGCCGGGCTCATGGGTCCGCTGGCGCAGAAAATCTTTACGGTGACGCCCCCGGATCCTTCCAGAGCTCTGCCGGCGTCGGAACTGGCCAAGGTGTTAGAAAGCGACTGCCCGGATACGCGGGCCTGCGATTCCCTCGAGGAAGCGGTGGAGGCAGCCTTCGGGGCAGCCGGGCCCGAGGATGTGATCCTGTCCTTTGGTTCGTTGTCCTTTGCCGGGGATACCATCCGCATGGTGCGGAATAAAAAAGATAAAGGAATACAAAAAGCATGACAGATTTACAGGAAATACGAAAACAGATCGATGAAGTGGATGAACAGATCGTCCGTCTTTTTGAGCGGAGGATGAAACTGACCAAAGAAGTGGCGGAATATAAGATCGCGACGGGGAAACCGGTATTCGACGCGCAAAGAGAACGAAAGAAGCTGGAGACACTGGGAGAAAAAGCGACGGATCCTTTTAATTGCGTCGGTATCCGGGAGGTGTTCCGCCAGCTGATGTCCATCAGCAGAAAGCGGCAGTATCAGCTGCTCTCAGAAAGCGGCGTCTCATATCAGAGCGAATTTCACAAAGTGGACCGTCTGCCCACGAAGGACGCTAAGGTGGTGTTCCAGGGGGTGGAAGGGGCTTACAGCTTCGCGGCCATGAACACCTATTTCGGTCCGGAAGTGGACAGTTTCCATGTGGAAACCTGGAAGGACGCCATGGAGGCCATAGCGGAGGGAAAGGCGGATTACGCCGTCCTCCCCATAGAAAACTCCACGGCGGGGATCGTGGCGGATATCTATGATCTGCTGGTGGAATATCAGAACAACATCGTGGGACAGCAGATTATCCGGGCGGATCACGTGCTGATGGGACTTCCCGGCGTTTCCCTTTCGGATCTTACGCTGGTGTGCTCCCATCCCCAGGCGCTGAAGCAGTGCGGCCGTTATCTGGAAGCACATCCCGGATGGAAACAGCAGGAGATGATCAATACAGCGGTGGCGGCGCGAAAGGTCAAAGAAGATGGGAAAAAAGAGCAGGCGGCCATCGGCAGCCGTCATGCGGCCGAGTATTTCGGACTGGAGATCCTGGATGACAACATTTCCTCCAGCCAGACCAATTCCACCCGGTTCATCATCGTATCGGGAAAGAAACTTTATACGCCGGATGCGGATAAGATCAGTATCTGCTTTGAGCTGCCCCATGCCAGCGGCACGCTGTACAATATGCTGTCGCACTTTATTTACAACAATCTGAACATGACGAAAATTGAATCCCGGCCCATAGCCCAGAAAAACTGGGAGTACCGGTTCTTCGTGGATTTCGAAGGAAATCTGGACGACGGCGCGGTGAAAAACGCGCTGCTTGGCATCGAGAAGGAAGCCAGTTCTTTGCGGGTACTGGGAAATTATCGATAGAAAAGAGGAAGCAAAAGGTGACCAGAATTGAAGAATGCATCTTATACCGTGATTTTGAACAGGGAGAAATCCTGAAAAGCATGACGAAGATCATGGAGGCCATTGACAAAGGACAGGACACACAGCCCTTCCGGAAGGATTTCTACACGGCCCTAAACGGCCTTGTGGAGCTGGCAGGGGCCTACGGCTTTTCCGGAAATCTTTGGCACGATTATCTTACTTTTCTGCTGGTCAATAAAGAAAACGCTTTCAGCACGGCCTGCGAGATCGTGGGAAAGGTGAAGGGAAGCGTCAACCAGATGGCCAGGCATGACTTTATCCGTTTTAAGGAGCTCTATGACTACGACCTGAAAGTATTTGACCGGATTTTTGATTCCGGGGACTGTCAGATCATCTGCCATTATGAGAGCACCGGCGGGAGAAAGCTGTTTAATAAAAGGATTCGGGACCGGATCTGTACCTTGAGCGAACGGCTGGAAGCCTGTGATACGGTGGAAGAATTCATGGAAGACATGGTGCAGTTTTATAAAGATTTCGGCGTGGGAAAGCTGGGACTGCACAAAGCCTTTCGGGTGGTTCACGCCCAGGAGGGCGCTCGGATCGTTCCCATCACCAATATCGCCCATGTGCAGCTGTCGGATCTGGTGGGATATGAGATCGCAAAGCAAAAGCTGATCGAAAATACAGAAGCTTTCGTAAAGGGACGAAAAGCCAACAACTGCCTGCTGTTCGGCGACGCGGGAACGGGAAAATCTTCCAGTATCAAAGGGATTCTCAATCAATATTACGATCAGGGGCTGCGTATCATAGAGATATACAAGCACCAGTTTCAGGATCTCAATGATGTGATCGCGCAGATCAAAAACAGAAACTATAAGTTTATCATATATATGGACGACCTGTCTTTTGAAGAATTTGAAATCGAGTATAAATATCTAAAGGCGGTCATTGAAGGAGGACTGGAGAAGAAACCGGACAATATCCTGATCTACGCCACCTCCAACCGGCGTCATCTGATCAAGGAGGAATTCAGCGACAAGGAAGGCCGCAGAGATCATCTCCATGCATCGGATACGGTACAGGAAAAGCTGTCGCTGGTATCCCGCTTTGGCGTTACCATATTTTTCAGTTCGCCAAGCCGGAAAGAATTTCAGGATATTGTCAAAACCCTGGCAAAACGGTACGGCGTCGCCATGCCGGAGGAGGAGCTGCTGGCCCAGGCCAATCAATGGGAGATGGCCCACGGCGGTCTGTCCGGCAGGACGGCGCAGCAGTTTATCGACTATCTGCTGGGAAAGGAACCCAAGGATGAATAGATGGGAGGATACGTATGCAGGTGACAATGTTTGCCACGATCGAGGTCGGATCGTACAACGTCAGTCTGGAGATCTTTGAGCTTTCCAGAAGAAACGGCGTTCATTCCATTGACCGTGTGACCCATCGCCTGGAGCTGGGCAAGACCGCCTATGCCACAGGCAGGGTTACGGCACAGCTGATCGATGAGCTGTGCACCGTCATGAAAAACTTTACGGAAATCATGGAGAGCTATCAGGTGAGCGATTACCGGGCTTTCGGCACCAGCGCCGTCCGGGAGGCGACCAATTCCATGATCATGCTGGAAACCATTTATCAGCGCACCGGTATCCGGATCGATGTTTTGAGCAACTCGGAGCAGCGTTTTCTGGGATACAAGGGAATCGCCTCCAAGGGCGATACATTCCAGAAGATTATCGAAAAGGGAACCGCCATCCTGGACGTCAGCGGCGGCAGCATCCAGATTTCCCTTTTTGACAAGGATAACCTGATCACCACGCAGAATGTGAAGCTGGGCAGCCTGCGTGTGCGGGAGCGCCTGTCGGGGATCGAGCGGGAGACCACCCACTATGAGATGCTGGTGGAGGAGCTGATCCGCAATGAGATCACCGGCTTTAAAAAGCTTCATCTAAAAGACCGGGATATCAGCAATGTGATTCTCATCGGAAACAACTTCACCGATTCCTTACTGTACAACAAGAAGGGCGAGTACTCGGAGGTGCTGACCAAAGAGGATTACATGGAGTGGTACCGCACGGTGATTCAGCGCTCGCCCATCGAGCTGGCCATGGAGATGGGCATCGCATTGGAATATGCGTCCCTGCTGATTCCAACGGTGATCATCAACAAACGTCTAATCCAGGAAATGAATGTGCAGAACATCTGGATCCCCGGCATCCGTCTCTCCGACGGCGTGGCTTACGATTACGCGGAGCGGGCGAAGCTGATCAAGACGGAGCATAATTTTGACAACGATATCGTCATGGCGGCGCGCAACATCGGCAAACGCTATGCGGTCAGCAAAAGCCATACACAGATGATGTCAAAGCTGGCCAAGATCGTCTTTAAGGCGATGAAAAAAGCGCACGGTCTTACGGAACGGGAGCTTTTGATGCTGGAAGTGGCGGTGCAGATTCACGACTGCGGAAAGTATATCAGCTTAAGCAATGTGGGAGAATGTTCCTTTAATATCATCATGTCCACGGAGATCATCGGCCTGTCCCATCGGGAGCGGGAGATCATCGCCCTGGCGGTGCGTTACAATACGCGTCCCTTCGACAGCTACGCGGCCATGAGCCGCATCTCCGATCTGCAGGGGGCGGATTACATTCTGGTGGCCAAGCTGACGGCCATTCTCCGTCTGGTCAACGCGCTGGACCGCAGTCACATGCAGAAAATCGAAACCATGAAGGCGCATGTGAAGGAAAACGAACTGATCCTGAATATCGAGACGAAGAAAGATTTTACGCTGGAACGGGGACTTTTGACAGACAAGCTGAACTTTTTCGAAGAGGTATTCAGCGTACGTCCCGTATTGAAAGTGAAAAGGATAATATAGGAGGGCCAAGATGAAGTATACAGAGTGGATGAAGCCGGAATACTACCGGAACCGGGAGTTAAGCTGGATCGATTTTGACATCCGGGTATTGGAAGAAGCCCGGGATAAGAGTATTCCCCTGCTGGAACGGTTTAAATTTTTGAGTATCACGGCGTCAAACCTGGATGAATTTTTCATGATCCGCGTGGCGTCCCTGAAGGATATGGTTCATGCGGGATATAAAAAGCCGGATATCGCCGGCATGACGCCTCAGGAGCAGCTGGATGCCATCAGTCCCAAGACCCATCAGTTGGTGCAGGCTCAGTATAATACCTACAACCGGTCCCTCCTGCCCATGCTGAAAAATATCGGCGTCAACATCATCAGTGAGCACGAGATGCTGACAAAAGAGCAGCAGAGCTTTGTGGACGATTTCTTTGAAGAAAATGTCTACCCGGTACTGACGCCCATGGCCATGGATTCGTCCCGGCCGTTTCCCCTGGTTCGGAACAAGACGCTGAATATCGGCGCGCTGATCCGGAAAAAGGATAAGAAAAAAAACAAAGAGGAACTGGAGTTTGCCACAGTTCAGGTGCCCTCTGTGCTGCCGCGGATCGTGGCCGTTCCGGAGGATAAGGAAGGCAATAAATGTTTCATCCTGCTGGAAGAGATCATCGAGCGCAACATCGGCAAACTTTTCTTAAGCTACGATGTGGTCTGCGCCTGCCCCTACCGGATCATGCGCAACGCCGATCTGACCATCGATGAAGATGAGGCTGCCGATCTGCTCAAAGAAATTCAAAAACAGCTGAAAAAGCGTCAGTGGGGCGAGGTGATCCGGCTGGAAGTCCGGGAAAATATGGATGAGCGGCTGCTGAAGATTCTGAAGGATGAGTTTTCCATCCATCAGGAGGGAATCTATGAGATCAACGGCCCTCTGGATCTGACTTTTCTCATGAAGCTGTATGGCGTGGATGGGTACGACCAGTATAAAGTGAAGCCTTATACGCCGGCGGCTGTGCCGGCGCTGCAAAATGAGGATGATATCTTTACCAACATCCGCAAGGGAGATATCCTGCTGCATCATCCCTATATGAGTTTCGATCCGGTGGTAAATTTCGTCAAACAGGCGGCGAAGGACCCCAACGTGCTGGCTATCAAACAGACGCTGTACCGGGTCAGCGGCAACTCGCCCATCATCGCCGCGCTGGCGCAGGCGGCGGAGAACGGCAAACAGGTTTCCGTTCTGGTGGAGTTAAAAGCCAGGTTTGATGAAGAAAACAACATAGTCTGGGCAAAGATGCTGGAAAAAGCAGGCTGTCATGTCATCTACGGCCTGCTGGGATTAAAAACCCACAGCAAGATTACCCTGGTGGTGCGCCGGGAGGAGACGGGCATCCGACGCTATGTCCATCTGGGAACGGGAAATTACAACGATTCCACGGCCAAGCTGTATACGGACTGCGGACTTCTGACCTGTGACGCCAGGATCGGCGAGGACGCCACCGCCGTTTTCAACATGCTCTCCGGTTATTCCGAACCCAGTATGTGGAACAAGCTGGTCGTAGCGCCTCTGTGGATGCGGGATCGCTTTCTCCATCTGATCGAGATGGAAGCGGAGCACGCCAGAAAGGGAGAGAAAGCCCGTATCGTGGCCAAGGTAAACTCCCTTTGTGACCGGGATATCATCGCTGCTCTTTACGCGGCCTCCGCGGCCGGCGTACAGATCGACCTGATCGTGCGGGGCATCTGCTGTCTGAAGGTGGGGATCCCCGGTATCAGCGAGAACATCACCGTCCGTTCCATCGTGGGCAATTTCCTGGAGCATGCCAGAATCTTCTATTTCTACAGCAATGGAAACGAGGAGATCTATATGGGCAGCGCCGACTGGATGCCGAGAAACCTGGATAAACGGGTGGAGATTATCTTCCCCATCGAGGATGAGCGGCTGAAAAAAGAAGCCTGGCATATCCTGGACACCCAGCTTCGGGACAATGTGAAAGCACATATCCTGCAGCCGGACGGATCCTATGAGAAAATCGACAAAAGAGGCAAGGTGCTGGTCAATGCCCAGGAGGCCTTCTGTCAGGAGGCCACCGAAGCGGCGGAAGCGCCGGAGAAGATAAAGGATCAGCGGGTCTTTATTCCGGCGGAACCGCTGGAAGATCCGAAAGAGTAAAGAAAGTGTAAAATATTTCTAAAAGGTCCGTAATATCATAATATAACTGTATTGACAAACAGCCGCATATGGTTTACTCTGTGTACGTAGTAAATCAATGCGGCTGATTTGAGAAAAAGGAGGATGCATTATGGATCTGATTTTGGAAATGGAAAAACGCGTTATGCGGGATATGAAAAACGCCGCCCGGACATCCGGCTATGGACAGTCAGCTTGTTTTGGCGCACGCCAGGGAGCAGAGAAAAAGCGGGAAGAAAAAAAATACGATACCGCGGAAAAAAGAATGTGACCCGTACACCCGTACGGGTCAAACTGATTTTACGAGATTTTCTTATCCCCTTTCAGGTTCTTCCAGATCTGAAGGGGGATTTTTAAATTGCCCCGGCCCTCTCCCAGGTCGATGCCCGGTTTGTTCCCGCCGTGGAAATCCGAACCGCCGGTGATGCCAAGGCCGTATTTTTTTGCCAGGCGGCGCATGTTTCCCTCGTCCATCCCGCAGTTGGCAGAATAGATGGCCTCGATGGCGTTAAGACCGGCTTTTTTCAAAGAAGCGGTCAGTTCCTCCAGTTCCCGCTGGGACAGATGGTACAAAAGAGGATGAGCCAGCACGGCGATGCCGGAACCCTCCTGGATGAGACGGATCGCCTGGAAGGGAGTCACCTTTTCCCGGGGGACGAAACAGCAGGCCTGATCGCCGATATACCGCGAGAAAGCCTCCGCCATGGAAGATACGTAACCTTCATCCAAAAGATAGCGGGCGAAATGGGCCCTGGTCCAGACGGCTTCTGGAAAACGCTGTTCCATGATTTCCCATGTGATGGGGATTTTGTGTTCCGACAGAAGCCGGATCATCTTGCGGTTGCGCACGTTTCGGGAATCCAGGAACCGGGAAAGGCTTCCGGCAAAGTAAGCGTTGTCCACATCGATGTCCAGTCCCAGGATATGGATATCCCGGTCTTTGTAATTGGTGGAAAACTCGATGCCGGGGATCAGCATGATCCCAAGCTTGTCTGCTTCCTCGCGGGCCGGGGCGATTCCCCGGATGGTATCGTGGTCCGTCAGCGCGATGGCGGCCAGCCCTTTTTTTGCTGCGTAACGCACCACCTCCCGGGGCGTCAGCGTCCCGTCGGAGCAGCTGGAGTGGACATGCAGGTCGATATATGGTTCCATATGCGATCATCTCCCAAAAATATTCTGCCATCATTATAAGGGAGGGAGAAAGCCGGGTCAAGACGCTCTTGCTTTTTGCACAGGAACTTCGATATAATGAAGGCAAAAGAAGACGGAAGCGGGGAAAGGAGGATAAAAACGGTGGAGATCAGATGTGTTGCCCTGGATCTGGACCGCACGACTTTGAACCGGGAGGGAAAGCTGGGGGAGGCTAATCGGAAAGCCATTGAAGAATTGATCGAAAAGGGAGTCTGTGTGGTCATCGCCAGCGGGCGATCCTTTCATACCCTGCCAGCGGATGTGACGGGGATTTTTGGCATTTCCTATGCGGTGACCTCCAACGGGGCGGCGGTATACCGCGTGCCGGACAAGCGGTGTCTGAAACGGTACACCGTGAGCGCTTCGGCGGCGACGGCTATCCTGGATGCGCTAAGAGGAGAAAAGGTGGCCTATGAGGCCTTCCTTGACGGCTGCGCCTATGCCCAGCATGATTTTATCCAGGATCCGGTCCGTTACGGTACTTCGGTAAAGGGTGTGGAATATATCCGCAGCACCCGCCGGCCGGTGGAGGATATCACCGGATTTATAAAGGAACACGCGGGACAGCTGGAGAGTATGGATATCGTGGTGCCGGATGCGGGACAAAAGGAACGGCTGTGGAGGCGGATCGCGGCGGCGGCTCCGGACGTCTATATCACCTCTTCGGTACAGCAGCTGATCGAGATTTCCGACCGGCAGGCGGGGAAGCATTCCGGACTGAAATTCGTCACAGATCTGCTTGGCATCGCGCCGGAATCGGTGGCCGCCTTCGGAGACGGAGACAACGACGTGGATATGATGAAGTTTGCCGGATACGGCGTCGCCGTGGCAAACGCTTCGGAAAAATGTAAAAAGGCGGCCCGGTACGTGACCAAAAGCCATGATGAGGACGGCGTGGCCTACGGACTGCGTAAGATCCTTGGGTGTCTGTAAAGACGGATGACAGGAGAAGCAAAAGGTGGTATACTGATAGAAAAATGGTACGCAGGAGGTACATGACAGATGAATCAGAAGAAAATTGCAGGCGAGAAAGCGGCGGAGTATATCAAAGACGGCATGGTGGTAGGACTGGGAACCGGTTCCACAGCCAGATACATGGTGGATAAGGTGGGAGAGATGGTCAAGAACGGCCTGAAGATCCAGGGTGTTCCCACTTCCAAAGCGACGGAAGAGCAGGCCCGTTCCCTGGGCATTCCCCTGCTGGATATCAACGACGTGGATCACATCGATCTGGATATCGACGGCGTGGATGAGATCGACGGCGATTTCAACGCTACCAAAGGCGGCGGCGGCGCTCTGTTCCGGGAAAAGGTAGTGGCTTCTCTGGCCAAAGAAGTGATCTGGATCATGGATGAGAGCAAGCTGGTGGACAAACTGGGAGCCTTCCCCCTTCCCATCGAGATTCTGCCCTACGGTTATCAGATCGTATTCAAAAAGATGGAAGAGTACGGTTTCAACCCCAAAATGAGGATGAAAGACGGCGAGCTGTTTGTGACGGACAACGGAAACTATATCGTCGACCTGCATCTGGGCGTTCCGGCCGACATCGAAGACGTAAAGGCGAAAGTAAACGGCATCGTGGGCGTGCTGGAGACCGGTCAGTTCCTGAAGATGTGCAAACGCATCATCGTGGGAACCGACGAAGGCGTGAAGGTGATCGAAGCGAAATAAAAAACAACAGGAAAAGGGACTGCGCGTCAGTCTCTTTTTTTGCCCTTTTTACTTTCTGACAATATTATCGCTGCTGATCTGTTGTCTGGAGTTTTAAAATCAGGTATAATGAAAAAAGAAATCGGGAGAGGAGGAAGGAAAGATTGAAGAAAAAGAAGTGGATTCTTCTGGGCATCCTGGCATTGCTGGCGGGGGTATTGGCCGGCTGCGCCAGGGAGGAAAGCCAGGGACCGGTCCGTGTCGGCGCGCTGAAAGGGCCCACCTCCATGGGGCTGGTGTTTCTGATGAATGACGAAGAAAGGAAAGAAAATTATGAATTTACCATGGTGACGGCGGCGGATGAACTGATGACGCAGATGGTAAAAGGGGAACTGGACATTGCTCTGATCCCGGCCAATACGGCGGCCATCCTGTATCAGAAGACAGAAGGAAAGATTGCCGCGGCGGATATCAACACGCTGGGCGTGCTGTATATGGTCACCGGGGACGCAGGGATCGACCGTATGGAAAAGCTGGCGGGGAAAACCGTTTATCTGACCGGCAAGGGAACCACGCCGGACTATGCGCTGCAGTATCTTTTGGATGCATATAAAGTGACCGGCGTGACGCTGGAATATAAGTCCGAGGCAGCGGAAGTGGCGGCGGTTCTGCAAAGCGATCCCTCTGCCGTCGGCCTTTTGCCTCAGCCCTTTGCCACGGCGGCCTGTCTGCAGAATGAGAATCTGCAGATGACCATGGATCTTACAAAAATCTGGGATCAGGCTCAGCAGGGAAATGGCAGCCGTCTGGTGACCGGCGTGACGGTGGTCAGCCGCAGCTTTTTGAAAGAGCACCCGGATCAGGTCAGGGCATTTCTGGAGGATCACAAAGCGTCGGCGGATCAGATCAACGGGGATCCCGACGGGGGAGCCGCGCTGGTGGTTGCTGCCGGTATCGTGGAAAAGGAACCCATTGCCAGACAGGCTATCCCCCGCTGCAATATCACCTGCATCACGGGAGAAGAGATGAAGACGGCTCTGGAAGGGTATCTGGAAACGCTCTATGAACTGAATCCGGAGTCGGTGGGCGGATCGCTGCCCCAGGAGGATTTCTACTTTGTATAGACGCTGGCGGATCATCAGTATCGTCTTTTGGATCCTCATCTGGCAGCTGGCGGCGCAGCTCATTGACAATTCCATCTTCCTGGTGGGACCTTTGCAGGTGGCAGGGACGTTGATCCGCTCTTTGCCGGAGCCGGATTTCTGGCTGCGGATCGTTCACTCCTGGCTGCGGATCGCCGTCGGATTTACCAGCGCTTTGATCCTGGGGATTTTTCTGGGGGCGCTGTCCTGCCGGCGGATCGTGATCCGGGAATTTCTGGGGCCGGCGGTGCAGCTGATGAAATCCATCCCGGTGGCGTCGGTGGTGATCCTGCTTCTTTTGTGGGCCGGTTCCCGTCATCTCTCGGCGGTGATATCCTTTGTGGTGGTGTTTCCCCCCATTTATTTTGCCACCGTCGAGGGGATCCGCCATACCGATCCCGGGCTCCTGGAGGTGGCGGAGGTCTTTTGCATGCCCTTTGTCAGAAAGGTCTGGTATCTGTACCGCCCGTCGGTGCTCCCTTATTTGGCCAGCGCCTGTAAAAGCGCGGTGGGCATGAGCTGGAAATCGGGGGCGGCTGCCGAGGTGATCGGGATACCGGAGGGGACTATCGGGGAGCGGCTGTATCTGTCAAAGATCTATCTGGATACGGCGCAGCTGTTCGCCTGGACGGCGGTGATCCTGATTTTAAGCATGCTGTCGGAGCGGATCGTATTATGGCTGCTTGAGAGAGCCGGCGTGGGGAGGTGCTGCTGATGGAGTATGGAGTATACCGGGTTGGGAAACGATACGGAAGCCTGCAGGTGCTGGATCAGGTGACGCTGCATCTGGCGTGCGGCAGCAAAACCTGCATCATGGGGCCTTCCGGGTGTGGAAAAACCACGCTGCTGCGTCTGATGATGGGACTGGAGCAGCCCGATGAGGGACGCGTTCTCCACGATACCAGGCAGCGACTGGGCGTGATGTTTCAGGAGGATCGATTGCTTCCATGGGCCACGCCGGTGGAAAATGTACAGATGGTCTGCGGCGGGAAAAGAGAAGAGATCCTGGAAGAACTGGGAAGGATCCTGCCAGGGGAAGCGCTAAAAAAGCGAACGGAAAGCTTAAGCGGTGGCATGAAGCGGCGGGTGGCGCTGGTGCGGGCGCTGCGCCCGCCTGCTGGGCTTTTATTGCTGGATGAGCCTTTTACGGGACTTGACAGGGAAACGAAGAAGAAAACGGCGGATTATCTTCTGTCACGCCTTGGTGAGCGGACGCTGATCTTTTCCTCCCATCAGGAGGAAGACGCCGCTTATCTGGGGGCGGAAATATTTCGTCTGGGACGGTAAACTTACCGATAAAAAAAGAAGGAAGGTGAACGAGTGAGCAGATTGATGATTGACACCAAAAGCGAAGCCCAAACCACGGTGGAAGGACTGTACCGGGAGCTGGAGCGCAGGATCATCGCCAGCCCTCCGGGGATCTGCCCTGTGGATCTGGCGCTGGTATTCCTGCGGATGTGCCATGCCCAGACCTGCGGGAAATGCGTGCCCTGCCGGATCGGCCTTGGTCAGCTGGGCACGCTGCTGGAGCAGGTGCTGGACGGTGAAGGAAAGATGGAAGACCTGACGCTGATCGAAAAGACAGCCCGGACCATCATGGATACGGCGGACTGTGCCATCGGCTATACGGCGGCGGAGATGGTGATAAAAGGACTGGAAGGATTCCGGGATGATTATGAAGAGCATATCCGTCACGGAAAATGCCTGGCTTCCCTGAAACAGCCGGTGCCCTGCGTGGCTCTTTGTCCGGCCAAGGTGGATATCCCCGGCTATATCGCTCTGGTGGCAGAGCAGCGTTACCAGGATGCGGTGCGGCTGATCCGCAAGGACAACCCCTTCCCAACGGCATGCGCATTCGTCTGTGAACATCCCTGCGAGGCGCGCTGCAGGAGGAATATGGTGGATACCTCTGTCAATATCCGCGGCCTGAAGCTGGCGGCGGTGGACAATGCCGGAAAGGTTCCGGCGCCGGCCTGTGCGCCCTCCACCGGAAAGCGGATCGCCATCATCGGAGGAGGCCCCAGCGGTTTAAGCGCCGCATATTATCTGCAGCTGATGGGACATCAGACCACAGTGTATGAGATGCATCGCCATCTGGGCGGCATGCTGTTCTACGGTATCCCCAGCTACCGGCTTCCGCGCAAACGTCTTGCGGAGGACATCGATGTGATCCTTTCCACCGGCGTGGAGGTGAAGCTTGACACGCCGGTGGGCGATAAGGAAGGCCAGGTATCCATGAACACGCTGCGGGAAAACTATGACGCCGTCTATATTTCCATCGGCGCCCACATCGACAAAAAGGTGGGACTGGAAGGAGAAGACGCAAAAGGCGTCATCTCCGCTGTGGAAATGCTGGGAACGCTGGCGGACGGAGGAAAGATGGATTTCACCGGCAAGAAAGTGGCAGTGATCGGCGGCGGAAACGTGGCTATGGACGTGACCAGATCCGCCATCCGTCTGGGCGCGCAGACGGTGACTGTGGTATACCGCAGACGGCAGGCGGATATGACGGCGCTGGCAGAGGAAGTGCAAAGCGCCGTGGCGGAAGGAGCCCAGATCCTGGAGCTGCACGCCCCGGTCCGCATCCAGACCAATGAACAAAACCAAGTGACAGCCCTGGTGGCACAGCCGAAACTGATCGGGCTTATCGGAAAGGACGGCCGTCCCAAACCATCCCGCAGCAAGCGGGAAGAAGTCTGTCTGCCCTGCGACGTGGTGATCGTGGCGGTGGGTCAGGGCATCGAGACCAATTACTTTGAAGAGGAAGGGATCAAGATCAAACACGGCGTGATCGCGGCAGAAAACTGGAGCGCCGTGGAGGATGCGAAAGGCGTGTTCGCCGGCGGCGACTGTGTGACCGGACCGGCCACGGTGATCCGGGCCATCGCTGCGGGAAAAGTGGCGGCGGCCAATATCGATTCCTATCTGGGGTATAATCATGTGATCTCCACCGACGTATCGATTCCTGCGCCCCGCGTGAAGGACTATTTCCCCTGCGGCCGGATCAACGTGCGGGAGCGGGATGCGGCGGAACGCAAAAAAGACTTTGAACAGGTGGAATGCAGCCTGACCTGGGAGGAGATCCATCAGGAATCCGGCCGGTGTCTGCGGTGCGATCACTTTGGCTTTGGCGTACTGAAAGGGGGCAGAGAGACGAAATGGTAAATATCACGATCAATGGAAAACCGATGCAGGCAGAAGAGGGTACCACCATACTGTCCGCGGCAAGCGCTGCCAAAATGCCCGTGCCCAGTTTGTGTTATCTGAAAGATATCAATGAAATCGGCGCCTGCCGCGTCTGCGTGGTGGAGATCAAAGGCGTCAGCCGTCTGGTGACCGCCTGCAACAACGTGGTGCAGGAAGGGATGGAGATCCTGACCAATTCCCCCAGAGTGCGGGAAGCCAGGCGTACCAATGTGGAACTGATTCTGTCCCAGCACAACAGCTCCTGTACAAGCTGCGTCCGGGGCGGAAACTGCTCCCTGCAGCGGATCGCCAACGACCTGGGCATCTATGCCTCCGAGTATAAAAAAGACATTCCAAAACGGCAGTGGCCCATAGAGTTTCCGCTGATCCGCGACGCCAGCCGCTGTATCAAATGCATGCGCTGCGTACAGATCTGTGATAAGGTACAGGATCTGCACATCTGGGATATCGTAAAAACAGGCTCCCGGGCCACTGTGGGCGTGACCCATAACCTGCAGATCACCCAATCCGACTGCGCCATCTGCGGCCAGTGTCTGACCCACTGCCCCACCGGAGCGCTGCGGGAGAGAGACGATACGCTGCAGCTGCTCTCCATGCAGGGAGCCTTTGCCGATCCCGACAAGGTGACCATCGTGCAGGTGGCTCCGGCGGTGCGCTCCGCCTGGGCGGAGGAACTGGGACTGGATCGGGAGGAAGCGACTCCCGGCCGTCTGGTGGCGGCGCTGAAGGCGTTGGGATTTGACTATGTCTTTGATACGGATTTCGGAGCCGATCTGACCATTATGGAGGAGGGCAGCGAATTTCTGGAACGGATGCGTCATCGGGAAGACTATACCTTTCCCATGTTCACATCCTGCTGTCCCGGCTGGGTGCGCTTTTTGAAATCCCAGTATCCGGAGATGATCGGACAGCTGTCCACGGCCAAATCGCCCCATCAGATGCAAGGGGCGGTGACCAAGACTTATCTGGCGGAGAAATTCGGTCTGGATCCCGATCAGGTGTACAACGTATCTGTCATGCCCTGCATCGCCAAAAAGAAGGAAGCGGAGATCCCAAACATCAATGACAGCGGCCACGGACGGGATGTGGATCTGGTGCTGACCACCAGGGAGATCGCCCGCATGATCCGGGCGGATCATCTGGATGTGAAACATCTGTCTGAAGAGGAGTTTGACGATCCCTTCGGCGTATCCAGCGGCGCCGGGGTGATTTTCGGGGCCACGGGAGGCGTGATGGAAGCGGCGCTTCGCAGCTGCTACTATCTGGTGACGGGAAAGAATGCTTACCCCGACGCTTTTTATATGGTGCGGGGAGAGGAAGGTATCAAAGAAGCCAATATCGATATCAACGGTATCACCGTCCGGGCGGCGGTGGTCAGCGGACTGGGCAACGCCAGAAAACTGATGGAACGGCTGAAAAACAAAGAAGTGGAATATGATTTCGTAGAGGTGATGGCCTGTCCCGGCGGCTGCGTGGGCGGCGGCGGACAGCCCATCCACGACGGCGCGGAGATGGCGAAAGAGCGGGGAGAAAACCTGTATTTCCTGGACCGGAAAAACAAACTGCGGTTTTCCCACGAGAATCCGAAGATCAAACAGATCTATGAAGAGTATCTGGGAGAACCCCTGTCGGAGCGGTCCCACCATCTGCTTCACACGGATCATTTTGGCTGGAAGATGCCGAAAGAGGAATCACGATGATCAGAAATATTGTACTGGATATGGGGAATGTGCTGCTGGATTACGATCCGGCAGTCCCCTTGAAAAAATTTCTGGAGACAGAAGAAGACCGGAAAATCATATACCGGGAACTCTTTGCCGGGCCGGAGTGGACCCTGGGAGATCTGGGGAATATCACGGTGGAGGGAAAGTTTGAAGCCATCAGCCAAAGGATCCCTCCGCGCCTTCACGAAGGCTTACGAAAATGTCTGGAAGGATGGCATACGTTCATGCCGCGGGTGGAGGGAGCCCTGCCTTTTTTACAGCGGGCCAAAAAGGAAGGATACCGTCTGTATGTACTGTCCAACGCCAGCGATGAATTCTATATTTACTTTCCCAAAAGCTACGATGTGAACCTTTTTGAGGGAATCGTGGTATCGGCGGATCTGCATGTTATCAAACCGGATGAGAGAATTTATCGGTATCTGCTGGAGCACTACGGGCTGAATCCCGGGGAGACGCTCTTTATCGACGACCGGTTGGAGAATGTGGAAGGCGCGAGAAAGGTGGGAATCCAGGCGGAAGTGTTCCAAAATAATTTTGAACAAATTGCAAAAAAAGCCCGTCTCTGGTGAAAGAGACGGGAAGATTAGGAAAGGATGTGTTACCATGGCATTGCCGCAGCAGAATAAAAGTTATACCATTGATGACATCTATCATCTGCCAGAGGGACAGCGTGCAGAGCTGATCGATGGCCAGATGTATATGATGGCGCCGCCCACACGCAGACATCAGCAGATGCTCTTGGCTCTTGGCCGTAAAATCGCAGACTATATCGATGAAAACGGAGGCTCCTGTGAAGTCGATATCGCTCCGTTTGCCGTATTTTTAAATGCGGATGATAAAAATTATGTCGAACCGGATATCAGCGTGATATGCGATGCGGACAAACTCACAGACAAGGGCTGTACCGGCGCGCCGGACTGGATCATTGAGATTGTCTCCCCCGGCAGCAGACGGATGGACTATTATACCAAGCTGTTTAAGTACCGCACCGCCGGCGTTCGCGAATACTGGATCGTTGATCCGGAGAAAAACAGGATCATGGTCTATCTGTTCGAGTCCGACGATACCCAGGAGTATACCTTCCTGGACAGCGTCAAAGCAGGAATTTATGAAGATCTGACGATTGATTTTCGTTCTATCAATATTTAAGCAGACGGCCGCGGCTCTGCCATCTTCGGTGGCGGGGCCGCAGTCTATATTGAAACAAAAAAGCCCCGGAATCGCATGTAATATGCTTTTCCGGGACTTTTTCCTGTTCCTGTAACAGTCTGTAGGGGAATCGAACCCCTGTTTCCGCCGTGAGAGGGCGGCGTCTTAACCGCTTGACCAACAGACCTTATCTCGCTCGCGCTTTATTATAATACCCTACTTTTCATCCTTTTGCAAGTGTTTTTTTCATTTTTTTGAAATTTTTTTGCCATGGAAAGCGAGGAAGGATTCTTTGAGCCAGCTTGACTGCCCTGCAGCTTCATGGTAAAGTAAAAAAACAGGCTGCCAACGGAAAGGAGTGAGGGGAAGGTGAGAAAGAAACTGCCCATCGGAATAGAAAATTTTGGAGAATTCTCTACAGAGGGCTTTTACTATGTAGATAAAACGCCGTTCATAAAAGAACTCTTGCAGAGCTGGGGAAAGGTTAACCTGTTTACCCGCCCAAGACGCTTTGGCAAGTCCCTTAACATGAGTATGCTGAAGAACTTTTTTGAGATTGGAAATATACCGGAGTTGTTTGCCGGTTTAAAGATCATGGAGGAAAAGGAACTGTGTGAAAAATATATGGGGAAGTTCCCTGTGATCTCCATCAGCCTGAAAAGTGTGGACGGTTTGAAATATGAAGCTGCAGTTGCCGCTCTGCGCCGGGTAATCGGGAACGAGGCGTGCCGCTTTGACTTTCTGGCTGAAAGTGAGCGGCTTGGCCAGAATGATAAAGGATTGTATTCAGGGTTGACAGATGTCAAAGATGGAAAATTTCTCATGACAGATGATCTTCTGACAGACAGCTTGCAAACGCTCTCCCAGCTTCTTGAAAAACACTATGGCCAAAAAGTCATCCTGTTGCTCGATGAGTATGATGTCCCGCTGGATAAAGCGTTTCAGGGCGGATACTATGATGAGATGGTAAGCCTCATCCGCAACCTGCTGGGCAATGCGCTGAAAACGAACGACAGCCTTTATTTTGCTGTTCTTACCGGATGTCTGCGGATCTCGAAAGAGAGCATCTTCACCGGGCTGAACAACCTGAAGGTACACACAATCTCTGACGTCCGGTATGATGAGTATTTCGGCTTTACCAATGCAGATGTGGATCAATTGCTGGAATTCTACGGATTATCCTCTTATAAAAATATGATCCGGGATTGGTATGACGGGTACCGCTTTGGGGATACCGACGTATATTGTCCATGGGATGTGATCAATTACTGCGATGAGCTGCTGGCAGCGCCGAATACTCCCCCCAAAAACTACTGGGCCAACACCAGCGGCAATGACCTGGTCCGCCGCATGTTGAAGAATGCGAGCCTGACAACGAAAAACGAAGTCGAAGAGCTGTTAAACGGCGGGCAGATCACCAAACGCATCAAACAGGAACTGACCTACAGGGAGATCGATGACAGCATCGAACATGTATGGAGCGTGCTGTATGCCACAGGTTATCTGACAGGGAAGCACGCGGAGCAGGAGGATGCGGATATCTTCCGGCTGTGGATCCCCAATGGAGAGATTCGGAAACTGTTTTATGAACTGGTGGAAGACTGGTTCCGCGAGGTGACGCGCTCCGATACTGCAAGGATCAGCCGCTTCTGCGGGGCATTTCCGGCTGGTGATACCGATACGATCCAGGAGATGCTTAGCGATT
>DWVJ01000031.1 GCA_019120315.1 Candidatus Ruminococcus avistercoris
GCGAACCGCCACGCTGTCGTTGACCCTTTCCTTTCTGGGCTTTGCTCTCATGCTGAGTTTTTTTACCCTCTCTGGAATCAGTACAAACCATACCTATTTTGAACGCTACCAAGATACCTGGGATGTGATGGCAACGCTTGAGGACACAAGGATCGAGGACTTCTCTCATGCGGATGAAATCCATGCTTTGGCTGATACAGACAGTGTGATTTATCAAAAGGCAAACGCCGTTTGTTCTATTGGGGCGGACGCTGTCAGCGAAGAAGTAAAAAGTCTGGGTGGTCTTGAAACAGTCGCCGGAAGTGATGTCAGTATGGCAGATGGAATTTATACCATTCAGGCTCCTATTGTAATCATGGACGACAGCAGCTTTGCCACGTATTGTGAGCAGATCGGCGTTTCCTCAACGGAAAACGGGAGCGTTGTTTTGAACCGTATTTGGGACAACATAAACAGCAATTTCAGATACAAAGAATATGCTGCGTTTTTGTCAGAGAACCAGGACAGGATGACCTTACAAAACCTGAAAGATGCGGCTGCAACTGTGAAGATTCCGGTTTTGGGCTATACAAAGGAGCCGCCGGCTTTGAGAGAAGAATATGATAACTATGCTTTAGTCCAATTTGTGTCCCTTTCCACCTGGAAACAAATCGAAGAGACGATTGGGAATGCCCAACCAGATACCTATATCCGCATTCTTTCAGAAAAAGAAAGAACCCTGACAGAACTGAGTATGATTGCAACCGAGCTGACGAATATGCTGGGGCATGACATTTCTTTCGAGGTGGAAAATCGGATTCAGGAAAAGATAGACAATGATGCCATGCTGAACGGATACAAACTGATAATTGGGGCGTTGTGTGTGCTGCTGGCCTTCATCGGGATCGCTAACGTATTTTCCAACACGTTGGGATTTATCCGGCAAAGGAAAAGAGAATTTGCGAGATATATGTCCATCGGCATGACGCCGGAAGGTATGCGAAAAATGTTTTGGATCGAGGCCCTCGTCATCGCAGGCCGCCCCGTTCTGATCACGCTGCCGGTTACGGCTGTGTTTGTATGGCTGATGATAACGGCAAGCTACCTGAATCCAATGGAATTTTTAGCAGTGGCTCCCATCGTTCCCATCCTGCTTTTTATCGTGGCGCTTTTTGGCTTTGTCGCACTGGCATATTACCTGGGCGGCAGGCAAATCCTGAAATGCGATCTGGCAGATGCACTGCGAACGGATTATATGATATAACAGGAAATATTTTCCCTAAATCCTTGACAATCTGCGGAACCTTTCTGTATACTGATACCATGTGATAACAGAAAACAGCAATGACGGGAACAAGTAGATTCAGAAGAAACGTACAGAGAGGCGCCGGAAGGTGAGAGGCCCACGCGGAAGCTGAATTCGAATACATCCCCGAGCTTCACACCGAAACGATAAGTAGGCTGTGACGGACTGACAGACGTTATAACTGTCGGGGTATCGATAGGGTACCTGCCAAGGCAGACGGCGTGAGCCGGCTGTGAACAAAGGTGGTAACACGGGAATTTACTCTCGTCCTTTTCATTACGCAAAAGGACGGGAGTTTTTTTATGACACCAGGAGCAAAAGGTCATGCTTTTGCATTTACGCAAAAAAGCATGACTTTGGGCTCCGCCAAAATATGAGGAAACAGCGGGGTAGGGGCCCCGCGATTCCGAATATTTTGAAGAATTGTGCGAGCACGAAGTGCGAAACAATTCGTAAGGTGTCATAAAGAAACACCAGGAGCAAAAGGTCATGCTTTTGTATTTACGCAAAAAAGCATGACTTTGGGCTCCGCCAAAATGAAGCAACAGCGGTAGCAAAAGGAGAACAGATATGAAAATCTACGAAGAACTTCAGGCCAGAGGCCTGATCGCCCAGGTTACGGACGAAAAAGAAATCAGAGAACTGGTAAACGAGGGAAAAGCCACTTTCTATATCGGTTTTGACCCCACGGCAGACAGCCTTCATGTGGGGCATTTCATGGCCCTGTGTCTGATGAAACGGCTGCAGATGGCCGGGAATAAGCCCATCGCCCTGCTGGGAGGCGGCACGGGAATGATCGGAGATCCCTCCGGACGTTCCGATATGCGCCAGATGATGACGGTGGAGACCATCCAGCACAACTGCGACTGTTTCAAAAAACAGATGAGCCGTTTTATTGAATTCGGCGAGGACAAAGCGCTGATGGTCAACAACGCCGACTGGCTGATGAATCTGAATTACATCGAGCTGCTGCGGGAAGTAGGAGCCTGCTTTTCAGTCAACAATATGCTCCGGGCAGAGTGTTATAAGCAGAGGATGGAAAAAGGCTTAAGTTTCCTGGAGTTCAACTACATGATCATGCAGAGCTATGACTTTTATGAGCTGTACAAACGCTACGGCTGCAACATGCAGTTCGGCGGCGACGACCAGTGGAGCAACATGCTGGGCGGGACAGAACTGATCCGCAGAAAGCTGAATAAAGACGCTTACGCCATGACCATCACGCTGCTTTTGAATTCCGAGGGAAAGAAGATGGGCAAAACCCAGTCCGGCGCCGTATGGCTGGATCCCAATAAGACTTCTCCCTTTGATTTCTATCAGTACTGGAGAAATGTGGCAGATGCCGACGTGCTGAAATGCCTGCGGATGCTGACTTTCCTTCCGCTGGAACAGGTGGATGAGATGGATAAATGGGAAGGCAGCCAGCTGAATCAGGCAAAAGAAATCCTGGCCTACGAACTGACCGGTCTGGTACACGGAGAAGAAGAGGCAAAGAAGGCGCAAAACGGCGCCAGAGCGCTGTTCTCCAGTGGAAATGCCGCTGATATGCCCACCGTAGAACTCGCAGAGGAAGATTTCAAAGACGGCGCGGTGGATATCCTGACCATGCTGACGGTATCCGGACTGGCCAAAAGCCGTTCCGACGGCCGAAAGAACGTGGAACAAGGAGGCGTATCCATCGACGGCGAAAAGATCACCGATATCCATTATACGATGCCCAGAGAAGCTTTCGAGAAAGACGGCGTGGTGCTGAAACGGGGCAAAAAGAGCTTCAAAAAAATTTGCCTGAAACAGTAAATTGTGATAATATGATTATTCAGGCGGCAGGCAATGCCGCCTGAAGTGTGAATGATACGTCAGGAGGAAAGAAAACGTGAATAAGTATGGTGTGAATGAACTTCGCCAGATGTTTCTGGATTTCTTTGAGAGCAAAGGACATCTGGTGATGAAAAGCTTTTCGCTGATTCCACAGAATGATAAAAGCCTGCTGCTGATCAACGCAGGCATGGCCCCGCTGAAACCTTATTTTACCGGTGCGGAGATCCCTCCCCGCAGAAGAGTTGCCACCTGTCAGAAATGTATCCGGACAGGAGACATTGAAAACGTGGGAAAGACAGCCCGCCACGGTACCTTTTTTGAAATGCTGGGCAACTTTTCCTTTGGAGATTACTTCAAGCATGAAGCCATCGCCTGGTCCTGGGAATTTCTGACTCAGGTAGTAGGACTGGATCCCGACCGGCTCTATCCATCTGTTTATCTGGAGGATGACGAGGCTTTCGATATCTGGAATAAAGAGATCGGCATCGCGCCGGAGCGGATCTTCCGTTTCGGAAAAGAAGACAATTTCTGGGAGCACGGCGCCGGACCCTGCGGACCCTGTTCAGAAATCTATTATGACCGCGGAGAAAAATACGGCTGCGGAAAACCGGACTGCACCGTGGGGTGCGACTGCGACCGGTATATCGAGATCTGGAATAACGTCTTTACCCAGTTTGAAAACGACGGAAACGGCCACTACGAGACGCTGAAAAGTAAAAATATCGATACCGGAATGGGACTGGAACGTCTGGCTACCGTAGTTCAGGATGTGGATTCCATCTTTGATGTGGATACCATCTGCGCACTGAGAGAAAAAGTGTGCGAGATCGCAGGAAAGAAATACCATGAAAATGAGAAAGACGATATTTCCATCCGTCTGATCACAGATCACATGCGTTCCGCCACCTTCATGATTTCCGACGGCATCATGCCCACCAATGAGGGACGGGGCTACGTACTGCGCCGCCTGATCCGCCGTGCGGCTCGCCACGGCCGTCTGCTGGGGATCGAGGAAGAGTTTCTGGCAAAATTAAGCGAGACGGTGATTGAAGGCTCCAAAGACGGCTATCCGGAGCTGGAGGAGAAAAAAGACTTTATCCTGAAGGTTCTGACCAATGAAGAAAATCAATTTGGAAAAACCATCGACCAGGGTCTGAAGATTCTGGCGGAAATGGAATCCGATATGCAGAAAAAAGGCGTTTCCATTCTGGATGGACAGGATGCCTTCCGTCTGTATGACACCTATGGCTTCCCCATGGATCTGACCAGAGAAATTCTGGAAGAAAAAGGCTATCAGATCGACGAAGAGGGATTTGCCAAAGAGATGGAAGAGCAGCGAACCAGAGCCCGCAGCAGCCGTGAGACCACCAACTATATGGGAGCAGACGCCACGGTTTATGATCAGATTGATCCGTCTGTCACTACAGAGTTCGACGGTTACGACAAACTGACTCTGGAATCAGAGATTTCCGTATTAACCACAGAAGAGGAACTGACAGACAGTCTGATGGAAGGCCAGAGGGGAACCATCATCACCAAAGTGACGCCTTTCTACGGCACCATGGGCGGTCAGCAGGGAGATGTGGGCGTGATCAGCAGCGACCAGGGTTCCTTCCAGGTAGAGGATACCATCCACCTGCGCGGCGGAAAGGTCGGCCATGTGGGCATCATGACCGGCGGCATGCTGAAAGCGGGCGATACCGTCACCCTTTGTGTGGATCGGGAAAAACGACTGGATACCGCCAAAAATCACAGCGCCACCCACCTGCTGCAAAAAGCGCTGAAGACGGTTCTTGGATCCCACGTAGAACAGAAGGGTTCTCTGGTTACACCGGATCGTCTGCGGTTTGACTTTGCCCATTTCCAGGCCATGACAGAGGAAGAGATTGCCAGGACAGAGGCGCTGGTCAATGAGGAAATCCAGGCCAATCTTGCGGTGACGACACAGATCATGAGTCTGGAGGAAGCGAAAAAATCCGGAGCCATGGCACTGTTCGGTGAAAAGTATTCCGACGAGGTGCGTGTGGTATCCATGGGCGATTTTTCCCGGGAACTGTGCGGCGGTACCCACGTATCCAACACCGGCGTAATCTCCCTGTTTAAAATCGTATCCGAATCCGGTATCGCAGCCGGTGTGCGCCGTATCGAAGCGCTGACCGGAAACGGCGTTCTGGCATACTATAAAGAGATGGAAACACGTCTCGCTGCAGCAGCTTCGCTGCTGAAAACCAGTCCGGCGGAACTGACGGATAAAATCGCTCATCTGCAGGCGGAACTGAAAGCCGCCCACAGTGAAAATGAATCCTTAAAGAGCAAACTGGCTCAGGATTCGCTGGGCGACGTGATGGATAAAGTAACCGAAATCAAAGGAGTAAAAGTCCTGGCCAGCTCCCTTACCGATGTGGATATGAACGGCCTGAGGGATCTGGGAGACCAGCTGAAAGAGAAGCTGGGCGAAGGCGTGGTTGTGCTGATCGCTGACAACGGCGGAAAAGTCAACCTGATGGCCACCGCCACCAAAGGCGCTCTCGACAAAGGAGTCCATGCCGGAAATCTGATCAAAGCAGTGGCTGCCTGTGTCGGCGGAGGCGGAGGCGGACGTCCTCAGATGGCCCAGGCCGGAGGAAAGGATGCGTCCAAAATACCGGAGGCTCTGCAGAAGGTTGCCGCCGTGCTGGAGGAACAGATCAAAGGCTGATGTTTTTCCAAAAAAAATGGCTAAATCAGTTGACGAATGAGAAAAATCTGTTATAATTACTTTTAGTGCAGTAAAAAATACCCAAACAGTTGTGTATGCACAATCTACAACTGGAGGGAGGTTAGGTGTGAGTCTATGTCAAACGTTATCGTAAAAGAAAACGAATCTCTGGACAGCGCATTACGCAGATTCAAACGCAGTTGCGCAAAGGCCGGAATTCAGCAGGAAATCCGTAAAAGAGAACATTACGAGAAACCAAGCGTTCGTCGTAAGAAAAAATCGGAAGCTGCCAGAAAACGTAAATATAATTAATGTGCCGAAAAATCCCTGATCATGGTATCAGGGATTTTTTTGTGCCTGCAATCATATTTCCCATTCTCTTTTCGTAGATTAAAAGTAGAAAAAGAAAAGGGGAGCAGGATGAGAATCTGGAAAAAAATAATCTTTTTAACCTTTATAACGGCAGGCATGTTTCTGTTTTCCATGTCATCTGTCATGGCAGAAGAAACCGCGGACGACGAGGATCCGCTTTCGGTGGAAGCGCCCTCGGCGATCCTCATGGAAGCATCCACGGGAGAGATCCTGTACGAAAAGAATGCAGACGAGCAGAGGAGTCCGGCCAGTATTACGAAGATCATGACGCTGCTTTTGATCTTTGAGGAACTGGAAAAAGGAACCCTCACACTGAACGAGGAAGCCGTCACCAGCGCCCACGCCAAAAGCATGGGAGGTTCCCAGGTCTTCCTGGAAGAAGGCGAAAAACAGACCGTAGAGACGCTGATCAAATGCATCGTGGTCGCTTCCGGAAATGACGCGTCTGTGGCAATGGCAGAACACATCGCCGGAAGTGAAACAGAATTCGTAAAAAAAATGAATCAAAAGGCAAAAGAACTGGGCCTTACCAATACGGTTTTTGAAGACTGCTGCGGTCTTTCAGACTCTGACGGACATCATACCACCGCTCACGATGTGGCAGTAATCTCCAGAGAACTGATCACAAAACATCCCCAGGTGCTTACATACTCTTCGATCTGGATGGAAGATATTACCCATACGACAGAAAAAGGAACGTCCAGATTCGGCCTGACCAATACCAATAAACTGGTGCGGGGATATGACGGCTGCGTGGGCCTGAAAACCGGAAGTACATCCAAAGCAAAATTCTGCGTGTCCGCAGTGGCCGTCCGGGATGAGGTCACCCTGATTTCCGTTATCATGGGCGCGCAGGATTCCAAATCCCGCTTTCGGGACGCTTCGGCTCTTTTGAATTACGGTTTTGGTATCTGCCGCTTTTACGTGGATGAAAACAAAGAAACGCTGCCTCCTGTTCCCGTGACAGACTCCATAAAAGGAGAAGCCGCCTGCCGCTTTGCCGGGGAATTCCGCTATCTGGATACGAAAGGGGCGGATCTTTCCGGGATAAAAAAAGAACTGGTCTGGCAGGATGGCCTGAAAGCGCCGATAAAAAAGGGAGACACCGCAGGATATGCCGTTTACCGGCTTGATGGGAAGGAGATCGGCCGCACGGCTGTTTTATTTGCAGAAGATGTGGAAAAATCCGGTTATGCAGATTATATCAGGATGGCTTTCCTCCTGTTTCTTGGAGCAGGAAGAGAAAAAGGAGATGGTTCCGATCCCGGGACTGTCTCCTTTTTTTACTCTTTTTCGGAAAAAAGTTTTCGTGAGAGCCGCCAAAATAAGATATAATAAAAGCAATTCAGGGAGGGCATCAGCAGTGGAACAATTTAATAAAAAGCAGATCATAGAACTGTTAAACAGCAAAATACAGATCTGGCGGTTTCCCCGATTGCTGAAAGAACTGGACGGTGACGCGGATACTTTGCAGGTCAGGCTGACAAAAAAGCTGTCTTCATATGAATTACAGGGATCAGAAAACAGGGAACAGACTGCCAGAAAAATCCGCAACTGGCTGGCAGGGAAAAATCAGCCGGCAAACCGGGAAGAACTGTTTCGGATCTGTTTTGCTCTTGGCTTTGACCGGGAGAAAACAGAAACACTTTTTCTTTCTGCAGATGAGAACAGTATCCACTATCGCAATCCCCGGGAACTGATCTACGCCTTTTGTTTGGAAAAAGGATATTCCTATCCCCTGGCACTGGAACTGGTTCAGGAACTGGGAGAGGAAAACATGTCGGGAAGCCGTCTGGAAAATCAGGCAAAGATCCGTAAAACCAGCGATACCGACTCAACACAGACCATGACCGCATCCATCCGGGATGAATTTAAACGGCTGGATACTCTGGATGATCTGAAACAGTTCATCCAAAAAAACCGGGAAACCTTTGGATATCATCACAATACGGCTTACCGGAAATTCAAAGTCATGCTTTCCTATCTTTTGACCGGAAAGTCTGATCATGAATCATATTCCAATATACCAAGGGAGAAAAGATACAGCATTGAACGGGCGACAGAGGAATATCTGCGGATGGGACTGCCCTATCAGAAAAAAAGCGGACACTATTCAAAAGTGGAAAAAATAATCAAACGCCACTGGCCGTCACCCAAAATGGTTCAGGAAATGTATTCACGAAAACGGGATGTGAACAGAAAGACGCTTCTGCTTTTATATCTTGCCACCGAAGGCATGGGAGTGTCAGAACCCTCAGAAACAAGTTTCGTCCAGGAACACTGTCAGAGGATAGATCTGATGCTCACATCCTGCGGCATGCCTCTTTTAAATCCGCACAATCCCTTTGATTATCTGGTGATGCAGTCTTTGCATCTGGAAAATGATGATGATTTCATGAGCTGGAAGATGGAACGGATCCTGAAGAAGCTGTTCCGGGAACCGTATCAGCCATCCTACGTAGCCGTGGGTGAGAATGAAGATGAGAATGGGAGGTAATCATGAGTCAGAGAAGTCTTCTTCCGAAAGGATACATTTTAAAAAGCAAAAACCGCACCTACACCATAGACGGGTATGTGGGAGCCGGTTCCAATTCTGTCGTGTACCGTGCGTTTTATTACGATACCTTTATGCCGGACCGGCGGCATATCGTACTGCTGAAAGAACTGTATCCCTTCGATGAAAAACGAAATATCCGCAGGGATGAAAACTGGAGTCTGATTGTCGATCCGGAAGACAGGAATTTTTTTAACTACCATAAAAGCAGTTTTATCTCCGGAAATGCCGCCCATCTCACACTGTCTGAAGCGGAAAGCGAACATATCGCAGAAAATCTGGATTCCTTTGAGGAGAACAATACCATCTATACGGTGCTGACTGCCAAAAAGGGTCAGGTGCTTTCGGAATTATTTGCCAGCGGGAAAAAGTTTCCCACTTTTACGGACACCATACTTTTTATCGGAAATCTGCTTCGGGCGCTGATTCCTTTTCACAGTCACCAACTTCTCCACCTGGATATCAGTCCCGACAATATTTTTTTGCTGGCGCCGGAGCAGGAAGAAACCTTTCCGGTGAGAGTTCTTCTTCTGGACTTTAACAGCGCCTATTCCATGAAAGAGGGAGAAATATTTGAGAACCAGTATTATTTCGGGAAAACGGGATATATGGCTCCTGAGGTACTGCTCCATAAAAAAGAGGAGATCGGTCCGTGGACGGATCTTTACTCCGTATCCGTCCTCTGGTATGAGATTCTGTCCGGAGAAACCTTTCCGGAAGACCGGGAACTGATGAATCTGGATCATCTGGTTTCTCCCTATGATCCGCTTCTGCTCCATGAAAAGGAACGCTCTGCTGCGGAAGTGAACCGTATTCTGAAAAAAGGGCTGCAGTTCCTTCCGGCAAACCGTTACCGCAGCGTGGAAGAGATGCTGCAGGACGTGAAAAAACTCCATGATATTGTAACCGGCGTGATCCGGGAACCGCTGATTCAGGAGCCGGAAGCGCCAGCCGCAAAAAAATCAGCAAAAAAACGTATCCTCCCCGGCATCTTGCTGTCGGCTGTCTTTCTTGGCGGCGGTGTGGGCGGCGCGCTGCTGATGCGAGGCATTCCGTCGGAAGGCAGCTCAAGAGAAGAGCAGTCCATGGAGCACACGAAACTGGATCTTACCAGTTTTCCGCTGGAAACCGATGATTCTGTGGTACTGACGGAAAAAAACATCCGCCATCCCCTGGTGGATAACATCATGGAAATCCCTGTTCAAAGTTCCATGTCCGCGCGGATCAATCTGAAAGATTACACCCATCCCCGGGATACCACAGAAGTATTCGAAACTTACGGCATTTTCTCCATCTACAACGGAGAAGGAGATAAAAGGGGATGGCAGTTCGCCGATCTGACTTATGATTTCTTCTACACAGAAGACAATACCATGCATATGGAACTTCCCTTCCAGGACACCAATGATTTCAACCTGGAATATATCGGCGTGATTTTTCAGAATCATAATCATACAGAAACCAATGTGCTTTTAGATATCAAAGACTGTACCCTGATCGATGGAGAAGGAAACCATTACGATATCACAGAGTTGGAGGGAAGCCATGTCCTTTATTTCGATGAAGAAAACTGGCAGTGGAACCTGATGACCACACAAAATCAGGAATTTGTAAAAGATTTTGATGATATCTACGGCGGGAAACTGATGGTGGATGCGGAAGTAGGATTTTTGGACCCGCTGCTGGAGATCCAATGGGAGAGCGATAACCCCGATGTGGCCACCGTGGATGAAAAAGGACGGATTTTTGCCAACCGGCAGGGACAGGCTACGATTACCGTAACCATAAAAGATAAACACACCGATGAGGTGAGAAAGACCCAGATGTTGGTTCATGTGCGGTCCAAACTGGGATAAAAAAAGAGAATAGACGATGCGGCATATTTGGCCGGATGATACGCGGAAGCGAAGATCATCCGGCCTTTTTTACTGTTTCTCCGGAAAAAAGTTGTCGGGAAAGCAATCCCTGGTCTGGTATAGTAAAGGCAAATTATCTGTATATACCGGGAGGGACGAAAAAAATGGTGATAAAAGATCAGATAGACATGATTTTGCAGAAACGAAAGCTAAAGGCACAGCAGCTGCGGGAGAAAAAGGAGAATCTGGAAAAAATCTGCGGCTGCCTGAATGACTGCAGGCTGCTTTATACTGAATCCAAATCCATCACGGACAAAGAATTCAGAAAACAGTACATGAATTTGTTTGCCGCACTTCCTTCAGACGAGATGAACAAGGATATCAAAGAACTGATCGCCAGAATCGAGTCCGGAATCCAACGTTTTGACCGTGACTATATCAGCATCGCCACTGTGGGAAAGGAGAGGCAGGGAAAAAGCCGTTTCCTTCAGGCGGTGGGTGATCTGAATAATCTGATTATCCCTGCCTATGACGCCACCAGCTGTACAGGTGCGACCTCCGTTATCTACAACCGGCCAGATATGCAAAAGAAAACTGTAAAAGCAGTGATCAAATTCCGGAAGCAGGGAAAGCTGGTGGAGATCATGAGGGGATATCTTTCTATCCTGGATCCCCAATGGGAGCAGAAGTATGACCTAAATTTTGATATGCTGGGAAGCGACTCTTTTGACAATATGATCGATCAGATCGACATCGAAGAAGGAGATGCGGAAAAAGGAATCGCGCTTTCCCACCTGCAGAATATTAACAAACACTTTTCGGAAATAAGCGATTTATATGGACAGGAAGATCTGGTTTTGAGGAAGGAAGAAGAGATTGCAGAATATGTGGCTCAGAATAATGGAAAAAAAATTACAGATCCGGATTTCAAAGCCTATTATAAATACCTTGCAGTGGAAAAGGCTCATATTTACTGCCCCTTTTACAATGACTGCGGGAAACTGGTGCTGGTGGACACCATCGGCATCGGGGATACCAAATACGGGATTGAAGAAGCCATGCTGGAAACGGTGGACAAAGAGTGCGATGCGGCCATTGTGGTCACCATGCCGATGTCCGGCGTTCAGCAGTCAGATGTGGATCTGTACAACAGCCTGCGGGATCGTTTTCGGAAACGAGACATGAAAAAGTGGCTGTTCTATCTGGGAAATGATAATAAACAAGTCAATGCCCAGCGCGTAGATGCCTTTACCGGGGAAATCAAGGCCGGAAAATTCGCTGTGGCTTACTGTGAGAAGGTGGACTGTTCCAATAAAGAGGAAGTGGAGACGAAGTTCATGAGTCCCCTGCTCAATATCCTCCTTGGAAACATGGATGAAATCGACAGCGCTTACCTTTCGGAGATTACGGAACTGGAAACACA
Source organism: Candidatus Ruminococcus avistercoris (assembly GCA_019120315.1). Classification (GTDB taxonomy): domain Bacteria; phylum Bacillota; class Clostridia; order Lachnospirales; family Lachnospiraceae; genus Ruminococcus_G; species Ruminococcus_G avistercoris. The sequence goes on from DWVJ01000031.1 coordinate 12,007, forward strand.
AGTCCGTCAGAAATATTTCGCTTTCCTGGAAAGGCTTCCGGAAGGAAAAACCCTCAATGCCAATGTACAGCAGGGACTGAGCGCATTTCAGAAAGGAAAGGAATGTTATCAGAAACTATCGGCGGATCTGGTGAACAGCGTGATTTACTGGGGCAGGGAGAAGGATCAGCCCAACAGCATCCTGTGGAACGCGGTACAGGAAATTCTGGACAGTCTGGACGAACTGGTTCCGGATGCGAAAACACTGCAGAAAACCATCGACGGGAACGGCTCCCTTCTGCCGGGCCAGTTGTGGGACGACGCCTTACATTATGTGCGAAATGAAATCACCGACCGGTTTATCGCCGTCGATGGTGTGCTGGAGGAGGAGACAAGGAAATTTAAGAATTCCCTGGTGCAGAATCTTTACCATGAACTGATGAATCTGACGAAAGCCCAGGGTACCTCCGGTCTGCCCTGGGAAAAGGATGAATCCGCAAATCCGGAGGTGGAAACACCGGATATGGTGGAATGGCTGAAAAATGTCATGGATCATGTGATTAACAACAAGCCCCAGTATGAACAGATTTATAAAGCCTTCCGCTTCATGTACCGGTTTGAATTCAATACCAGGGCGCAGCTGATTCAGGAGGTAAGGCGGCAGCTGTATATTATCAATCCCATCTGTGACCGGGAATACGCCAAACCGCTTTATAATTTTCACCGGGATGCGGCGGGAAAGGAAGTTAATTTCTATCTGACTTCCCGCATGTCCATTATCGAAGAAAATCTGCGCCATGTACTGGCTGGTCTCTATCAGGCGCCCAATCAGGCGTTTTATGCGGCGGCAGAAGAATTTTACGACCGTCTGACCTTTGCCAGCAGTCTCAATGAGAACGAAAAAGGAAGCAAATTTCAAAGCATGCAGGACGTATGGGGAGAATTTTTCATGGAATACAGCAATCAGCTGTGGTCGGCCAACGCGCAGAAATATCAGGCCGTCAACGATCTGGTACAGAAATTTGATCAGATCAAAAATGAATTAAACAAGGAGGGAGCGAAATGGATACCATAAATATCTTAATGCTGGGAGGGAGACGGTGCGGAAAAACCACCGTGCTTTCCGCCATGTATCGGGAAATCGGAAAAATACTGGCCGGCACAGGCATGGGACTGGATGTGGCAGATAATAAGACAAGAGCGGAACTGGGCCGGGCAGCGCAGATCATCGAAGAAAATATAAAGAAATTTTCCGTTCCTTTAACGAGAATCGAGATCAACGACAATCCCACCGGCGCCAGAAGATCCTATGCTTTTTCCCTGAGTGTGGAAAAAGGAGGGCACATTCCTTTTCACATCCACGACATTCCCGGAGAATGGCTGACAGATCCGCAGCAGGAGGGAAATCTGCGCGGTCTGATCCGTCAGTGTCAGGTGATCCTCATCGCCATCGACACTCCGTACCTGTTTGCCAAGACGACCGGAAAGGGATACGGCAGATACCATGAGGAATACAATAAACCGCTGGAAATCGCCAACTTTTTTAAAAACAGTCTTTCCCTGGAAGAGATCCGGGAGCGGATGGTGCTCTTCGTGCCCATCAAATGCGAGCGGTACTATAATCTGGAACATACCCCGCAGCTGAATATTTTCAACCGGGAGTATATGCGTGAGCTGATGGATGTCATCAGCGCCGGATACAAAGACCTGCTGCAATATCTGCGTTCTCCGGAGCTGGCCGGCAGCTGTACGCTGGCGATTACTCCCATTCTGAGCGCCGGCGGCATTGATTTCGTCCGTTTCCGCAAAGATGAGGAAACCGGCCGCATGATCGCTCTTTATCAGGAACCGGAATTTCTCCCGAAAGAGCAGCAGGGGTATCACCCCAGGTTCTGCGAACAGCCCATGCTCTATGCACTGGCCTTTATTCTGATCCAATCCATGCGGGCCAAAACCGGAAAGAACACCATGTATCAGCAGGTAGCAAACCGGATGGGAGGCAGTCCCCAGCAGATTTTTACGGCTCTGGACACGATTCAGAAAAAGATGAAGCGAAACGAGGGCATCCTGCCCCAGGACGGATACTTCATCATTCAAAATCCCGTCAATGTATAGATAAAAAAACCAGTTTGCAAGGAGGATTTGCCATGCCTTTCGGATCGTTTTGGATTAAGAAAAAAGAAGAAAAAAAGAAAGTCAGGGAAGAAATCCCGCAAAAAGAAAAAGTCAGAAAAAAGGAGGAATCCGCTCCCCGAAGCAGTCCTCCCGATTATGATTTCTCCATCAGACCAGGCGCAGTGGGATACCGGATCAGTGTGCTGATTCTGGGACGCAGTCAGCAGCTGATCCGCAGCTTTCTCTGTTCCATGAATGTAAATATGAATGAGACCGTCGGGGAGGGCGGTCTGGCATTCTATACGGAAGACCATGATACCATGAGTCGGATGATTACAGTCAGAAAAGAACTGGATGAATTTTTTTATAACCGCCGGGATACAAAAGAAGACCAGGAGGAGCCCATACCAGAAGGGATACAGCGGTATGATTTCCGGATATCGCTGGCCGGGCGACAGAGCCGCTGTCTGGAATTTTCCTTCACTTGTGTCACAGAACAGGATCTGTCGGAGCATTCTGTTACCCTTTCTGATTTTGACGCTCTGTGGGTGCTGGAAGAGGAACCCTATCTGGAACAGCAAAAGGGAATCGGCGGCCTGTATCAAATCCTTGGATATCCAAAAGGAGAGGAGGAGCTTCCTGTGAAACCGGTTTTCTTTTTGATTTCCCAGTTTGAATATCTGGAGCGGTTCCGGGTATTTGGACAGGAAATCACTCTTTCTTTTTCAACAAAGGAAAAGCTGACCGGCCTGATTCGGGAAAGCTTAAATCTGACCGCAGACGACCGGTTAAAATATGCTCACGTTCTTCCGGTACAGATTTACGGAGGGCTGGAATTCATCGGCTGGGATGAAGCGGGAAATCTTTTGCTGGATATCAGCGAAAGCGGATTTTATCAGCGGTACATACCGGTGGGCTGTCAGATGCCTTTGATTTATACCGCGCAATCCTGTCTGAAGGAAAACCAGGCAGATTTTTTCCAGAGCAGCGATGGAAGCACACTGCTTACCAGTCTGTGGCAGTCTTTTCATCCTTACTGTGAAAACGAAGCCTTAAAGGCGGAGCAGATAGGAGGGGACAGCGGTGAAAAAGAATTTTGACCGGATCGTGCTGGTGCTGACACTGCTGCTGGGAGGAGCCGGCTGTGCTTTCTGCCTGATGATCTATGGCAGAACGGCGCAGGATACCTGGGGAAGAATCATCTGGAGCGGTCTTTTCTTTTCTCTTCCCTTTGTAACCAGCCTGCTGGGAAGTTATCTGGCAGAGGCGCTGCAAAGCCGCCGCTTTACCGTGCTGCGAAAAAGAGGGCGGATCTTTACAATGATCCTGGCAGCGGCCTCCGGTTTTCTGGCAGGAGCCGGCGGACAGGCTCTGTATATGATTTCCGCCTTTGAAAAGAATCCCGCTATGGATGTGGTTCTGCTGCTGGACGGTTCCGGCAGCATGGAGGATGAAAAAGAGGGATGTGATAAGGCCGCCCGGGCGCTGCTGGATCAGATGGATGAGAACAGCCGGGCGCAGGTGGTGTCCTTTGCCGCGACAGTGCTGGGCAATACCGATCTGCTTCCCATGGACGAGGCCGGAAAAGATACGATTACCGACTTTATCCGCAGCATTGACGTGATCGGCGGAACAGAGTTCGGACAGCCTCTGACCTTCGCGTTGAATTCTCTGCGAGAAAACAAAGAGGAGCAAAGAGCGCAGGCGGTGATTCTTCTAAGTGATGGAGAAGGGCCGCTTCCGGATTCTCTGAAAGAAGAATACATAAAGGAAGGTCTGCTGCTCTATACGATCCGCATCGATACCGGTACAAAACCGACGGCTGATACGGAAAAACTGATTGACATGGCAAAGTCCACCGGCGGATTTGATACGCTGATTCCCGTGGATAAAAGCGGTCAGGCTAATACACAGGAACTGATTTCGGCATTCGGTGAAGCCTTTACGGCTACCAGAGAAATCGGCATGGGAGAACAGATGATTGTGTTTGGCAATATGAATGGTTCTGTGATATTCCGTTTCCTGATCCGCACCCTGGTCTTTGCGCTTTATGCAGTGCTGGTAGGAGCAATCTACTATCGCAGCCTGCAGCCGGAACAAATCCTGGGAAATCTGACAGCCGGTCTTTTGCTTTCCGTGCTGGTTACCCTGTTTGGACAGATTGGTCTGGAAACCCCAGTCCTGTCCGCTGTGTTGTTCTGCGTATTGATTTTCTGTGCCTATACCACATATGACGAGGAGGCAACGCCTTATGTATGACCGGAAAGAAAGGAAATGGATTTTTTCCAGGAAAGAAGAAAAAAACGGAGCAGGAGATAAAGAAGCTAAAAAAGCGCTGCGAAGATTACGGCGCAGAAAAGTCCTGTGGATCGCCGGCGCTGCTGTCATCCTTCTGGTAATTTTGCTGGCTCTTTTCTTCCTGTTCCCACCCCTGACAGAGAAGCCTTCATCGAAAAAAGAGAATTCAGAAGATTCTATCCGTGAAGAGACAGACAGCCGTGGAAACGTTCTGGTGGGCGAGAATACCGAACTGGAAGAGACAGACACACTGGATGAATTCAATGAGAGTATCCGAAAATTGACAGAAGAATACGATGATGAACTGGTTATTGCAGGAGAACGCAGCACCAACCGGCTGATCCTTCACTTTGACGGTGAAGAACTGGATCTGACAACATTTCTGGCAGACCGGGTGATTGCCCGGGAGAACCGGATGGTCGTGATCCAGTTTGCCTCTGAGGAGGAGACAAGACAGTGTATGGAATCTCTAAACGAAATGGAACACGTTTCTTTTGTGGAGATGGATGAATATAACATTTCCAGCGATACGGCAGGAAGCGGCGCAGGATCGATGTCGCAGTCTTCTTCCGGTTTTTCCTACCATACCTGGGGCTGTAAGGATATGGGTATGGATCTGCTGGCAGATTATCTTTCCACCCATGCACTGCAGCAGTCTGCCGTCGTGGCTGTGCTGGATACGGGCGTGCTGCCGGTGGAGGGCATCCGTGACCGCATCCTTTCCGGCACGGATGTGGTGATGGGAGGAGACGGACGCAATGACCTGGTCGGACATGGTACCCATGTGAGCGGAACGATCCTGGACTGTACCCAGGGGCTGGATGTGAAAATCCTGCCGGTGGGAATTTTTGGAAACAACCCGTACACCAGTACTTTAAATATCTGCACCGGATTGGAATACGCCATCGGACAGGCTCCCGATGTGATCAACATGAGTCTGGGCGGACCGATTACGCAGGAAGACAGCCTGAAACAGGCGCTGATCCGGGAAGCCATCAGCAGCGGCATCACGGTGGTGGTCAGCGCCGGGAACGGAGATGATGCCGGAATCCCACAGGATACGGCAGGAATCATGCCCGCCGCCATGAAAGAGTGTATCGTGGTGGGCGCGGTGGATCAAAACCATACCATCGCATCCTTTTCCAATTACGGGGATTCCGTGGACGTCTGTGCGCCCGGTGTGAATATCACCAGCTACAGCATCCGGCCGGAAGGGCTGGAGAGCATGGACGGCACCTCCATGGCAGCGCCCCATATCTCTGCCCTTGCCGTCATGCTGACCATGTATGTCCCGGACGCTTCCCCGGCACAGATCGAAAAATACATCAAAGATTACTGCCAAAACCTGGGAGATGAACAGTATTACGGCGAAGGAATCCCTCAGGGCGCGTTCTATATAGAAAACTGAACCGAAAAAGGAGAAATCATATGGGAGAAAAGAAAAAAGTATTTCAGTGTACGGTGTGCGGCAGGATCCACAACCGCGCAGAGGGAAAATGTCCCTGCGGAGCAGACCTGGCTATTTTCGGAAAGTGGATGGATGATCCGGAAGAGACCATTCAACCGGATCCAATACCGCCAAAACCAGATCCTACGACGCCGGGGCCGGATCCTGTACCGCCGAAACCGGATCCGACAGTGCCAAAACCGGAACCTGTTTTGCCCCCACCGAAGCCGAAACCACGGATCGGTATTTTTGTAAAAATTGTTTGTGTCCTGGCAGGAGTTTTCTTGCTTGTGTTAATATCTGCCTTCGCCAGGGCAGTGCTGGATATCTCAGAGAAAGGCTCATCAGAACCGGCAGAGAAAACGGCAGAACAGACAGCGGAAGATGACGGAGGAGATACTGAACCAACCCCCACGGAAACTCCGGATCCGACTGCGAGCGCGACGCCAACAGAGGCTACCGATGAAAAAGGGATCATCACCATTTCCAACGGCACAGAAAAAATATTTTTTAATGTTTTTCTGTTTCCCGATTCCGCAGATAAGGGAAGCGATCTGCAAGGCGCGGATCTCGTTCAGGTAAGCGGAGAAGAAATAACGGCCAGCATTCCGTTCAGAGAAGAGAAGAACTGTAACATAACCGTGGTGATGGAAGATGGAAACATTTTGGAATTTTTTGATGTCTTTCTTGTTCACAACGATCATATCACAATCAGCGAGACGGTAAACGGAGGCTCTATTGACATTATGCGCGATGGCAGGCAAAGCACAGTGTATGGAGAAAAGCGGTCTTATACAGAGGCATTTGAATATACAAGACTTCGTCTGATTTCTTTTCTGAACGGCAGTAATTACGAGTTTACCGAAATCTATATCTACGAATCGGACGCTAAGACAATAGGGGATAATCTGGCAGAACTCAAGCTGAAAGATGGAAAATGGAGTCCCTATGACGTTTTAAAATTTAACACAGATTCCACGAAGACAAAAGACATTTATCTGATTGATTCAGAAGGAAACGGCTGGCTGTATGAGAATGTGAATCTTTCCAGGGTATTCTGTCTTGATAACGATCTGGACGAAGAAGGGAATCCTGAATTACTTCTTATACGATCCGGGGAAGATGTAGAGATTATATCTGGTGTATTTTATCAGGATCAAGATGACGAAACGACATAGAGGTGAGAAGAATGGACAGCAGAGAAAACAAAAGAATGTTTCAATGTATGGTATGCGGCAGAATTCACAGCCGCGCAGAGGGAAGATGTCCCTGCGGAGCGGATCTGGCTGTTTTCGGGAAGTGGCTGGATGAACCGGACCTACCGGAACCGGATATACTGAAACCGGATCCACCGGAACCTGTACCGCCGGAACCGGATCCACCAGAACCCGATCCTGTACCAATAAAAAAAGGCCGCAGATTTCTGAAGGTTGCCGGTATCCTGGCCGGAGCCTTTGTGATTTTTCTGATATGCATTTTTATCCTGGATACAATGAATCACAGACAGGATGACGATCCGGGTCATGGAGAAGAAACGGCAGATGCGGCGGAAAAACAATCCGATGATTCCGCTGCAGATTCCACAGATACACCGATGCCTTCCGAATCAGCAGTTCCGACACAGAAAGCGGCTGCTGATTCGGAAGAGGAAGAATCTTCTAAGCTCACCTTAACCTCAATTTCAAATGAGACGGATGATGTGATTTATTCTATTGCCGTTTATCCAAGGATACCGGAAGGACCTGGAAGGGAAGTGCTGGGACGCGAAACAATTTTACTGGATGGATATACACAGGAAATAGAAACATCCGTTTCCAACGCAGAACAATACGAAATAGCAATGATAACAGAAAATGGAGAAGTGATGTTGTTTGACAGTCTTGTACTGCAAATGGGGGATTCTCTCAAAGTATCTGAAGAGGGAACCATTCCTGTCCTGACGATACAAAACAGAGCCGGTGAAGAAATTTCCGCAGAGGGAATAAAAACAAGTTATCAGGAAGTGTACGGGGGCGCTCCGAACGTTAACATTCCTTTTTGTAATGCCACAAACAATAATTTTAAAGAGTTGTACTTATATGAAACGGAAACGGATGATATGGGAAATAATATCGTGGCGGATTCATTAAAAGACGGTCTTTTAAACCCCTATGATAATCTCAAAATGGATATAGATCTCAGTACAAATCAGGATGTTTATCTTGTAGATGAAAGAGGTTGGACATGGTATTTTGAAAATGTGGATTTTTCCGGTGTGTATTGCATTTTTGTTCGTGTAAATGACAACAATATGCCGGAACTTTTGCTGCGGTATTCTTATACCGAAGCAAACGCGGTAACCGGAATATTTTATAATAATAATGAACTTGAACATAAAAGTCCGGTGTACCGTTGATTTATTTTGTTCATAGCAAACGCATAACGTTATATTCTTGTGCTATGGGGTGCAGTATCTGCTGCACCCCGGTAACTGGCGGCAGCTTTATGCCAGCACGTGCTCCTTTTCCAGTTCCGTCTTGAATCTTTGAACAGTTGTCAAATCCACATCCAGTAAATCCGCGATGGATTCAGGATTAAGGTTTCTGGACAGATTTTTACGGATCAGCTTTTTCAGGAGTTCCTCTTTTCCTTTTTCTTTAGAATCTCTGATCAGATCGTCAATTGCTTTACACATGTTTACGTTCCCCTTTCTTTTTTCATTTCTTTTTTCGTTTAATCGTGTCAGTTCTTTTGTATTGGAGAGGGAGGAAATCAGCTCGTATGCATCTGCCGGCAGTTGTGTAAAACCAGCCTGTTCTGTCTGTATAAACTGCAGCAGGCCGTCCCGATCATCCATATGATGCAAAAAGCCGAATACCAGCTTCAGATCCGTCTGAAAGTGGACAGCCATCGGACAGTTTCCTGCCTCGATGATGTTAATGCGATAATCCGGAACGATTTCCCACAGCTCCGGCGGGATTCCCTCCGGATTTAACATCATTTTCAGACTTCTCGGACCATCCCAGTGTTTTCCGTAATACAATACGAGTGTGATGACAGGATGCAGGCGATCGTTTTTAGAAAGCCCTGACAAAAATTCGTCATCTGACAAATCTTTCTTTTTCGCATGTTCCTGTTTTATGGATACAATTTGCTGCATATAACGGCTCACGTCATATTTCATCACACGGATCGGCATGATATAATCCACATAGCTTTGATTCTCAACACCAAGAATAAAAAATTGGATACCACATGCTACGATCTGAATGAGATCGCGGTACCCCTTTTGGGTTTTATGGGATTTTCCACTTCTCTCGAAAGGATATTCAGTACAGTCTGCTTCACGAATGTCTTCCGGACGGATAAATTGCTCTCCGCCAAAAACACAGGCATTAAGTAAATCAGCCAGACGGCTTTTATCTTTCAGATAAGCTGCCGCGAGTATATCTTTTTGTGGCATATAGACTCCTTTCTGTCAAATGCCGCAAGGAATGTAGTTCCTTTCTTTGATTATACATGATTATTTTAAGATGTGCAAATAAAAAATTTGCAAAATTGACGTGAAATAGAATTTCGACATTTGACTACATCAAAACATTTTGGAAATAATCGGCCGAGCGGCCATTTGAAATTGGACGGGAAAATGAATAGAGTGTTTGAAATATATCACATATTTGAGAAGAAAACAAGAAACATTTTGTTGCACCTTTACAGAAATGGAGGAAGTCCTATGAAGAAAAATCCCGTAGAATATTACGCCCATGCAGCATCGCAGAGGATCGTCTGTCTGGAAGAACCTTTTTCTGTCATGGCAGTGAATGGGGAGGGGGAAATAAAGGTAAGTACTCCTGCAAGAAAAAAGATAGCGGAGGAATGGAACAGAACAAAAAACAATCTCGCCATCGCGGGATCTTCCTTCTTTTATGCTGTCCTGAAAACAGACGGAACCGTCCGGGTATGGGGACTGACCGATCAGACAGATCAAAAGCTGAAACAGCAGACAAAAAACTGGCATAAGGTAAAATGGATCACGGCCATCGGCAGCCGTCTGCTGGCAGTTCATCAAGACGGCAGTTTATCTTGCGCCGGCTTATCAGAACCCTGTCATGACAGCATCGAAAACAGATGGAAACATATCGTATCATTGTCAGCCGGGACAAGAATTATCGCCGGCCTTAGAAAAGACGGGAGAGTTCTGATCGCAGGAAAATTTCAGGAAGAAAAATTTGGCGCCGGCGATTGGAGCGACATAACTCAGATCGCCTGTGGATCTGATCATGTAGCCGGCTGTAAAAAGGACGGCGCCGTACTGGCAGTCGGCTGCGACCGGTACGAACAGTGCAAAACCGGATCCTGGAAGGATATCGTCAGCATCGCCTGCGGGGATGCTCACACGGCAGGAGTAAGAAGAGACGGTACAGTGACAGCCTGCGGAGACGATTCCCACGGCCAGTGTCAGGTGGAACATTGGAAAGATATCATCGCTGTCGCCGCAGGCCCCTGGCATACCATCGGTATCCGAAAGGACGGCCTGATCCAGTATACAGGAGGAAGAGGAGAAAGGTATGGGATCATCCCGTGGAAACTTTTTTCCCGCTTTCAGTATGAACAGTATGAAATACTGCACCGAAAATACCAGCCGGATTTTCTGGAACTGGCAGATCGATGTTCCACAGGAGACAGTAATGCCATGCTGCAGATGGCCTGCTGGTTTTGGCGTCAGAAATGCTCAGACAGAAAGAGAGAAAAGTTTTACAATCGGGCAGCATGCACCTGGATGGTGAGGGCTGCCGAATACGGAAACCGAAAAGCCGCCGCATTCTTAAAAAAGCATCCCGACTGTTATGCTCTTTGCTATCTGCCGGGAGGCATGCTCGTAAAGAAGGATGAGGATCTGCGAATCCAGGCAGAAATATTGAGAGATCTGGGGTTTCTGGAGATCCTGGGCGAAAAAAGGATCACTCTGCGCGGTCCGACAGATGAAGGTCTGTACTATTATGAAACTTATGCAGGATATGAAGGAGCAGATTCAGACGGATTCGGTATGGAGGAAGAATACGATTATCACTTTTATGACGAATTTCTGAACCATATCTGTACCTGCGCATCCCTCACCCGTCAGGAGTTTGAAAGAGATTTCCCTTGAAAATCCTTCTGCTTTATTGTAGTATAGAACGGATAGTGAGCAAGGGAGCCAGGATCTGATGAAGGATTATGTGATAAAGCATTATGAAATTCACTCTGAAAAACTGAACAGCCGGAAGCAATCCATCCGGATTATCTTTATCAGTGATTTTCACAACGCCCGTTTCGGAGGTAAGTGGGCACGGCTGGCAGCGGATCTGAAATCTCTGCACGCTGATCTGATCCTCATCGGCGGCGATATCGTGGTGGGAAAACCGGATCATGACATGGCAAATACAAAAAAGCTTCTGTCCATCCTGCCAAAGGATGTTCCGGTTTATGCCGCTAACGGCAACCATGAATACCGGCTGAAGATTTATCCGGAGGTTTACGGCTCCATGTACGGGCAGTACCGGAAACTGCTGGATCAGTACCACGTTTTTCTGCTGGAAAATGAGAGTGTTTCCCTGCAAATCCACGGAACCTCCCTGAAAATCAGCGGGTATGAACTGCCCAGAGAGTACTACCAGCGGTTTTACCGGGGCGGACTGCCGCCGGAAAAGCTGTATGAAGTGTTTCCCGAAAAAAAAGAAGACGCTTATCGGATTTTGCTGGCTCATTATCCCAAATATTTTGAAACATACGTATCCTGGAAGGCGGATCTGATTCTGTCCGGCCATTACCACGGCGGTATCGTCCGTCTGGGAGGAAAGTACCCGGTGGTGGGAAACGACTTTACCCTGTTCCCAAAGTACGCCTACGGATACTATGAAAAAGAGCAGTCGGTGATGCTGGTCAGCGCCGGACTGGGAGAGCATACCATTCCCTTAAGGCTTGGGAATCCCCGGGAACTGGTGGTAGCGGATATAAAAGGAAAGAGATGAGTATGGGTATACCGGTGAAACTGCAGGTGTTTGAAGGACCGCTGGATCTTCTTTTGCACCTGATTGATAAAAATAAAATCGATATCTATGATATTCCCATCGTGGAAATAACCAATCAGTACCTGGAATATATCCGGGAAATGCAGCGGCAGGATCTCAATGTCATGAGTGAATTCATGGTGATGGCAGCCACGCTGATTGACATCAAATGCCGGATGCTGCTTCCAAAAGAAGTCAATGAAGAGGGAGAAGAGGAAGATCCCAGAGACGAACTGGTGCAGCGTCTGCTGGAATATAAGATGTACAAATATATGTCCTATGAACTGCGTGACCGGATGGCACAGGCCTCCCGCAGCGTATACCGCCGCAGTTCCATCCCCAAAGAAGTTCTGTCTTATCGTCCGGAGGTGGACGTACAGGAGTTGGTGGGCGATATGAATCTGGACAAGCTGCGGCGCATTTTTGAGACAGTCATGAAGCGGCAGGAGGAAAAGCTGGATCCCATCCGCAGTAAATTCGGAAAGATCGAAAAGGAAGAAGTCAGCCTGCCGGATAAGATGACCTATGTGGAAGCGTTTGCCAGAAAAAAAAGAAAGTTTTCCTTCCGTGATTTGCTGGAAAAGCAGTGCAGCAAAACCCAGATCGTGGTAACCTTTCTGGCTATTCTGGAGTTGATGAAGACCGGTCTGATCCGGATCAGCCAGGAACACATTTTCGATGATATTAATATAGAAGTCAGAAGCAGTGAGGGAGCATGAATAAAGAAAGATTAAAAGGCGCTGTCGAAGCCATCCTTTTCTCAGCCGGTGATTCCGTGGAGTTATCCCGGATCGCAAAGGCGCTGGAACTTGACAAAGAAACCACACAGCAGCTGATCCGTGAGATGATGGATTCCTTTGAACAGGAGGATCGGGGGATCAAAATCATAGAGTTGGAACAGTCCTATCAGATGTGTACGAAACAGGAATATTATGATTATCTGGTGAAAATGGCCATGGAACCGAAAAAAGCCGTGCTGACAGACGTCATGCTGGAAACCCTTTCCATCATCGCCTACAAACAGCCTGTTACCCGGATGGAAATTGAAAAAATCCGCGGTGTAAAATGCGACCATGCTGTCAACAAACTGATGGAATACGGTCTGGTACAGGAACTGGGAAGACTGGACGCCCCGGGAAAACCGATTCTGTTTGGCACCACCGAGGAGTTCCTGCGCACCTTCGGCGTGGAGTCTTCCGAGGAACTTCCCGTCATCGATCCGGTACAAATGGAAGATTTTAAAGCGGAAGCAGAAGAGGAAATCGATTTTAACATGAGTTCCTCCTCATAATAAGGAAAGACCCTTTCGAAACATTTCTTCGAATGCGGCCTTTCTTTTTTCACCGGTCTTCTTGCCTTTAAGCATAAACCGTCCGCCGTTTCCATAAAATAAAGAAAACAAACTGCAATGGACGGATCGTTATGAAAAAGCTGCTGCTGATATGGATCCTTCTTTTGGGAAATCTCTTCCTTTGTCTTCCTGTCAGTGCACAGGAACGGCCTTTGGAAGATGAATTATATGCAGGTTCCGCCTGCCTGATGGACGGACAGTCCGGAAGAATCCTCTACGAAAAAGACGGTTTCACCAAAAAGGCCAATGCCAGCACCACCAAAATCCTGACCTGTATTCTGGCTCTGGAGCAGGGCAGTCTCTCCGACACGGTAACCGTTTCCAAAAGGGCGGCCGGCCAGCCGCCGGTTCATCTTGGCGCACGGGAAGGAGAGACCTTTCTGCTGGAGGATCTTCTCTATTCTCTGATGCTGGAATCCCACAACGACACTGCCGTGATGATCGCGGAACATATCGGCGGCAGCGTGGAAGGCTTTGCCCAGCTGATGAACCAGAAAGCGGAATTGATCGGCTGTGAAAACAGCTATTTTATCACTCCCAACGGCCTGGATGATGCAGATCAAAACGGCTCCCACGGCATGACTGCGGCGGATTTAGCCAGAGTGATGCGCTACTGCATCATGGAATCTCCCAAAAAGGAGACTTTTCTGGAAATTACCGGAACCTCCTCCTATACTTTCTGGAATCGGGAAGAAACCATTATTTACAACTGTCATAATCACAATGCTTTTCTTTCCATGATGCCCGGAGCGTTGTCCGGGAAAACCGGCTTCACTGCCGACGCCGGATATTGTTATGTGGGAGCGCTTCAGCAGGATGGGAAAACACTGATTGTCTCACTGCTGGCCTGCGGCTGGCCCAACCATAAGGATTACAAATGGGCCGACACCCGCCTGCTGATGAATTACGGCCTGGATCAATATGAGATATGCGATGTCCTGGACCGCAGTCTTCCTGCCGAGCAGCTGCCGGTAAAAGACGGACAGCATGAAGGATCCCTGTCCAAGGATTCTTACGTTCCCCTGTCCTATCTGGAAGATATGGGGCAGCAGTCCTTGAACATTTTGCTGGGAAAAAATGAAAAAGTGGACAGAAAAGTAAATCTTCCGGATATGCTGAAAGCGCCGGTGAAAAAAGGAACTAAGGTCGGAAGCGTATCCTACCTGCTGGAGGATGAGGTTCTGAAAACCTATCCTGTCTATACGGCCGGATCCGTGAAGAAGATTGATTTTATCTGGTGCTTTGCTATAATAGGACATAAATACTGCATGAAAGGAAGTTGAAACTTACAGATGGAAAAATATATCATGGCGCTGGATCAGGGAACCACCAGCTCCCGCTGTATTCTTTTCGATCACAGCGGCAGCATCTGCAGTCTGGCACAGAAAGAATTTACACAGCATTATCCCCGGCCGGGATGGGTGGAACACGATCCCATGGAGATCTGGTCCTCTCAGCTGGGAGTGGCAGTAGAGGCTATGTCCAAAATCGGCGTGGATGCCCGCAGTATCGCGGCCATCGGAATCACCAACCAGAGGGAAACCACCATCGTATGGGACAAGAACACCGGAAAACCGGTATATCCGGCCATCGTATGGCAGTGCCGCAGGACGGCCAAGCAGATCGACCGGCTGCAGGCGGACGGATACGGCGAATATGTCCAGGAGGTCACCGGTCTGATCCCGGACGCCTATTTTTCCGGCAGCAAACTGGCCTGGATACTGGATCACGTCCAGGGCGCCCGCGAAAGAGCCAAAAAAGGAGACCTCCTTTTTGGAACGGTGGACACCTGGCTGATCTGGAATCTGACCAGCCGTCAGGTTCATGTGACAGACCGTACCAATGCTTCCCGCACCATGCTTTACGATATCCATCGCCAGAGATGGGATGAAAAAATACTGGATTATTTTCAAATTCCGCCCCAAATGCTTCCTGAGGTAAAGCCAAGCTGCTGTATCTACGGCATGACAGACAGTAATCTTCTGGGCGGAGAGATCCCCATCGCCGGGGCGGCGGGAGATCAGCAGTCTGCGCTGTTCGGACAATGCTGCTTTGAAGCAGGGGATGTCAAAAACACATACGGTACCGGCTGCTTCCTTTTGATGAATACCGGGGAAAAGGCGGTACAGTCTCATTCCGGTCTTCTGACCACTGTGGCAGCCACTTCCGGTGAGAAGATCAATTACGCGCTGGAAGGCAGCGTATTCGTGGCGGGAGCCGCCATCCAATGGCTGCGCGACGAGTTAAAAATCCTGGAAAACGCCGCACAGTCTGAGGATTACTGCCGCCAGGTGGAAGATACCGGCGGAGTCTATATGGTGCCTGCCTTCACCGGTCTTGGCGCACCCTACTGGGATCCCTACGCCAGAGGAACCATCCTTGGCATCACCAGAGGAACGACGCGGGCTCATCTGGTACGCGCCACCGTGGAATCTCTTGCCTATCAGGTCTGGGACGTGATCCGGGCCATGGAGGAAGATGCGCACATTTCCATGAAATCTCTGAAAGTGGACGGCGGAGCCTGTGCCAACGATTTTTTGATGCAGTTTCAGGCGGATCTTTTGCATGCGCAGGTGGAACGGCCCAGCTGTATCGAAACCACAGCCCTGGGAGCGGCATATCTTGCCGGCCTGGCAGTGGGATATTGGAAGAATACCGATGACATCCGGAAAAACTGGGCCCTTCAGAAACGCTTTTCGCCGCAGATGGAGCGCGAGGAACGTCTGGCCCGGCAGAAAGGATGGCAAAAAGCGGTAAAACGTGCACAAAACTGGGAGAAAGATGATTAATACATATGATTACATTTGAAGATATCAAAAACAACGAAACCATCAAAACTTACATTACCAAGGCGGACGAATCCCTGATCGCCCTGGGATATACGGAACACAGCTTTGCTCACGTATCCAGAGTAGCCAAGACGGCTTCTTATATTCTGGAAACCATGGGGTATTCCAAGCGGGACTGTGAACTGGCTCAGATCGCCGGGTATCTCCATGATATCGGCAATATCGTCAACCGCACCGATCATGCGCAGAGCGGGGCGATCATTGCCTTTCGTCTGCTGGATCACATGGGAATGGACGCAGCCGAAGCGGCAACCATCGTAACGGCCATCGGCAATCACGACGAAGGGACAGCAGAAGCGGTGAACCCCATTGCGGCCGCGCTGATCCTGGGAGATAAGACAGACGTACGCAGAAGCCGCGTACGCAATCAGGACAAGACCACCTTTGATATCCATGACCGGGTAAACTATTCGGTTAAAAAATCTGAGGTCAAAATCAACAAAGAAAAGTCAAGAATCAAGTTAAAGCTGTCCATTGATACCCGCTATGGCTCTATTATGGACTATTTTGAAATATTCATGGACCGGATGATCCTCTGCAGGAAGGCTGCCGCCTCTCTGGGACTTGGTTTCCGTCTGATCATCAATGAACAGCAAATCCTGTAAGGCACAGAATTTTATCAGATGAAGGTGAAGTAAAATGGAACAATCAGAAAATCTGCTGTCCCGCATCAATCAGCAGTACAGCAAACTGAGCAAGGGCCAGAAACGGCTGGCGTCTTATATCGTTGACAATTATGATAAAGCCGTCTTTCTGACGGCGGCCAGGCTGGGAAACAAGGTGGGAGTAAGCGAATCCACCACCGTGCGCTTTGCCACGCAGCTGGGATATTCCGGTTTCCCGGAGTTTCACAGGGCGCTGGAGGAGCTGGTCATCAACAAACTCAATTCTATACAGAGGATGGAAGTGACCTATGGAAGAGTGCCGCAGGCGGAAATCCTTGACAAAGTGTTACAGGCGGATATCGACAAAATCAAGCAGACGATGGAATCTTTGGATCACAATGCGTTTGATCTGGCGGTGGAAACTCTGTTAAAAGCCAAAACCATTTATGTCATCGGCATCCGCAGCTGCGCCCCGCTGGCTCATTTTCTCAGTTTTTATCTGAATCTGATTTTTGAAGACGTCCGGCTGATTCAAACCAGTTCTGCCAGCGAAATTTTTGAACAGATGATCCGGATCGGTGAGAAAGACGTTATCATCGGAATCAGTTTCCCCCGGTATTCCATGCGTACATTAAAAGCCATGGAATTTGCCAACAACCGGAACGCAAAGGTAATCACCCTGACAGACAGCATCCATTCCCCGATGAATCTGTACTCCTCCTGCAATCTGATCGCCCGCAGCGACATGGCGTCCATCGTGGATTCCCTCGTCGCTCCTTTGAGCGTCATCAATGCCCTTGTGGTGGCTCTGTGTATGAAAAAACAGCAGGATGTGGTGGATACGCTGGAATCCATGGAAAAAATCTGGGATGAATACCAGGTGTACAGCAACGATGAGATCAACTCGGTAGACGACACCGTAAAACTGAAATTTACAGATATGGGAGAAGAAGATGAGTAAAGCGGTTATCGTGGGCGGCGGCGCGGCAGGAATGGCTGCCGCCGTATTTCTCGCGGAAAAAGGACATACGGTTCACCTGTTTGAAAAAAATGAAAAGCTGGGCAAAAAAATCTATATCACCGGAAAGGGACGGTGTAATTTTACCAATGCCTGTCCCCAAGAGGAATTATTTGACAACATCATTCACGGACGTAAATTTTTATACAGCGCATTTTATGGGTATAATAATTTCGACGTCATCGATTTTTTTGAAAGCCTGGGCGTACGTACCAAAACAGAACGGGGAAACCGGGTTTTCCCGCGCTCCGACCACGCGTCCGACATCACCCTGGCTTTGGAAAAGCGTATGAAAGCGCTGGATGTAACGATACATCTGAAAACAGAGGTGACAGAAGTCCTGGCATCGGACGGTCAGATCCGCGGAATCAGTCTGAAAGACGGCAGTCTCATCCAGGCGGATGCGGTGCTGGTCGCCACAGGCGGCCTTTCCTATCCCTCGACGGGATCCACCGGAGACGGATACCGCTTTGCCCGATCCCTCGGTCACCAGGTAACCCCTCTTTGTCCGTCTTTAGTCCCTTTTTTGACTCAGGAAGACTATATTCCCCTCATGCAGGGTCTTTCTCTGAAAAATGTTTCTTTGACTCTGTTTCGCAAAAACAAAAAATGCTGGGACGGCTTTGGAGAACTGCTTTTTACCCATCGGGGAATCAGCGGTCCGCTGGCTTTGACTGCCAGCGCGCAGATCGGTGAGTATCTGCTGCTGGAGCAGCTGACGGCGCAGATCGACTGGAAACCGGCTCTGACCCAGGAGCAGCTGGACGACCGGCTTTTGCGGGAATTTTCCGGACAGGAAAACCGTCAGTTCAAAAATGTGATCCCCTCCCTTCTTCCGGCAAAGGCGGTTCCTGTCTTCTTAAAACTGGGAATCATTTCACCGGAAAAAGTCATCCATGACGTCACCAGACAGGAACGAAAAGAATTTATTAAAATTTTAAAACATTTTCCATTTACGATAACGGGTCTTGGAGGGTATAATGAAGCTGTTGTGACAAAAGGAGGCGTCTCCTTAAAAGAGATTCATCCTGGCACAATGGAGTCCAAAAAAGTGAAAGGACTTTACTTTATCGGGGAAGTACTGGACGCCGACGGCTTGACGGGCGGTTTCAACCTGCAGATCGCCTGGTCCACTGCACATGCAGCGGCTGAGAGTATTGCCTGACGACAAGGAGGAACCACATGAGCTTTAATATAGCGATCGACGGTCCGGCCGGAGCCGGAAAAAGCACCATAGCCCGCAGCCTGGCCCGCAGCCTGGGATTCATCTATGTGGATACCGGAGCTATGTACCGGGCCATGGCATACTATTTTTTAAAAAACAGAATCGATCCCGAAAACAAAAGCGGAATCGAAGACGCCTGTGCCGATGTGGATATCACCATCACCTATGAAAACGGAGAACAGCAGGTGCTTTTAAACGGAGAAAATATTACCTCACAGCTGAGAAAAGAGTCTGTGGGCAATATGGCTTCCGTTACTTCCGCGCTGCCGGCTGTCAGAATCAAACTGACCCAGCTTCAAAAAAAACTGGCTGCATCCACGGATGTGGTGATGGATGGAAGAGATATCGGAACCGCTGTGCTTCCCGATGCGCAGATGAAAATCTATCTCACTGCCGGGACTGCCGTGCGGGCAAAAAGAAGATACGAGGAACTGAAAGCCCAGGGAATCGATAAGTCTCTGGAAAGTATTGAAAAGGATATCCGGAATCGGGATTACCGGGATATGCACCGGGATATCTCCCCCCTTTGCCAGGCAGAAGACGCCGTTTTGGTGGATACTTCGGATATGGACATCGAAACGGTTCTGAATACGATCCGCCGCATTTATGAGGAGAAAAAAAGATCATGAAAGTGACGACAGCCAAGACGGCCGGTTTCTGTTTCGGCGTCAGACGGGCAGTGGAAACCGTTTACGAGCAAGTGGCAAACAGCAGCGAACCAGTGTATACCTTCGGTCCCATCATACATAACGAGCAGGTAGTGAAAGATCTGGAATCCAGAGGAGTCAAAGTCATTCACTCGGAAGCAGAGTTAAAAAGGATCGCCAAAGGCACCGTCGTAATCCGTTCCCACGGCGTTCCCCGTTCCGTCTGCCAGGCTGCGCAGGAACAGGGACATAAAGTGGTGGATGCCACCTGTCCGTTTGTAAAAAAGATACACCGGATCGTGGAGGAAGAAAGCCGTATGGGACATCAGATCATCATTATCGGCAATCCCAGCCATCCGGAAGTGGAGGGGATCAAAGGCTGGTGCCACACTCCGGCGACTGTCATCAGCACGGAGGAGGAAGCCCGAAAATTCACGCCGAATCCCGCCTCAACCCTTTGTATTGTGTCCCAGACGACATTTAATTACAACAAATTTCAAGATTTAGTTGAAATTCTTGCCAAAAAGAGGTATGATAAGAGAAATGTTTTAAATACAATCTGCAGTGCCACCCAAGAGCGGCAGCAGGAAGCTGCCAGACTGGCGGCGCAGGTGGATGCCATGATTGTCATAGGAGGCAAAAACAGCTCCAACACGCAGAAACTGTATGAAATATGCAAAAAAGAATGTACAAATACTTACTATATACAGACACTCGTTGATTTGGAAACCAAGCCTTTTCAATCTATCAGTCATGTAGGTATTACAGCAGGGGCTTCGACCCCAAATAATATAATTGAGGAGGTTCAAAAACATGTCAGAATTAAGTTTTGAACAAATGCTGGATGAATCATTCAAAACCATTAGAAACGGAGAAGTAGTGGAGGGTACGGTCATCGACGTTAAGCCGGATGAGATTATCCTGAACATTGGCTATAAAGCAGATGGTATTCTTACAAGAAGCGAATATACCAACGAACCCAACGTAGACCTGACAACCATTGCAAAGCCGGGCGACACCATGGAAGTAAAAGTCCTGAAGGTCAATGACGGAGAGGGACAGGTTCTGCTTACCTATAAACG
The DNA here is from genome assembly GCA_019120315.1 of Candidatus Ruminococcus avistercoris. GTDB lineage: Bacteria > Bacillota > Clostridia > Lachnospirales > Lachnospiraceae > Ruminococcus_G > Ruminococcus_G avistercoris. Next base: position 32,652 of record DWVJ01000031.1, read on the forward strand.
TCTGGCAGCGGAAAAAGGAAACAAGAGACTGGAAGAAGCTTTTGAAAATCATGAGGTTCTGAAGGCGAAGGTAGCACAGGTATTAAACGGCGGCCTGAGTGTGGTAATCGATGAAGCCAGAATTTTTATTCCGGCCAGCCTGGTATCTGATACTTACGAAAAAGATCTTTCCAAATACGCCGATCAGGAGATTGAATTTGTGATTACGGAATTCAATCCCAGAAGAAGAAGAGTCATCGGCGACAGAAAGCAGCTTCTGGTAGCTGAGAAAGCCGAAAAGCAAAGAGAACTCTTTGAAAGAATTCATCCCGGCGATGTGGTAGACGGAACTGTTAAAAACGTGACAGATTTCGGCGCTTTCATCGATCTGGGCGGCGCAGACGGACTTCTGCATATTTCTGAAATGTCCTGGGGCAGAGTGGACAATCCTAAAAAAGTATTCAAGGTTGGCGAACCGATCACTGTGCTGATTAAGGAAATCAAAGGCGATAAAATTGCCCTCAGCCTGAAATTTGAGGATCAGAATCCTTGGCTGAAAGCTTCTGAAAACTATGCGGTTGGAAATATCGTCAATGGTAAAATTGCCCGTATGACAGACTTCGGCGCCTTTGTGGAACTGGAGCCCGGTGTGGACGCACTGCTTCACGTATCACAGATTTCCAGAGAGCATGTGGAGAAACCCTCCGACGTACTCAGTGTGGGACAGGAAATCACCGCAAAAGTGGTAGACTTCAACGGAGAAGAAAAGAAAATCAGTCTGAGCATGAAAGCGCTCGAGACAGCTGCAGAGTCAGGCAATGCCGGTGCAGAAGAAGAATAAGAGATAGAAAAAGGCGGCAGATCAGCCGCCTTTTTTATTGGAAAACTCTGATTCGGAATAGATCAGGAAGCGAAGCAGCAAAAATACATATTTCTCTGTCGCTGCCGGGTCAGAGAGCAGTTCTTCCAAAAGACAGAATTTTTCTTTCTCTTTGCGGGAACGGCAAAAAAGAGAGAGCGCGGAAAATCCAGGCGGCACCGGCAGAAAACGGCCGTCTTTTTTCTGGTAACAGGTGGACGGCGTCGCCTGCCTGCGGCAGGACCGGTCGACAAACTGTCCTACGCTTTTGTGAATCGCCATATCCTCCTGAGGAAGATAATAGTAATTTCGATGATCCTCAAAAAACAGTTTCAGTGTTTCTGACAGGATTTTCACAGAAAGGCGCAGCCTGTGTCCCTCGCCCTGCAGAGCGATATCTCCGTCAGTAAGAGAAAGCGGACGGAGCAACGCAAAATCTGTGTCAATCAGGAAGGTTATCTTTTCCTCATCTTTCACAGCAGAGGAAATCGGATGGGGAGAATCAAACCACCGGATCAGCGTCAGCAGGGAAAGCAGGCGGGTCAGTCCCGTCAGATCTTCCCGGTTATGCTTGAAAAGATCCTGGCAAAGCGACTCCTCCCCTGACAGGATACATTTCTGATAGCAGGAGAGGACTTCTTTCCCGGTCAGATGATCCTGGCGGAAGAAGCCGGTCAATGGTTCCAGATCCCGCTGCTTCATGGAAGAAAGGCCAAACAGCCGGCGCAGCGGACGCAGTTTTTGATAAAGATCGAGATTTCTCGCTTTTTCCAAAACGGGATGTATCTGATAGAGACTGCATTTTCCGGAAAGGTAGGGAATATCAAAGGTTGATCCGTTATAATGAATCAACAGCGAGTCGTCCAAAATCCGGGAAAGGAATTCACAGATAGCCTGCCGCTCTTCCAGAGGGGATTCCAGAAATATCTGGGTCAGTTTCCAGCGCCCGGATTCCAGACAGATCCAGCCGATCAGGACAAGATGGCTGGTCCGCCAGGAAAGCCCGGTGGTTTCCAGATCAAAAAACAGGATTTTTTCTGCCGAATCCCCTGGCAAAGCATCCAGAATGGCGGGAACCGGCAGGATCGTCTGATATCGTTTCATACAAAGCAGTCCTTTCTCACTCAATTGCACTTAATTATATACCTGTTTTTGGGAAATAAATAGTGATTTTTGTATTAAATTAGTATATAGTAGAAGAAATATGATTATTTTTCCTGCGGCATCTGTAATGGATGCCGGCAGGCATTTCATTAAGGAGGGTTCTGGATGGGAATTTTAACATTTAAAGGTGGCGTACATCCCTATGACGGCAAAGAACTGTCAAAGGATAAGCCGATTCAGCCGTTGAATCCCAAGGGGGATCTGGTTTATCCTTTGTCACAGCATATCGGCGCGCCAGCCAAAGCAGTGGTACAAAAGGGCGATCATGTCCTGATGGGGCAGATGATCGCAGAAGCAGGCGGATTTGTATCCGCCCCGATCTATGCCAGCGTATCCGGTACGGTAAAGGGAATCGAACCGCACCTGACTACGGTAGGTTCGGTGGTGGATGCAATTGTCATTGAAAATGATGAAAAATATGAAACGGTGGAGTTCCAGGGAATTTCTTCTTTGGATGAACTGTCGAAAGAAGAAATTCTGAAACGGATTTCTTTAGGCGGTGTCGTCGGTATGGGAGGAGCCGGTTTCCCGACTCATGTCAAACTGGCGCCAAAGGATCCGGACAAGATCGATTACATACTGGTAAACGGCGCAGAATGCGAGCCGTATCTGACCAGCGATTATCGCAGGATGCTGGAAGAACCGGAGAAAGTCGTGCAGGGTCTGAAAGTGATTCTGAAACTCTTTGATCACGCAAAGGGCTGCATCTGCATCGAAGACAATAAACCGGACTGCATCGCTAAAATTTCCAAACTGGCGGAACAAGAACCGCGAATCGAAGTAAAAGCCCTGAAGACAAAATACCCGCAGGGCGCCGAACGCATGCTGATCTACGCGGTGACAAAACGCAAGATCAATTCTTCCATGCTTCCGGCTGACGCCGGGTGCATTGTGGACAACATCGATACCGTGGTTGCCATTTACAAAGCGGTTATGCAGGGCATGCCTCTGATGCACCGAATCGTAACGGTCACCGGGGACGGCATCGCAGACCCGCAAAATTTTTACGTTCCCATCGGCACCAATTATCAGGAACTGATCGATGCCGCCGGCGGTTTGAAAGGCCAGCCCAAAAAGCTGATCTCCGGAGGCCCCATGATGGGATTTTCCATGTTCGATCTGAATGTACCGGTGACCAAAACAACTTCTTCTCTGCTCTGTCTGCAAAAAGATGACGTGGCGGAACAGCCGGAGACAGCCTGCATCAACTGCGGACGCTGTGTCAGCGGGTGCCCGGAGCATCTGGTTCCGTCCAGGCTGGCAAAAATAGCGGAGCATCATGACTATGAACGATTTGAAAAGATGAACGGTATGGAATGCTGCGAATGCGGATGCTGCAGCTACGTCTGTCCGGCAAAACGGCCGCTGGCCCAGTCTATCAAATCCATGCGTAAGGAAATCCTTGCCAACCGCAGGAAAAAATAGAGGAGGAGAGGAAAATGAGTGAATTATTACACGTATCATCATCACCCCATGTCCGTTCAAAAATAACGACTAACGATATCATGCTGATGGTGGTGATTGCCCTGCTGCCGACGACCATTTTTGGTATTTATAATTTCGGGCCGCGGGCTTTGCTGCTGATCTTGCTCAGCGTTGCCACCTGCGTTCTGACAGAATATGTCTATGAAAAGCTGATGAAAAAGCCGGTGACGGTGAAAGACTTCAGCGCTGTGGTAACCGGACTTTTGCTGGCCCTGAACCTGCCGGCATCCGTTTCCTGGTTTGTTCCGGTGATCGGCGGCATCTTTGCCATCCTGATCGTAAAACAGCTTTTCGGGGGCCTTGGACAAAATTTCATGAACCCGGCTCTGGCAGCCAGATGTTTCCTGTTGATTTCCTTTTCCGGACAGATGACCGATTTTTCTGTGCCAAAGGGCGCCTGGGGCAACATTGCCGTGGATACCGTATCCGGCGCCACGCCCCTTGCCTTGCTGAAAAGCGGCGAGACAGCAGACGTGCTCAGTCTTTTTATCGGAAACGTGCAGGGAACCATCGGCGAAACCTCTGCCATCGCCATCCTCATCGGCGCCATCTTTTTGCTGTGCATGAAAATTATTGATCTTAGGATTCCTCTGACCTATCTGGCCAGCTTCGTGATTTTCATTGCGATTTTCGGCGGCCACGGGCTGGATCCCAACTATATCCTGGGGCATCTTTTCGGCGGCGGTCTGATGCTGGGCGCCTGGTTCATGGCGACGGACTATGTCACCTCGCCCATCACCAAAAAAGGCCAGATTGTCTACGGTGTGATTCTCGGTGTGCTGACCGGACTGTTCCGGCTTTTCGGAGGCTCTGCCGAGGGTGTTTCCTATGCGATCATCTTCAGCAATCTGCTGGTACCTCTCATTGAGCGGGTAACCATGCCGACTGCCTTTGGCAAAGGAGGGAAACAGAATGGGTAAAATTATCAAAGATACTGCCGTACTGCTGGTGATCACGCTGGTAGCCGGTTTTCTGCTTGGACTGGTTTACGATATTACGCTGGAACCCATCGCGCACCAGGAAGAACTGGCCAACGCCAAGGCCTGTCAGGAAGTTTTTTCCGATGCGACGGATTTTACGGATGTACAGACAGATCTGGATACGCTCAATCAGAATCTGAAAGAAAACGGTCTTGAATATGTGACGGTGGACGCGGTCATGGAGGCAAGCGACGACAGCGGTCAGATGCTGGGATATGTGCTGACGGTGACCGACAGCGAAGGATACGGCGGCGATATCCAGCTCTCCATGGGGGTACGGATGGACGGCACGCTCAACGGCATCTCGATTTTGAGCATCAGCGAGACGGCCGGCCTGGGTATGAACGCCGACACCGATGCGTTTAAGAGCCAGTTCGCGGATAAAAACGTGGAACAGTTTACTTATACGAAAAACGGTGCATCCGCGGATAATGAAATCGACGCCATCAGCGGCGCAACCATCACCACCAACGCAGTGACCAACGGCGTCAACGGCGGACTTCTCACATTTCAGTATCTGAAAGGAGGAAATTAAGATGAAACCGAACACACCGATCGAACGTCTCTATAACGGTATTATTAAAGAAAATCCCACTTTCGTGCTGATATTGGGTATGTGTCCCACGCTGGCCGTCACCACCTCCGCCATGAACGGCCTGGGAATGGGCCTTACCACCATGGTGATTCTTGCCATGTCCAATCTGATGATTTCGCTCCTGCGCAAAGTCATCCCGGACGGCGTTCGGATGCCTGCCTATATCGTAGTGGTGGCTTCCTTCGTAACGATCTGCGAACTTCTGCTGGAGGGATTTCTTCCCAGTCTGTATGAAGCGCTGGGGCTTTACATCCCTCTGATCGTGGTAAACTGCATCATCCTGGGCCGTGCGGAAGCCTACGCCTCCAAAAACACGGTGGTGGCTTCTTTGTTTGACGGAATCGGTATGGGACTGGGCTTTACCATCGCGCTGACACTGATCGGCATCTTTCGTGAGATCCTGGGCGCCGGACAGATCTTCGGCTTCCAGATTATGCCGGATGCCTATGAGCCCATTACCATTTTTATCCTGGCTCCCGGCGCTTTCTTCGTACTTGCCATGCTGATTGCTTTTCAGAACAGATTCAAGATCGGCAGCGCCCGCATAAACGAGGACGGCACTAAAGCCTGCTCCCGCAGCAGCTGCCTGAACTGTGCCAATACTCTGTGCGCGGGGAAAGCGGCAGACGCCGACGAAACAGAAAAAGGAGGTAGCGCGAAGTGAAAGAATTGATTATCATCGCCATCGGCGCAGCCATGGTAAACAACGTGGTTCTGAGCCAGTTTCTTGGACTGTGTGCCTTTCTTGGCGTATCCAAGAAAATTGACACGGCAGCGGGAATGGGAGCCGCGGTTATCTTCGTTATCACCCTTTCTTCCTTGTGCACCGGACTGATTTATGAATTTATCCTTGTCCCGCTGAATATGACTTATCTGAAAACCATTGCCTTCATTCTGGTGATCGCCGCACTGGTTCAGCTGGTGGAAATGGTGCTGAAAAAATCCATCCCGGCTCTTTATCATGCCCTGGGAGTTTACCTTCCCCTGATTACCACCAACTGTGCCGTTCTCGGTGTGGCTTTGACAAACGTACAGAATGAATACAACATCCTGGAGGGGGTTGTCTGCGGATTCTCCACGGCCCTTGGCTTCATGATCGCCATTGTTTTGATGGCCGGTCTGCGCGAAAAAATGGAATACAACGATATCCCGGAATCTTTCCAGGGAATGCCCATCGTCCTGCTGACAGCGGGTCTGATGTCCATCGCATTTTTTGGATTTTCCGGACTGGTATAGGAAGGAGCGGATGATATGGAAATTATTATAGTATCTGCCGTTATCATCGGCGGAATCGGTCTTGTCATTGGCATTCTTCTGGGACTGGCCGGTAAAAAATTTGCTGTGGAAACTGACGAAAGAGAAACTGCGGTCAGAGAAGCGCTTCCTGGAAATAACTGCGGCGGATGCGGATATCCCGGCTGCGACGGTCTGGCGGCAGCCATTGTCAAAGGCAGCGCTCCGGTGGACGGATGTCCCGTGGGAGGCCCTCCCGTGGCAGCCGCAATCGGAGAGATCATGGGCCAGAAAGTGGAAGCTTCTGAACGCAAAGTGGCTTTTGTGCGGTGCGGAGGAAGCTGCTCCCTGGCCAAGAAAGAGTATGAATATTACGGAGTGGAAGACTGCGCCATGATGATTTATGTGCCCAACGGCGGCGCAAAAATCTGTAATGAAGGATGTCTTGGCTTTGGCACCTGCGTCAAAGCATGTCCCTTCGACGCGATCTCCATCATCGACGGACTGGCCGTGGTGGACCGTGAAAAATGCAAAGCCTGCGGCAAGTGTATCAAAGCATGTCCTCAGCATCTGATTGATCTGGTTCCCTATGACCAGAAAAGTCTGGTCAAATGCAAATGCTCGGATAAGGGCAAGGTCGTCATGACAGAATGTGACGCCGGATGCATCAGCTGTATGAAATGCATAAAAAACTGCCCGGAACAGGCCATGAAGATGGACGGCAATGTGGTTCGTATCGATTTTGACAAATGTACCAACTGCGGAAGCTGTGTGGAAAACTGTCCGCGCCACTGTATTGTAAATGTATCGTAAAATCTTAAATCCGCTGCTTGGCATCCTGGCGGTATTGCTGCTGTGCGGATGCAGCCGGGATATGGCGGCATCCCGAACCGGTTTCTACTTTGATACGGTTATTGAAATCACAGCTTACGGAGAAAAAAGTGAAGAAGCGGTTGATCAATGCTTTAAACTGTGCGGTGAGATGGAACGTATTTTCAGCCCGACCCGCAGCGACAGCGAGCTGTACCGGGTCAATCACAGATCATCGGATAGGGTAACGGTATCCGATGATCTGGCCTGTGTAATCGAAGCCGGTCTGTCTTTTTACCGGCTTTCGGACGGAAAATTTGACATCACCATCGCCCCTGTCAGTTCCCTGTGGGATTTTAAAAGTGAAGATCCCCTGCTGCCGGATGAAGAGAAGCTAAAAGAAGCCGTCAGGAAAGTAGACGCTTCGCTGGTTCATCTGTCGGGAAATACCCTGACCTTCGACAGCGCGGATACCATGCTGGATCTTGGAGGTCTGGCCAAAGGCTATGCGGCGGATCAGCTGAAAGAATGCCTGGAATCCTATGGTATCGAATCCGCCATAATCAATCTGGGCGGAAATGTGGTTGTGGTTGGACGGGAACCGGACGAAGGACTCTGGAAGGTGGGGATCCAAAAACCTTTTGGTCAGAGAAATGAACTGATCACTACCGTGGAAACCCAGGATCGTTCCGTCGTCTCCTCCGGCGTCTATGAGCGCTGTTTTGAGAAGGACGGCCGTCTGTATTCTCATATATTGGATGCTTCCACCGGATATCCCGCCGATACGGATCTGTGGCAGGCCACGATCCTTTCAGATTCTTCTCTGACCGGCGACGGACTTTCCACCGTATGCATTCTCCTGGGTTACGAAAAAGCTCGGGCGCTGACGGACACACTGGATGATATAGAAGCGATATTTGTACTAAAGGGCGGCCGTCTGGCCGAAGACATGGATAGTAATGAAGAAACGTGAGATCATTCTGGCAGCCGTCATTATACTGGCTGCATTGCTGCTGTGGGGGATCTTCCGGCTGACAGGCCGGTCCGGCGGCGATCTGCTGCGGATCACCGTAGACAATGAACAATATGGAGAATATCCTTTAAACCAGGATCAGACGATCCGGATCAATGATACCAATGTATGCGAAATCAGGAATGGAACCGTACGCATGACAGCTGCAGACTGCCCGGATCATCTGTGTATGGAATCAGCTCCCATCGATTCCGGTGGCGGTACCATTATCTGCCTGCCAAATAGGGTATTTCTGGAAGTGGTTTCCTCCGGCAGTACAAACTCTCTGACTCCCGATACGGTGACATCCTGAAAGGAAGATAAATATGTATCGTAAAACAGCCATACTGGGACTGTGTTCTGCTCTGGCTATTCTCCTGGGATACGTGGAATCCCTGATCCCCCTTCTCCCTTCTGTCTACGGAATTAAGCTTGGGCTTTCCAATCTGATGATTGTTTTCATGCTTTATCTCTACGGCAGCCTGGAAGCTTTTGTGGTTTCCATGATCCGGATTATCGTGATCGGATTCCTTTTCGGCAATCTGTTCAGTATCCTGTTCAGCCTGGCCGGCGCATTGGCCAGCCTTCTTGTCATGTCCGCAGTCAAAAAAATACAAAGCATGGGAGTCATCGGCGTCAGTCTGACAGGAGGCGTCGCGCACAATATGGCTCAGATGGGTGTGGCCTGGTTTCTGGTATCCAGGATCCAGCTGCTTTACTATCTTCCGGTGCTGATGGCAGCAGGAGTCATCACCGGAATCATCATCGGGCTTGTCAGCCGGGAAATGCTCCGGCGGCTGTGTCCGCTGCTGGAAAAAGAAAAGGAGAAAGAAATATGATTGTATATATCAAGGGAAAAACGGCGGCTGTGGGAAAGGATTACGCCATCGTGGAAAACGGCGGAATCGGATATCAGATCTTTATGCCCGGTTCCATGCTGGAATGTCTCCATGCGGGGATGGAAGTAAAGATTCACACCTATTACCACGTCCGGGAAGATGCGGTTTCCCTGTTTGGTTTCCTCACAGAAGGAGATCTGAATCTGTTCCGGCTGCTGATCGGCGTAAATGGTATCGGGCCGAAAGCGGCGCTGGGTATATTATCGGCGCTGACACCGGACGAAGTTCAGTTCGCCGTTTTGGCAGACGATGTGAACGCGCTGGCCAAAGCTCCCGGAATCGGAAAGAAAACGGCGCAGAAACTGATCCTGGAGCTGAAAGATAAATTAAATCTGGAAGAAGTTTTTGAGCAGAAACTAAACCGTGACGCCGTTTTGCCGGAACAATTGTCCCCTCAGGGGAACCCCTGTATCCAGGAAGCTGTCCAGGCTTTAGTATCCCTTGGCTATTCCAATTCGGAAGCGTTAAGAAGCGTCAGACAGGTGGAACCGGCTGACGATTTTGACACGGAACAGATCCTCAAAGCGGCTCTGAAAAACTTAGTGTAAACAGACAGGAACGGTAGTATGGAAAAACGAATCATTACCACAGATATCACAGAAGAAGATATCCAGGCGGAGGGCAGTCTGCGTCCCCAGTCACTGGATGAATATATCGGGCAGGAAAAAACCAAGGAAAATCTGAAAATTTATATTGAGGCGGCAAAGCAAAGAAATGATCCTCTGGACCACGTGCTGTTTTACGGCCCTCCCGGCCTGGGAAAGACAACGCTGGCCGGCATCATCGCCAATGAAATGGGCGTCCACATGAAAGTAACTTCCGGGCCGGCGATCGAAAAGCCCGGCGAGATGGCCGCCATTTTAAACAGCCTGCAAAAAGGCGACATCCTTTTTGTGGATGAGATTCACCGTCTGAACCGGCAGGTGGAGGAGGTGCTTTATCCGGCCATGGAAGATTACGCCATTGATATCATGATCGGAAAAGGAGCGACTGCCCGTTCCATACGGCTGGATCTGCCGCCCTTTACTCTGGTGGGGGCCACCACAAGAGCCGGCCTTTTGACTGCTCCTTTAAGAGACCGTTTCGGCGTCATCCATCATCTGGAATTTTATACCGAAAAGGAGCTGGAATCCATTATCTTTCATTCCGCGAAAATTCTTGGAGTGACCATAGAACCAAAAGGGGCGCAGGCTTTGGCCAGACGCTCCAGAGGAACGCCAAGGCTTGCCAACCGACTTTTAAAAAGAGTCCGTGATTTTGCTCAGATCAAGTATGACGGCGTCATCAGCGAAGAGGCCGCCGTCTATGCCCTGGATCTGCTGGAGGTGGATCAGTTTGGTCTGGACAGCCTGGACCGGAAAATTCTTTCCACCCTGATCGAAAAGTTTCAGGGCGGCCCGGCCGGACTGGATACGCTGGCGGCGGCCATCGGAGAAGACGCCGGCACCCTGGAAGATGTTTATGAACCTTATCTTTTGAAACACGGTTTTCTGAACAGGACGCCGCGGGGAAGATGCGCCACCCAGAAGGCCTATGATCATCTGGGATTTGAAATGCCGGGAAACGCAGAATGAAAAGAAAAGGTTGTTTTTCCTGGATTTTCTATTTATAATAGAGACAGAGAAAAAGGATGGAGGTAAGCCAAGTGCCTACAAAAAATACAACACAGGTTCTCATTGGAGGAAAAATCGTCAAGCTGAGCGGATATGAGAGTGAAGAATATCTGCAGAAAGTCGCCGCTTATCTGAATCACAAGCTGGCGGAGCTGAGTGAACTGCCTGGCTACAACCGGCAGCCTGTAGAGACAAAGAGTACTTTGCTGAGCCTGAATATCGCAGACGATTATTTCAAAGCGAAACGGCAGGCGGAAGTATTTGAGGAGGATTCCCAGGAAAAAGACAAGGAAGTCTATGAACTGAAGCATCAGCTGATTGACGCGCAGATCAAACTGGAAAACGCCAAGAAGGAACTGGATGCGCTAAGGCAGGAATATGAGAAACTTCAGGGAGAAAAAAAGAAAGCTTAAAATAATGAATAACAGGGGGATTGCTTTTGACAGGTAATCTCCTTCTTATTTTCCATGGAAAGCAAAGAGGAGAAATAAAAACCATGAAAACAGAATTGCTGGCGCCGGCAGGCTCCTATGAAGCAATGACAGCAGCCTTTGCTGCCGGAGCGGATGCCGTTTATATCGGCGGACAAAAATTCGGAGCAAGAGCCTACGCGGATAATCTTGACACAGACCAGATGATGGATGCAATCGCCTATGCCAGATTGCATGGCAAAAAGCTGTATCTCACTGTCAATACCCTTCTTAAAGAGCGGGAACTGGAGGAGGAACTGTATGATTATCTGCTTCCATTCTACGAACAGGGACTGGATGCCGTAATCGTACAGGACTTTGGCGTTTTTTCTCTGATTCGCAATACTTTTCCGGATCTGGCGGTTCACTGCAGCACTCAGATGACCATCACCGGTCCTTTTAGCGCCGCATTGCTGGAATCCCTGGGCGCTTCCCGCATCGTAACGGCAAGGGAGCTTTCTCTGGAAGAAATCAGAAAAATCCGCCGCCAGACAAAACTGGAAATTGAAAGCTTCGTCCACGGCGCTCTCTGTTACTGCTACTCCGGACAATGTTTGTTCAGCAGCATGCTGGGAGGACGAAGCGGAAACCGGGGCAGATGCGCCCAGCCCTGCAGGCTGCCCTACCAGGTTTTTGAAAAGGGAAGGCAGCTTAACGGGAAAAACAGCGCCTATCCTTTAAGTCCCAAAGATATGTGTACCATCGATCTTCTCCCCGAGATCATACGCTCCGGCGTAACCTCTCTGAAGATCGAAGGACGGATGAAACGGCCGGAATACACAGCTGGAGTCGTACGGATTTACCGCAAATACCTGGATCAGTTTCTGTCCGGCCATTGGACAGGCGTTTCTAAGGAAGATCAAAGGGAACTGTACGATCTGTATAACCGGGACGGATTCCATCAAGGATACTATTTTCAGAGAAACGGCCGCAATATGATGGCTCTGAAAAATGAAAAAGCTTCTGCAAATAAAAAAAGCAGCCACAATGACCGTCTTTTTGAAGAACTGTTCCGGAAATATGTATCCGTGAAAGATCCTGTCCCTGTTTCTCTGGAAGTTGTGCTGAAAAAAGGAGAGCCTGCCCGCATCACGGCAAAAGCATGCGATTGTCAGGTCTTTCTGGAGGGAAACTGCGTTTCCCCTGCCAGAAATCAGCCTCTTTGCCGTGAGAGAGTGGAAAAGCAGCTGAAAAAAACGGGCGGCACCTGTTTTTCCGTCGCCGGCCTGTCGCTGGAGATGGAAGAAGATATCTTTCTTCCCCTGCAGGAACTCAACGAGATCCGCCGGACTGCTCTTAACAGCCTGAAAGAGAAGATAATAAAAACAGGAAGACGAAAGTCACCTTTACATGGCAAAGCCTCCTTCATCGGAAAAAACCAAGCGGCCGACACGGATCTTTTCTTTTCCGTTTCCGTCCATACGCAGGAACAGGCGGAAGCGGCGCTGCATGTTCCGCAAATCCGGAGAATTTATGGTTCCTGGCAGATTTTTGATGAAACATTTATCGAAAAATGCAAAAAATATGGAAAAGAGCCCTGGCTGACACTGCCTTTGATGGTTCGGGAACCGGAAATGAAACAGATGCGCGAAATGGTTTATCAGGCAGAAGATGCGGGCGCAGAAGGTTATCTTGCCCATATTCCAGAACAGTATGCATGGCTTCGAAGCGTCGGTCTGGAAAGGAAGACCGTACTTGACGGAAATCTGTCTTCCTGGAACCGAAGAGGCAGCGCATTCTTTGACTGCCTTGGCATGGAAGGCGATACCGTCCCGCCGGAACTGAACGAAAAGGAAATCTGGCAGCGGAATAATTTTCAAAGCGAGCTGGTGGTTTACGGCTACACGCCTTTGATGATATCCGCCCAGTGCGTGAAAAAAAATCTGGATCGCTGCACCCGCAGAAACAGTACGCTCTGGCTGAAAGACCGCTATCAGAAAAATTTCTGTGTCCAATGCAGCTGTGACTACTGCTACAATACCATTTATAACAGCCTACCTTTAAACCTGACGAAAGAAATCGCCGCCATCCGGAAACTTCCGGTAAGGGGACTCCGTCTGTGTTTTACCATGGAGGATAAAAAAACGACATCCGCCAGAATAGAAGAATTTTTATCGGCATATCAAAGTAACCGTGCGTGGAATGACGCTTCCGGCGACAGCACCAAAGGTCATTTTCGGCGCGGCGTATAGGCAGGTGAATTACCATGATTAATATTATCACAGAATTATCCAAATATCTGATCGTCATACTGATGACTTTGTTTACCTTGCAGTGCTTCACCGTTTTCAAAAAAAGCGATGAGGAAGACAGGAAATATGCCCTCCGCAAGCAGATTGTCACACTTCTTTTCCTGGATACCGTCGCCTACCTGGTCATGTATCTGCAGACTCTGGATTTCAATATTCTGATCATGTATCTGCAGGTAGCGGCATATACCATTGTGATCCAGGTCATTTACCGTATCGTTTACCGGAAAGCTTCTATCATTCTGGTCAACGATATGTGTCTGTTGTTAAGCTGCGGATTTATCATCCTGACAAGACTGAACTTTGAGATGGCGGAAAAACAGTTCGCCATCGTGGTGATCGGCACCGTGCTTTCTTTGCTGGTTCCTGTTATTATCCGCAAAGTCAAGCTTTTGAAAGATCTGACCTGGCTGTATGGTATTTTCGGCATCCTGTGCCTGGCCGCCGTCTGGATCCTCGCCCCCAAAACCGGCGGCGCCAATCTTTCCCTGGAATTTGGCGGCGTTACGTTTCAGTTGTCCGAAGTGGTGAAAATCACCTTTGTGTTTTTCATGGCGGGCATTCTGCGCCGGGATACCAGCTTTCGCAACGTGGTGATCACAACGGCCGTAGCAGGCGCCCATGTGCTGATCCTGGTACTGTCCAGGGATCTTGGCAGCGCCCTGGTATTTTTCGTCACTTATGTCGTAATGGTATACGTGGCAACCAGAAAACCGCTCTATGCCCTGGCCGGTCTGGGCGGCGGCGCGGCGGCATCCGTTCTGGCCTATTATCTGTTCGGCCATGTCCGGCAGAGGGTGGTGGCCTGGCGCGATCCCTTTTCCGTCTATGAAACCAACGGCTATCAGATCGTGCAGTCCCTTTTTGCCATCTGCGCAGGCGGATGGTTCGGCACCGGCCTGTTCAAAGGTTCCCCCGACACCATCCCCGTCGTCACACAGGACTCCATTTTTGCCGCCATCTGCGAAGAGCTGGGAGGTATTTTTGCCATCTGCATGCTGCTGGTATGTATGAGCTGCTTTCTGATGATCGTCAATATTTCCATGAAGATGGGAAATAAATTTTACAAACTGATCGCCCTGGGCCTTGGTACGGAATATGCCTTTCAGGTTTTTCTGACCGTGGGGGGGACGACAAAATTTATCCCCTTAACCGGAATCACACTGCCGCTGGTCAGCTACGGCGGCAGCTCCGTGATCTGTACTATTATCATGCTGGCCATTATTCAGGGCTTGTATATTTTAAGAGAAGATGAAGGAGTGCAACTTGAAAAACAGAGACAGGAACGAATTCAAAGACAGGAATGGCCGTCCAGGCAGCAGTCTGGAACAAAATCCGCAAGAGAGAAGAGCCTGGAAGAAAAAATCGAAGAAGAAACAGAAAAAAGCCTCCGGTGGTAGAGAATACGTGGTGGTATCCTATGCATTCGTCGCCATTTTTCTTGCCCTGATCGGCTATATCGTCTATTTTAACACGCAGCTTAGCGAGGAATTTCAAAACAGTCCCTACAACAGGCGGCAGAACGCATACGAAGAACAGGTGGTAAGAGGCGACATTACAGCGGCCGGCGGCGAAGTGCTGGCCGAAACCCAGACGGACGGGGAAGGAAACGAGTATCGTGTTTACCCGTACTCCAACCTGTTCTCCCATGTGGTAGGATACAACACCAAGGGAAGAAGCGGTCTGGAATCCACGGAGAATTATCACCTCCTTACCTCGCACGCAGGCGCCATAGAACAGGTACAAAAGGAACTGCGGGATGAAAAAAATATGGGGGACACCGTGGTAACCACGCTGGATCTTGAACTGCAGCAGACCGCCTACGACGCTCTTGGCGGCTATAACGGCGCTGTGGTGGTGATGGAACCGGATACCGGAAAGATTCTGGCCATGGTGAGCAAACCGGATTTTGATCCCAACAGCCTGGATGAGATATGGGATACGCTGGTGAGCGATGAGAGCAATACCAATCTCTTGAACCGTGCAACGCAGGGATTATATCCTCCCGGTTCCACTTTTAAAATTGTCACCACCCTTGCTTACCTGCGTTCCGGAGAAAATATAAATGATTTTCATTTTGACTGTCAGGGCGAAGTGACGAACGGCGGCTACACCATACACTGTTACAACAATAACGTCCACGGACCGGAGGACTTTGCCACCGCGTTTGCCAAATCCTGCAACAGTGCATTCGCTCAGCTGGGGGTCGATCTGAACCGGACAGAATTTCGAAACACGGCGCAGGACGTACTGTTTAACCGGGATCTGCCCCTTGATCTGCCCTACAGCCGCAGCAGCTTTGATCTGGACAAGGATACCGCTGACGCGCTGGCCATGCAGACCGCCATCGGACAGGGCGATACGCTGGCCTCCCCCTTCCATATGGCTTTGATCACCTGCGCCGTGGCAAACGGCGGAAATCTGATGGAGCCTTACCTGGTGGACCGCATTGAAAATTATAACGGAGAACAGGTGAAAAAATACACCCCCTCGGTCAGCAGCCAGCTGATGACTTCCGATGAAGCCGCGCTGATCAGCGAACTGATGAAAGGGGTGGTGGAAAACGGTACGGCGTCCATGCTTTCCGGCCGCGGCTATACGGCAGCCGGAAAAACCGGCACGGCGGAGCACGGCGATATGACCGAATCTCCCCACGCCTGGTTCGTAGGATTTTCCAATGTGGATAACCCTGACATCGTCGTGAGCGTGATCGCAGAGAGCGCCGGAACCGGAAGTGATGTGGCCGTTCCCATCGCTTCGCAAATCTTCGACGCCTATTACAATTAAGGTTGCATGGCCTCCCAAAAAGGGGTATACTAACAGTAAGTGAACACTACGCATTACAGGAGGATTTGCAATGATCGAGGCAACAAGCTGTGGCGGGGTGGTAATGTATCGTGGTAAGATTCTGGTTCTGTATAAAAGCTATAAAAACAAATACGAAGGATGGGTTTTGCCGAAGGGGACTGTGGAAGCAGGAGAAGATTATAAGGACACTGCAGTGCGGGAGGTTCGTGAAGAGGCCGGCGTACAGGCTTCCATCATCAAGTACGTGGGAAAAAGCCAGTACAGCTTTTCTGTTCCGGAGGATACCGTGGAGAAGGATGTCCACTGGTATCTTATGATGGCCAACAGCTATCACAGCAAACCTCAGCGGGAAGAGTACTTTGTGGATTCGGGGTATTACAAATTTCACGAAGCGTACCATCTGTTGAAATTTTCCAATGAAAGACAGATTCTGGAGATTGCTTACCAAGAATATCTGGATTTGAAAAAATCCAATCTGTGGGGTACACGCAAATACTATTAAGTTACAGAATAAGGGAGGGATGACAGTATCTCTCCCTTATTCTAAAAGGTGAAAGGAGGGAGCACTATGTTGGAACAGATCGATCTGACCAAAAAACTGAGCAAAAAAGAATACAAAGAAAAGATGGAACAGCTGCAGCCGCAGATGGCGCAGCTGCAGAGGACCTGCAAATCGATGGGGATTCCCGTGATGATTGTCTTTGAGGGATTCGGCGCTGCAGGAAAAGGCGTTCAGATCAGCAAGCTGATCCAGTCCCTGGATCCCAGAGGCTTTTCTGTTTATGCCACCGGGTCAGAGACGGAAGAGGAGCGGATGCGTCCATTCCTGTGGAGATTCTGGATTAAAACGCCGCCCAAAGGAAGGATCGCCATTTTCGACCGCAGCTGGTACCGGATCGTACAGGTGGACCGGTTTGACAAAGTCACATCTGAAAATAAGCTTCAGTTCGCATACAGTGAAATCAACGCTTTTGAAGAGCAGCTGACAGCGGACGGTACGGTTATCATTAAACTGTTCCTGTGTATCGACCAGAAAGAACAAAGAAAACGGTTTCAAAAACTGCTGGATGATAAATCCAGCGCCTGGAGAGTCAGCAAAGGGGATCTGAAAAGGAACGAACGGTATGAAGAATACAAACAGATCAACGATGAGATGCTGGAAAAAACCGATACCGAGTGCGCCCCCTGGACCGTGATCGAATCCACGGACAGAGAATTTGCCACCGTCAAAATCTACATGGCCGTTATCAAGGCGCTGACGGAACGGGTAAAAGCAGAGCAGGCAAAACAGGAAGCGAAGGCCGCGGAAGAAGAACCGGCTGCACCGTCGGTGGAAATGAACCCGCCCTCTACGCAAAAGGACGATATCCTGGATGAAAAAGTCATGCGCACCTCCAGTCTGGACAGCGTGGATCTGTCCAAGGCCTATACCAAAGAAGAGTATAAAGAAAAACTGAAAGAATTACAGGAAAAACTGACCCGGCTGCACGGTGAACTGTATCGCCGGAGAATCCCTGTGATCCTGGGATTTGAAGGATGGGATGCCGGAGGAAAAGGAGGCGCCATCAAACGATTGACAGAGTCTCTGGATCCCCGGGGATATCAGGTGAATCCCACCGCGTCCCCCAATGATCTGGAGCGTTCCCACCATTATCTGTGGAGATTCTGGAACAACGTGCCAAAAGCCGGTCATATCGCTATCTTTGACCGAACCTGGTACGGCCGCGTCATGGTGGAACGCATCGAAGGATTCTGCACACAGCAGGAATGGAAACGGGCTTATAAGGAAATGAACGATATGGAAGCCAGCTGGACCAACGCCGGTATTATCGTACGGAAATTCTGGCTTCAGATCGATAAGGATGAGCAGGAGCGCAGATTCCGCGAGCGTATGGAGAATCCCCAGAAACAGTGGAAGATTACCGATGAGGACTGGCGGAACCGCGAAAAATGGGATCTCTATGAGAAAGCGGTGGATGAGATGCTGGTTCACACATCCACGACCTACGCCCCCTGGATCATCGTGGAAGGCAACAACAAATATTATGCCAGGGTCAAGGTCCTCAAAACGGTGGTGGACGCCATTGAAGAGCGGCTGAAACAGGAGGACGCCCGGTAAGGCTCTGATAAAGGACATTTTTATGTTGAAATGGTATAAGAACCTTTATGTTGGAAATACTGCAAAAAAGAAAGAAAAAACGCTCCGCAGAAAAATCAGCTGCGGAATCGGAACCTTCAATGTTTTTGTCATAACGCTGGCCGTCAATGAACAGAACCATCTGGAAATTTATCCTGCAGCGCAGCTGCTGCAAAAAACATTGAGACGTCGGTGTCCCCTGATCGTGGGCATTGCCGTGGGATATGAGGAGGCTGTGGAAATCGTGGAACAGATAGTCAAAGAGGTCTGGGAAAAAACAGGAACGGTATCCATCCGTTCCTGGATCCTGGAAAATCAGGAAGGATAGACGCGGATGTTACTACATATCATTTTAACAATCCTGAAAATTCTTGGGATTCTGATACTGATTCTGCTGGCGCTGATTCTCCTGACTCTATTTTCCCTTCTGTTTGTCCCGGTCACTTACCGCATCCGCGGCAGGCGTGAGAAAAACGATGAGCAGAAGGAAACTCTGGAAGGATCCGCCGTCGTCTGCTGGCTGTTCGGCCTGCTTCGCGTCACGGCGGCTTATCGGGAGCAGAACACTTTTTTGACCATCCGTATTCTGGGGATCTCTGCGGACACCTTCCGAAAAGCCGCGCGCAAAATCCGGCGCATCCGGCCCTTTTCAAAAAAGAAAAGGCAAACAGGAACGGCTCCAGCACAGCAGACGCAGCGAAGCGACGATGCAGCGTCCCATTCCGCAACCGGAATTCCCCGGCGGCCGGAAAAGGACCTCCGGACAGAGGATGACGCCAGAAAACAAGACGAAAAAAAAGATTCCGGTGCGGGTATCTCATCTGGTTTTGTACTGCGCTTTTTCAGAAAGATTTTACACAGCGTAAAGAAAATATGGTTAACTTTAAAGCAGTTTTGTGATAGAATAGTTCAATGGAAAATATTTCTGAATGACGAGGCCACCAGAGAAGCGCTTCGGTGTCTGAAGGAAAATGCAGGTGTTTTATTCCGTCATGTTCTCCCTAAAAGCGTAAAGGGATACGTACGGTTTGGATTTGACGATCCTGCTTTGACCGGGCAGACGCTGGGCGCCGTCAGTATGATTCTTCCCCTCTATAGGAGCAAATTCCGGATCATACCTGTATTTGAAGAAAAAGTTCTGGAAGGCGATATCCGGATAAAAGGAAGGATATTCGGCTGTATCATTTTAAGGACGGCGTGGATCATATACCGCAGTCAGGCAGTAAAGAAAACAATCAGGAAATTCCAGCATAAGGAGGCATAAAAATGGCAGAAAACACCTTTCAAAACACAGTAGAAGCACTGTTTCGCGGGATGGACAATTTCATTACCACAAAAACCGTCGTAGGAGACGCGATTCATATCGGAGATACGATCATCCTGCCTCTGGTAGACGTCACCTTCGGCGTGGGGGCTGGCGCTTTTGCAGAGAATGCAAAAAATAACGGCGGCGGCGGTATGGGCGGAAAAATTTCTCCCTCGGCCGTACTGGTGATCACCAAAAATTCAACCAAGCTGGTAAATATTAAAAACCAGGACGCTGTCACCAAAATTCTGGATATGATTCCCGACCTGGCGGATCGTTTTACCAAAAAAGGTTCAGAGGATGAGTATACAAAAGAAGATATCGAGCATATACTGAATCAAGAGGAGAACGCATAGGAGACTGGAATGTGCCGGATCATCGGTTTTATGCTGTTCTTTATCGGAATCGGCATGCTGATCGAACTGCTGATCCCCACGGCTCTGTGGGATGTCATCACGGCTGTCCTCTGTCTGATCGTGGGATATCACATGTTTTGCTGTTCATAACCCTCTGTGCAAAATTGCACGGAGGGTTTTTTATATCCGACAGTTCACAGAAAATTCACAATTAAATTCTCATGCTCTGTTTACATTATCGTTACTAAGTGTTATATTACATATAGAACAGGCAAGGCAGCCTGTTGAGTTTTGGAAGGAGTGTGAGGATTTTGACAAAAAAAGATTATTATGATGTTCTGGGCATAAACCGCAATGCGGACGATGCAGAAATTAAAAAAGCATATCGAAAACTGGCGAAAAAATACCATCCCGACTCCAATTCCGGCAGCCCCGGGGCAGAAGAACGTTTTAAAGAAATAACGGAAGCGTATAACGTTTTAAGCGATAAAGAAAAAAGAAAACTGTATGACCAGTTCGGCCACGCAGCCTTTGAGGAAGACATTCCCCGGTACCAATCCGGTTCTTACCGCGATCCTTCGGGCGGATATCAGGAGTTTCATTTTGCGGGCAACAATATGGATGACGTCTTTGATCAGATATTTGGAAACGGGTTCGGAGGAAACTTCCGCGGCAGTTTCCGGCAGGGAGCTCACGGCGGATTCGGACGGGAAACTTTTCGCCAAAGGGGCGCCGATCTGAATGCAGAAGTAACCGTAACCTTTGATGAGGCGGCTTTTGGCGGCAGCAAAGTGATTCATCTGCAGGAGCCGGAAACCGGCGGCATCCAAAGTCTGGAAGTAAAAATCCCGGCCGGAATCGAAAATGGAAAAACCATCCGTTTGAAAGGCAAAGGCATGCCCGGCATCGGTGGCGGAGCCTCCGGCGATCTGCTGCTGAAGGTTATGGTTGCCGATAAACCGGGATATGAACGAAAGGGGATGGACATCTACACAAAAATATCCGTACCTTTTGCCACCGCTGTATTGGGAGGAGAGATCCAGATCGATACTCTCTATGGGCCGGTTCGCTGCCAGATCCGGGAAGGGACGCAGTCGGGTACGAAAATCCGTCTGAAAGGAAAGGGGATCGTATCCATGAAAAACCCTTCTGTCTACGGCGATCAATATGCGGTCATGGAGATAGAGGTGCCGCGTTCACTCAGTCAGCAGGCAAAACAGAAGCTGAAAGAATTTCAGGCCGCCTGTTCTGGCTCCGGTCAAAAACACGCAGCCTGAAAAAAAGAACCATGAGGGGAAAACAGTTTTATCTGCCTTTCCTTCATGGTTCTTTTGATTTACCGCATTTCTTCTCATTAAGCACGTTCCACTCTGCCGGATTTCAGGCAAGAAGTACAAACGTACATCTTTTTCGTTGCTCCGTTTACCTTAACTCTTACAGATTTGATGTTGGATTTCCACATTTTGTTTGTTCTTCTATGAGAATGGCTCACATTGTTTCCGAAATGAGCGCCTTTTTCACAAATTGCACACTTTGCCATGATCGATCGCACCTCCTTAAACATTATAATAAGTCCGGAACGCGTCTCACATCCAGACCAGCAACAAAGCTATTTTATCAGAAGTTGTATAAATTTGCAAGGGAAAAATAAAAAATTCAAATTAATATTTCTTTTTTCGCTGAAAAAGGTTATAATACAAACACAAGTCCCGGTTTCCCAAAGAAACAGGGGATGAAAGTACCGGAAATGGAGGGATCCGAATGAAAGGTCGTATTAATACAGAACTGGGCGATATCGCGATCAGCCCGGATGTGATCGCCATGTACGCAGGCAGCGTGGCGGTGGAATGTTTTGGGATCGTAGGCATGGCCGCGGTAAACATGAAAGACGGTTTGGTAAAGCTGCTGAAAAAAGAAAGCCTGAAGCATGGAATTAACGTAACGCTGAATGACAATAAAATTTCTCTGGATTTTCATGTGATCGTTTCCTACGGCGTCAGCATCCTGGCCGTCGCGGATAATCTGATCAGTAATGTAAAATATAAAGTAGAAGAATTCACGGGTCTGGAAATAGAGCGCATCAATATTCTCGTTGAGGGCGTAAGAGTTATTGATTAAGGAGGAGCTTGTTGTGGCAGTGAATACAATCGATGCCGGAATGCTGAAAACCATGTTTCTGGCAGGAGCAAAAAATCTGGAAGTGAAAAAGGAGTGGATCAACGAACTCAACGTCTTTCCCGTTCCGGATGGAGATACCGGCACCAATATGACGCTGACGATTATGTCCGCTGTGAAAGAGGTTAATTCTCTTGATAACGTTACAATGGATACCATAGCAAAAGCAGTTTCTTCCGGATCTCTGCGGGGGGCAAGAGGAAACTCCGGCGTGATCCTTTCCCAGCTGCTGCGCGGATTTACAAAGGGAATCCGGGATCAGAAGACATTGGACGCCGTCACCATCGCCTCCGCTTTTGAAAAGGGCGTAGAGACGGCATACAAGGCTGTTATGAAGCCGAAAGAGGGAACCATTCTCACCGTAGCCAGGGGAGCGGCAGAAAAAGCCGTTATCATGGCGGAGGAATGTGAAGATCTGCAGGAATTCTTTGAAGATATTCTCGCCGAGGCAGAAGCCATTCTCGCCAGAACCCCGGATATGCTTCCGGTATTGAAGGAGGCCGGCGTCGTGGATTCCGGCGGCCAGGGGCTGGTGGAAATCCTGCGCGGCGCCTATGAAGCGTTTACCGGCAAAGAAATCGATCTGACCTTTGAAACTCCCTCCGGCGGCGTGGCCGCAGCAGGGCGGATCTCGCCCCAGGCGGAAAAAGATATCAAATTCGGCTACTGTACCGAATTTATCATTATGACCGAAAAACCTTTCCTGGAGAAAGACGAGACGGAGTTCAAAAGTTATTTGAGTTCCATCGGGGATTCCATCGTGTGCGTGGCTGACGACGACATTGTGAAAGTCCATGTACATACGAACGATCCCGGGCTTGCTATTCAGAAAGCCCTTACGTATGGACAGCTTTCCAGAATGAAAATTGACAATATGAGAGAAGAGCATCAGGAAAAACTCATCCGGGATGCCCAAAAGCTGGCAGCGGCTCAGCAGGAATCTCAGCCGCCCAAGGATGTGGGATTTATCTGCGTGTCGATCGGAGACGGCATCGCTGATATTTTCAAAGGGCTCGGCGTGGATTATTTGATTGAAGGCGGTCAGACCATGAATCCCAGCACGGAAGATATGTTAAACGCCATTGATGCCGTCAACGCATCCACGATTTATATCTTCCCCAACAACAAGAATATCATCCTGGCGGCCAATCAAGCCAGAGATCTCACGAAAGACAAAGAGATCATTGTCATCCCCACCAAAACCGTTCCCCAGGGAATCACAGCCATTATCAACTATGTGCCGGAAAAAACTTCCCAGGAGAATACCCAGGCCATGATGGAAAGTCTGGAACATGTAAAAACCGGACAGGTGACTTACGCGGTACGGGATACACATATCGATGATAAGGAAATCCATGAAGGCGATATCATGGGGATCGGCGATTCCGGTCTGCTGGCCATTGGAGATGAAGTGATGGCGGTAACAAAAGAAATGATCGGCCGCATGGTGGATGAAGATTCTGAACTGATCAGCGTCTATTACGGCGAGGATGTCACAGAGGAAGCGGCGGAACAGCTGGGTGACGAGCTGATGAAATCCTATCCGGACTGTGACGTGGAAATTAATTACGGCGGACAGCCCATCTATTACTGCGTAGTTTCCGTTGAGTAAAAAAAGGCACTGTATAAACAGTGCCTTTTCGTTTGATAAAGGAGAACAAATGGCACCATCTATACGCGAACTGAAAGGAATCGGGGAAAAGACAGAGAAACTGTTTGCAAAAGTCGGCGTACGCACCACCGACGACCTGCTCCATTATTACCCGAGAGATTATGATATATATGACAGTCCGATTCCCATATCCAAAATCACAGGGCCGATGAAATGTGCGGTGAAGGCGCGCGTCAGTCAGACCTTGGACGTAAAGAAAGCCGGCGCCAGAACCGTCGTCACCGGAAAGATCGAAGACGATACCGGATATCTTTTTGTGATATGGTTTGGCATGCCGTTTCTGCGCACAGTACTGAAAAGGGGCGGCATCTACGTATTCCGCGGAAAAGTGGAACCAAAAAACGGAAGACTTTACCTGGAACAGCCGGAATATTTTTCTTTGGCATCTTATGAAAAGATGCTCCACGCCATGCAGCCGATCTACGGACTGACCAAAGGCCTGACCAATAAAACAGTGACAAAAGCAGTCAGACAGATTCTGGAGCAAAAATCTTGTCTGAAAGATTACTTCCCGGAGGATTTCCGGCGGCAGTACGGTCTGGAAGACTATGGGACGTCTCTTATGGACATCCATTTTCCTTCCTGCTTTGATATGCTAAAAAAAGCCCGAAAACGGCTGGTATTCGACGAATTCTTTTTCTTTATCCTGACAGTATCCCGTCTGAAGGAGCAGGCAGATTCCACTTTGTCATCCTTCCCCTTAAAAGAAGTATGGAAAACGGAAGAACTTGTGGAGCGGCTTCCCTATGAACTGACCAATGCGCAGAAAAACGTCTGGTATGAAATCGAACGGGATCTGAAAAGTCCGCGGGCCATGGCTCGGCTGGTGCAGGGGGATGTGGGCAGCGGAAAAACGGTCATCGCCTTTCTTGCCATGGTGATGACAGCGGAAAACGGCGCGCAAGCCGCTTTGATGGCGCCCACGGAAGTCCTGGCAAAACAACACTATGATTCCCTAAAATCCCTGCTTTCCCAGGAGGAATGGGACTGTTACCAGCCCCTTTTGCTGACTGGTTCCAACACCCAAAAGGAAAAACGGGAACGGCAGGGTGCGCTGAAATCCGGCGTCAGTAAAATCGCCATCGGAACTCACGCGCTGTTCCAAAAAAATGTGGAGTATCAAAATCTTGCCCTGGTAATCACCGATGAACAGCACCGTTTCGGCGTCCATCAGAGGGAAGAATTTTCCCATAAAGGAGAAAAGCCAAATGTACTTGTCATGAGCGCCACCCCTATCCCCCGGACACTGGCTGTCATCCTCTATGGCGATCTGGATATCTCTGTGATCGACGAGCTGCCTGCAAAGAGACTCCCCATCAAAAACTGCGTGGTGGACCAGCGGTACCGCAGCACCGCCTATCGCTTTATCCGTGAACAGATTCAGGAAGGCCATCAGGCCTATGTCATCTGCCCTCTGGTGGAAGAAAGCGAAGGCCTTGAGGCGGAAAACGTCATCGATTACGAAAAAAACCTGCGCCGTCTCTGGAACGGAGAAATCCGCACGGGTATCCTCCATGGGAAAATGAGACCGTCAGAAAAAAATGAAGTGATGGAACAGTTTGCCTCAGGACAGATTCAGGTACTGGTGGGAACCACCGTAGT
Source organism: Candidatus Ruminococcus avistercoris (assembly GCA_019120315.1). GTDB lineage: Bacteria > Bacillota > Clostridia > Lachnospirales > Lachnospiraceae > Ruminococcus_G > Ruminococcus_G avistercoris. The sequence goes on from DWVJ01000031.1 coordinate 58,056, forward strand.
GGAGGTGGGCGTCAATGTTCCAAACGCCACAGTGATGATGGTGGAAAACGCGGAACGGTTCGGCCTTGCTTCCCTCCACCAGCTGCGGGGACGGGTGGGAAGAGGAGAAGCGCAGTCCTACTGCATTTTCATGCAAAGCAATCAGGAACAGGAACAGTCCCGCAGACTGGAAATCCTGGGAAAATCCAACGATGGTTTTCAGATTGCCGCCGAGGATATGAAGCTGCGCGGACCGGGCGACCTTTTGGGCTTTCGCCAAAGCGGGGATCTGGAATTTAACCTGGCAGATATCTATCAGGACGGCAGCATTCTGGAACTTGCCTCCCGGGCTGCCGCACAGTTGATCGTCAGCGGCAGCCTGAACCAAGAAGAATATAGAAAACTTAAAGACAAATGTGAAATTTATATGAAAAATAAGATGGAGGAGATACAACTTTAGCATGCTTCATGTTATAATGAAATAAGATCATATGGACTGCGGAGGTGAGCGCGTGGAACCGATTGTTAAGATGCATCAGATCCGAAAATACTATAAAATGGGTGAAGTGACGATTAAAGCCGTCGATGGGATCGATTTTGTGATTGAAAAAGGCGAATTTGCCGTCATCGTCGGGCCAAGCGGCGCAGGAAAAACCACCGTTCTCAATATTCTAGGCGGAATGGATACCTCCGATGAGGGAACCATCCTGGTGGACGGAGAAGATATCAGCAAATACACGGAACGGCAGCTGACCACCTATCGGAGAAATGACATCGGCTTTGTCTTCCAGTTCTATAACCTGGTTCCCAATCTGACGGCGCTGGAAAATGTGGAACTGGCATCCCAGATCTGCAAGAATCCTCTGGATGCATCGTCTGTACTGGAAGATGTGGGACTGAAAGACCGGATGCATAATTTTCCGGCCCAGCTGTCCGGAGGAGAACAGCAGCGAGTAGCCATCGCCAGGGCGCTGGCCAAAAATCCAAAACTTCTTCTGTGCGACGAACCCACCGGAGCGCTGGATTATCAGACTGGAAAAGCGATCCTGAAACTGCTGCAGGATACCTGCCGCAGCAAAGGAATGACCGTAGTAGTGATCACACATAATCTGGCCATTTCCCCCATGGCCGACCGGGTGATCCGCATCAAAAACGGGGTAGTGAGCGAAATGACGGTAAACGATTCCCCCACATCGGTGGAGTTGATTGAATGGTAAAGAAGGGATGATGTGATGAAAAAGCATATCCTGCGCAAAGATTTTCTGATGGAAATCAGGCGAAACAAAAGCAGATTCCTTTCCATCCTGGCGATCGTGACGCTGGGCGTGGCATTCTTTGCCGGAATCAGAGCCTCCGGACCGGATATGAGACTGTCGGCGGACGCTTTTTATGACGATCAGAACATGATGGACATCCAGGTGATAGGAACGCTTGGCCTTACCGACGAGGATGCAGACGCGGTGAAAAACATACAGGGTGTAAAGACTGTGACCCCCTCCTACTTCGCCGATCTCCTGTGCACAGACCGCGACAGCCAGTACGTGATAAAATTCATGTCACTGACAAAGGGCGTCAATGAAATAAAAGTTACCGAAGGACGGCTGCCGGAAACCTCCGGCGAAATTCTGCTGGATACGCAGATGAAAGAGCAGCACGGCTACGCCATCGGAGACACCGTTTTTGTTCAGGCTGAAGGGGAGGAAAAGCTGTCCGACACTCTGGAAAAGTCGGAATTTACTGTGGTCGGTTTTGGAGACAGCCCCTTTTATCTGAGCCTGGAAAGAGGGACTTCCACCGTCGGGGACGGCAGTCTGGACGGATTTGCCGTTATTTTGCCGGAGGATTTTTCTCTGGAGGCTTACACGGAATTATACATACAGACTGAAAACGGGAAGGATATGCTGTGTTACAGCGATGAATACGAAGAGGACACGCAGAAGATCAAAGACCGGATTTCCTCCCTGGAAGAAAACCGGTGTCAGGCGCGGTATGATTCCCTGCAGGCAGAAGGCCAGGAAGCCATCTCCGATGCCAGAGCGAAGATCGACGACGCACGCCGTCAGCTGTCCGACGCAGAAGAAGAGTTGAGGGACGGTGAAAAGGAGCTCTCGGATGGTGAACAGGAACTGGAGAACGGACGTCGGGAACTGGACGATGCCCGCAGCCAGCTGGAAGACGGAGAACAGGAACTGGAAGAGAACCGCCGGACACTGGAAGAAGGACAGCAGGAAATTTCCGAAAATGAAACCGCCCTGGCCGATGCACAGGAACAGATCGACCAGGGATACGACCAGCTGAATCAGGGCATCGAAACGTATAATCAGTCCGCCGACGAATATGAGTCCAACGCAGCGCAGCTGCAGGAACAGGAAACGCTGCTGGAAGAAAAGGAAACCGAATTTGCCGCCCGGGAAGCGCAGCTGACCGCGGGAGAAGAAACCTTTGCCGCGCAGAAAGAACAGCTGCAGAACACGTTGGGCTTTGATATCATGACGGTGACCGCAGAACAACTGTATCAGATGGAGGATCTGCTTGCCTCCTATGGATATCAGGTGGAAGATCTGCTTCAGATCCAATCCCAGCTGCTGGACAACGCGCAGACGCTGGAAGAAGGAAGAGCCCAGTTGGAAGAAGGGAGAGCGCAGCTGCAAAGCGCCCGCAGCCAGCTGGAAGACGGGAAGAATCAGCTTGCCAGGGGGTATGAACAGCTGACGCAGGCTTACGCGGAAATCGAGAGCAGCCAGACGCTGCTGGCGGAAAAAGAAGCACAGCTAAAGGAAGGAAAAGAACAGCTGGAAAGTGCAAAAGCACAACTGGAAGAAGGATGGAAAGCCTGGGAGGAAGGAGAGCAGGAACTTCTGGACGCCCGCAGGGAGATCGCGGATGGAGAACAGGAAATCGCAGACGGTGAACAGGAACTTCTAGACGCCCGCAAGGAACTGGAAGACGGATGGGACGAGTACCGTGAAGAGAAAGAAAAAGCGGACCGGGAAATCGCGGACGCGCATCAGGAGATCGCGGACGGCGAAAAAGAACTGGACGACATGGAGATCCCCCAATGGTATGTCCTGGACCGCGGCTCCAACCAGACCTATGTGGAATACGAACAGGATACAGACCGGATTGTCGCCATCGGATCTGTTTTCCCTGTGATCTTTTTCCTGGTGGCTGCCCTGATCTGCCTGACCACCATGACGCGCATGGTGGAAGAAGGACGAACACAGATCGGTATTCTCAAAGCCCTTGGATACCGCAAGGGCGCCATCGCAGCCAAATACATTTTTTATTCCCTCCTGGCCACGGCTGTGGCCAGTATCATCGGCATCCTGGCCGGTCAGAAATTTCTGCCGGCGGTGATCATCAATGCCTACGGCATCCTCTACAATACCTTGCCGGAAGTGCTGACTCCCATACACGCTTCCTTTTCCATAACCTCAGCGATACCTGCCGTCGCTTCCACCACACTGGCCGCCTTTCTTGCCTGCCGGAGCGAACTAAAAGAGGTGCCGGCTCAGCTGATGCGTCCGCAGGCGCCCAAAACAGGAAAACGGATTTTATTGGAGCGGATCGGATGGCTCTGGAAAAGACTCAGCTTCTCACAGAAATCCACCATGCGCAATCTCTTCCGCTATAAAAAACGATTCTGGATGACCGTTCTTGGAATCGGCGGATGTATGGGTCTTCTGCTGGTAGGCTTTGGACTGCGGGATTCCATCCTCGCCATCGGTGATAATCAGTTCAAAGAGCTGCGGATCTTTTCCGGATCCCTGGCCTTTGAAGAAGATATTTCCGATGAGGAGGTGCAGCAGATCACGGATACCCTGAACCAGGATGAGCGCATTTCACAAACGCTGAAAGCAACGGAACTTTCCGTCGATGTAAGCTGCAGCGGCCGGGAACGCTCCTCCTACATGGATATCATTGAAAATCCCGATCAGGCAGATTCCTTTTTCGTCCTGCGGGACCGGAAAACACAGAAGCGATATCATCTGGATGACAGCGGGGTTATCATCACGGAAAAACTGGCGAAGCTGCTGGATGTAAAGGCCGGAGATGTCATCACCATACAGGAAAACGAAGAAGATCCGGCCGAAGTTACCGTAACGGCAGTGGTGGAAAATTATTTCTACCATTATATTTACATCACGTCCGATCTTTACGAACGTGTTTTCCACCGGGAAGCAAAAGATCATGACCTGTTCTTTATCACCCGGGATAAAGATCCTGAAACACAGGAAGCCATCCAGAAGGACTACATGGCTATGGACGGCGTCTCCTACTTAAGTTTTACCAGCGATATCAGCGAACGGGTGGAAGATATGATCCGCAGCATGGACAGCGTGATCTATGTCATTGTCATCGCCGCCGCCATGCTGGCTTTCGTCGTTTTATATAACTTGAATAATATCAACATCTGCGAGCGCAGAAGAGAGCTGGCTACGCTGAAGGTCCTGGGATTTTATGATACGGAGGTTTCCGGATATGTACTGCGGGAAAATATCTGGCTGACTTTCTTCGGATGTTTCCTTGGCGTCGCCTTCGGATTGCTTTTGCATCGTTATATGATTCAGACTGTGGAAATTGACATCATGATGTTTGGCAGAAAAATCAATTTTGGAAGCTTTCTTTTGAGCATTTTACTTACCTGGCTTTTCTCCGCATTGGTCAATTTGGCGATGTATTTTCACTTAAAACGGGTTAATATGGTAGAATCCCTGAAAAGTATTGAATAGTATTGCAATTCAAATATGAAGGGAGTATGATAGGAAAAAAGTGCAGCGGTATATGTTGTGCAATCTTACAATATCAGGAGGGATTATCATGGCAGTAAAAAAAGCGGACGCTAAGGCAATGTCCGAAACAGCAAAGAATACGGTTCCGGCTGCAGCCGAAAAAGAAACTGCAGTGAAAAAGGCGCCGGCAAAAAGAGCGGCGGCAAAGAGAACGACAGCGGCAAAAAAGGAAGTGAAGAAAACGTCCTTCCTTCAGTATGCAGGAAAGGAAGTTGATCTGGATTTCCTTTATGAGCAGGTAAAAACCATCTGGACGAAAGAGATGGGCAAAAAAGCGGGGGATCTGAAGGATATCAAACTCTACGTAAAACCGGAAGAGTTTGCCGCATACTATGTCATTAATGAAGAGATAACCGGAAGCATCGATTTCTAAAATCCGGGTACGAAAATAACAGCTCAGATGCATCGCGCATCTGAGCTGTTTTCGTACCGAAAAGATTTAGTACATTCCCTGCTGGCCGCCCTGGCTTCCCGACATTTGTCTCTCCTGGGCTTCAATCATTTTCTTAACCATATAACCTCCGACAGAACCATTCTGCTTGGAAGTTAAATTTCCGTTGTATCCATCGGAAAGAGGTACGCCCAGTTCATTGGCCACTTCAAATTTGAAACGGTCCAGTGCGCCTTTCGCCTCGGGTACTGCAGCAGTATTAGAAGAACGATTTGCCATAATTTTTCCTCCTTGGAAATGATGTTGTTTTCGGTTACGATGGTAGTATGTGAAGATAGCGGGATAATACTCTAGAAGTTTCTGCATATAATGACATTTTCTGCAGAATTTATGAGAGATGTATAATTTGCGAAAAATATTTGCAGTTTATTTAGTTATTTGTTATAATGCTTTTATAATATGCTAAAGGGGCTGTAAAATGAACGTTGGAATAATCGCACATAACAGTAAAAAAAGCTTAATCGAAGATTTTTGCATTGCATACAAAGGAATCCTGTCCAAACATGAAGTTTACGCCACCGGAACAACAGGCAGAAGGATCGAAGAAGTAACCAGCCTTCACGTGCATAAATTTCTGGCCGGCTCCGTGGGCGGAGACAAACAGTTTACCGAAATGATCGAACGGGGCGACATGGATCTCGTGATCCTGTTCTACAATCCGGTGATGATTTCGCCAAAGGAACCTGACATCCAGGCAATTTCCAGATGCTGTGACCAGTACAATATCCCGGTGGCAACCAATATCGCTACGGCAGAATGCCTAATCCTCGGACTTGCCAGAGGAGATCTGGACTGGAGAGAGCAGCTGAAAGAGGATTTATGAGAGTAATCGCCGGAAAAGCCAGGAGCATACCTCTGGTTGCTCCAAAGGGAATGCAGACCAGACCTACTACGGATCGTGTCAAAGAAACCTTGTTTAATATGCTTCAGCCCTGGATTCCCGGCAGCCGTTTCCTGGATCTGTTTGCCGGAAGCGGAGCTATCGGCATCGAAGCCCTAAGCCGCGGCGCGCTCCGGTGCGTTTTTGTGGAACGAGGCAGGGCAGCCGTTTCCTGTATCCGGGAGAATTTAAAAAAGACACGATTGGAGGAGAACTCCCGCATCCTTGCTGCCGATGTGATGAATGCCTTAAAGGAACTGAACGGACAGGAAACGTTTTCCTGCATTTTTATGGATCCACCTTATCAGGCCGGTACAGAAAAGGAGATCCTTACTTTTTTAGCCGATTCAAATCTCTCGGAAAAAAACTGTGTGATCATCGTTGAAGCAGCGCTGACTACAGATTTTTCATGGCTGGATGATTTGCCCTACTCCATCATAAAAGATAAAATTTATAAGACGAACAGGCATTTGTTTTTGAAAATAAAAGAAAACAGATGATCAAAAAGGATTGAAAGGCGGATTATACATATGAAAACAGCAGTGTATCCGGGTACCTTCGACCCGGTGACAAACGGACACCTGGATGTGATTACACGGGCATCAAAACTATTTGATATTGTAATCGTAGGGGTGCTGACGAATTCTGCAAAAAGTCCGTTGTTTTCTGTCGAAGAACGTGTTAATATATTGACTGAAGTAACGAAAGCCATACCAAATATTCAGGTGAAAGCCTTTTCCGGACTTTCCATAGAATTTGCAAGAAAGAATCAAGCTAACGTGATCGTCCGGGGACTGCGGGCCGTCACGGATTTCGATTATGAACTTCAGATGGCACAGACAAACCGGGTACTGGCGCCGGATGTGGATACCATGTTTCTGACCACCAGCCTGGAATGCGCCTACTTAAGTTCCACGACAGTAAAAGAAGTGGCCGTTTTCGGCGGAGACATTACAAAATTTGTCCCGTCTTACGTAGTGGAACGGATTCACGAAAAGCTGAATCAATAAAAATACAAAGAGGAGAGTGTATCTATGAGCAGCAGAATTGAACAGATTATCGAAGAAATTGAAGAATATGTGGACAGCTGTAAGTATCAGCCTCTGTCCACGACTAAAATTGTCGTAAATAAAGAGGAACTGGAAGAGATGCTTCGTGAACTGCGGATGAAAACGCCGGACGAAGTAAAAAGATACCAGAAAATCATCAGCAATAAAGACGCTATTCTGGCAGACGCCCAGTCAAAAGCAGACGGAATCATCGCCGACGCCCAGGCGAAAGCACAGGAACTGGTAAGCCAGCATGAAGTGATGCAGCAGGCTTACGCCCAGGCTAACGATACCATCTCCAAAGCCAACAAACAGGCTCAGGAAATTCTGGATTCTGCTACCACAGACGCCAATAATATTCGGATGAGCGCCATTTCCTACACCGACGACATGCTGGCCAATTTAAGCCAGATTATGGGAAATACGCTGCAGGATGCAGGCGAAAAATACAAAAACTTTATTACTTCACTGCAAAGCTGCTATGACGTTGTAACAAAAAACCGCAGTGAGCTGGGTGTACAGCCCTCCACACCGGAGATCGATACCGTGGAAGAGCTGGAGGCCTTAGAGGACGAAGAAGAAGAATAATCGGCAGAGAACAAAAGTCAGCAGTCCATTGACGGTTTTCGCCAGAGCGTACATACCGAGCGACAGGCCGGTGCCCCGTATCATACTGGAAGTCTGAAACATGCAGGATATTCCTCCGAAGGATGCAGCTCCCAGGATGACCGAAAAGCGCATGGAGAATTCCCATGGAAGCTTCGCGATCCTGGCGGAGCCGCTGGTCAGTTCATTCACTGCCATAATCAGGCTGCCGATGCAGCCGGAGGGAGGAAGGATCTGTTCCAGAATACCTGAAAGCAGAGAAAAAAGCAGAATATATCCTCCCAATTTTGTAACTGTTTCAAAGCCGTTCATGATAGAGGTATCCAAAAGTTCCGGCAAGGGAACTTCCGATACCTCTTTTTTTGTGGACGGCTCTGAGGCATCGGCCGGATAAAGGCGTGCGCATACCGGCCGAAAGAGAAGGCAGCAAAGCAGCAGGGAAGTGTAAAGAAGTGTGAAGGCAGCCGCTTTCAGATGATCCGCCTGTAAAAGCTGATGCAAGAGGTAGCCCGATACGAACACCGGGCCCGGATTATTGGCCGTCATCACAAGATACTGTGCTTCTCTTTTGGAAATTCTCCCGCTTCGCCAAAGATCTGCCGCCAGTTTTGCTCCCATGGGATAGCCGCAAAAAAGGCCCAATGCGAAAGCGTACATGCCATCGCAAGATAATCCCAGCGGATTGACTGTCCTGCCAGGAAGAAGGCCAAACACCTTTGCCGGGACGCCGGAGGATGTCAGGATCCCTGACAGGATCAGAAAAGGGAGCAGCGCTGGAAGCAGGGTATGAAACCAGAGACGAATACCGTCGGCTGAATTTTGCAGAGCGCTGGCCGGAGACAGCAGCATATAGAAAATTGTAAGAAAAATTAGCGAGAAAAAAACGATGCGTTTCAAATACTTTATGTCCGGTATCTTTTTCTTCATATATATGCCTTGATTTTTTATTTTATCTATGACACAATGAAATCCATGTAAGAAAGGGAGTGGTCAGACTTATGTTGGAAACGTTAAAACCGGAACGGGTTTTTTATTATTTTGAGGAAATCAGCAAAATTCCCCGCGCCTCCTGGCATACCGGAGAGATCGCCTCTTATCTGGAAAATTTTGCTGCCGCCCATCAGCTTTCCTGTCAGCGGGACGAGTATGACAATATTGCTATTTTCAAGAAAGCATCCCCGGGATACGAAGAACTTCCTGCCGTGATTCTGCAAGGACATACGGACATGGTAGCAGAACAGGAAGAGGGCTGGCATCATGATTTTCAAAATGACGGGATTTGCCTGCGCATAAAGGATGATTACGTGCTGGCGGATCATACCACTCTTGGAGCAGACGACGGAATCGCCATCGCCTACGCGCTGGCGATATTGGAGGATGACAGCCTGCCTCACCCGCCCCTGGAAGTCCTCCTTACCTCCAACGAAGAGGTAGCTCTTACGGGAGCAGAAAATCTGGATCCATCCATGATCCGCGGAAAGTATCTCATCAATCTGGATTCTGAGGAAGAAGGATTTCTCCTATGCGGCTGTGCCGGTGGTATAAACGTGGAAACCCATATTCCTGTCCGTTATACCGATACGACTGCCCGCTGCTTTAACGTGACGCTGTCGGGTCTGAAAGGCGGTCATTCCGGACAGGAAATCAGCAAACCGAGAGCCAATGCCAATAAACTGATGGGACGGTTCCTCTTTGAACTAAAGGAAAAGTTCCCCTGCCTTTTAGTTTCCTTAAAGGGCGGGCAAAAACACAATGTCATCGCCGCAGGAGCAACCGCTGTAATCGCTCTTGACTCCGATACAAAGGATGACTTTACTGCCGCCGTAAAAAACTTTCAGGACACTCTTCGCCGGGAATATGCCGGGGAGGATGACGGTGTTACGGTACAGTGTACGGATCTGGGAGAACAGAAAGTATCCGCTCTTCATCCGGTCAGCATGGAAAAAGTCATCTTTTTCCTGACTCATCAGCCCCACGGTGTCATCAAGATGAGCGGTACCGTTTCGAACATGCCGGAAACCTCAGCCAATGCGGCCGTCGTCTCTTTGGATGAAGAAGAATTTTTTGCCCTTACCAGCATCCGCAGTTCTCTGGAAAGCGCCAAAGAATATCTGGGCGGTCAGATCGGGTACCTGACAGAATTTCTGGGAGGAGAGTATGTGAAAAACGCCGGTTATCCGGCCTGGGAATACGAAGAACACTCGCCGCTGCGTGATCTGGCCTGCCGCGTTTATCAGGAAATGTTCCAAAAACCGCTTCAGGTTGTCACCATCCACGCCGGTCTGGAATGCGGTCTTTTGAAAGACAAAGCCCCCCATCTTGACTGTATTTCTCTCGGCCCGGATATTCTGGATATACACAGTCCCAGAGAGCGGCTTTGTATTTCATCCACGAAACGTATGTGGGAATTTCTCCTTGCCCTGCTGGAAAATATGAAAACGAAGTTCTAAAACGGAAATTTTTTCATATATTGAATGATGGATGAAGTTAAAAAATAAAGGAGAGAGATTTCATGGAAATACAGTTATGGAGGGAAATCCTGAATCCCTATGAGCTGGCCGTAAAAGAACTAACGGATAAATTTAATCATCTGATCCGGGAGCATAAAGTGAAAAACCTTTACTCTCCCATTGAGAGCGTATCGGGAAGAGTAAAAAGCGTAACCAGCATCCTGGAAAAAATGCAGAAAAAACAGATCGCCATCGAACAGCTGGAGGAGCAGCTGGAAGATATTGCAGGTATTCGGATCATCTGTCAGTTTGTGGAAGACATCGGGCGGGTAGCGCAGATCATCCGCTCCCGCAGCGACCTGACCGTAAAATATGAGAAGGATTACATTGCCCATCAGAAAGAAAGCGGCTACCGCAGTTTTCACATGATCATTTATTATGTGGTGGAAACCTTAAACGGCCCCAAACGGATCCAGGCGGAAATCCAGATCCGCACCATGGCTATGGATTTCTGGGCAACCATCGAGCATTCCCTGCAGTACAAATATAAATCCAAAATTCCGGAACATATCCGCATCCGTCTGAGCAATGCGGCCAACGCTATCATTGCCCTGGACAACGAAATGTCTTCCGTGCGCAGTGAGATTATGGACGCGCAGAATTCCTCGCAGCTGCAGATGAATCTGGTGGCGGACATTCTGAATAATATTGAGAATCTGTTCCGTCTGTCCAGTCAGCGGGAAGCCATCAAAATCCAGGATGAATTTTACCGGATTTATGCAACCAACGATCTGCAGCAGCTGAAACGGTTCCACCGGGAACTTGACATCATATCCGAAGGTTACCGTGCTCAAGCGGTAACCATGGATTCACTGGAAGGATAACACCTATGAAAGAACGTCTGCCGGAAAACTACCTGCTGGAAATGAAAGAATTGCTGAAAAACCGCAGGGACTATCGCTATGAAGACTACATAAAAAGTCTGCAGGATCCTGTTCGCAGCGGACTGAGGACAAACACGCTGAAAATAAGTCCGCAGGATCTGAAAAAAAAGGCTGCCCTTGCCCTGGAGCCCGTCCCCTGGATCAGCGACGGTTTTTTCTGCCTTGACAAAGAACGGCCCGCCAGGTCGCCCTGGTATCAGGCGGGACTTTACTACCTCCAGGAGCCCAGCGCCATGACGCCGGCAGACCGCCTTCCTGTTGGCAAAGGAGAGAACGTACTGGATCTGTGCGCCGCCCCCGGAGGGAAAGCTACCAAACTGGCTTGTGCTTTGAACCAGACAGGTATGCTTTATGCCAACGATATCAGCAACAGCCGCGCGAAAGCATTATTGAAAAATCTGGAACTGTTCGGTGCGGCCAACATCTGCGTCATGAGCGAATCTCCGGCTAAACTGGCATCCTGCTATCCCCGGTATTTCGACAAGATTCTCATCGACGCCCCCTGTTCCGGCGAAGGGATGTTTCACCGGGATCCTCACATGATACAGGACTGGAAAAAAAGAGGACCGGAATACTACTATCCCATCCAAAGGGAACTGCTGCAGCGAGGGTACGAAATGCTGCGGCCGGGCGGGATGATGCTTTATTCCACCTGTACCTTTTCATCGAAAGAAAATGAAGAAAATGTCGACTGGATTTTAAAACAGCATCCGCAGCTGTCTCTGGCAGATATCCGTCCCTACGAGGGGTTTTCGCCGGGTCAGCCGCCGCTTTTATCCTGCGTGCGGATTTTCCCGGGGAAAATGCCGGCGGAAGGCCATTTCCTGGCTCTGCTGAAAAAATCGCCCGATGCAGACAGCCGGCCGCCGGTCACGGAACATCGCCGGAAAGAAAGTCCTCTTCCCAAAGATGCCGAAGATTTTTTAGGACAGATATCCTGGAAAACCGAATTTCACTGGCAGCAGATGGGAGAGCAGATCTACGGTTTTCCGGACAGCTTTCTTCCCCAAAAGCAGATCCGTTATCTGCGGACGGGGCTTCTGGCGGGAACCATGAAAAGGGATCGTTTCGAACCTTCCCAGGCTCTGGCCATGTATCTGAAAGGGGATTCCTTTCCCCGCACCGTGAACCTGTCCCCAAATGATCCGCGGATCATTCGGTATCTGAAAGGAGAGACGCTGGATCTGTCAGATCTTCGTCTGGAAAACGGATGGAATCTGGTCTGTCTGGAAACGTATCCCCTAGGCTGGGGAAAGGTACAGGGTACCATGTTAAAAAACAAATTCTACAGTGGCTGGAGATGGCAGTAATGGAAGAGAAAAAGAACAGAAAAACCATCCGCCTGGACCGATATCTGGCAGAAATGCAGGTGGGAAGCCGTTCCCAGGTGAAAAATTTGATCCGTCAAAGACAGGTGACCGTCAACGGACAGACCGTACTGCGGCCAGAGACTCAGGTTTTGGCCGGCAGCGACTGCATAACCGTCCGGGGACAGCAGATTTGCTATGTGCAGACGGAATATTATATGATGAACAAACCGGCCGGCGTCGTTTCCGCCACAAAGGATACCCGTGAAAAAACCGTACTGGATTTGCTGAAAGATGCAAAGCGGAACGATCTTTTTCCCGTGGGACGTCTGGATAAGGATACGGTCGGTCTTCTTCTGATCACCAACGACGGAGAACTGGCTCATCGCCTGCTTTCACCGGGACGCCATGTGGACAAGGTGTATGAGGCAGCTATAAAAGGCCGGGTGACCGGTCAGGATGTGGACGCATTTGCCGCCGGCGTGGATATCGGCGATGACAAGCCCTGCCTTCCGGCAAATCTTACCATACTGGAAAGCGGCGAAATTTCCCGCGTCCGGATCAAAATCCGGGAAGGCAGATACCACCAGATCAAACGGATGTTTCAGGCTGTAGAAAAGGAAGTCCTTTTTCTGAAACGACTTTCCATGGGAAATCTTAAGCTGGACGAAACATTAAAGGAAGGGGAAGCCCGTCCCCTGACACCCGAGGAAACAGAAAGGCTGAAAGCACTATGAGTTTTTTACCGGTTACGAAAAAAGAATTGGAAGCCAGAAATATCACCCAGCCGGATTTCGTCTATATCTGCGGCGACGCCTACGTGGATCACTCCTCCTTTGGCAGCGCCATCATCACCCGGCTGCTGGAAAGCCGCGGCTATTCTGTGGGATTTATCGCCCAGCCGGACTGGAGAGATCCTGAAAGCATCAATGTTTTCGGGGAACCCCGTCTGGCTTTTATCGTTTCTTCCGGAAACATGGATTCCATGGTCAATCACTATACTGTCAACAAGAAACGGCGAAAAAAAGACGCTTACTCTCCAGGCGGACAGACCGGGCTGCGGCCGGATCACGCGGTGGCCGTATACGGAAACCTGATCCGCCGGACTTATCGCCATACGCCGGTGATCCTGGGCGGCATCGAGGCCAGTCTGCGAAGGCTGGGCCATTACGATTACTGGTCTGATCAGGTAAAGCGCTCCGTACTGCTGGATTCCGGCGCGGATATCATTTCCTACGGTATGGGCGAGCATTCGATCGTGCAGATTGCAGAAGCGCTGGATAGCGGCATTCCCGTTTCCGAAATCACCTATGTGCCCGGCACCGTATACCGCGCTTCCCGGCTTTTGGAACAGGATCATATCCTCAGGCTGCCGGATTTTGACGAAATCTGTCATGATAAAACAGCTTATGCCCGAAGTTTTTATCTGCAATACCAGAATACAGATCCTTTTTCTTCCCGCCCGCTGGCGGAATACTACGGCAGCCGCGGCTATGTGGTTCAGAACCCGCCGGCCAAACCTTTAACCGCCATGGAAATGGATGACATCTACGGTTTGCCCTATATGGGGAAAGCCCATCCTTCCTATGATTCTCTTGGAGGCGTCCCGGCTCTTACGGAAGTGAAATTCAGTCTGACCAGCAGCCGCGGCTGTTTCGGCGGATGCAGCTTCTGCGCCCTGACTTTTCATCAGGGACGAATTGTGCAGGTACGCAGCCAGGAATCTTTGCTTCAGGAAGCGAAAGCCTTCACCAAAGACCCGCAGTTTAAAGGATATATCCATGATGTGGGCGGCCCCACCGCAGATTTTCGCCATCCATCCTGCGGGAAACAGATGGAAAAGGGCGTCTGCCAGAACCGTCAATGCCTGTGGCCCCGTCCCTGCCGGAACCTGGATCCGGACCACAGCGATTATATCCTCCTTCTTCGCCGGCTGCGCAGTCTTCCGAAGGTGAAAAAAGTCTTTATCCGTTCCGGTATCCGTTTCGATTACGTGCTGGCAGAAGAGAAGGATGACTTTTTAAAGGAGTTGATCCAGCATCACATCAGCGGCCAACTTCGGGTAGCTCCGGAGCACGTATCCGATCCGGTGCTGGACTGCATGGGAAAGCCGCGCCACGAAGTATACCAGCGGTTTCTGAAGAAATTTTCAAAATATAATCAGGAATATCATCTGCAGCAGTACGCGGTGCCCTATTTCATGTCTTCCCACCCGGGATGCACCTTAAAAGACGCCGTCCAGCTGGCGGAGTACGTCCGCGATCTGGGATATATGCCGGAGCAGGTACAGGATTTTTATCCGACCCCTTCCACCATCTCCACCTGTATGTACTACACCGGCCTGGATCCGCGAACCATGAAACCGGTATACGTACCGAAAACCCATCATGAAAAAGCCATGCAGCGGGCTCTGCTGCAGTACCGCCTCCCTGAAAACCGCGCGCTGGTAAGGGAAGCACTGAAAAAAGCGGGAAGGGAAGACCTGATCGGTTACGGCAAAAACTGTCTGCTGCGGCCGGAAAAGAAAGGGACACAGGACATGCCATCTCCCGAAAAACCAGCCAGGCCATTTAAAAAGAAAACCATACGCAACGTTCATAAAAAGAAAACAGGGAGGTAATCATGCGAACTTTATCGGTGACAAAGGAACAATCCGGGCAGCGTCTGGATAAATTTCTGCAGAAATATCTCAGTCAAGCTCCCAAAAGTTTTCTTTATCGGATGCTGCGGAAAAAAAACATCGTACTGAACGGAAAAAAATCGGACGGCAGTGAAAAAATCGCGGTCGGCGATGAAATCAAACTGTTCCTTTCCGACGATACCATCGAAAAATTTTCCCGCAAAGCGCGTACCTTCCCCTACCGCAGACTGGATGTGATCTACGAAGACGAGCACGTTCTGATCGTCAACAAACCATCCGGCATGCTTTCTCAGAAAGCAAAACCGGAGGACATTTCTTTGAACGAATACGTCATCGGCTACCTGATTCATGAAAACAGGCTGACGGAAGATACCCTTTTTACTTTTCGCCCCGGCATCTGCAACCGGCTGGACCGCAACACCAGCGGTCTTGTGCTGGCTGGAAAAACCGTAACCGGCCTGCAGGAAATGTCCGCGCTTTTAAAAGAACGCAGGGTACATAAATATTATCTTTGTCTGGTACACGGACGGGTGGAAAAAGGGCAGACTATCCGGGGATATTTGCATAAAAATGAAAAATGTAATAAAGTAGAGGTGTACCAAACGCAGCTGCCCGGTACTTCTTATATCGAAACCTCCTACGAACCGCTGTGCACCAACGGAAAGTTCACCCTTCTAAAGGTGCTGCTGACGACGGGAAAGACACACCAGATCCGCAGTCATCTGGCATCGGAGGGACACAGCATCGTCGGGGATGGCAAATACGGCTCCAGAGGGCTGAATGAACCTGTTTGTAAGAAGTACGGCCTGCAGTATCAGCTGCTTCACAGCTGGAAGCTTTCGTTTCCGCTGCTGGAAACACCCTTTGAGGGCCTGAGCGAAAAAACGGTGACGGCGCCGCCGCCAAAGCTGTTTGAACGGATACTGCAGGGTGAACAACTTGGAGGAGTGGATCTATTATGAAAACATTGTGGAGTGAAGTATGGGATTATGTAAAAATGATCCTCTTTGTGGTTGTATTCGTTTTGATCGTCAATAATTTTATCATCATCAATGCCAAGATACCGTCCGAATCCATGGAAAATACCATCATGACCGGCGACCAGATCTTCGGCAACCGGCTGGCTTATCTCAATCACGGACCGGAACGGTATGATATCATCATTTTCAAATATCCGGACAATGAATCAAAATTATTCATCAAACGGGTGATCGGACTGCCCGGCGAGACGGTAACCATCCGGGACGGCAAGGTCTATATCAATGACAACAAAGAACCTTTGGACGACAGCTTTATCCCGGAACCGATGGAAGGAGATTTCGGCCCCTACGAAGTTCCCGAGGATCATTATTTCGTATTGGGCGACAACCGGAACTGGTCCAAGGATTCCCGATTCTGGAACAACACCTATGTCGCCCGGGACAAGATTTTGGGAAAGGCTGTGCTGCGCTACTATCCCTTTAATAAAATCGGATTTATCAAATAGGAGACTTGACATTATATGGCAACATGGAATTCCAGAGGCCTTCGCGGATCCACACTGGAGGATCTGATCAACCGGACCAACGAACAGTATCGGGAAAAGGGCCTGGCGCTGATCCAGAAAGTGCCCACCCCCATCACCCCCATCAAGATCGATAAAGAACACCGCCACATTACGCTGGCTTATTTTGAGAAAAAAAGCACCGTGGACTATATCGGAGCAGTGCAGGGTTTCCCTGTCTGCTTCGATGCCAAAGAGTGCAACACCGATACCTTTCCCCTGGCAAACATCCATCCCCATCAGATGGATTTCATGGGCGAATTTGAGCGTCAGGGAGGGATCGCCTTCCTGATTCTGTTTTTCACAGCAAGAAATGAATTTTATTATCTGAAATACAGCCATATTCAGGAATTCTTTACCCGGGCGCAGCAGGGAGGACGAAAACGGTTTTCCCATGATGAACTGGATCCGGACTATATCCTGTGCAACAAAAACGGTTTTCTCGTACCCTATCTGGACGGACTGCAAAAGGACATTCTGTCCAGGGATTGACATTTCTGTCAGAATTTCGTATAATCGAAAAGATTCGTATGGTAATTTGTTACCATGGTAGCACACTAAAGTATTAAAGTACAGCAGGAGGACAGCAGTATGATACAAAGAATGTTTCACACACCGGAGGGCGTGCGTGATGTATATAACGGCGAATGCCAGCGGAAACAGTTCCTGACCAGGGAACTAAAGGATGTGGTTCACAGTTACGGGTACTGCGACATTGAGACGCCCACCTTTGAATATTTTGATGTATTCAGCCGGGAGGTGGGGACGACCCCTTCCAAGGATCTTTATAAATTTTTTGACCGGGAGGGAAATACCCTGGTGCTCCGGCCGGACTTTACGCCTTCCGTAGCCCGGGCGGCGGCCAAGTATTTTCTGGAAGACGGGTTTCCCGTACGTCTTTGCTATCAGGGAAGTACTTTTATCAACAACAGCAGCTATCAGGGCCGTCTGAAGGAATCCACCGAGATGGGCGTGGAACTGATCGGAGACGATTCCATCGACGCGGATGCGGAAATTCTTACCATGACGGTGGAGATGCTGAAAAAAACCGGACTGAGCGAATTTCAGATCAGCGTAGGCCAGGTGGATTTTTTCAAATCGCTGATTGAAGAAGCTCATATGTCAGAAGAGACGGTGATGGAACTGCGCGAACTGATCTCCAACAAAAATCATTTCGGTGTGGAGGAACTGATTGCCAGCCAGAAATTACCTTCCAAGCTGGAGCAGGCCTTTCTTCGCCTTCCCCAGCTGTTCGGCTCATCCGATATCCTGCAGGAGGCAAAAGAACTGACGGATAACCCGCGCGCCCTTGCTGCAGTACGGCGTCTGGAGCAGATCTATGAGATTCTGAAACTGTACGGCGCGGACCGCTATGTCTCCTTTGATCTTGGCATGCTGAGTAAATATAAGTACTATACCGGTATTATTTTTCAGGGATACACCTACGGGTCCGGTTCCCCTCTGGTCAAGGGGGGACGGTATGACAGCCTGATGGGACATTTCCTGCGTCCAGCTCCCGCCATCGGCTTCGCGCTGGTGATGGAGCAGGTGATGAACGCGCTGGAACGGCAGAATATTTCCACAGACATTGAAAACCGCAGCGCTTTGATTCTTTTTGATCCAAAGGCACGCGCCTGCGCTCTACAGCTTGCCAGGGAAAAAAGAGCCCTGCACATTCCTGTCACCTGCATGGCGATGGATACTATCCGGTCACGGGAGCAGTACATCGAATACGGAGAAAAAAATCATTACCACAGTATCCTGCTGGTAGATGAAAATGATAAGATTACAACGATAGAGAGGAAGACAGACCAATGAGATACCTGACCTTTGCCCTGGGAAAAGGACGACTTGCAAAGACCACACTGGAGCTCTTTGAAAAAATCGGAATTACCTGCGAGGAGATGAAAGACAAGGATTCCCGGAAACTGATCTTTGTCAATGAAGATCTGAAACTGCGGTTCTTTTTGTCCAAAGGGCCTGACGTACCCACCTATGTGGAATACGGCGCCGCAGACATCGGCATCGTGGGCCGGGACACGATCCTGGAAGAAGGCCGCAAGCTTTATGAGGTGATGGATCTTGGATTCGGAAAATGCCGCATGTGCGTCTGCGGACCGGAATCCGCCGCAGAACTGCTGAAACATAACCAGCTGATCCGCGTGGCTACCAAGTACCCCAATATTGCCCGGGATTATTTTCATAATAAGAAGCATCAGACCGTGGAAATCATCAAACTGAACGGCTCCATCGAGCTGGCCCCCATCGTAGGACTTTCCGAAGTGATCGTGGATATCGTGGAGACCGGTTCCACCTTGAAGGAGAACGGACTGAAGGTCCTGGAAGAAGTATGCCCCCTTTCCGCACGGATGGTGGTCAACCAGGTCAGTATGAAGATGGAGAATGAACGGATCACCAGACTGATCCGGGATTTAAGAGCAGTCATCACAGAAAAATAATGCGTGCAAAAGGAATGGTGGATAAATCATGAAAATTGTCAATCTTACAGAAGAAGGAACCAGAAATTTACTGGAGAACATGCTGAAACGTTCCCCTTCCCAGTACGGGGACTATGAAAATAAAGTAAAAGACATCCTGCAGAATGTGCAGACGCGGGGCGACGAGGCGGTATTTGAATATACAAAGGCTTTCGATCATGTAGAACTTAACGAAAGCAGCGTGCGGGTGACACCGGAAGAAATCCAGGAGGCCTGCCGTCTGGTTGATCAGAAGCTTCTGGCTGTCATCCGCAAAGCGCTGATCAACATCCGCAGCTATCATGAAAAGCAAAAGAGAAACAGCTGGTTCGATTCCAGCGAAAAGGGGACGCTTCTGGGCCAGAAAATCACCCCTCTGGCCACTGCGGGCGTTTACGTGCCGGGCGGAAAAGCCGCCTATCCTTCTTCGGTTCTGATGAACGTCGTGCCCGCAAAAGTGGCAGGTGTGAAAAAGATTATCATGACCACGCCCTGCGGGAAAGACGGAAAAGTTAACCCCGTGGTGCTGGCAGCCGCCAGCGAAGCCGGTGTGGACGAGATCTATAAGATCGGCGGCGCTCAGGCTATTGCAGCCATGGCTTACGGCACCGCTTCCATTCCCAAGGTGGATAAGATCGTAGGGCCGGGCAATATTTATGTCGCCCTGGCAAAAAAAGCAGTGTACGGTCATGTCAGCATCGATTCCATCGCCGGCCCCAGCGAGATTCTGGTGCTGGCCGATGAAACCGCCAATCCCCGCTACGTGGCCGCAGATCTTCTGTCACAGGCAGAACACGATGAACTGGCCTGCGCCATTTTGATCACCACCAGCCAGACTCTGGCAGAAAAAGTCAGCAAAGAAGTGGAGCAGTTCGTCCAGACCCTTTCCCGGCGGGAAATTATCGAAAAATCCCTGGATCAGTTTGGAAGGATCCTGGTAGCGGACTGCGTGGAACAGGCCGTGGAAGCGGCCAATGAAATCGCCTCAGAGCATCTGGAAATCGTAATGAAAGATCCCTTTGAAATCATGACGAAAATCCGCAATGCCGGCGCCATTTTCATCGGAGAGTACAGCAGCGAACCGCTGGGCGACTATTTCGCCGGCCCCAACCATATCCTGCCTACCAATGGAACGGCTAAATTTTTCTCCCCTCTGTCGGTGGATGATTTTGTAAAAAAATCCAGTGTGATTTACTATTCCCGGGAGGCCCTGGAGGAAATCCATCAGGATATCATCCATTTTGCACAGGCGGAAGGACTGACCGCCCACGCCAATTCCATCCAGGTGCGTTTTGAAGAAGACAAGTAAGGGGAGAGTATTATGAGAACAGCCAGAATTACACGAAATACAAAGGAAACGCAGATCGCCATGGAGTTCAATCTGGACGGCAGCGGAAAAGCAAAGATCGATACCGGCATCGGTTTCTTCGACCATATGCTGGACGGATTCACCCGTCACGGCCTGTTTGATCTGAACTTAGACGTCACCGGCGATCTTAAGGTGGACTGCCACCATACGGTTGAAGACACGGGAATCGTACTGGGACGGGCCATTGCCGAAGCTGTGGGAGATAAAAAGGGCATCCGGCGCTATGGAAGCCGGATTTTGCCCATGGATGAAGCGCTGGTACTGTGTGCCGTCGATCTGGGCGGACGTCCCTGGCTTTCCCTGGATTATGAGTTCTCACAGGAACGGGTGGGAGACCTGGATACGGAAATGATCCGTGAATTTTTCTACGCCGTCTCCTACAGCGCCGCCATGAATCTGCACCTCAAAGTGCTGGACGGCTCCAATACCCATCATATCATCGAAGCAATGTTTAAAGCTTTTTCCAAGGCACTGGATGAAGCGGTATCTTTTGATCCGCGCATCACCGATGTCCTGTCCACAAAAGGAACACTGTAAGGGAGGAATGACAGATGAAGAAAAAAAGTATCGTTCCCTGTATTTATCTTTTCTCCGGCCAGGCCGTGGCCGGCTTTAAAGAACGCAACGTATTCGAATGCAAGGATGTACAGGAACTTGCCGGTTTTTACAGCGATAACGGAGCAGATGAGCTTCTTGTATTTGATCTGTCCGGCGATGATCCGTCCCATGAGGAGGCCATCGCCAATATCAAACAGATCTGTTCCGTATCTGAAGTGCCGGTGACAGCGGCCGGAAATATCAAACGGATGGAAGACGTGAAGAAACTGATTTATGCCGGCTGTTCCAGAGCCGTGCTTAATTTCAGCAAAGAATCCAACATACAGCTGCTGGAAGAAGTCTCCAAAAAATTCGGCAAAGAAAAGATCGCCGTCTGCGTGGCAAAAAAAGAAGAATTTTCCGATCATCAGCAGGATATCGAGACCTATGCCAGCCTGGTGATCTGTTTAAAAGAAATCCTTCAGGAAGAAGTCCGCAGACTCTCCGATATTCCCATCCTGCTGCTCTGTGACCGCATGGATGAAGAGCAGGTGACCGCCGTGCTGGAAAGCGACGGTGCGGACGGTGTCACCGGGGCATGGGTCAGCGCCCTGGACACACAGCTGATGCAGCTGAAAACCA
Source organism: Candidatus Ruminococcus avistercoris (assembly GCA_019120315.1). Taxonomy (GTDB): domain Bacteria; phylum Bacillota; class Clostridia; order Lachnospirales; family Lachnospiraceae; genus Ruminococcus_G; species Ruminococcus_G avistercoris. Next base: position 79,724 of record DWVJ01000031.1, read on the forward strand.
CGCTGAAGGGAAAAGGAATTGCCGTAAACACCCTGGAGAGCAGTATTCCCTGGTCGGAATTCAAAAAGAACAGCGACAACATGGTTCCGGTGGTGGTACAGGATTACAAGACCGATGAAGTACTGATGGTGGCGTATATGAACGAAGAAGCCTTTAATACCACCCTGGAAACCGGTAAAATGACTTACTACAGCCGCAGCCGCAATGAGCTGTGGACCAAGGGTATGACCAGCGGACACGTGCAGTACGTGAAATCCCTTTCCATCGACTGCGACAAGGACACCATCCTGGCAAAAGTATCCCAGGTGGGCGCAGCCTGTCACACAGGAAACCGCTCCTGCTTCTTTACGGAACTGGTCAGAAAAGAGTATAAAGATTCCAACCCTCTTCATGTATTCCAGAACGTCTATAACGTCATTCTGGACCGGAAGATTCATCCCAAAGACGGCTCCTACACCAATTATCTGTTCGATAAGGGAATCGACAAAATTCTGAAAAAAGTGGGAGAAGAGTGTACGGAAATCGTCATCGCCGCCAAAAATCCGGACCGGGAAGAAATCAAATACGAAATTTCCGATTTCCTGTATCATGTGATGGTGCTGATGGCGGAAAAGGGCGTCACCTGGGAAGACATTACTTCCGAACTGGAACACCGCTCCTGAGCGGCAAAACCATTTTACAAAAATTTTACAATGCGCTATAATAAAGACAGATGAGAAACAGCAGAAAAGAGGGTGGGGCGCTTGTATCAGAAGTTGAAAAACGGTCTGTCAGAAACCAGGAAAAAGTTTCTGACGGGCCTGCCCGTTATCCTCTTTTATCTGTTTCTTTTTTATACGGTCGTTTTGCTTTTTGGCGTTCATTACGTCATGACCGTATCTATCATCACGGTCTATTTCAAGATCAATCACAAAAAACAGCACACGGTAAAAAGCCTGGCTGTCATCGCCATCACCTGCTTTGTGCTGATGTATCTTGCCTTTCTGGCCACGGTCAATATTCCTTTATGCATCATCCTGAATCTGACGGTTCCCTTTATCCTCGTATTCCTGCAATCCTCCCAGTTCAATCAGCTGGGATATTTTGCCGGCGCCATGTGCTTCGTATTCCTGCAGCTTCGGCCGCTGGAAAAAGGGGAAATATTCGTCCAGACGGCAGTGATGGCTTACAGTCTGGTCATTTTGACGGCCGCCTATGAATTATATAATTTCCGCCGCAAAAAGGCGCAGGATTACCATGCTGTGAAAAAGGGACTGATGCTGCTGGCCGCAGCGGTTCAGGACGAACTAAACGACAGAAAAATCGATTCCCATCTAAAAGAACTGATGGATCTTTTGCAGACTTTGTACAAGGAAGCCTACCAAAGCGGCGGCATCACTTATATGTTGACCGGCGCCGGAAAAATAAAGTATCTGTCGGCTTTGCTCTTTCAGCGGGCGGTGTATTTTCTGGGAAATCCCGATCACCGTCGGGAAGAGCCGGATGATGAGACGGCAGCTTTTTTACAGGAGACGGCCGAATTTATGAAGCAGGCGGGAAACTGTGACCTGCGAAGTTCGTCCCATCGGATCATTCTGATGACGGAGGGCCGCAAGCTGCTGGCCGCATCCGAGAGAAGAGAAGAAGAGGTCTATATCTTTGCCCAGAACTTCTATCTGACCTTTCTTCTCCTGCTGGAAAACCTCAATCGCGTTCAGGAACAGAAACCTCAGCGGGACTGGAAGAAAACCAATATGACGCTGACGCTGAATCAGCTGAAAGACCGTCTGAAACCGGACGCCTTTGAGATGCGGTTTGCCCTGCGGCTTAGTCTGGTACTGACCATCGGATTCCTCTATGACCGCCTGGTAAACGCGGAACACGGCTACTGGCTGGTGCTCAACGCCTTTATCCTGCTGCGTCCCATGTACGAAGACAGCGCATACCGGATGAAAACCCGGCTGGCCGGCACCGTCACCGGATGTATCATTCTGCATTTTCTCTTTTTTATTTTCACCGGCACCACGGCCCATTTTATCCTGGCCGGACTGATGGTGGTGGGGATGTACACGGAAACTCCCGGCACCTGGATCCATGCGGTTTTCGTCACCTGTTTTGCGCTGACCATGACGACGCTTGCGCTTCCCCAGAGCCTGGCCATGGAACTGCGGCTTCTCTATGTGGCGGCGGCGGTCCTGCTGGTTTTGCTGGTAAACCAGTTCTGTTTTCCCACCAGCCTGCGAAGCCAGTTCCGTTACAATATCCAGATGCTGTTTCACATGCACCATCTCTATCTGAAAATGCTGCTGGCCAATCTGAAAGAACCGGTGGCCTACGGCGATATCTGCGAAGCACAGATTCACTTTCACCTGGTACATGATCAGATCCGGGAGTATCTTCCGAAGACAGAATCCAAAGAGGAACAGACTTTTTACCGGACACTGATCGACCTGTCCTGGTATATGGTCTCAGAAGCGGAACAGATGCTGTTCGTGATGAACGCAAGACGAAAAGATCTGCACAACGCGGCACAGATGGAAAACTATCTGGTGTATACCGATTATATTCTCAATGAGATCCAGCAGATGATGCACATGAAGCCGGAACGGGCGCTGCGTCAGAAAGAACCGGTATTGGGCCGGTACAAGCGCACCATGGAAGATTTTCCCCGCCTCTCCCTTCTGATGGAGCGGTACGGACGGCGGATTTCCCGCCTGTACCAGGTCGTTCTAATGCACCGGAACGGCTAAATCATGTCCGTCATGGTGCTGCTCCAGTCTGCGGATATGATCAATCAGCGGGAAATGGCGATTGACAAAGGAAACCAGTCTTCCCACGATGACTGCAGAAACCACCGTTCCCGCGCCCAGTCCCTGCAGATGATGGAAAAAGAGCAGGGAGAACAGGGCAGATGTAAGAATCAGTGTGACGTCAAAGCATACCTTCACTTTTCCGAAATCCTTCTTTCCGGCATAAGATATGGCTCGCACGATTCCTTCCCCGGGAACTACGATCACATTGGGAGCCACCTCCACGCAAATGCCCACCGCCAGGATCATACAGCCGATCAGAAGACTGACGCCCCTTTCCGGGATCGTCTGGGGAGAAAACCATCCCAGACAGAACATCCCCAGATCCACAAAACAGCTGAACAGCAGATTAGCCGCGATCTGAAGGAACTGAACCGGCTTGAAATCCTTTCTTAAAACGGCAATCTCAATCAGAATAAAGATCATATTAAGGATAAACGTAAAGCCTCCGAAACTGATCTTTTCAAAAAACATACTGAAAACGTAGGGAACACTGGAAATGGGAGAGGTGCCAAGGGCGCTTTTGGTGATAAAAGCAATGCCAAAAGAATTGATGGCCAGTCCCAGAAAGAAATAAAAATACCGCTGCAGTAATCTGTTCATGTCTCGTCCTCCTTATTCTCATAAGTATCCAGAATCTTCTTCAGTAAACGGATCAATTCATCATATTCTGCCGCCAAAAGATCCCGGGCGGCAAAGGTATCCACTCTATGAAAGATCTCCTTTATCTGTGCCGCTTTACGGCGTCCCTGATCCGTCAGATGGATTTTCACCGACCGCCGGTCCGCAGGCTGAGCCTTTTTACAGATCAGTTCCTGCTGTTCCATTTTGTTTAACAGACCGGTGATCGTCGATTTATCCAGGCCGCAGCGCTTCCCGATTTCCTTTGGCGTGACGCCGTCCCGCTCACAAAGGCATTCCAGAATCTTGGGCTGTCCCGGCAGCAGACCGGTTCCCTGAAGCTGCTGTACAATCATACGGTTGTTGTGATAGAAACACTTCATCAGCAGAAAATGCAGATCCTCCTTCACTGAAAACTCACCTCTTTTTACACGTATTTAGTTTGTTTCCAAACTATCTGCAAGCATATCACTGACTCGGGTTTTTTGTCAAGCCCTTTTGAGAGAACGAATTTTATGATACAATGACCTCATTACAGCAAAGAAACGGAGACAGTCTCTATGATCAAAATCATCGCCGCCGATATGGACGGCACACTGTTAAATACAAAACATACCATGTCGGAACGTACTTACCGGACGATCCTGAAAGCACAGGATGCCGGTTACCGTTTTATGATTGCCACCGGACGGGATTATCCCGGCGCCCTGGGCGCTCTGGGCGGCTATCCTCTGACCTGTGATTTCATCACCGGAAGCGGAGCTCAGATCCGCAATGAAAAGGGAGAACTGCTTTTTACCATTACCATGGATCCCGACCGGTTTCATGAAATCAGCGGCCGGGCTGAAAAGATGGGCGGAGCCGTCCGCTTCTGTGCCATCGGAACAGATTACGTGATCGCGGATCCCGACACGCTGGAAGCACGGCTGATCGCGGAATCAAAAGTATTCCTGGGTACCGGAAACGAAGAGGAAATCCGCAAAATGGATCTGTTTCATCAGATGAAAAAAAGAGTGCGCTGTGTGAGCAGCATCGATGAACTCCTGCAAAAAGAAATACCGATCTATAAAATCTTCATCACCGCGCCGGACGGCATCGCTGCGGCAGAAATGCGAAAAGAATTCGGAAAAGATCCCTCTCTTGCCGCGGCATCTTCTTTTTACAACAATGTGGAGCTGACCGATGTGAAGGCACAGAAAGGATGCGCTGTGCGCAGTTATATCGAATCGCTGGGATTTTCCGCCGACGAAGTCATGGTGCTGGGAGACAGTCTCAACGATCTGTCCATGTTCACGGAAGGGTTCGGAGCCGCCGTCGCCATGGCCAATGCCGATCCGGAAATCCTGAATGCGGCTGATTATATCACCCTTTCCAACGACAGCGACGGAGCATCATACGCTATGGAACTTCTGATGGACGGAAAACTTAATCAGCTTAAGAAAACTATATGAAAAAGAGTAACTTTCCGGTTCTGACTTTGCTCACAAATTTGCCGGGCGCTGTCCTGATCGGAATGCTTTTTATTTTACAGGCAGGAGGACGAAATGGAAATCAAACTTTATAATGAATTACCCAAAGAAGCGGTTGAAATCAGGCACAAAGTTTTTGCAGAGGAACAGGGGTTTCAAAATGAATTTGACGAGACGGATAAATTTTCAAAACATCTGGTTTTGTATGACGCAGAGAGTCCGATTGCAACCTGTCGTTTTTTCTCATTATCATACAGGAAATATATTATTGGGCGCATCGCTGTAATGAAACAGTATCGCGGTCAAAATATTGGTTCGCATTTATTAACTTTGGCAGAAAACGAAATAAGGAAAGTTGGCGGAACTCAGATTTATTTACATGCACAGGACAGAGCAAGAAAATTTTACGAGAAAAATGGATATTCCTGTTGCGGAAAAACAGATTTAGACGAAAACTGTCCGCATATATGGATGCATAAAGAAATGATAAAAACGGTTACGCATTTCAGGCAATGCAGCATTGACGATTTAGATATTCTTCGAGACTTTTCCAGGCAGAGATTTTTTGAAACCTTTTCTGCCATGAATACGCAGGAGAACATGACATCCTATCTGGAAGAATCTTTTTCAACTGAAAAAATCCGGGAAGAACTGACAGATACCAATACAGCCTTCTACTTTCTGTACCGGAACGGGAGGCTGGCCGGATACCTGAAGCTGAACGAAGCCCCGGCACAGACAGATATTCACGATGAGCAGTCCCTGGAAATCGAGAGGATTTATGTTTCCAGAGAATTCCAGGGAGAGGGGTTAGGGCGTTTCCTGATGGATAAAGCAATCAACATTGCCGCACAGCGAAATAAAAAATATATCTGGCTCGGTGTCTGGGAAAAAAACGACAAAGCGCTCCGCTTTTACCAGAAAAGTGGCTTTTACCAGATCGGAACACATTTGTTTGTCATAGGGGATGATAAACAGACTGATTACATTATGCGAAAGGATCTGGAGGAATGAGAGAATATTTTGTTGAGGCTTGCAGCGGAGCAAGTATGGATCCAGCGAAGGAGCAGACAATTTCTGTCATAGATGTGGAAGGCGGACAGGCAGCTATGACAGATGTACTGGCAGGGATTGCAGTCCTTTCAAAATTCGGTTGATTAACGGAAAAAGATAACATATAATACAATCAGCTGATACTGACAGTCGTGAAAAGCACACCGGAAAGGAGTGATACGGTGGCAAAATTTTTTAACGTGACAGGGCCATGCATCCCCACAAAGCATTATATGGCTGACATATCGAAACAAATCGCCAAGATCCGTAAAATGGTGGATGCGGGAGAGTATTTTGCCATAAACCGGGCGCGTCAGTTCGGAAAAACGACTACACTGACAGCATTGGAGAAAGCGCTGAAAGAAGATTATCTGGTGATATGGCTTGATTTTCAGGCCTTGGGAAGCGCCTCTTATGAGAATGAAAACATATTCTCTCTTTCGTTCCTGGAACTCTTTTTCAGAGAGTTAAAGCGCGTGCATGCGGATAAACGCCAGGAGATGAAAGATTGCATGGCGGAAATACAAAAAGTGAGAAGAGAACAGAACAGGAAGTTTGACCTTATGGAGCTGTTTGGACAACTGTTGGATATCTGCCGCACCAGCGAAAAACCGGTTGTCCTGATGATCGATGAAGTGGACAGTGCGTCGAATAACCAGGTATTCCTTGATTTTTTGGCTCAGCTGCGTAATTATTTTCTGGAAAGAGATACAAAAGGTGTGGTCACCTTCCAGTCTGTCATCCTTACGAGTGTTTACGATATTAAAAAACTGAAACGGAAAATCCGCCCGGATGAGAGCCATAAAACCAACAGTCCCTGGAACATCGCGGCAGATTTTACTTTGGATATGAGCTTATCCAGAGACGGAATTGCGGGAATGCTTGCGGAATATGAAAAAGACTATCATACCGGGATGAACATCGGAGAAATCGCAGGCCTTTTGTCGGACTATACCTCCGGCTATCCTTATCTGGTATCCAGACTCTGCAAGCTGATGGATGAGAAGATTGGAGGGGAAAACGAGGCGGGTAAAAAAGATGCCTGGACCAGAGATGGCTTTTTAAATGCGGTGCGGATGCTGCTGATGGAAAGCAACACCTTGTTTGAGTCGCTGATCGGCAAACTGACCGATTATCCGGAACTGGGCAGACGATACTTTCTTCTTTACCTCAGACCGATCATCAACGGCACCGGAAATTATTATGTGGAGGCCCGCACCAGGAGCCTTGGAAGGACGGATATTATTGTGGATTACCGCGGACAGCAGTTTGTGATTGAGACAAAGATCTGGAGGGGAAACGAGTATCATATGCGGGGAGAGCGGCAGCTTGCCGAATACCTGAAAGACTATGGACTGCAGACCGGTTATCTGCTCAGCTTCAATTTCAACCGGAAAAAGGAAACCGGTGTCCGGGAAATTGAGGTGGAAGGGAAGCGGATTATTGAAGCGGTGGTTTGATGAAATCATAGCGGTTGATTAACGGAAAAAGATAACATATAATGGATAACGATTGAGAAAAGAGAGGCTTTTATGAGAAAACTTGCATTAAGCGATGAGATACTTCTCAGTATCGAAAACCCGGCCCGTTATATCGGCGGGGAAGTAAACTCGGTGATGAAAGATCCCGAAAAAGTGGACATCCGCTTCGCCATGTGTTTTCCTGACGTTTATGAGATCGGTATGTCTCATCTTGGCATACAGATTTTGTATGATATGTTTAACCAGCGGGACGATATCTGGTGCGAGCGGGTATATTCCCCCTGGCCGGATCTGGATCAGATCCTGCGCCGGCGAAACATCCCGCTTTTTGCTCTGGAATCCCAGGATGAAATCCGAAAATTTGATTTTCTTGGCATAACCATCCAGTATGAAATGTGTTATACCAATATCCTGCAGATCCTGGATCTGTCAAAGATCCCCCTGCGCTCAGAAGACCGGACCTGGGAGGATCCCCTGGTAATCGGCGGCGGCCCCTGTGTCTCCAACCCGGAGCCCTTGGCTCCCTTCTTCGATCTGTTTTATATCGGGGAAGGAGAGACGGTCTACTATGAACTGATGGATCTTTATAAAGAATGCAAAAGCGCCGGATGCAGCCGGAGGGAATTTCTGGAAAAAGCTGCCCGCATTCCCGGCATCTACGTACCGCAGCTTTATCAGCCAATCTATCATGAAGACGGCACGCTGGAATCTTTTGATCCCCTCGTGGAGGGTATCCCAAAGAAGATCGCGCGGCAGGTGGTAATGGATCTTTCCCACACCTGGTATCCCCGCAAACCGGTAGTACCTTTTATCCGGGCCACACAGAACCGGGCGGTGCTGGAAATTCAAAGGGGATGTATCCGCGGCTGCCGTTTCTGCCAGGCCGGGATGATTTACCGTCCGGTAAGGGAACGGGATGTGGATTACTTAAAAGAACTGGCAAAAGATCTGATTCAGAACACGGGACACGAGGAAATTTCTTTAAGTTCCTTAAGTTCCAGCGATTATTCCCACCTTCCGGAACTGCTGGATTTTCTGATAGAAGAGTGCAAAAAAAACGGCGTCAACATCTCCCTGCCTTCTCTTCGCATCGACGCTTTTTCTCTGGATGTGATGAGCAAGGTACAGGACGTGAAAAAAAGTTCTCTGACCTTCGCTCCAGAGGCCGGAACCCAGAGACTGAGAAATGTGATAAACAAAGGTCTGACCGAGGAGGATATACTGGAAGGAGCCGCTCAGGCTTTTGCCGGGGGCTGGAGCAAAGTGAAACTGTATTTCATGCTGGGACTGCCCACGGAGACGGAAGAAGACCAAAGAGCCATCGCCCGTCTGGCGGAGCAGGCAGCCCGCAAATACTACGAGATACCAAAGGATCAGAGAAAAGGGAAATGCCAGATCACCGTCAGCACCTCTTTCTTCGTCCCGAAACCTTTTACACCTTTCCAGTGGGCGTCCATGTGCCCGGAAGAGGAGTATCTGTCCCGGGCAGCAGTGGTGCGCGATGAGATCAAAGAACAGCTGAACAAAAAGAGTATCCGCTACAGCTGGCATGAAGCCGATGTGACGATACTGGAGGGCGTCCTGGCCCGGGGAGACAGGAAAGTGGCCGACGTCCTTTTAGCCGCCTATGAAAAAGGCGCCGTCTTTGACGCCTGGAGCGAGTATTTCAACTATGAATACTGGAAAGAAGCTTTTGCACAGACCGGGATCGATCCTGATTTCTATACTCTTCGCAAACGGGAAAAAGCGGAACTCTTCCCCTGGGATTTCATCGATGTACAGGTTGCAAAATCCTTTCTCTGGAAGGAGTGGGAGCGTTCCATGACCGGCGAAGTGACACCCAACTGCCGCGTACAGTGTTCCGGCTGCGGCGCATCGTCTCTGGGAGGAGGTGTCTGCATTGAAAGTAAGAGTTAAATTTGAAAAGACTGGCCCCATGAAATATATCGGGCATCTGGACATGATGCGGTTTTTCCAGAAAGCCATCCGCAGAGCCGGTATTGACGTGGCTTATTCGGAAGGCTTCAGCCCTCATATGATCATGTCCTTTGCCTACCCCCTTGGCGTGGGAATGACCAGCAGCGGCGAGTACTTTGATCTGGAAATCAACACACCTTTGTCCACGGCCGAAATGGGCCGCCGTTTCAACAGTGTGATGGTGGAAGGAGTCCGTGTCTTAAGCGTCAGGGAAATACCCGATGATAAGAAAAACAAAGGCATGTCCTTGGTGGCAGCCGCCGATTACTATGTGGATTTTGCTCCCGGCATGGAGCCGGCACAGGACTGGAAAGCCGCCGTTTCTGCCTTTATGGCACAGCCGTCAGTGATGATGCTGAAAAAAACGAAACGCAGTATGGAAGAAACGGATATCCGCCCCATGATTTACCGGTTTGAGGTGGAAAATCAGCGATTGTTTCTGCAGCTTGCCAGCGGCAGCGCCAGAAACCTGAAGCCTGATCTGGTGATGGAAGCTTTTTACCGCTATATGGGAGAAGAGATCCGCCCCTTCGCCTGGAAGATTCACAGGCAGGAGATTTACGCCGATGTGGGAACAGAAGAGAACCGGAAACTGGTAACACTGGAAAGTCTGGGGAAAATCATTGAATAAGAAAATTGTCATAACACAGATGACGCTGTATCAAAGCGACTGCCTGATCATGGCAGTACTGGAAGAGGAGAGGATCATGGAGCTGCAGCTGCATCCCGTCTCTTCTCCTTCCCTTCTGGGAAATATTTATATCGGTATGGTCGACAGGGTGCTGCCTGAAATCGGCGGCGCCTTTATCAATATCGCTCCTCACCTCTCCTGTTACTATCCGTTGGCAGAGAGGAAGGGAAAGCCGGGACTTCGGCCCGGCGATGAACTGGTGGTGCAGGTGTGTCAGGAGGCGCTGAAAACGAAAGCGCCAAAGGTGACCACCAACCTGAACCTTTCCGGAAAATATATGGTGGTTACCACGGAAAAGCCCGGACTTGGCATATCCGCCAAACTGGAACCGGAGGATAGAAAAAAACTGAAAAACTGGGTATCTCCCCTGATGAGAGAAGACTGCGGCGTTATCATCCGTACCAATGCGGCATTTGCCGAAAAAAAAGAAATTCTTGAGGAACTGGATCTTCTGTATCAGCGGATGGAATCCATCGCAAAGAAAGGGAAAAACCGCACCTGTTATTCCCTGCTGGAGCAGGCGCCTCCTTTTTACCTGCGCGCTTTGCAGGATGCCAGGGAAGATTCCCTCCAAAATGTGGTGACCGATCTTCCGGATATCTTTAATACGCTCAGGGAATACTGTCAGGAATACCGGCCGCAGGCTTTTGAAAAAATCCATTTCTATCAAGACAGCTTACTGCCCCTTGGCAAACTGTACTCCCTGGAACACGCTCTTACGGAAGCCACACGGGAAAAGGTATGGCTCAAAAGCGGCGGTTTTCTGGTGATACAGCAGACGGAAGCCTTCGTGGCAGTGGATGTCAACAGCGGAAAGTTCACCACCCGCAAGAAAGCTTCAGAAGCCGCCCGGAAAATCAATCTGGAGGCTGCCCGCGAGATTGCACGGCAATTGCGTCTGCGGAATTTATATGGTATTATACTCATTGACTTTATCAACATGGATCATCCGGATCACCGCGATGAACTGCTGCATGTACTGGCATCCTTTCTGCGAAAAGACCCTGTACGTGCCACGGTCGTCGATATGACCCGGCTTCAGATAACCGAAGTCACTCGTAAAAAAATGCGAAAGTCACTCTCAGAACAGATAAGAGAATTGAAACATGGCAAGGAGGTCTGTGAGAATGAGTAATATTGCAGTAGTAACGGACAGCAACAGCGGAATTTCACAGCAGGAAGCAAAGGAGCTGGGTATTCAGGTGCTGCCCATGCCTTTTTTCGTCAACAACGTACTGCATTTTGAAGATATCGATTTAACCCAGGATGAGTTCTACCGCCGTCTGGAGGAAGGGGCGGACGTATCCACCTCCCAGCCTTCCCCTGCCGATGTGATCGAACTGTGGGAAAAGCTTCTGAAAAACTACGATGAAGTGGTGCATATCCCCATGTCCAGCGGCCTGAGTAATTCCTGCGAGACAGCCATGATGCTGGCCAGAGAATTCAACGGGCGCGTGCGTGTGGTAAACAACCAGCGCATCTCCGTCACCCAGCGCCAATCAGTAATGGACGCCCTGGAACTGATCCAGGCAGGAAAAACCGGAAAAGAAATTCAGGAAATTCTGGAGCGGGAAAAGCTGGAATCCAGCATCTATATCATGGTAGACACGCTGAAATATCTGAAAAAGGGCGGAAGAATCACCCCGGCCGCCGCCATGATCGGCACCGTACTGAACGTCAAGCCGGTGCTGCAGATCCAGGGCGGCCGTCTGGACGCTTACGCTAAAGTACGCGGACCTAAACAGGCCAGAAGGACCATGCTGGAAGCCATGGAAAAGGATTTGCAAACCCGCTTTAACGATGCCGCAAAACGCAAAGAGATCCATCTGTTTGTGGCTCACACGGCGGGAGAAGCCAATGCCAGGATGTTTGCCCAGGAAATTGCCGATACGTTTCCCGATTTTGGTAAGATCGTCGTCAACGCGCTTTCCTTAAGCGTAGCCTGTCATATCGGTCCCGGCGCGCTGGCCATCGCCTGTTCCAAAAAAATTCCCTGCTAAGAAAAATGTAATTCTTTGCCGGAAAAACTTGACGGATACAGGTTGACATGGTATTATCATTGAGTATGCCGCACAGAGAGGTTGAAGCGTCCCGGAAGAAGGGCCACCATATCTGGCGAGTAATGATAATAGGAGGTGCCATATGTACGCAATTATTGCAACAGGTGGTAAACAGTACAAAGTAGCCGAAGGCGATATCATTAAAGTTGAAAAACTTGGAGCAGAAGCTGGAGAGACTGTTACATTTGATAATGTGCTTGCAGTAAGCAACGACGGACTGAAGGTTGGCGCAGACGTTGCCAACGCCAGTGTAACTGCTTCCGTTATGGAACATGGAAAAGCAAAAAAAGTTGTCATCTACAAGTTTAAAAGAAAAACTGGGTATCACAACAAGAACGGTCACAGACAGCAGTTCACAAAAGTAAAAATCGAAAAGATCAATGGTTAATATCACAGTTTTCAAAAAACATGGTGATTATGCAGGTTTTGAATCCAGCGGTCATGCCGGATATGGGGAAGAAGGCAATGATATTGTCTGTGCCGCCGTATCCGCACTGCTGATCAATACCGTCAATTCCATCGAAACTTTTACGGAAGATGATTTTTCCGGAGAAGAAGGCGATGGATATCTTTCTCTTCATTTTACCGGCGAGGTCAGTGAAAAGTCAGAGCTTCTGATGGATTCCCTGATGCTGGGTCTGAAAATGATTGAGGAAAATTACGGACACAAATTTTTAGAGATAACAACCAAGGAGGTGTAAGAACATGTTAAATATGAACCTTCAGTTATTTGCACATAAAAAAGGTGTTGGTTCTACCAAGAACGGCAGAGATTCCGAGTCAAAGCGTCTGGGCGCTAAAAGAGCGGACGGACAGTTTGTAAAAGCTGGAAACATCCTTTACAGACAGCGTGGAACCAAGATTCATCCGGGTGTGAATGTTGGACGCGGCAAAGATGACACGCTGTTTGCACTGGCAGACGGTATTGTCAGATTCCAGAGAAAAGGAAGAGATAAGAAACAGGTTTCTATCGTTCCGGTATCAGAGTAGATTGGAAGGCTTCAAATCACATCGGTTTGAAGCCTTTTATCATCATAATAAGAGAGAGCAGAGGTAAGTTATGTTTGCGGACAGAGCTAAAATTATCATTCGTTCCGGAAAAGGCGGCGACGGCCATGTCAGTTTCCGCCGGGAACTCTACGTGCCCAACGGCGGCCCCGACGGCGGGGACGGCGGAAAGGGCGGCGATGTGATTTTCCAGGTGGATGAAGGACTGAATACACTGACCGATTACCGGCACAGGCGGAAATTTTCTGCGGAAAACGGAGAAGACGGCAAAAAACGCAGATGCCACGGAAAGAACGGCGCCGATCTGGTGCTGAAGGTTCCGGAAGGGACGGTGATCATGGATGCCCAGAGCCGGAAAGTAATCGCTGATATGTCCGGGGAGAACCGGCGTCAGGTGATCTTAAGAGGCGGAAGAGGGGGCAACGGCAATATGCACTATGCCACCGCCACCATGCAGGTTCCCAAATATGCCCAGCCCGGACAGCCGGCTCAGGAACTGGAAGTTCTCCTGGAACTGAAAGTGATCGCCGACGTGGGACTGGTCGGCTTCCCCAACGTGGGAAAATCCACCCTGCTTTCCCGGGTGACCAACGCGGATCCCAAAATCGCCAATTACCATTTTACCACCATCCATCCCAATCTGGGTGTGGTGGATCTGGAAGGCTGCCGCGGATTTGTCATTGCCGACATTCCCGGACTGATCGAAGGCGCCTCCCAGGGCGTAGGTCTGGGTCATGAATTTCTGCGTCATATCGAACGAACCAAAGTCATGATCCATGTCCTGGACGCCGCCTCCACGGAAGGCCGGGATCCCATCGAGGACTTTTATAAAATCAACGAAGAGCTAAAAGCATACAATCCCAAAATCGCATCCCGTCCCCAGGTAATCGCTGCCAACAAGACGGATGCTATCTACACGGAAGATAATCCGCTGCAGCGGCTGAAGGATGAGTTTGAACCGCAGGGGATCCCCGTATTTCCCATCAGCGCCGTCAGCGGAAAAGGCGTGAAGGAGCTTTTCTATCATGTGCAGAAGATGCTGGACTCCATGGAGGATAAGCCCACCACCTTCCAACAGGAATTTTTCCCGGAAGATGTGTTGATCCGTGAAAATCTTCCTTACACAGTAGAGCGCTCCGAAGAGGACGAGCATATCTTTATCGTGGAAGGTCCCAGAATCGAAAAAATGCTGGGCTATACCAACCTGGATTCCGAAAAAGGCTTTGCCTTCTTCCAGAAATTTTTAAAAGATACCGGTATCCTGGACGATCTGGAAAAGGCCGGCATCGAAGAGGGCGATACCGTAAGGATGTATGGACTGGAGTTTGATTATTATCATTAAAGCAGGGGAGATTCTTATGACAAGTAAACAAAGAGCCTATTTAAAAAGCCTGGCCATGACGCAGGAACCCATTTTACAGATCGGTAAATCCAGTCTGACACCGGAATTTACCGCTTCCGTGGACGAAGCGCTGGAAGCCCGGGAACTGATCAAAATCAGCGTTCTGAAAAACTGTATGGACGATCCGCGCGCTCTGGCCGATGTGCTGGCGGACCGGACGAAATCCCAGGTGGTTCAGGTGATCGGAAAGAAAATCGTTCTTTACCGGGAAGGAAAGGGAAACCGGAAAAAAATCGAATTGCCGCAGGTGAAAAAAGGGTGAGTGAAAAAAACAGAGCAAGAATCGGGATTATGGGAGGGACCTTCGATCCGATCCATATCGGACACCTGATCCTCGGTGAAACGGCCTATGAACAGTTTCATCTGGATAAGGTGCTTTTCATGCCTGCAGGAAATCCTCCCCATAAAAAAAACCGCCGCGGTCGTGCAACCGATGAAGAAAGGGTGGAAATGGTGCGTCGTGCCATCAGCGGAAACGAACATTTTGAGCTTTCCCTGATCGAAATGAACGAAGACGGGTACACCTACACCTATCGCACTTTGGAACGGATGCAGCAGGAGAGAAAAGACGCGGATTACTACTTTATCATCGGGGCAGATTCTTTATATAATTTTGAAACCTGGATGGAGCCTGCACGCATCTGCCAGGCTGCCAGGATTGTGGTCGCGACACGCGATCATACAGAAGAGGAAAGTCTGGACCGTGAAATGCATCGTTTATCTGTCAAATACAACGGCACATTCCTGAAGCTGGACAGCCTGAATATCGATATTTCATCCCAGATGCTGCGCGCATGGATCAATGAAAACAGAACAATCCGTTATTACGTCCCGGACGGGGTGGCAAACTACATTCGCAAAAATCATATTTACCAGTAAATCAGCAGAAGCTTTCAGATAAGAGGGGTTATATGGCAAATTCCAATTACGATTTAAGAAAAATGGAAAAGAAACTGAAAAAATATCTGGATCATCATCGTATGGTGCACACCAGAGGCGTCATGTATACGGCAGCCTGTCTCGGCATGGCTCACGACTGTGACCTGGAGCAGTGTCAGACGGCCGGCCTGCTCCATGACTGTGCAAAGTGCATCCCGGATTCCAAAAAGTTACGGCTGTGCGCAAAAAATCATATTGATATGACCGATTATGAAATGCGTCACCCCTTTATCCTTCATGCAAAACTGGGCGCCTGGGTTGCCAGACGAAAATACGATGTACAGGATCCCGAAATCTTAAATGCCATCACCTGCCATACCACCGGAAAAAAAGCTATGACGGATCTGGAAAAGATCATTTACATCGCTGATTATATCGAACCGGGCCGGACGAAAGCCCCGCGCCTGGATCTGGTGAGGAAAACAGCTTTTGAGGATCTCGATGAAGCCATGTATATGATCCTGTCGGATACCCTGCAGTATCTGCGAAGGGGAAACAGGGAAATCGACCTGATAACAGAAAGTGCTTTTGCCTATTACTGTAACCTTCACAATCAAAAATAAAGAGGAGAATCATATGAACAGAGGAAAAGAAATGGCCCGGCTGGCGTGCAAAGCGCTGGAAGACAAAAAGGCGGTGGATATCAAGGTAATCGATATCGAAAAGGTTTCCATTCTCGCCGACTACTTTATCATAGCCAGCGGAACCAACCGCAATCAGGTTCAGGCCATGGCTGACAATGCCGAAGAAATTTTGGGACGCGCCGGATATGAACCCCGTCAGATCGAAGGGTATCAGAACGCCAACTGGATCCTGATGGACTACGGCGATCTTGTGATCCATATCTTCGACGAGGAAAACCGTCTGTTCTACGATCTGGAACGGATCTGGAGAGACGGACAGTCTTTGAGTATCACGGACCTGGATAAAGCTGAATGAATTCGGACAAAAAAACCGGCGAAAGCAAAGGATTTTTCTTTGCTTCCGCCGGTTTTTTTAATTTTCTGCAAAATCAATTCATAAAACGCATAACGCCAATCACTTTTCCCAGAATTTTGAGTTCATCCCCCACGATAATGGGCTCCATGGTATCATTTTCCGGCTGCAGCCGGAAATGGCCGTCTTCTTT
This sequence comes from Candidatus Ruminococcus avistercoris, assembly GCA_019120315.1. GTDB lineage: Bacteria > Bacillota > Clostridia > Lachnospirales > Lachnospiraceae > Ruminococcus_G > Ruminococcus_G avistercoris. The sequence continues at coordinate 96,343 of DWVJ01000031.1, forward strand.
ATAAAACGTCTTGACCGTAGCGGAATCATCCAGCAGTGCAACCACCATATTGCCGTTTTCCGCCGTATTCTGACTTTGCACCAGAACATAGTCGCCATCCAGAATACCGGCATTGATCATACTTTCCCCGTGTACTTCCAGGATGAAGGCATCGGAGCGGGGCATCCGTTCTGCTGGAATGGGAAAATAGGATTCGATATTTTCCTCCGCAAGAATCGGCTCGCCGGCAGCTACCCGTCCCACGATGGGAACGCTGACCATCTCGCTGCGCGCCGCATTAAAATTATCATCCAAAATTTCAATCGCCCGCGGCTTTGTGGAATCTCGTCTGATATATCCGTTTCTTTCCAGGGATGCAAGATGGGCGTGAACGGATGATGTGGATTTCAGCTGAACTGCTTCGCAGATTTCCCTGACGGCAGGAGGATATCCTTTCGTCAGAATTTCGTTTTTTATATAATCCAGGATTTCCTGCTGTTTCCTGCTGATTTTCCCGTAGGTCATCATCATACCTCCAACATGAGTTTTTCAGGCTGAGCAACATTCCGCCGCCGACATTTTTATTTGATTTTATCACAGTTTGGCAGATAATGCAAACATATATTCGAAATATCTGTTCGATGCAGATTCAGGATTTGCCATCTTTTTTATACAGCTTCCGATATCGCAGAGGAGGCAGCCCCACTCTATGCACAAAGGCCTTTGTGAAATAGCTGGGACTTTTGTACCCGATTCGCCGGGATATTTCCGCTGTGGAAAGATCCGTCGTCATCAGAAGCGTCTGCGCTTCTCCGATTTTCCTCTCGATGAAATAACTGGTAAGGGAATAGCCGAAGGTTCTTTTGAAAACACGGGCCAGATAAGATTCGCTGATGCCAAAATATCCAGCCACCAGCGAAACACTAAGAGCCGTAACCGGCTGGGAATCCACATACCGGTGGATCTGATACCCGAGGCTGTTCTCCGGCCTGCCCCATACAGCGGACTTTTCATTTCCCTGACGGATCACATCGAGGGTGAGATAGAAGAGGGATTCAAAAAGTGACTGACAAACCATATGAGAATATCGGTTTCCACGGAGCGCCTCATCAAAAATCATCTGCATAAGCTGGCGGAACATATAGCTTTTTTCATCCAGATGAAAGACCGGACTGACACCGTTTTCTATCATACAGTCCGGCTTTTGTCCGGGGAGCAGAATTCCCTCCGCAGCACAGCACAGTATCGGCAGCATATTATGATTCACAAATTCACAGTGGACGGTATCGCTGTTGTAAATCACCAGATCACCGGCTCTCACCGGGTACCGTACATTGTCAATTTCATACTCTCCCTGACCGCTTATCACATACACAAATTCCACCAGACCGGAATGGGTATGCGCGCTGCGCGGATACATCAGTTCCGTACCGTCCAGCTTACAGACATACAGAAGACGTGGACTGCCTGTTTCCATTTTTTTTCGTCCGCTGTCCCGGGCAATATGAATCTGCATAAGAACACCTCCTGTTCCGGTAAACCGATACCCATATCCAACTTGCTTCCAGTTTACCGGAAAATTTTTTTCTGTCAAGAACACTGCCTGTTTGAAAAATTTTTTCTGTTCAGAAAAAGACAAAATATCCTTTTCCCCACATCTCCCTGCCGCGTCTGTTCCGTCATAAAAACAGAAAAAAATACAAGTGCAACAAAAATAGCAGAATATTGTTGTAAAACATCACATATGGACGAAGAAAAGTTTACAGTGATATGCTGTAAGCGTTTCAAAAAGTCAGAATATAGCAAGAACAGGAGGGAAACGTTATGGAATTACAAATTGGAGTTGTTGGTCTTGGTGCCATCGGACGGGATCATGTGAAACGGCTGACAGAACGGATCACCGGATGCAAGGTGGCGGCAGTTTCCGAAATGAACGAAGAAATCGGGCGGAAAGTGGCACAGCAGTATAACGCAAAGTTTTACGCAGACGGAGAAGAACTGATCAACAGTCCCGAGGTGCAGGCCGTCATGGTAACTACCTGGGATCCGGCACACGCTCAGTACGTACTGGCCGCCATCCGGGCCGGAAAATACGTATTCTGTGAAAAGCCCCTGGCCACAGAAGTATCAGAATGTGAAACCATTCTGGCAGAAGAGCAAAAATTCGGTAAACGGATCGTGCAGGTGGGCTTCATGCGCCGGTATGATCCCGGATATGTGGAGATGAAACAGGCCATTGAAGACGGAAAAATCGGCCTTCCTCTGATCGTACACGCCTGCCACCGCAACATGAATCACGCTGCGACCATGACCTCGGAAATGTCCATCAAAAACTCCGGCGTACACGAGATCGATATTTTCCGCTGGCTGCTGGATGACGAATACGTTTCCGGCCAGGTGGTGCTTCCCCGGCAAAGCCGTATCTCCGCAGGCGAAGGTCTGCAGGATCCCCAGATCATGATGCTGCGCACAAAAAAAGGGATCTGCATCGATGTGGAGATCAGCCAGAGTTCCGGATACGGATATGATATTCAGTGCGAAGTGGTGGGTGATCTTGGAACCATCCGCCTTCCAGATCCGCCCACGGTCATCACCAAAACAGACTGCACCAGAACGACGGCCATCATGCCGGACTGGCAGAACCGCTTTATCGAAGCGTATAATATCGAAATGCAGGACTGGGTGGATCGTGTGCGAAAGGGAGAAAAGCTGACCGGCGCCTCTTCCTGGGACGGCTACGCCGCTTGTCTGACCGCCTATGTACTGGGGCAGTGCCGTGAAGAAGGGGGAACCGCCAGGGAAATCCGCTTCCCGGAAAAACCGGAATTTTATAAATAAACATTTGTTCGATAAATCTGTTGACAAAACATGTGTTCGGCTGTATAATAATCATCACAGAACAGATGTTCGCGAACGTCTGTTCCTCATTGCAGACATTCCAGCGCTTCGAGTGTCGGAAACACTAAGCGATTTCACTGGGATGTCTGTATCATAAAAAGATGAAACACAGATGTGGTGTTTTCTTTGTATGGGAGGTAACGATGATGAAAAGGAGAAGGAACACAAGAAACCGAAGACGATTACAGTTATTAACCATGTTTATCTGCTTTCTGCTCTGCACCGGCTTTGCCGTTCAGAACAGCGCCCGGAAAATCGATGCAGAGAGCGATCTCAACAGAATAACCTACAAATATTACAAAAGTTATTATGTGGAAACGGGAGACAGTCTCTGGAGTATTGCAAAGGAGAACATTTCAGAGGAATATGCCAATATCGGCGAATATATTGCAGAAGTAAAAGATATCAATCATCTGAAAGGAAATACTCTGACTCAGGGAAGTCATATCTGCATTCCCTATTATTCCACCGAACATAAATAGCAGCAGAAGGGCCATATGTTTACATAATTCATTTATGTAAACATATGGCCCTTTTTGCTTTAAATACCGGAAACCACTTTGAGAATCAAAAAAAACAAAACGGGAACCACCAGAGCCGGCAGCATATTCAGCGTCTTGCAGTCCTTCAGATTCAGGATGGAAAGTCCCGACGCCGCAATCAGGAATCCGCCCACGATGGTGATTTCCGCCATCAGGGAATCTGTGAGAAAACTCTGCAGGTAAGTAGCTCCCAGATAGATCGCCCCCTGCCAGCAAAAAAGCACCGGCGCCGCCAGCGCCATGCCGATCCCGTAAGTGGAGGCGAGCACGGTGGATGTGACAAAATCCAAAGTTGCATTGGTAAACAGATACGTATGATCTCCGTAGAGAGCGCTCTGCATCGGCCCTAAGATGGAAAGGCTGCCGATGCAGTACAACAGGATTCCTGTGGAAAGTCCCTTGCCCAGCTCTGATTTCCCCAATCGTCCCATCAAGCCCTGAAATTTCCCGTCAATGTTCAGAATCGTTCCCAACAGGCTGCCCAGCGCCAGACTGACGATAAACAGAACAGGATACTGGCTGCCGGACATATTCGACACCACCGCATTGATGCCAAGCCCGGTGGCCGCCAGCCCCATGGCCGTATACAAGGCTTCCTGATATTTTTCGTTGATTCCCTTTTTTAAGGCGCTGCCCAACAGACTGCCTGCCAGAATCGTGCCGGTATTTACAATCGTTCCAATCATACTCTTTCCCTCCCGAATTGTTATCTTTTCAATTATACGCTTTTCCCATCACGGCGGTCAAGTAACGCTTTTCCGTCATCGATTTAAGACCGTCATTATACACATGACATATTTTTCTTTCTTCCTTTTTTATCGTTATTATGTCAAGAAAACGAACGAATATCCCCTGATTCTTGTAAACTTTTCCAAAACAAGTAAAAAAAATCCACTTTAGGAAAAAAATTTGAGTGTTCAAAAATAAATACAAATGATATTTTATTAATGGTGATCGCGATACCACCGAGAAATCGAATACATACGGGAGGTTAAGGTATGAAGAAAATTATAAGTATGTTATGTGCAGCAACTCTTTTCGCTTCTGTTCTGATGGGATGCGGAGGCGGAGGAAAGGAAGAGGCATCCTCTGATGCAGCAACAGCGGAAAATACTTCTGGAGAAGACGCATCAGCAGAAGAAGGCAAAAGCGCAGATGGGATTAAAGTAGGATTTGTCGTAAAATCTTTGGCCGACCAGTACTGGATTCTGGTAAAAGCAGGCGCTGAGGCAGCTGCCGAAGAAAACGGAGTAGAGCTGACCTTCATCGCTCCAAATGCAGAAAGTGATGTAGCAAAACAGGTAGAAAACATTGAAACACTGATCGCAGCGGGCGTAGATGTGCTCTGTATCGCACCGTCCAATGATGAGACCGTACTTCCGGCGCTGGAAAACGCTGTAAAAGCCGGCATCAAAGTCATCGCTGTGGATACCGATTCTTCTTTGGAAGACAAGGTGTGCTTCATCGGAACCGGTAATGAAGCCGCTGCCAAAGAAGGCGCTCTGTGGGCAGGCGAGCAGGTTGGCGAAGGTGCCAAAGCCATCGTACTGCGAGGCCGTCTCGGCGACGCTACCCATGACGCCAGAGAAGCGGGCGTGGTAGCCGGTCTGGAGGAAAAAGGTGTAGAGGTTCTGGAAGTACAGGCTGCTGACTCCACAGAGGAAAAAGGTATGAGCGTCAGCGAAAACCTGCTGCAGAAATATGACGATGTGGATCTGATCATCACCACAGCCGACTCCATGGCAACAGGAGCCTGCAACGCAGTGGAAGCCGCTGGAAAAGATACTCTGGTATACGGCTTTGACGGAACTCTTCCTGTAGCGGAAAAAGTAGAAGCCGGCGAAGTTCTGGGAACAACCGCTCAGCATCCTTATGAGATGGGTGTTCTGGGAATTGAAACCGCCATCAAGATCATGAACGGTGAAGAAGTAGACGCAGTCATCGATTCCGGTCAGGAAGTCGTAAACAGTGAAAACGCAGCAGATTTCATCGCAGATCTGGAAAGTAAAGTTGGAAGTGCTGAATAAAATTCAGAATTTCACTGCGGCGGCAGGCGTTGTTTTTATGGCAAGGATGAACTCCGGACTGCCGGATTCCGGTTCCTCCAGCGAATTTGACGTCATCACCGCAGTGGTGATCGGCGGAACCTCCCTGGCAGGCGGAACGGGAACCATCACCGGAACTCTGATCGGCGCCATGATCGTCGGTATTATCAATAACGTGCTGAATTTCTGGAGCATCAATTATAACTGGCAGAGTATCATCAAAGGAATCATTATCCTGATTGTCATTATGGCAGATTACAGCCTGAAGAAAAAGCAGAAGTCTTGACAGATTTTCCTGTCTTCTGCTATAATCAATCTATACGACAAATGCGAGTTTATTAAAAAGATCTGTATAAAAAAGAAGGGACACACGCACATGGCCGAAAAACGTATTACTTACCGTACAAAAACCGATATCGACAATACCCTGAAGCTTCGGGATGTTCTGAAAAGCCTTCCGCCTTTTGCCAGGGATTATTTTCGCTCCATCGACGGAACTACCACGACGAAAACACGGATTTCCTATGCTTATGATATCCGTGTTTTTTTTCAGTTCCTTGCGGAGGAAAATCCTGCTTTTAAGAATCGTTCCCTGCAGGATCTGACCGTCGATGTGCTGGATCAGATCACCGCTTTGGATATCGAGGAATATATGGAATATCTGAAGGTTTACAAAGATCCTGAGGGAAATCTTACTACCAACGGCGAACAGGGATTAAAACGCAAAATATCGGCTCTGAGAAGCTTTTACGCCTATTACTTCAAACATGAAATGATTCGTACCAACCCCACTGTGCTGATTGATATGCCGAAAATCCATGAAAAATCCATCGTCCGCCTTGACAGCGACGAGGTAGCTCTGCTGCTGGATTACATGGATCACTGCGGCGACACACTCACCGGACAGCGGAAACGATACTTTAAAAAGACAAAGGAACGGGACATCGCTATCGTCACTCTCCTACTGGGAACAGGTGTTCGTGTTTCCGAATGTGTGGGGCTGGATATCGAGGACGTGGATTTCAAAAATAACGGGATCAAGGTAACCCGAAAGGGCGGAAATGAAATGATCGTCTATTTCGGTCCGGAGGTGGAACAGGCATTGAAAAAGTATCTCCCGGTGCGGGAGGGAATCACTCCCGTGGCCGGCCATGAACACGCTCTCTTCTATTCCACCCAGCGCAAACGGATGGGCATCCAGGCGGTGGAAAACATGGTCAGAAAGTATACCAGCGCCGTCACCAGCACGAAAAAAATCACTCCCCATAAGCTTCGCAGCACCTACGGTACTTCTCTGTACCGGGAAACCGGCGATATCTATCTGGTAGCGGATGTGCTGGGGCACAAAGACGTCAACACTACCAGAAAGCATTATGCGGCCATTGATGATGACAGACGCCGCAGGGCTGCGAAAGCCGTGACGTTACGGGAGAAAAAATAAAGGGAGCTTAAAGCTCCCTTAAAACATGTTATCCTCAGTCATCATAAATGGATTCTCTGCCCTGCTCCATTACCGTTCCGTCGGCTGCGTTAATTTCAAAATCGTATTCTGTCTCGCCGCTGACGCATTCCAGTTCGTAGACGCTTCTTCCGTCATCCCTGTCGAATTCCTCACCAATCCACTTCACATTAGCTGCATCCAGTCCTGCCGCTTTCAGAGCCGCCTCTTTAGCCTGCTCCAGGCTGATCACGGTTCCGGACTGCTGTGTCTGGGCCGGAATATCAAAATCATCGATCTCGGAATCAAAGCTTACGATCTCACCGGTGGCGGCATCAATCTCGTAATCGTATTCCGTATTTCCGCTGTAGAAATCAACATCGTAATCCAGACGTCCATCGTCCCGATCCAGTCTTACTTTTACGAAGGTTACATCTGCTTCAGCCAGTCCTGCGTGCTCCAGCGCAATTTCTCTGGCTTTTGCTTCCCCGATATCATCTCCGGATGTATTGTTCTGCGCCTGGGATACCCCATTATCTGCCGCAGGAGCTGCGGTGGTTTCCGCCGTGGGTGTGGCAGTCACTTCTTCTTTTACTTCTTCCGTCACAGCGGGTGTGGCTTCCTGTGTCACCGTGGGGGTAACAACTGCTGCTCCGTCATCCTGAGAGGGGGATGCAGAACTATCGTTTCCTCCGCATGCTGTGATAAAAACAGTTCCCAATACCGCCAGTGCAATTAATACTCTTTTCTTCATAATAATCTTCCTTTCTGTCTCGATTTATTTTCTTTTTCTTGTTTTCTATGATTGTATTATACCTGCCGATTATTAGAATAAAATTAGAATATCCTTTAATTTTTAATTTTTTTCTTCACGGACCGGAAAAGAAACGGTAAACCTGCTTCCCACATGTTCCACACTCTCCACGTTCACTTCCGCCTTATGAATTCTGGCAATCTGACGCACCATGGACAGTCCCAGGCCCAGGCCGCCTTTTTCCCGTGAACGGGATTTATCGACGCGGTAAAAACGGTTCCAGATATGAGGCAGGTCTTCGGCCGAGATGCCGATTCCGTTGTCCGTCACAGAAAAAAGGACGCTTTTCTCCTTTTGTCTTAGCGATACCTGGATATATCCGTTCTCCCGTCCATACCGATAGCTGTTGCGGATCAGATTGGATATCATCCTGGAAAACAAAGTGGCGTCCGCCATCAAAGTGATACCCGGTTCGATCTCCCGGCTCAAAGAGATATTGTTTTCCGGAACCTCCGCCTGCTCGTCACAGACTGATTCCACCAAGGCGCTGATATCCGTCGGATACAGCTGTACATCCTGAATACGCTGCTCTAATCTGGTGAAAGCCAGCAGCGATTCGATCAGCTTCGACATCCGATAGCCCTGCCGCTGAATCGATCCGATACATTCATACAGTTCTTCCTCGCCGGACGCATTTTCCAGCGCGTACTCGCACTGAGCCAGAATCACCGCCACCGGCGTGCGAAGTTCATGAGAGGCATCTGAGGTAAACTGTTTCTCCGCATTAAAGTTTTCTTCCAGCCGTTCAAACATAATATTAAATGTTTCCGACAGCTGTCCCAGTTCATCCCGGTTCTTTACTTCAATTCTGCGGCTCAGATCTCCGCTTTCCGCCACAGACTGCGCCGTCTGACTGATCCTGCGTATCGGCCGCAGGGACCGTCTGGCCAGCAGATATCCGCCGCCGGCAGCCAGAAAGATGAGAACAGGCAGCATGATCAGCGCTGCCGTGCGCAGCGCTTCCTGACTGATGGTACTGCCCGAAACGGGAATGACGCTTCGCAGCCACAGATCGGGATCGGGTGAAAACGAAAGCTTCCGGTCCATCAGGTAGTACTGTTCCCCTCCGGCGTTGACCTTTTTCTCCTGTCCGTTTTCAAAAGGAATCTGCATCAGACGCTCCGCCGGCAGATACCCGGTGATGATTCCTCCGTCTTCCGCCGCCAGGATGGAATAGACGTTATCTTCATAAGTCCTGAAATCATCATCCAGCTCCAGCACCCCGTCATCGTAGCTGACTTCCCCTGCGATTTCATGAAATACCCGCTGCAGAACATTTCTGGAATTCCGGACCGTCACGGAACTGGACGCCAGCGCGAGGAAACCGAACATAAGGCATGCCAGCAGAATCATACTGAACGTAAACCACAGAGTCAGTTTTGATTTGATGGACATTTGTCTTTTCCTTTGTCTCTTTTTCATATACTTTCCTTCATCTGATAGCCCACACCACGGACGGTATGGATCAGTTTCGAATCATATCCGTCGTCGATTTTCTTTCTCAGATAAGTAATATAAACATCCACCACGTTGGTGCCGCCGTCATAGTCGAAATTCCACACATTGTCCTCAATTTTCTGTCTGGACAGCACTTTTCCTTTATTTCGCAGAAGATACTCCAGCAGGGCGAATTCCCTGGCTGTCAGTTTAATTTCTTTCCCCGCCCGGCATACTCTGTGACTTTGCGTGTCCAGCGTGAGATCGGCGATGGAGTACACATTGGTGGGATTCTGCGAGCTGGTTCGTGTCATAGCCCGGATCCGGGCCGTCAGCTCATCAAAGGAGAAGGGTTTGATCAGATAATCGTTGGCTCCCATATCCAGTCCCAGAACTCTGTCGGCAACGGTGTCCCTGGCCGTCAGGAAAATGACCGGCGTCAGATTATTCTTTTTGCGCAGCGATGCAACCACCTGCAGCCCGTCCATCTTCGGCATCATGATATCCAGTATGGCCGCGTCATAGTCCGCCGCCTCCAGATAGGCCAGAGCCTCCTCGCCGTCAAAACAGGCGTCCACCGCATACCCCTCCGCCGTCAGTCTCTTTACCATAATTTTATTTAAATCTCCATCATCCTCCGCGATCAGTATCCGCATGCTTCTCACCTCCGGTTTTATCTTACACGATCCGCATTAAAACAGGATTAGAAAATCACAGCTGATCCAGGACGATGGTAAAGGGACCGTCGTTGACAAGGGAAACCTGCATCTGCGCGCCAAAGACGCCGCCTTCCACCATATCGACATATTCTTTGGCTTTTTCCAGCATATACTCATAGAGCGGTTCAGCCAGATCCGGGGAAGCGGCCTCGATAAAGCTGGGCCGGTTTCCTTTCTTACAGTTGGCATAGAGGGTAAACTGAGAAACCAGCAGCAGCTCTCCCCCCACGTCCAGCAGGGATAAATTTGTTTTTCCCTTTTCGTCTTCAAAGATCCGAAGATCAACCAGCTTTTTTAGATAACGGTCCGCCGTCTCTTTCGTGTCCTCCGGTGCGATACCCACAAATACCAACAGTCCCTTGTATATTTCTCCCACGGTTTTGCCCTCTACCGTTACTTTGGCTTCCTTTACTCTTTGTATCACCAGTTTCATATAGTCCTCCTTATCTGACGGTACCTTTTCCGTCAATAAATAATATTCCTGATCCTATTATCCATGATACCATAATTTCCCTTCCTTATGCCATTGTTCCCTAAAAAAATCATTTCCTTTTAAGCTAATTTCAAGTATAATACCCAAAGGACAGAAAGGAGAACACATTATGAAACTGCAGCAGCTTCTCAGCTATACACGAAAAGCCGTGGATGAATATCAGATGATCGAGACAGGCGATAAGATCGCCGTAGGAATCTCAGGCGGGAAAGACAGCCTGACGCTTTTGTATGCCCTGCACGGGCTGAAACGGTTCTATCCCCGCCCCTTTACCATAGAAGCCATCACCGTTGACCTGGGACACCCAGGCTTTCATCTGGATCGGATCGCGGATCTTTGCCGCACTCTGGAAGTGCCTTATACTGTCGTACACACCGACATCGCCAGAATTATTTTCGATGAGCGAAAAGAAACCAACCCCTGCTCCCTCTGTGCAAAAATGCGCAAAGGAGCGTTGAATGAAGCCATAAAAAAAGCAGGCTGCAATAAAGTAGCCTACGCGCACCATAAGGATGATATCATTGAAACCATGCTCATGTCTTTGATCTATGAAGGGCGGTTTCATTCCTTTTCCCCGAAAACTTATCTGGACCGTATGGATCTGACTGTGATCCGTCCCCTCATGTTTGTGGATGAAATGGATGTCCGCGGTTTTCAGAAGCTGTATCAGCTTCCCGTGGAAAAAAGCGCCTGTCCCGCAGACGGCCACACCAAACGGGAATACGTCAAAAATCTGATCCGGCAGCTGACCGCAGAAAATCCGGGCGTCAGAGAGAGGATGTTTGCCGCTGTAATCAACGGCAATATCCCCGGCTGGCCTGCCCGGACTTCCGGAAAATAAGAGAATGTTTACTCTCTGCTTTCGCGCTGTGCGATGGCATTCTTTATCATGGCGATGCATCCGTCGATACCAAACCGTCCGCTGTCAAGGCACATATGGTAGCTGGAGGCGTCGCCCCATTTTTTATTGCTGTAATAGTTATAATAGCTGGCTCGTTTTTTATCCGTCTTGGTGATCCGATCCTTGGCTTTGGCATCTGTCAGATCGTATTTTTGCGCAATCCGGCGGATCCGGTTTTTCATACTGCTGTGGATATACACGCTGATGCAGTTGCTGTACTCCTCCAGCGCATAATCCGCACACCTTCCGACGATCACGCAGGGTCCTTCATTGGCAATCGCCTTGATGGCGTTGAACTGAGCCAGGAAGATCTTCTGATTGATCGGCATATCCGTAAAGGACGAAGAAGTGTAGCCGAAGGAATAAGTGTCCATAACCAGGGAATACAGGAAACTGTTGGTGGGCTTTTCATCATGATTCTCAAAAAGCTCCTCGCAGATACCGCTGTCCTTGGCTGCCCTGGACAGTAATTCTTTATCATAAAAAGGGATCTCCAGCTCTTCCGCCAGTTTCTTCCCGATTTCTCTTCCGCCGCTTCCGTACTGCCGGCTGATGGTGATGATCGTGTTGGTTTTCATATCAATGCACTCCCTTCTCTGATAAATTCTTGCAATAATGTCTTTCTTATCGCTTATTATACATTATTTTCACCGAAAAGTACACTAATATTTCATAATTTTCGTAATAATTGCTCAAAATACTCCGGAAGTGGTGCAGTAAACTCCAGATATTCCCCGGTGACCGGATGAAGGAATCCCAAAACCATGGCGTGCAGACACTGCCCCTGGAGTCGAAAGGGACATTTTGCCGGCCCGTAAATCTCATCCCCCAGCAGCGGATGACCGATATGGGACATGTGCACCCGGATCTGATGCGTCCTGCCGGTTTCCAGCCTGCACTCGATATACGTGTAATCGCCGAACCGTTCCAGTACCCGGTAATGAGTGACAGCCCTTTTCCCGTTCCGGTAATTGACCGCCATTTTTTTCCGATCCACCGGATGACGGCCGATGGGAGCGTCCACCGTGCCTTCGTCTTCCCTGATATTGTGATGAACGACGGCCCGGTACCGCCGGGTGATGGAATGCTCCTTCAGCTGCGCGGCCAACGACTGATGAGCCAGATCTGTCTTGCAGACCACCAGCGCCCCCGTCGTATCTTTGTCGATCCGATGGACAATTCCCGGCCGCTGTACGCCGTTAATCCCGGACAGCTGTCCCGAACAGTGGTACAAAAGGGCGTTGACCAGCGTTCCGCTGCTGTGGCCGGCAGAGGGATGCACCACCATGCCTTTGGGCTTGTTGACCACCAGAAGCTCCGGATCCTCGTAAAGAATATCCAAAGGGATATCCTCCGGCAGGATATCCACAGGTTCCTCATCGGGAAGCGTCACCATCACCCTGTCCTGTACATTCAGTTTAAAACTGGCTTTTTCCGGACGGTCATTCACCGTCACGTACCCTTCCTTAATCAGTTTTTGCAGATAAGAACGGGAAACCCCGTCCAGATAATCAGACAAAGCCTTATCCAGACGGGTTCCCTTAAGTTCCTCATTTATCGGAAGATGATATGTTTCCATCGTGTTTTCCATCCTTTTTCAAAAAAGCAAAATCTTCCTCTTCCTTATAATAAAACAAAATAAAAAAGACGAGAAGGAATACCGATACTGTCACATAAATATCGGCCACATTAAAAACGGGGAAGTCGATGCAGGAAGCATAAAAGAAATCGACCACATAGTTCAGGCGAATCCGATCGATCAGATTTCCCACCGCTCCCGCGGCAATGCCCACCCCCAGCGCCGCCAGCGGCAGATAATGGCTTTGCTTTGGCAGGCGCAGGTAAAACCAGATGATAAAAATCAAAAACACCGCGCACAGCAGGATAAACACCCACTGCTGGTTCTGCAGGATGCCAAAAGCCGCGCCTCTGTTTTCCAGATAATGCAGCTGAAAGACGCCGGGAATCAGGATGATATCCGGCTGATCCTTCAGATGGAGGACCGCCAGATGTTTCGTCCATTGATCCAGGGCGATCAGTACCAGCAGGCCAATCAGTCCCGTGATGTACCAAGCTGCACCCTTTTGCTGTCCTTTCCCATACTTCTCTTTCATGCTCGATCTCCTGCCCCTAGAATGTAATCGATGGCGGACAGTATCTCCTCATCGGATACCGACCGGTCGATAATCCCATGACCTATCTGCTCCAGCAGAATAAACTTGACCTTGCCCTGCTCCATCTTCTTGTCAGATTTTGTCGCTTTTAAGACGTCCTGCGCTTTTGGCCCCTCAACAGTCACCGGCAGCTGGAACCACCTGTTTCCCTGCTCGATCAATGCGAGATCTTCCCGGCTGATCAGTCCTCTTTTCCAGGAAATCCAGGCTGCCGCCACCGTTCCCAGCGCTACGCACTGCCCGTGCTGCATCTGGAAATCCATCAGCTTTTCCACTGCATGCCCGATGGTATGGCCCAGATTCAAAACCGCTCTTTCTCCCTGCTCCGTAGGGTCGTTCTCCACCACTGCCTTTTTGATCCGGCAGCTTCCTTTAATCATATCAATCAGAACGTCTCCCTCTTTTGCCGCAATCTTTTCTCTGTTTTCCAGCACCCACCGGTAATAGTTCTCATCCCGGATCAGACCGGATTTCAAGACCTCGCCCATGCCGCTGGCAAACTGTACATCCGGCAGGGTCCGCAGTGTCTCCATGGCCATATAAACCAGCCGGGGCTGATGAAAAGCCCCCACCATGTTTTTGAACCGGTCGAAATCCACACCCGTTTTCCCGCCGATGCTGCTGTCCACCTGCGCCAGCAGCGTGGTGGGGATCTGAATGAAATCGATCCCTCTCAGATAAGTGGCGGCGGCAAAGCCGGTCAGATCCCCTGTCACCCCTCCTCCGAGGGCTACCAGTACATCCTTTCGCTCAAAATGATGTTCGATCAGACTGGTATACAATTTCTTTACCGTATCCAGCGTCTTGTTTTCTTCTCCTGCTTCAAAAACAAAATCCGTCACCTGCGCAAACACCGGCTGCAGGCTGCTTCGCACCTTCTCCAGATAGAGCGGTGCGATACAGGTATCGGTGACAATGCAGGCCTTTCTTCCGGAATCGTACAGAGACGATACCGCTTCCTGCAGCCCGGAAAAGGTATCGTCCCAGACAATTTCATAACAAAATTCATGCTCCCGTTCCACAGTCATCTGTTGTCTCATCTTTTTCCTCCCGTCATCTGTAACGATTGATCCAAATCCGGCATCTCCCCTTTTTCGTTTGGGAAAGGATGCCCATATACTGAAATTTCCCCATTCCCCTCACGGAAACGATATCTTTCTCCTTCAGGGAATGGCCGTTGGAAGTTACCATTTTTCCGTTTACAAAGACCCGTCCGCCTTCGATCAGGCCTGTGATACCGCTTCTGGATGTAGCGAAGGCCGCGCCGATGACGCTGTCCAGCCGGGCAGAAGCCACCGTAGCCGTCAGCTCCTGATACGAACGTGCCGCATTCACCGAAGAAGGATCCACGGCTTTTACATAAACCATGCTTCTCCCCACACGGGTAAGTTCGCGGCAAATAAATTCTTCCATCCGCTGTACGCAAAAGACATAGGCGCACCCTTCTTCCGTCAGGATATCCCCAAGCATGCTTCTCTCGATTCCAAGATTCACAAGCGCTCCCAGATAATCCCGATGTCCCGGCGGCCGGCTGAATTTACGGTCCGCCGCCTCGATTTTCAAACAAACGATGGGAAAAGTCCATTCATAAGAAAGAGCATCAGGTATAAATGCTGTTATCTGACGCTCTGACATTTCATAACCACCGAAGGATCTTTGGCTGACGCCCCATCTGCGGACATCCAGGTTATTTATCATATGAAGTTCGTTCAGATCCAGGAAATCTGTAAATGTAACGATATCCCTCTGGTAAGCGCTGCAGCACAGTTCCTGAATCCTTTTTCTGAAAAACTCATCCTTATCCATAATACTTAGAAACTGGTGCGGATAGGCGGAAGATCGAAGGCGCCGCTTAAGATCTCCTGGATATCTCCGGAAACCTCCACATTATCCGGTGTAAGGATAAAGATATAACTGGAAATCTTCTGCAGTCCGCCGCCGATGGAGTAGCAGGAACCTGACGAAAAGTCGATAATTCTCTGGGCAACCTCCACATCGATTCCCTCCAGATTCAAAACTACGGTACAGTGCGCAATCAGCGTATCCGCGATATCTCTGGTGTCTTCCATAGAAGTCGGTTTGATCACGCAGACCTCCATAGTATTGCCTCCTGACTTTCTGCGCATCGGCGTAACCTTGCTGGAAGTTGTCGTCCTGCTCTGATGCTTGATCGGTTTTACCTCTTTGATGACGGTGTCGGTGTTTTTGGTCTTTTTGGCGGTTCTGGATTTTTCAAAAGGATCGTCCAGATCATCCAGCTCGTCCAACTCCTGATCTTTGTCTTTTTTCTTGAAAAAATGACGTTTCGGTTTTTCTTCTTCTTCCTCCATATCTTCATCATCGAAGAACTCGTCGTCGTCATCATAGTCGTCATTTAAACGAATGGCATCCAAAAACTTGTCTAATACGCTCATGTTATACTCCTATCTGTTTTCCAATGGTTTCACTGAGTAATCCCTCTCGCCGAAAATGCCGGTCCCCACACGGACCATGGTGGCTCCTTCCTCAACTGCCACTTCATAATCTCCGGTCATACCCATACTCAGGATATTCACATTAACATTATTCATGTTTTTCCCCTTCATGTCAACACCTAATTGCCGCAATTTCCGGAAAACCGGACGATTTTCTTCCGGATCCGACACGTAAGGAGCGATTGTCATCAGTCCTTCTATCCGGATATTGGGAAGAGAGGAAATCTGTTTTGCCAGAGTCATTGCCTCATCACAGCCGACTCCGTATTTGGATTCTTCTCCCGCCACATTTACTTCCAGCAAAATGGGAACGGTAACGTCCTTTTTGACAGCTTCCTGACTGATCGTTTCCGCCAGACGCAAAGAATCCACCGAATGAATCAGAGCAGTCTGTCCGACAATGTACTTCACCTTATTTCGCTGCAGATGACCGATCATATGCCACCGCACGTCGCCAGGCATCTCCTCATATTTCCGGGTAATTTCCTGAACTTTATTTTCTCCGAAATCCCGCTGCCCTGCATCATAAGCTTCCCGCATCATTTCCACCGGTTTCGTCTTACTGACAGCGATCAGTGTAACTTCATCAGGATCTCTCCCGACTCGTCTGCAGGCAGCTTCAATCCTTTCTCTCACCGTCTTCAGGTTTTCCTGTACCATACTGACACATCTCCTTTTACCAATTAGTACAATATTTCCTCTTCTTTTACCGTGCTGCTGTCGTAAACAATATTATCGTAAAGGGCGATCCCGTAATCGGTGCCCGTTTCCACAATACAGTACTCTTCATTCTGATCGATAATAGATATCCTTCTAAAAACAGCGTACCCTCTGTTGGTGGAATAAACGCCCTCTAAGGGCATGGTATCCCGGATCGTATAACGCTCCGTGGAATTTGGTTTTACCAGCACATCTCCCTCCTCAAAGGCGGTCATATCCACATAATAGAAATCATCCTGCTGTGCGTAGACGGTAGTGCTGACAAATTCCGTGGAATTTTCTCCGTCCGCTCCCTCGACTTCTTTGAGAAAACCGATTTCATCACTGTCATTTCCCGTCGTCTCATACCCTGTGGGTATCACGTAAAAGTCTTTATTCACAATGGAGGAAAGCGGGATTTTAAGCCCGGTCTCCGTATTGGTCACCAGTTCAATCTCCACAAAACGATCCGACGCATACCGAATCATCCCATTGGTAAAGGTGATTTTCGCATAATAGCCGTCTTCTCTTGTGAGCAGTGTAAACTTGCCCGTCTGAGTCAGTCCGTCCTTTACAAAGCGGACGCGCATATTCTCTCTGCCGGCCAAAGACACCACCTGGGTATCGGAAAGGGGGATATAAAGGGACCACACCTCGCTGGTGATCAGCTTATAGACGTCGTCGCCCACTTCCACCGTATCTTTGCGCAGATTGCTCTGCTGATAAGATTTCTGATTAAAATCATCCAAAGTCAGATTTTCTTCTGTTACCTCTTCGTATCCGTCGCTGGAAAACTGGATCAGGCCGTCCGCCGGCGCGTAATTAACCGTCTCCCCACCGATGGTCTGCGGTTCGATGATATTCTGCCCTTCCTCCGTGCTCTGATCATTTTCATCCTTGTCCGTCTGCGAAGATGATCCGACGCTTTGCGGTACCTCACCCTCATAACGAATCAGACTGCCTTCCAGTTCATATTTGAAGCTGTAGGTGTCATAGAAATTATCAGAATCAAATCCATTGGCAAACCGAGCCACACTGGAGCGCACCTGCGCCAGCTGCTCATCGGTAAGCGGGACGGTACTTTCCGCCGCTTCTGTGCTTCCCACGGAATATACGGCGCCTTCTTTTTTCACTTTGGAATTATCCCTTGCATAATAAGTGATATCCCCTGACGTGCTGCTTTGAATCACCTGTTCGGATCGCAGGATCAAGGCGGTATAGGTCTGATTGCGTGACAAAGGACCGCTGGTCACCTGGTAGGAGGTTACATGGGTTGCTGTCAGATACATAATAACACTGATCAGCATATAAATAAACAGTGCGCCAAACAACATGGTCCCGATATTCAGCGTTATCACTTTTCTGATATCGGAAAGATGGATGTCCGGACGCTTCCACTTCTTTTTCCTTCGAGATGGCAATTTTATGCCTCCTTATCTTACTACTTATACTCCATAACATTACATTGTTTTATTTTAGCATTTTCCTTACCATACCTCAAGATGAAATTTACGGTTTCGGAATACTTCCCGCAAAATCAGGGCAGACTGTAAACAGACCAATGAAAATCAGGAGGAATGATCATGAATACTTCAGGTTTGGATTACACTGCGCTGACCATTGCCCTTATAGGAGCCATAAACTGGGGACTGATCGGATTTTTCCGCTTTGACCTGGTCGCGTTCCTCTGCGGCAATATGTCCTGGATTTCCAGAATCATCTATGCTCTGGTGGGACTTTCCGGTCTTTACCTTCTCACCATGTACGGAAGAATCGTCTCCGGAAGAAGCGCACAGAGTATCTGACCAGCGCGATACCTCGCTCATGCAAGCATAGCGGCCGCCCTCCGGGCGTATCGCACAAAAAGAGGGGGCTGAAGACCTTTACTTCATCCCCCGTATCTTTTCTATTTATAAAAAACGGTCGTCATGCGGAAATCGTCACTTTTCCTCTTAATGCGTCGCTGATTGCATTTTCGTTAATCGATACGCTGATCACGAAATCAACGCCGAATTTTTCACTGATCGCATCCAGCTGCAGGATCGTATCCGTCACATCCTCATCACCCAGCCGGGCAATCTTAATAAAGCTGTCCAGGTAGATCTGCTCCAGATCGTGATCCTGAGAAAGGATTCCGCAGATAAAACCGATAAATTCATCACTGTTTTTTAACGGAAATCCGGACACGTCGATCAAACGGATTTTATTGTTCAGTTCATACATATGTTTCGTACTTTTATCCAGATATACAATGTTGCCCCGGGCCTCCTGAATGGCCTCGTTCACCTTATCCAAGAGCTGCTTAGTCTTTCCTTCTCCTTTATCTCCAATAATCAATTGAACCATAGCAGTTTCCTCCTTAAGTCATCATTTAATATGTATTTTCACTAAAAATACATCATTTCATGGTATCATTATAGTGTATTTAAGACAAAAAGACAATGCTTATTTTGAAATTCTTTAAGAATTAATTTTTCCCAGCAATTGATTCATATCTTCGTATAATTGCGCTTTTGTTCCTGCATTCAGAACGATTGAAACATAAGGAGCGCCATACTCATTCTGACTCAAAATTGCCAGACAGGATCCCGCCTTACTGGTCGTTCCCGTTTTTCCTCCCAGCACCGTCACGCCGGGCGGAGCCGACTCTTCGCCCGTCAGATAGTGATCCGTGGAGTCCAGATGAAGCTGCACTTCTTCGCTTCCCCTGGTCAGCGTCAGGTTGTAGACGCTCAGCTGCATCACATCCACAAAGTAATCGTAATTCAGCGCCTCATTCAGCATCAGATAGATATCATAGGCTGTCGTATAATGATCGTCGTCGTGAAGTCCGGTGGGATTGACAAAATGGGTGTTGGTGGCCCCCAGAGCCCTGGCTTCCTCATTCATCATCTCCACAAAATGCTCCACCGATCCGCCCAGATGTTCCGCGATGGCCATGGCCGCATCGTTTCCGGAATACACCAGCAGTCCGTGGAAAAGCTCGTCCATGGTGACCATATCGCCCGGCTGAAAGCCGCAAAGCTGCGACCCTTCCTCCAGCGTCACCGCATTCTGGCTGATGGTAACCACATCGTCCATATCCCCGTATTTAATAGCCAGAATCGCCGTGATAATCTTGGTGATACTGGCAGGATATGCTTTTTCATGAATGCCCTGGGCGAACATCACTTCGGAATTATCAATGTCCAGGAGACAGCTTTTTTCGTCATTGACCATGCTGACGCCCTCCAGTCCCACATTTTCCGCCGTGACGCACAGTTCGGCGGCAAAGGGCTGTGCCCTTTGAAACTCGCCGGCATTGTCCAAACTCTCCTGTTCCTGATAAGCCATGGTAAGATCCAGATTTTTATCTCTGCGGATTCTCATGATGCCAAGGATCCCCAGCAGCAGTACGATAAAGAGAATCATGATCAGGAAAACGGTATTCATGATAACGCGCTGTCGTCTTTTTCTGTTTTTCGCCTTCATCTTTTCCTCTTATCTCCCTGTATATAATTTCTGTTTTGCAGCCCTACATTCAGTACCAGTCCCATACCGATATACAAACTGACCATGGAAGTCAGTCCGTAGCTGACAAAGGGAAGGGGCGTCCCCGTATTTGGCATCAGTCCGGTGGCCACGCAGATATTGATAAAACTCTGAAAGGCCACGATGGTAGCCACGCCGCAGCATATGAGCTTTCCGGATAGATCCTTGGCCCGTATGCCGATCACCACACATTCCAGGCAGATCACCGCAAGCAGCACGATGATGACCGAAGAACCCAAAAATCCCAGCTCCTCTCCCGCTACGGCAAAGATAAAGTCTGTCTGTACCTGAGATACGAAATTTCCTTTGGTCGCGGACGCCACCTCGTTATTATTGTACCCTTTTCCGGTCAGCTGGCCGGAACCGATGGCCGTGATGGAGTTCTGCTGCTGCATGATATCATCGGAATATTCCGCATCCTCCGGATACAAAAAGGACATGATACGGGTTTTCTGATAATCCTCCAAAATCGGCAGATCCGTCTGCGTGACCAGAATCAAAAACACAATCACCAGCGGCACGGTAATCAGCAGCACCGTACCGATAATCTTGTAACTAAGGCCTGCAATATACAGCAGCACGCAAAACAGCACCGCCACCGTAATGGTATTTTTCAGGTCCGGCTGGATCTTGATCAAAATCAGCGGAACAGCGATCAGCAGAATGGATTTCGCCAGCGTTTTCAGCGTATTCAGGTCATTCTCGTGATCCATCAAAAAACGTGCGAAAAACAGGATCAGTATGATTTTGGAAAGTTCCGTCGGCTGAAACTGCAGCGGACCGATGGAGATCCACCTGGTAGCTCCATAGGTTGTCTTACCGGCAATCCGCACCGCCAGCAAAAGCAGTATATTGACGAAGTACAAAATCCAGTAAAAATTCAGGATCCAGCTGAAATCGATCAGAGATACCACCGTCATCACCGCCAGGCCCAGAATCACACCGAACAGCTGCCTAGGCTGAAGAGATTTCATGGCGCTGCCAACCAGCATCACGCCGATACCGCTTATGACAACCAGCCATAATACCAGTCTGAAACTGTAATCTTTTAACTTGTATAACTTAAACATATTTCATCCTTTATCTGCTATGAGGTGTCTTTTTTACCGCTATGGTGGCCGAAAGGGTGGGCGGAACCGCCCGGAAGGTAAGAGATACCTTATCCTCATCCACCAGTATGTACTTGTTCACGGCTTTTATCATATCTTTCTTCATCATCAGTAAAATTCCCGGGGAACAGTCGATCCGTTCCGCATCCACCAGCAGCCGAAGCCTGTCCTTGGCAATGACGCTGGTGTTTCTTCTCTTCCCTCGAAACATACCGGTCACCTCCTATGATTTGCCGAACAACCGCCGGAAAAATCCCTTTTTCTCCGTCAGATCCAAAAGCGGGACCTCTTCTCCCAGTATTCTTTTGCAAATGTTCAGATAAGCCTGCCCCGCCAGAGAGGAATCTCCCGCCAGAGGCTCGCCCTGGTTGGTGGCGATGACAATGTTTTCATCGTCCGGTACCGCGCCGATCAGATCCACCGCCAAAATATCCACCACATCATCCACCGACATCATATCGCCCCGTTTGACCATATCCATCCGCAGCCGGTTGATGATCAGCTGGATATTGCGCATGCCGTCCGATTCCAGCAGACCGATGATCCGGTCCGCGTCGCGGATGGCAGATACCTCCGGCGTGGTGACCACCAGCGCGCGGGTGGCGCCGGCCACGGCGTTTTTAAACCCCTGCTCAATGCCGGCGGGACAGTCCAAAAGGATATAATCGAACTCCTCCTTTAAATCTTCGCACAGCTTTTTCATCTGTTCCGGCGTCACGGACGATTTATCCCTGGTCTGTGCCGAGGGCAGCAAAAAAAGCTGTGAAGGAAATTTCTTATCTTTGATCAGAGCCTGCTTCATACGGCAGTTTCCTTCGATGACGTCCACCAGATTGTAGACAATCCGGTTTTCCAGTCCCATAACCACATCCAGGTTTCGCAGACCGATATCCGTGTCCACCAGCACCGCTTTTTTCCCCAGGGCCGCCAGTCCACAGCCGATATTCGCCGTGGTTGTGGTTTTTCCCACGCCCCCTTTTCCCGATGTAATGACAATCACTTCACCCATTTTCCTATCCTCCAAACAATTCTGCGATTTTTCAGCTTTCGTATTCAGCCGGATTAATCCGTTTCCACGTTGGAAGTACCTTCTGAAAGTGCGGTTCCTGTCAATATCTCGGCATCGTCTTTCAGTTCAAAATAGTAATTTAAAATATCCTTTGCCACCATACCGGCGTTAACGCCGGTATAACCGTAGGCAATGCGGACGCACATGGCGATTTCCGGATCCTCATAGGGCGCATACCCGATAAACACACCGTGACTGGCACGGTTGTTCACCTGCTGGGCCGTACCGGTCTTGCCGGCCAGGCTGACCTCCAGATCCTTAAAGGATTCCGCATTGGTTTCTGTGATAACGCCCCGCATTCCCACATGTACGTCTTCCCAGATGTCATCCGATATTTCCAGCTGACTCTCCACGCCGGGCGTGTAATCTTCGATCAGATTTCCATCTGCATCGGTCACTTTGTCCAGCAAAGAGATCTGATAGCTTGTTCCGCTGTTGGCCAGTGTGGTCACATAGCGGGCCAGCTGAGACGTGGTATAGTTATGCGTACCCTGACCGATGGCCGAGGGGATGGGCATCTGATCGGAAATCTCCGGATCCGCCTCCGATATCTCGATACCGGAATTTTTATCAAAATCAAACATTTCAGCGTAGTAAGTCAGCCTGCGGATCGCCTGGCTGTCGGAGAAGACTCCGTTTTCATCCAGTCCCATGCGGTAGGCAATTTCACTCATAAATACGTTGCAGGAATTGGTGATACCGCCCCGGATATCCAAAAGGCCATGCCCCTGGGTAAACCAGCACTGCAGCGGGGAACCCGGAATCTTATCAAACAGTCCGGTACACTGGATGACGGAGTCATCGTCGATGACGCCTTCCAACAGACCGCCCACACTGGTTACCAGCTTAAAGGTGGAACCGGGCGCTGTTTTCTGCTGCGTGGCCTTGTTGTAAAAAGGCTGGGACAGATCGCTGTTCAGTTTCTGGTAATACTCCACGTCCATCTGATTGGCCAGACGGTTATTATCATATCCCGGATAAGTAACGCAGGCCAGGATCTCGCCGGAATTTGGATCGGTGATCACCACCGAACCGGAACAGGGATCCAGGGCAAGCTGTGCCGGCGTGATCTCCAGCTTTGATATTTTCTGATACATAAAATCAAAGGAACTCATCTGCCCGGATGCCAAAGCGGCATAATCCGGATCATCCGCGGAGAGAATGCCCTGGTCATAGAGCGCAAGACAAAGCTCCGTTCCCGAGATCACATCATCCAGGATCAGATAGTGGTACAGCAGCTTGGAAAACTCACTGTCTGTTTTCAGATAATCGGCAATATAGGCCGCCAGCGCTTCATATACCTCATGGGAATCCAGATAGGTATCTTCCTCCGTGAAACCGGAGATATCCACCCAGTTCTGGCTGGCCGCATAAGTGAGAAACTCCTGCAGGCTGATGGTTTCCTCTCTGGTCCATGCCAGGTAAGTCTCATCCGCCTTGTCGATGGCGTCCTCCTTTAAAATGCCGGTGTCCTCCATCAGCATATCATTGACGATATAGCTGATATACTCCTGCATCTCCTCCGGCAAATCTTTATAAGCCTGGGGCTGATCTCCCGTCAGCTGATCCGTCACAGAGGCAAAAACCTGCTGCTGCTTCTGGGTGAACCTGGCATAGATGCTTTTTTCCGTCTCTGATGCATCCTCCGCCGCAAAGTGATCCATATCCAGCACACTATTGTTGATCAGCGCAAAATACACATCATAGATGGGGATGGGGATCGCGGAGGTATCGGTATTTTCATCGGCTTCAAACTCTTTGATAGGAGAAAGATTCCCCAGGATGATGCCGGCGATGGTCTGCTCCAGTATCTGGTAGGAAGCAATCTGCAGATCCCGGTCGATGGTCAGATAAACGTCATTTCCCTGAACCGGTTCCTGCATGGAATCTTCATCGATCTCCAGCACCTTGCCAAGACTGTCCACGTAGACCGTCTCACTACCGTCCTTTCCCTGCAGCGTGGTTTCCATCACCTGCTCGATTCCCGTCTTTCCCACGATGGAAGTGGTGGAATAGTCAGGGTTTTCCTCCTGCAGTTCTTCCAGCTCTTCCGAAGAAATTTTGCCGGTATAACCGATAAGAGGAGCAAAATACTCGCTGTCATTGTAAACCCTCACAGAGTCCTCCATGATATCCACGCCTTCCAGCTCGCTTTGATGCTCCATGATCGTCGCCACGGTCTTTTCACTGACGTCGGTGGCTATGGTTACCGGAACGTACTTCTGATAACTGATGGTGGACAGAAGATACCGCAGGGAAGTCATTTTCAGCAGTTCTTCTTTACTGTAGGATTCCGGAAGCCCGTACTGTTCCAGCTCTTTGGCGGTATAGGGATCCTCTTCTGGAATAATGGCAAACCGTTCCACCGCCAGATCCTCCATGATCTGATCCGGCGTAGCATTGACTTCATCCTTTTCCAGATCATCGATCAGGCTGTGGCCATATACGTCGGCCCGGAACCGGTCCAGCGAAAAATCGGTGACGTCAAAAGCGTATTCCCCGTTTTCACCTATGACAATATGAAAACTGTTGTCCACCTCGTCGCCGCAGGACTCGATGATCTGAATCAGTTTCCAGATCTCTGCGTTCAGGGAAAGATTCCGGATCCGGTTGGAATCATATGTCCCGCTGTCCTCCAGGGTCACGGAATAGGATAGTTCGTTGTAGGCCAGCACATTGCCGCTGCGGTCCATGATATTTCCTCTGGTGCTTTTTATGGTTCGCTCTCTCGTGGTCTGCAAAGAAAAATTGTCCGCATACTCCTGTCCGTGGATAATCTGCAGAGAAAAAATCCTCTGCAGAAGTATCGCCGCCATCACGAGAAAACCTATGATCAAAACGCTCGTTCTCGACAGATTTATTTTCTGAAATGTCTTTTTTATCTTCTTAACCAAGGTGATCTTTGTCCTTCCACTTCATATTCTGACAGTTTACGGTTTATTTTGAAAAACAGCCGATAGAAAATCAGCGTCATAACCACAGTGTAGACGGTTTCCGGAATGATAACACGGCTTAAATATCCCGGAAAATACAGTCTTCCCCTCAGCATGAACTGCAGCCCGTATATGACGCAGCCGTATGCCAGATCACTGACGGTGACCAGCGCCATGGGCACTTTGATATCCTCATCAAAAAACACTTTATAAAGGAAGCCGTTCAGATACCCCACCCAAAGATAGATCAGCGCGTTGAATCCAAAAAGGTTCCCATAAAAAAGATCAATCATCAGCCCGCTTAAAAAACCGGTGAACATTCCGATTCGTTTCCCGCACATCAGCCCGAAGGAAACGGTCAGGATCAGCAGCAGATTCGGCGAGACAGAAGCGATTGCCAGGGCTTTGAACACCGTGCTCTGCAGCAGGAACGTGACCAAAACCAAAGCAGCCAGTATCAGCTTTCTGCGCATCATTCTCCTCCTTTATCCTTCAGCTCTTTGATCACCAGCACTTCATGGATATGGGCAAAATCCACGACAGGAACCAGGTAACCCGTTTTCGTCAGATTATTGGAATCCATCTCCACTTCATCGATATAGCCGATCAGAATTCCCTTTAAAAATTTATCGCTGATATCGGAGGTGACGATCCGGTCGCCGGGCTGTACTTTATCTTCCCTGTCCAGCAGCTGGATAAAATTCAGTTTTCCTTCTTCCATCAGCAGCAGATTTCCGGTGACCATGCAGTTGTCCGAGGTGGATGCCACCGTAGCGCTGACATTGCTGGAATCATCGATGATGGAACGAACCGTCGCCCAGTCCTTTCCCACTTCCGTCACGATGCCCGCCAGGCCTCCGTCCGCCAGGACGTTCATATCCACCTGGATGCCGTCGTCGCTTCCCCTGTTGATGACAAAAGTACTGTACCAGTTTCCCGGATCTTTGGAGATCACCTGGGCGGCCACTTTATCATACTGGGTGTAATCCTGATCCAGCTCATAAAGCTTAGTCAGCCGGTTCAACTCTTCCTGATCCTCCAGCAGCTTATTATTTTCTTCTGTCAAGGAAGCCACTTTTTCCTCCAGCTCTTCATTCTCTTTTTGCAGCTTTTTCGCATCCTGGAAGCCGCTGGTCTGATCCCGCAGCCAGCTTCCCATTACATTGATCCCTTTCTGAAAAGGAGAAATCACGTATCCTGCTCCCTGCTGCAGCGGGGCAAAAGAAAATCTGGAGGAGGCAGCCAATCCGATCAGCCCGATACAGATGACCGTCATGATGATAACCCAGTGTTTTGTCTTGATGGAAAATCGATTTTTTTTCTTCATGATACTCCTTATTAATACCTGTGTTTCTTTCCCTTGCTTCTGGCCGGAAAGGCCCAGTGCCAAAGCGTTTTATGTGTAATGATCTCCTTTAACCCGTATACGGCGGACAGATCGCTGTACTGGGAGGTTTTCACCGCACATTCCAGTCTTCTGGACAGATAAGCGCTCAGATTGGTGATCTTTGTGCATCCACCGGCCAGATAGATTCCCTCCTGAAGGATACTGCTGCGCACCTGAGGCGGCGTCCGCTCCAGAAACAGCTGGATTTCCTCGCACATATGATTTACGATGCGCCGCACCGCTTCATTGACAATAACGTCCGTCACGATTCCTTCCCGGGGCAGGCCGGAAACCGTGTCGACCCCGACTACTTTCCTGGCCTCGCTTTTTTCCAGCGAAAATCCGGCCATGGCAGCCTTCAGCCGCGCCGCCGTCCGACGGCTGATATGCAGTCCGCAGCGCTTTCTCACATTGGCCACAATGGCGTCGTCGATGGAATTCCCTCCGCTGCCCAGCGGTTTGCTGATGATAACCCGGCTGTCCGCGATGATGGAAAGTTCCGTGGACTGAGCGCCCATATCGATAATCATAGACCCTCTGGTTTTGGTGATGGGAATTCCCAGCGCCAGCGCGTTGACGATGGGCCGTTCCACCAGATACACGCGGCTCTTTCGCAGATCTCCTCCGCTGGCTACCGCATGATAGGCTCTTTTTTCAATCTCCGTCATATTCATGGGGACAGAAAAATAGACAATCGGCCTGCTCCCGAAGTATCTGCTGATTTTTCGAAGCAGCAGCTGTAATACGACTTCCAGATGGCCGATATTTGCAATCATACCGCCGCTCATGGGAGAAGAGACTTCAATATTATGAGGAGATTTTTCATACATTTCGTAAGCGTCATTGCCGATGGCAATCACCTCGTCTCCATTTCTGATGGCGATCATGTTCTTTTCGATTAATATTTCATCTTTCTTCAGAGAATAGATCTTTACAGTGTCCGAACCAAGATCCACTCCGAATATTTCCTGTAAAATCATGATAGATAACCCCTTTATGTCAGCTGCATCATCCCCTCCTGACGCAGACTGCAGTAAGTAAGATCACCGATGATAATGTGATCCAGCAATGAAATGCCAAGAATCTCCCCTGCCTGGCAGACCCGTCTGGTAATCCGGATATCCTCCTCGCTGGGCAGGGGATCCCCGCTGGGGTGATTGTGCACCAGGATGATATACACGGCATGATAAGACATCGCCTCCAGGTAGATCTCCCTGGGCGATATGAGCGATGCGTTGACCGTGCCTCTGGAAAGTTCCGTCTCTCCCAGCAAATGATTCCTGGTATCCAGCATCATGCACACCAGTGTTTCCTGCTCCAGATGCCGCATATCTTCCATGTAATAATCGGCGATGGTTCCGGGTTCCTGAAAACGCAGCGCGCTCTTCGATGCGCTTTTGGCAATCCTTCTTGACAGTTCCCCGATACATTTGATCTGTATCGCCTTTACCTCTCCGATCCCTTTGATCTCCTGAAGCTGTGTCAGGGACAGGTGATGGAGGCCCAAAAGCCCCGGATAGGTTGGGGAACATGTCAGTATCTCGCTGGCCAGCGCAAGGGATGAACTTCCTTTCGTTCCGCTGCGCAGAATGATTGCCAGCAATTCCTCATCGGACAGTTTTTTCGCGCCCAGCTTTCTGAATTTCTCATAAGGACGCATTTCAACAGGCAACTGTTTCATTTTTTTATGATTCGTCATAGTCCTCCTTAGTCTCTTCAGGCAGAAACCAGGAATGTCCGATTTTTATTCTAGCACAAATGCGCGCCAAAGTATACCGCCTTTTATGTTAAATTTTCCATTTGTCCGAGGATAACGGCCTCCGCCGTTTTCAGACCGTCCATGGCCGCCGATGTGATGCCTCCCGCGTAACCGGCTCCCTCCCCGCAGGGATACAGTCCCTTTACGGCGCTCTGGAATGTATCGTCCCGCCAGATCCGCACCGGAGAAGAAGAACGACTCTCCACCGCGGAAATCAGACAGTCATCCCGGTCAAATCCGGCGATTTTGCTTCCAAAAGCGCGGATCCCCTCTTCCAGCGCATTTCCCATAAAAGGAGGAAGCAGGGAGCGGACATCGGTCAGATCATACGCTCCTTTCATGCAGGGCTTTACCTCACCCAGTCCGGCGCTCGCCTGGAAACGGCAAAAATCAGCAAAAAGCTGTACTGGTATGGCTCCCTGCCCCGCCGCAAACGCCTTTTCCTCCAAGGCGCGCTGAAAGGCGATGCCTCTTAGCGCCTCCGGGACAGAAGAATCGCCGTACTTCATAAAATCCTCCGTCGTCACCGTAACGATCAGCGCGCTGTTGGCGTTGCGGGAATCCCTTCCGTGATAACTCATGCCGTTGACTGCCAGCAGACCTTTTTCGGAAGAGGCATTGACCACATACCCTCCGGGACACATGCAGAAGCTGTAGACTCCTCTGCCGTCTTTTGTCTGATGGGTCAGCTTATAGGGCGCCGCCCCCAGACGCGGCGCCTGCTCCCTGCCATACTGGGAAAGATTGATCATCGTCTGCGGATGCTCGATACGGATACCGGCCGCAAAGGATTTGGCGCTCATGGGGACTCCCCTGTCATACAGCATTTGGAACGTATCCCGCGCACTGTGCCCGATGGCCAGAACCAGCGCGTCTGCCGGAAGCCATTCTTTATGATTGACTTCTATGGCGGTGATTCTTCCCTTCCCGCAGGCAATATCCGTCATCTTTGTCCCAAAGAAAAACCGGCCTCCCATTTCTTCGATGGATCGTCTCAGATTTCGGACGATGGAAATCAGCTGATCCGTGCCCAGATGGGGTTTCTGCTGCCAGAGAATCTCCTCCGGCGCTCCAGCCTGCACGAACAGTTCCAGCACTTTGCGGTTCCGTCCTCTGGGATCTTTGACCGTAGTATTTAACTTCCCGTCGGAAAAAGTACCGGCTCCGCCTTCCCCGAACTGCACGTTGGATTCTTCATCCAGTATGCCGCTTTCCCAGAACGCATTCACCTTCCGGATCCGTTCCTCCACCTTATCGCCCCGTTCCAGAATCTGCGGCGCAAATCCGTGGCGTGCCAGAAGCCACGCGCAGAACAGCCCCGCCGGACCGCTTCCAACCACCACCGGCCGGAAGGCAGGATTGACTTTTCCCTCCGGCGCAAAATCGTATCCCTTCTCGTCGGTTAACGTAACATTTTTATTGTTAACTTTTTTCCAGATCTTTTCCTCGCGAATACTTTTCAGCGATACGTCGACGGAATATACCAGATATAATTCCGGTTTCTTCCTGGCGTCCAGGGACTGCCGGACGATTTGTACCCGCTCGATCTCATCCCGGGAAACCCGAAGGATGTGAGTGATCTTTTTCATCAGTGCATCGCTGCCGTGATCCACCGGAAGTTTCATCTGTGTGATTCTTATCATATGATCTCCTTTGCGCAGGCCCTGCCGGCCACCGCCGCGCTGCTCCAGGCCCACTGCAGGTTATAGCCGCCGCAGTTTCCATCCACATCCACCACTTCTCCGGCAAAATACAGTCCCGGCACCAGGGTGGATTCCATGGTTTCCGGCCGGATTTCTTCCGTGGATACGCCGCCGGAGCAGACCTGAGCCTGAGAAAAAGGCCCCGTTTCCCGGATGATGATGGGGTAGTTTTTTATTTTCTGAGCCAGTTCCATGGTATAACGGATTTCCGTACACAAAATGGGAATCAGCTTTTTGGGCAAAAGTCCGATCAAAGATTCTTCCAGCGTCTTGTAACTGCAGCTTTCCAACCGTGATTCCAGAAAAGCCGCCAACTGTTCCACGGAAAAATCCGGCATAAAGTCTAAAACAGCCAGCACACGGCTCCCCCGCTCCAGGGCACGGGCAGCAAAACGGCTGATGGAAAAGACCGGTATGCCGGAGATGCCGTAGTCGGTAAACTGGACTTCGCCCCGCTGATACGCAATCTGGCAGTCATTTTCCAGCAGCGCAACCGCCGCTTCAAACCGGACGCCCGCCCATTTGGCGAACCAGGAACCCACGCCCTTTAACCCCACCAGAGCCGGCAGCGGCGTCACAATCCGGTGCCCCAGGCTCTGCGCTAAAGAAAAGCCGTCATTTCCGGAACCGGTCACGGAAGAAGCGCAGCCGCCCGCCGCCAGGATCACCCGTTCCGCCTGATAGGTGTAGGTTTCTGTTGAAACATAAAAGAGTTCCCTCTCTTTTCGAATTCCCGTCACACGTTCTCTGGTTTTTAGCTTTACCTTACGATGACGCGCTTCCATATACAGTACGTCCCGGACGGCGGACGCCTGCTCGCTGTAGGGATACAGCCCGCCGCTGCGGTTTTTCGTATAAATGCCAAGGCCGGTAAAAAACTTCAGCGTCTCAGGCAGGGGAAAGGCGCAGATCACACGCCAGGGAAACTCCTCCTGACTGCTGTGATATTCCTGCGGATCCTGCTTCACATTGGTCAGATTGCATTTTCCATTGCCCGTAGCCAGAAGCTTTTTCCCAAAACCGTCGTTTTGCTCCAGCACCGTGACCGCCGCGCCCTCTCCCGCTGCCATAACGGCAGCCATCAGTCCTGCTGCTCCTCCTCCTATGACGATAACCCGCATATCCCTCTCCTTTCCTTACAGGGTAACCAGTCCTCTTTCTTTCAGTTTCTGAAGACTCATCAAAATTCCCAGTTTTGCATGTTCCCAGGTCAGACCGCCCTGAAAATAAACGGCGTAGGGCGGTTTGATGGGGCCGTCCGCGCTCAGCTCGATGGAAGATCCCTGGACGAACGCCCCCGCCGCCATGATCACATCGCTGTCATAACCGGGCATGGCCCACGGTTCCGGATCCACGTAACTGTCCACCGGCGCTGCCGCCTGTATCCCTTTACAGAATGCAATGACACTTTCTGGATTTCCAAATTCCACCGCCTGTATGATATCATGACGGCTCTCTGTTCCATTTGGTATCACAGAAAATCCCAGCTTTTCATAGATGTTTGCGGCGAAAATCGCGCCTTTGAGCGCTCCCGCCACCACGGTAGGCGCCAGGAAAAATCCCTGGTAGAAAGACTGGTTGACGCCCAAAGTAGCTCCCACCTCTTTCCCCAATCCGGGGGAAGTCAGACGGTAAGCCGCATTCCTTACGTACTCTTCTTTGCCGGCGATATATCCGCCGATGGGCGCCAGTCCGCCGCCTGGATTTTTGATCAGCGATCCCACCATCAGATCCGCTCCCACATCGGTAGGTTCTCTGCGCTCCACAAATTCTCCGTAACAGTTGTCCACCATACAGATCACGTCCGGCTTGATCTTTTTGACAAAGGAAATCAGTTCTCCGATCCTGTCAACGGACAGCGTCGGCCTGGTCTGATACCCCTTGGATCGCTGGATGGTCACCAGTCTGGTACGGTGGTTGATGGCTTTTTCTATGTTTTCAAAATCAAAAGAACCGTCCGGTTTCAGATCCACCTGCCGGTAGGAAACCCCGTATTCCGCCAGTGAACCATTGGAAGGACGGATGCCGATGACTTCCTCCAGCGTATCATACGGTTTTCCCACCGGTGAAAGCAGCTCGTCATTGGGCCGCAGATTCCCCGCCAGCGCCACCGCCAGCGCATGGGTTCCGCAGGCGATCTGGGGGCGCACCAAGGCGTCTTCTGTGTGAAAAGCACTGGCATAGACGGCTTCCAGTGTATCCCGTCCCAGATCGTTATAACCGTAACCGCTGCTGGAATACAGACAGGCCTCGCTCACCCGGTTCTCCTGCATGGCGCGGATCACCTTCAGCTGATTGTATTCCGCCGTCTCGTCAATCTTATCAAACCGCTCTTTCAGTGTTTTGCATATTGTTTCTCCAAACTCATATACATCCCCGTCAATCCCCAGAGCCTGATACATTCCTTTGTTCTCGTCCATATTATCCCCCGTTTTCATATATTCCCTGCTTCTTGCACAAAGTCAGCATATAATCCAGTATTTTCTTCTCATCGTAATCAAACTTTTCTTTTTCAATCCAGATCACGTCTTTCTCCCGCCGAAACCAGGTCAGCTGCCGTTTGGCAAAATGCCTGGTATCCCGTTTCAAAATCCGCACTGCTTCTTCCAGGGAGATCTCTCCCTCCAGCCAGGAAAGCAGTTCCTTGTAGCCCAGTCCCTGCATGGAAGTCATTCCCCTGGTATAGCCTTCTTTGTACAGCGTCTCCACCTCTGCCGCCAGACCTTCCTCCATCATCTGATCGACTCTCTGTTCGATTTTCTGATAAAGAAGTTCCCGCGGTTCATTGAGCACAAAATACAGATACCGGTAGGGCGATTTCCTTTCCCGCTGTTCCCGGTTATGTGCCGAAATCTGCTTTCCCGTCTGCTGATGGTATTCCAGCGCCCGGATCACCCTCCTGACATTATGGGGGTGAATCTGCGCCGCGGCATCCGGATCCCTTTCCTTAAGCATCCGGTGCAGTTTTGGCGCGCCTTCCCGCCTGGCAATCTCTTCCAGTTCCCGGCGCAGGCCGCAATCCTCTCCATGACTGGTAAAATCAATGTCATAGAGAACCGACTGGATATAAAATCCGGTCCCTCCGGTCAGGATGGGAATATGGTTCCTTTTCCATATCTGCTCCATAGCCTCCTTAGCCATTTTCTGAAACCGTACCACGTCGAAAGCCTGCGCCGGATCCAGCACATCGATCAGATGATGGCGAATCCCTTCCATCTGATCCGGCCGGATCTTGGCCGAACCGATATCCATCTTCCGGTAAACCTGCATGGAATCTGCGGAAATGATTTCTCCTTTGACCGCCCTGGCCAGGCCAAGGGACAGTTTTGTCTTTCCCACCGCGGTGGGCCCGGTCAATATCAACAATGGTTTCATGACGTCTCTTCCCTTTCTATCTATACGCGCTTGAATTTCTTTTCCAGCTCATAGCGGCTCATGGAAATGATGGTGGGCCGTCCATGGGGACAGTGATACGGATTCTCCAGTTTCAAGAGCTGGCCGATCAGGTGCTCCGCTTCCTGATAAGAGAGGTTCTGATTCCCCTTTACCGCGGCTTTACAGGCCATAGAAGCCAGCTTTCCGGCAAAAATCTCCGGCGTCATCCTGCCGTTTTCTTCCTCCAGACTGTCCAGCAGTTCCACGAATATCTCCTTGTCTTCAATCCCGTACAGATTACAGGGAACGGCCCGGATCGTATATTCCTTCCCGCCGAAAGGTTCCAGTTCAAATCCAAATTCCCGAAACCACGACTCATTTTCCCGAATCAGTTCCAGTTGGCGCAAGCTTAAGGAAACCACCGCAGGAATGGCCAGATACTGGGAGATGATCTCCTTCTTTTTCATCTCATGGAGCAGCCTCTCATACAGGACTTTCTCATGGGCGGCATGCTGATCGATGATAAACAGTTTGTCCTCCATCTGTACCATCCAGTATGTACCGAACACCTGACCGATCACCCGGTGAAGACTCCGGGAATTTTCCGCAAGCAGTTTCC
The DNA here is from genome assembly GCA_019120315.1 of Candidatus Ruminococcus avistercoris. Classification (GTDB taxonomy): domain Bacteria; phylum Bacillota; class Clostridia; order Lachnospirales; family Lachnospiraceae; genus Ruminococcus_G; species Ruminococcus_G avistercoris. Next base: position 130,441 of record DWVJ01000031.1, read on the forward strand.
TGTCTTCAAACAGACTCATCTGTTCTTCTTTTTTCCCGTCTTTTTCTTCTTCCTTTTTCACCGGCACCTTTTCATAGACGCCGGTTTCCCGGATCTTACTTTCCGGCGGGATCGGTTTGGGATCCTCCGCCGTTTCTTTAGAAAGAGCTGCCTGCGCCTGTTTTCTTTTTATCTCAAAGGGCTCCGGAGCCGGCGCGGCAGCCGGCCTTTCCTGTGCCGGTTTCCTTCGGGCCGGATCAAAGGAAACTTCCGGGATCAATTCTTTTCCCGTCAGTGCGTCATTGACCGCCCGGTATACGATATGATACAGTTCCTCGCTGTTTTGGAAACGCACCTCCCGTTTGGCCGGATGGACGTTCACATCCACTTTCTCAGGATTGATCTGAAAGAAAAGCGCCGTAAAAGGAAATTTATGCTGCATCAGAAAAGACCGGTAGCCATCCTCAATGGCCTTGGTGAGGATATTATTTTTGACATACCGTCCGTTTACAAAATAGTTCTCAAAACCGCGATTGCCTCTGGATACAGTCGGTTTCCCGATATAACCGCTGATGGAGACGTCTCCTTCCTCCGCCTTTACTTCCGTCAGCTCTTTTGTAATCTCCCGCCCATAGATCTGATAGATGATTTCCTTAAAATTCCCATTTCCCGAAGTGTTCAGCCTGGTCTGGCCGTTTTGCATAAATTTAAAGGAAATCTCCGGATGTGACAGGGCCATCTGTTCCATCAGGCTGCCGATATAGGAGCCTTCCGTGGCCGGAGATTTTAAAAATTTGGCCCTGGCCGGCGTATTGTAAAAAAGATTTCGCACCAGGAACGTGGTGCCCTTTGGCGCCCCGATCTCCTCCTGCTCTTTTTCCACCCCGCCTTCGATAATATAACGGGTTCCGGTCAGCGCATCCGGCGTTTTGGTGATCAGCTCCACCTGGGATACCGCGGCGATACTGGATAACGCTTCTCCGCGAAACCCCAGGGAAGATATCGTCAGAAGATCCTCCAGGGAAGTAATCTTGCTGGTGGCGTGACGCCAGAAGGCAGAGGGCACCTGATCCTTTTCGATTCCGCCTCCGTTATCGGTGATCCGGATCAGCGAAATTCCTCCCTCCCGGATTTCCACCGTTATGGCCGTCGCCCCCGCATCGATGGAATTTTCCACCAATTCTTTCACCACAGAGGATGGCCGTTCCACCACCTCTCCGGCTGCAATTTTATCAATTGTCACCTGATCCAGCATCGTAATTTTTCTCATATCTGCCACCGGTTCTTAATCTTATTCTGAAGACGGTTCAGGGTATTTAACGCCTCCAGCGGCGTTAAATTGGAAATATCCAGCGCCTTCAGTTCCTCTATAATATCATCGTTTTGTACCGTGTCAAACAGGGACATCTGTTTCATATCCACCTCGTCGTAATGAACGGATTTCCCCTTTTTCTTCCCCGCCTGGGAAAGATCCTTCACCGCCGCCAGAATGTCCGCGTTGCTCAGCTCCTCCACCAGTTCCCTGGCGCGGGCGATCACACTGTCCGGCACGCCGGCCAGCTTGGCCACCTGGATACCGTAGCTTTTATCCGCGCCGCCCCGGACGATTTTTCGCAGAAAGACGATATCGTCTCCTTTTTCTTTCACGGCGATACAGTAATTTTTCACTCCCGGCAGTTTGCCTTCCAGTTCTGTCAGCTCGTGATAATGGGTGGCAAACAGCGTTTTTGCACCCAAAAGCTTTGGATTGCTGATATGCTCTATGACCGCCCAGGCAATGGACAGTCCATCAAAGGTGCTGGTCCCCCTGCCGATTTCATCCAGGATCAGCAAACTATTGGCCGTGGCGTTGCGCAGGATGGTAGCCACCTCCGTCATCTCCACCATAAAGGTACTCTGTCCGCTGGCCAGATCGTCGGAAGCGCCCACACGGGTAAAGATCCGGTCCACAATCCCGATCTTCGCTTTCTCCGCGGGCACGAAACTGCCGATCTGCGCCATCAGCACGATGAGGGCCGCCTGGCGCATGTAGGTAGACTTACCGGCCATATTGGGACCCGTAATGATGGAGATGCGGCTGGCGCCGTTGTCCAGATAGGTATCGTTGGGAATGAACATATCGTTGGAAATCATTTTCTCCACCACCGGATGGCGGCCGCCTTTGATATCGATGACCCCGCGGCTGTTCATCTTCGGCCGGACGTAATGATTGTGCATCGCCGTCAGGGAAAGAGACGCAAACACATCGATGCCGGCCACTGCCTGCGCCGTTTCCTGGATCCTGGCAATCTCCTTTGCCAGCGTATCCCGCACCTCGCAGAACAGCTGATACTCCAGCGCATACAATTTATCCTCCGCACCCAGAATCATATTTTCCAGCTCTTTGAGTTTCGGCGTATAATACCGTTCCGCGTTGGCCAGCGTCTGCTTGCGGATATAATCCTCCGGAACTTTGTCCTTAAAAGAATTAGTTACCTCCAGATAATAGCCAAAAACCTTATTGTATTTGATTTTCAGATTCCGGATGCCTGTTCTCTCCCGCTCCTGTGTCTCCAGCTGAGTCAGCCAGGTCTTTCCTTCCGTCTTTGCCTGCCGGAAATGATCCACATCCTCATGAAAGCCATCCTTGATGATGCCGCCTTCCTTCATAGCCAGGGGCGGCTCCTCCTGGATGGCAGACTCCAGCAGCTGATACAGGTCGTTCAGATCGTCCAGCTGACGGTACAGCCGCGCCAGCAGGGGACTCTCAAATTCTGCCAGCAGGCTGCGGATATGGGGCAGCATGGACAAAGAGGATTTAAAAGCGATCAGATCCCTTGGGTTTGCCGTCTGATAGCTGATTTTGCTGACCAGCCGTTCCAGGTCGTAAACCGGATTCAGGTACTCTCGGATTTCATCCCGGGAAATCGCCTTTTGATTCAGCTCTTCCACTGCATCCAGCCGTTCGTTGATCTGATCGATATCGATCAGGGGCTGTTCCACGAAATTGCGCAGCATCCTGGCTCCCATGGCCGTTTTCGTCTTGTCCAGCACCCAGAGAAGAGAACCTCTCTTTTGCTTCTCCCGCAATGTCTCCACCAGTTCCAGATTTCTCCTGCTGGAACTGTCGATCACCATGTATTTCTCCGCCGCATAGGGATGAATCTGCGTCATATGGGCCATGGAAGTTTTCTGCGTCTCAAAAAGATACAAAAACAGAGCGCCTGCGGCAATCATCCCCGCGGGATAATCCACAAGCCCCAGGCCCTTAAGAGAAATCGTTTTGAAGTGATCCTTCAGTGTTCTCTGGCACAGTTCATCGTCAAAATACCAAGCATCCAGAGCATAGACCGTGATCCCCAGACGGTTTTTCAGATCGTCCAGATCGATTCCGCTGACCAAAAACGCCTGATTGCAAATGATCTCGGCCGGCATGAATTTGGCAATTTCATCCAGAAGTTTTCTCTCTTTATCCACCTCTGTGAGGAAGCATTCTCCTGTTGTCACGTCCGCCAAAGAGATGCCGTACATCCCATCCAGGCAGACGATGGCCATAATATAATTATTCTTCGATTCATCCAGGCTCTGGGTATTCAGATTGGTTCCCGGCGTGACGATGCGGGTGACCTCCCGCTTCACCAGCCCTTTGGCCTGTTTCGGATCCTCAACCTGCTCACAGATCGCCACTTTATATCCTTTGTCAATGAGACGGTTAATATAAGTATCCGCGGAATGGTATGGCACGCCGCACATGGGAGCACGCTCTTTTTGGCCGCAGTCTCTGCCGGTCAGTGTTAATTCCAGTTCTTTGGACGCCAGCAGCGCGTCGTCAAAAAACATCTCATAAAAATCACCCAGCCGGTAGAAGAGAATACAATCCTGATAGGCTTCTTTTGTCTCCACATACTGCTGCATCATTGGTGAAAGGTTTGTCACAGATTTTCCCTCGCTTCCTAAATGCGGCTTCCCATATAATAGAAGCCGCGGCATTCATCCAAAGAAACCGGCAGAAGTTTCCCGATTTCCTCTTTTGTCCCCGGAAAATGAACGAGAATGTTCTGACTCATTCTTCCCGTCAGCAGACCCTCCTTATGACTGTCGATCTCCTCGGCCAACACTTCCTGCACCGTCCCCTGAAAACGGGAGGTCCTCTCCTCGGATATCTGCTGAACTTCTTTGAGCAGACGGGAGAAACGATCTTTTACCACTTCCTCCGGCACCTGATTTTCCATGGCCGCCGCCGGCGTGCCAGTTCGTTTGGAGTAGATAAAAGTAAAGGCGCTGTCAAAGCGTACCTTGCGGATCACATCCAGTGTTTCCTGAAAATCCTCTTCCGTCTCTCCCGGAAAGCCGACGATAATATCCGTAGTCAGAGAAATATCCGGCACTGCCTGCCGGATCTTCTTGGTCAACGCCAGATAATCCTCCTTGGTATACCGGCGGTTCATTTCTTTTAAAATACGGCTGCTGCCCGACTGCAGCGGCAGATGCAGATGATGGCAGATTTTATCGCTGGATTTCATCACCTGGATCAGTTCATCCGACAGATCCTTGGGATGGGAGGTCATAAACCGGATACGCTTAAGACCTGGAATTTTTTCAATCTCCTGCAAAAGCTGTGCAAAGGTAACCGGCTCGTCCAGATTTTTGCCGTAGGAGTTGACATTTTGCCCCAGCAGCATCACCTCCACCACGCCGTCCGATACCAGTTTTTCTATCTCGCGGATGATATCTTTTGGATTTCTGCTGCGCTCCCGTCCTCTCACGTACGGAACGATACAGTAGCTGCAGAAATTATTGCAGCCGAACATGATGTTGATGCCGGATTTAAAAGCGTATTTGCGGTCCGTAGGCAAATCCTCCACGATCTGATCTGTCCCCTCCCAGATATCCACAACCATATTGTCCGATTCCATCCGCCGAATCAGAAGTTCGGCAAACTTGAAGATATTATGCGTGCCGAAAATCAAATCCACAAAAGGGTAGCTTTTCCGGATTTTCTCCACCACCTGGGATTCCTGCATCATACAGCCGCACAGTCCGATCCTCATATGGGGATTTTTCTTTTTCAGGCTATGCAGATAGCCCAGACGCCCATATACTTTCAGATTGGCGTTTTCCCGCACCGTACAGGTATTGTAAATCACCAGATCGGCGCGGTCTTCCTCCCCTTTTATAAAACCGGCCGCCTCCAGAATCCCCTCCAGTTTCTCGGAATCCCGGGCATTCATCTGACAGCCGAAGGTAACACAGCAAAAGAATAGGTTACGTCCCAGTTCCTCGCTCTTTTTTTTGACCAATTTTCTGGCTTGCTCTATAAAATAATATTGCCGGGCTGGTTCTTCCATCGGCGCATTTCTGAAAATTTCACTCTCTTCTATTCTCTTTTCCTGGTCTGGCATGATGATGTTTTCGCTCCTTCTTACTTTTTAACACCTCCTACTTGTTTATTGATCAAGTCTATTATAGCACGGAGGAAGTTAGAATTTTATTTTTGCAAATAGTTATAATATCAGTTATCGTTAAAAAATTCGCATATTTCACTGCGAATCTACTTACTTTTGTCAATATATGTTCCGAATATAAACAGTTTCCATTATAGCATACTTGTTCAGAAACCCGCAACAAGAAATATGGTGAAAATTACGGAGCGAATTATGTTAGTAACACTTCCAGTCTGGATCAAGGGCGCGGAGTATTACTATCAAGAGGGGAATTCTGTTATGGGGCATTTTTAAATTGTTCCTAAGTAGTAAAAACATAAAATAAGGGCTGCAAGAAAGTCAATTCTTGCAGCTCGTTACAGCGTAATAGCAACCCCCATACTGTCATTCATAAATCTCTTTCTCCGTTACCAGCGCCTGCGGCAGGATATCCAGTTCCTCAAAGGGTACTTTATCAAACACCTGGAACTCAAAAGCCACCGCCGCCGTGCGATGATCCGGATGTCTGCTTAAATAACGATCATAAAATCCCTGACCGTAGCCGATGCGATGACGCATCCGGTCAAAGGCCACCCCGGGAACCAGCAAAAAGGCGTCCTCACAGAAGGCTTCCCGGCAGTTTTCCGGCTCGGGGATCTGGAAATACCCGGGTTTCAGCTGATCAAAGGAGGTGATTTCATAGAAAATCATATCTTTTCCCGTCACCTTTGGAACGGCAACCCGTTTTCCCATCTGCCAGGAACGCCGGATCAGTTCCCTGGTCATCACTTCCCGGTTAAAATCCATATAGGCGAACATCCAGTCGCTTTTTTTCCAGGCATCCAGCGTCAGAATCTTTTCGCAGATGGCCTGGCTGGCCTGTTCGATCTGCTCCGGGGAAGCTTCCTTTCTCCTTTTAAAAACTTCTTTTCTAATGCTTTGTTTTGTGTCCATATTTTTCTCCCAGATTTACAATCGTGCCGTCCTTTTCCTGAATATCAATCTGATCCAGCTGGGATCGAAGATTCATGCGGACGCTGGCGATATACTCTCTTCTTAACCTGGCCTGTTCCGCCTTTTCCTGGGGGGTCAGTCCCACAGACTTGGACTTGCGGGCCAGTTCATTGATGCGGGCAAGATCTTTTTCGTTCATAATACTATTCTTCTCCTTTTCCTGGTGTCGTTTAACCGTATACTTCCGTCAGAGCATTTTCTCAATATAATCAATGAGATAAAATTCCTCCCTTTGATTGGCCCGAAACAGCGTTCCGCAGCATTCTCCGTTTATGATCCGGTGAATGATATGGAAATCTTCGCCGTTGGCGATAATCATATCCGCTCCCGCGCTGGTAGCCAGCTTGGCCGCCTTCAGCTTGGTGGCCATGCCGCCGGTTCCCACACTGCTTCCTGTGGTTCCTTTCCCCATCTCGATCAGATGGGCGTCTATGGATTCCACCACATCGATAAATCTGGCTTTTTTATTCAGATGGGGATCGTCAGTAAACAGTCCGTCGATATCCGACAGCAGGATCAAAAGATCTGCGCCGATCAACGCCGCCACCACGGCGGACAGCGTATCGTTGTCGCCGAACTCGATCTCATAGGTGGCGATGGTGTCATTCTCATTGACGATGGGAATGGAACCCAGTTTTAACAGTTCCTCAAAGGTATTCTGCGCATTCCGCCGGTTCAGATTATCCACCATGGTGTTTTTCGTCATCAGCACCTGGCTGGCAACCTGATTGTACTCCGCAAACAGTTTCTGATAAATCATCATCAGCTTGGCCTGGCCGATGGCCGCACAGGCCTGTTTGAATGCGATATGATCCGGCGCATCCTTCATGCCCACACTGTTTTTTCCTACCATAATGGCGCCGGAGGAAACGAGTACCACCTCTTTCCCCTGATTTCTCAGATCACTGACCTCTCTCACCAGAATCTCCAGTTTAATCAGATCCAGTTTTCCCGTCTCTTTATGCGTTAAAGAGGATGAGCCGATCTTGATAACAATCCTTTTTTTATCCTTCAGTTTTTCACGAAAATCCAATGTTCTGTCCTCTTCCTATATCCTTTAATATTCCGTATCTGCCGCCTCTGCTGCAGATATGGCTATTTGGTTTTGCCCCATGGGCGGCGTAAACCCGTCGCTGTCCGTAACGGCAGTCTGTTCCCGGTACGTATCCTGTACGATGCACACCCAGGTTTTTCCCGTATTTAATGTAATTTCATTGCCATTGCTGTCGTAGTAATAAGTGGGTCCCCAAGGCGTATGCTTTTTCCAGGTAACGGGAATCGCCTGTCCGTTGGTAATATAGATTCCTTCCCCCGGTTCATCCACATCAATATTCAGATAACCATTTTTGTCGTAAAACCGCCAGGAGGAAAACTGTATGAGAATGTTCCGGCAGGTCAGCTGCTCTCCGGTCTCCTCGTCAATCTGCGGTTCTGCGTATTGGTAACGATAGTACAGCCCGTCCTCCTGATGGTATTCAAACCAGGGCTGATTATACTCATACCCGATCTTCACGATCTGCGCTTTCCAGTTTCCCGGAAGCTCCACCGTCTCTCCCACTTTGGCAAAAGTATAGGCGCCTTCATACCCCTCCTCATACTCCTGACTGTACCCACAGATCTCTATCCCCTTTTGGATCCCCTCAAAACTGGTGTAGGCGTTATGGGGGGATTTCCGGTCTTTGGTACGGTAAAACACATAATCCGTGTAGTCGGCAAGCCCGCTGATATTATCCACCTGCGGCAGTTCCAGAATGGGAAGTGCATAAGCCGACTGACCATAATGGGTATAGATTGCATCAAAGCCCGCGGCATAAAAAATAAAGTAATCACGGCAGCTGCGCATGGAACCGATTTTTTCCAGCTGATCGTAGTCTTCCATGATTGCCATCAGCCTGGTGATCCCGCCCTCCACCGGCGCCTCATAAATCACGCCCGCATTGGCAATGCCCGACTGAGGCACTGCATCCCGGCTGTTGCTCATCATAAAGGCCACCGGCCTTCTGGAGCCGATTTCCTTTTTCACATATTCCCCGGTAAGATAGCTTTTCACCATTCCCTCCGGAATGATTTCTTCCTCAGATTCAATTTCCTGGGGCTCAACGATCCTGGGTTCCTCTGTGGGAACCGCTGTCGCCTCCGCCGTCGGTTCCGGTGTCGGCAGGGAAGGCTGCGGCTCTTCCTTCCTGCGGCATCCAGCCAGCAGCAGCGCCAGCAAAACTGCAAAAAGCAATGCTGTCATCCTCTTTTTCAAAACTGCTCTCCTTCTCCCGTTCTCATCTGCCGATGCCAAGGGCATTTAATACCTGCTCCTGCTTGGCCTCCATCTGTGCCGCCTCGTCCGTCTCCATATGATCATATCCCAACAGGTGCAGCAGACTGTGGGCAATGAGAAAGGCATATTCTCTCTTTTCCCCATGACCGTATTCCGCAGCCTGACTGCGAAGCCGCGGCACACAGATCATAATGTCTCCTAAAATCAATTCCCCGCTGTCCGGATCCAGGAAAATATCTTCCTGTTCCTCCACCGTCTGATAATGGGCAGGAGCCGCAAAATCCACCGCTGGGAAAGACAGCACGTCCGTCTCCCGGTCAATGCCGCGAAACTCCCTGTTGGCCCGGCGGATATCTTCCGAATCCGTCAGCACCAGCGTCACTTCCACCTCATATGGACAGTTTTCCTGATGCATCGTCTCCCGGATCACCTGAGCGGCTATGTCCTCACAAGAAAAATCAAAGGAATACTCCCCTTCGTTCTCCAGCCATAATGTCATATCTATCTCCTGTTCCTGTTACTTGTGGTTCTCTTTCCTTTTTTTTCATAGGCTTCATAGGCCTGTACAATTTTTTGCACCAGCGGATGGCGGACCACATCCTTACTGGTCAGCTGACAAAACGCAATGTCGTCTATCTTCTTCAGTACCTGCATGGCCACATCCAGACCGGACACCGTTCCTTTTGGCAGATCCTTCTGTGTGGCATCGCCTGTGATGATCACCTTGGAACCGAAACCGATACGGGTCAGAAACATTTTCATCTGGGCCGGCGTGGTATTCTGCGCCTCATCCAGGATGATAAAAGCATTATCCAGCGTCCGCCCCCTCATATATGCCAGCGGAGCCACCTCGATCAGACCCTTCTCCATGTTTTTGGTAAAACTTTCCGCTCCCATAATCTGATACAGCGCATCGTAAAGAGGGCGCAGATAGGGATCTACTTTGCTTTGCAGATCCCCGGGAAGAAATCCCAGTTTTTCTCCGGCCTCGATGGCCGGACGGGTGAGGATAATCCGATTCACCTCGTCATTTCGAAAAGCCGTAATCGCCATCGCCATCGCCAGATAAGTTTTTCCGGTTCCTGCAGGGCCGATGCCAAAGACAATCATTTTTTCCCGGATACTATCCACATACTGCTTTTGCCCCAGTGTCTTCGGCTTTACCATCCGCCCGTTGATGGTGTGACAGATGCAGTCTTTATCCATCTCAACGATGGCCGATTCTTTCTCTTCCATGGAAAGCGCCAGGGCGTAATCAATCTGCTGTTCCGTGATCACATTTCCGCGAACGGCAAGCGTTGACAGCTGCTCCATAATTCTTCTCGCTTTATCCACTTTATCCGCCGGACCGATCACCTTGATGGAACCGTCCCGCGAAATCAGGGAAACCTGAAGGGTGCGTTCGATCTTTTTAATATGCTCATCAAACTGGCCAAAAATATTCGTTTCCTGTCCGGCGGGAATCTGTATCGTCGTTTCTGTAATGCTGCTCATGTATCAGATGTCCTTTCTTTCGTCACTTCTCTTTTCTCAACCGGAGAAGTTTCCCTCATCATTTCCTTTACGAGAATCTTCCCCTTCATGACACACATATTTGCCGATGTGTCTATTTTAACATCTTTCCTGTAGATTTCTACCCCTTTTTGCGTTAAATTCTTCAAAAATGTGTACAGGCGGCGGTTGGCTTTTTGAATCGCCTCTTCTTTCGTATACGTTTTCTTTCGTATCTCATAGGGACGAATCTGCGTGGTGCCGTAAGAAAAAGGAAGTACAAAATTCTCTGTCAGACAAACCGTCCTAGTATCTGTGATCTGATCATAACGAACATCGCCATCCGGGCGAAGTCCAAAATCAAACCGGTAAGAAAACGCGTTAAAAAAGAACCCCCTGGAATCCTCGCCGGTATAAATCCGCTGGGTATACTGCCTGGAAAATTCATCATAATAAGAATAGGAAAGAAATGCCCAGATATCCGCATCTGCAGTCACATATTCATATCCGGTAACCTCCTGGGCATCGTTCTTTATCTCCAGCGTTCCGGAAACCAGGATATCTCCTTTTTTAAATGTCTGTCCTGCGCTGACCCGGGGCACACCGCTTCTGGTAACGATGGAAATCACTCTGCCATCCCTGTGCGCCACGATATCACAGGGTTCTTTTTCCTGAGCCGCTTCCTGCTCCAAAAGAACATCCTCACGGTTTTCTTTTACTTCCACCAGCAGTCTGGTCCCCTCGATTCTGGCGGATACCCATATCAGCCGAGGAAACTGCTTCCTCAGCAGCGCGGCAATCTCAGGGCAGTCCACTTTTCTTTTGGCAATGCCGTGATATACATTATTTTCTTCCAGACAGGCAAGGATCGTCCGGGTGCTGTAAATGGTGTTTCCCTCCACATGGATGTTCCAGATCCGCAGCGAAAGCAGATAAATCAGCAGCAGGAACAATACCATACCCAGAAAAAAAGCCTTCCTTTTTCTGCTGCGCCAGAAAAAGAAGGGCAATCCATATCTTTTCACGATTCTGACTTTAGTCTTTGTTTTTCTGGCTGCCGGACGAATCTTTCGAAAATCCGCAACACTCATACAGGCTGTCTGAGCATCCGTGCCCTTTTGTATCTTCCACAACGTCAGATCCCCTGCAGCACACAGATTCAGAAAACGTTCCGTCTCCTTTCCGTGAAACTGGATCTGCACAAAACCATGTATGTATCGCAGCCCCTGTTTTATCACATCTCCACCTCATATTCTATTCGAAAAAAACTGCCTGAATCTGTCCGGTCACTTTCATTTCATCTCTGCTGTAGTAGACAATCATCAGGTGTTCCCCTTCGATTCGCATCTTTCCTCTTTTCAGAAGAATATGGACGCAGCTGTTCTGATATTCCAGAATTTTCCGGTAATTTTCCACCACAATCTCACTGCAGCCGCTGCAGGTGACCAGAGAATCCTGGCAGGACAGATCCACGGGAATCTGCAGAGAATCCAGAAACCGTTTCTGCAGAGAACGGATTTTTTTCAACGAAACATCTCCCGGCATTTATTATTCAGTATATGAGTCGGACTGCCGATTATGACTCCATGAAAATCAGACTGAACCAGAGAATCATGTTCTCTCCCAGAAAATAGTCCATCTGATTCTGCTCAATCGTATTGGTCAGCACGATACCGTGGCTTTCAATACAAGGATGCATAATCTCCGGATGGGCGCAGGTCTTCTTCGGATAAGTGCATTTCTCACAGTAGGAGCAGGAATCCGAGGACAGTGTATAACAGGGAACACCATTGATCCGGAGAAATTTTTCAATTTTTCTGGTGATCAGTTCATGTTCCTGTTTAGTCTTTAAATTCTGTTCCAGGTTAAAGTAATCCGGCACCTCGGCCACAGAAGAAAACAAAAGAACTTTTGGATATTTCAGACAGGTTTCCCTGCACTTTTCCACACTCCCCACAGCCGGCGGACAGGACCAGGAATTCCCGTACCGGGGACATTCCCGTTTGCAGATGGTTCTTACCTTGTCCGAAAACTCCAGCTGGCTGCTGTCCAGAAGCGCATACTGATAGATGGGAAACTGGGTAATATATTCTTCGATAATTTCGAATTTCATCTTAGGGCCTCCTCGAATAATAAGATTGCTATTGTGCATTATATCATACGGCAATTCAAAAATCCAATGAAAGAAGCGCAGAGGTCACTCCCCTACGCCTTCGCTTTCGAGAAACTGTGCAACAGTCATGCACTTTGGATGTTCCATATCCAGACTTAAAAAATCCTTGTCGCCAGTGAGGATAATATCCACATCAGATACGATGGCCGCGTTTAAGATTGGCTGATCTTTTGCGTCGCGTATCAGCTTTTCAGCTCCGCAATGTTGCGGTCGCACAGGACAATTTCGTGATTCTCTGCGATATAGAGCAAACCCCGCGCCGGTTTGGAACGGGGAAAAACCAGTGCGGAAAATAGAATGTTTGTATCTACCAATATCCGCATTTTACCGTCTCTTTCCATAACGCGTTTCGTCTACAAGTGCCTGAATATCATCTTCACTGGATACATCCAGTGCTTCAGCAGCTCCGGCAAAGGCAGCCTGCGCTTTTCGGATAGCCGCGGCGGAAGCGTTGCTGATAACGATCTCTCCATTCTGCTTTTGGAGGAACAGAATTTTATCGCCGGATTTCAGACCAAGCTGTCGCCGGATTTCAACCGGCACAGTAATTTGACCATTTGCAGAAATTTTCGCCAGGTTCATATAAGTCACCCTTTCCATTCTTTAGAACTCAAGTTTTCTTTATCTTTGCTTATATTATATTCCATGTGCCGGTGAAAGTAAACTTGTCCAAGTAAAAAAATAATCGGTGCCAGTTTCAGCACCGATTATTTTACTTTATTATTTATCTTTTATCAGACTGTGCAGCTCCTGCAGAGAACGAACTTCGCTTCCGCCATACCGTTTCATGGCTTTGATGCCGCTGATGGTTGCCTTGGCCGCAGCGATGGTGGTCATATAAGGAACTTTTTTCTTGATTGCAGTTTTCCGCAGATAACTGTCATCCCACTGTCTTTCCCGTCCGATGGGCGTGTTGATAATCAGATCCACCTCACCGTTGGTAATCAGATCCAGCATATTGGGTCTGCCTTCCTGCAGCTTATTGATCATCTGTGCTTCAATCCCTGCCTCCTGCAGCAGTTTGCAGGTATTGCGGGAAGCAATAATCTTAAATCCTTCCTCCGCGAAATCCCTGGCCAGGTCCACAACCTCCGGTTTGTCCTTATCATTGACAGAAATCAGCACCCTTCCTTCCAGCGGCAGTCTGGTCTGCGTTGCCTCCTGTGCTTTATAGAACGCCTCGCCGTAGTGAGCGGAAAGTCCCAGCACCTCGCCGGTGGAACGCATTTCCGGTCCCAGAACAGGGTCGACTTCCTGGAACATGTTGAAGGGGAATACTGCTTCCTTCACACCGTAATAGGGAATATGCTGCTCTTTCAACTGCGGTACCGGCGACGGTCTGCCGGTCAGTTCCGATGTCACGATATCGATGGCCAGCGGAACCATACGAATATTGCAGACTTTGGATACCAGCGGCACGGTACGGGATGCCCGCGGATTGGCCTCCAGAACATACACTTTTCCGTTCTCGATGGCATACTGCATATTCATCAGACCTTTGACATGCATCTCTTCCGCAATCTTTCTCGTATATTCTTTGATTGTCTCCAGATTTTCCTCCGGTATATGTTTGGAGGGAATGATGCAGGCGGAGTCGCCGGAATGTACGCCGGCCAGCTCGATATGCTCCATTACCGCCGGAACGAAAGCATGGGTTCCGTCACTGATGGCGTCGGCCTCGCACTCGGTAGCATGGCTTAAGAACCGGTCGATCAGAATCGGACGATCCGGCGTCACGCCGACAGCCGCTTTCATATATTCCGTCATACTTTCCGGATCGTATACCACTTCCATGCCGCGGCCGCCCAATACGTAGGAGGGACGAACCATTACCGGATAGCCGATCTCTTCCGCGATCTTCAGCGCTTCCTCCACATTGACCGCCATACCGGACTCCGGCATGGGGATACCCAGTTTATCCATCATGGCGCGGAACTGATCTCTGTCTTCCGCCAGATCGATGACAGAAGGTGAGGTTCCCAGAATTTTCACGCCGTTTTTCTCCAGATCCGCGGCAAGATTCAGCGGTGTCTGACCGCCGAACTGGGCGATAACGCCCACCGGTTTTTCTTTCTTATAGATACTCAGCACATCTTCCAGCGTCAGCGGTTCAAAATACAGCTTGTCGGATGTGTCATAATCCGTGGAAACGGTCTCCGGATTACAGTTGACGATGATCGTTTCAAATCCCAGTTTTTTCAGAGCCAGGGAAGCATGTACACAGCAATAGTCGAATTCAATACCCTGCCCGATCCGGTTGGGGCCTCCGCCCAGGATCATGATCTTTGGTTTATCCGTGCTGACCGGATTTTTGTCTTCGCTGTTGTAGGTGGAATAGTAATAAGCGTTATCCTTCGTGCCGCTGACATGAACGCCTTCCCATGCTTCCTCCACACCCAGGGAAATTCTCTTCTCTCTTACCTCGTCTTCTGTGATATCCAGAATCTGGCTTAAATATTTATCAGAAAATCCGTCTTTCTTTGCCTGAATCAGCATCTGATCCTCCGGAAGACGGCCTTTGCTCTTCGCCAGAGTCTCCTCTTCCTCCACCAGTTCTTTCATCTGTTCGATAAAATAGTGTTTTACTTTGGTGATCTCATGGATCTCATCCACAGAGGCGCCTTTGCGCAGCGCTTCGTACATGGCAAAGTACCGCTCGCTGGAGGGTGTCATCAGCATTTTGAGGAGATCTTCTTTTGATTTCTGATCAAAGTTTTTGGCATGTCCCAGACCATACCGTCCCGTCTCCAGACTGCGGATCGCTTTCTGGAATGCTTCCTTGAAATTCTTTCCGATACTCATGACTTCACCCACAGCACGCATCTGCGTACCCAGTTTGTCCTGTACCCCTTTGAATTTCTCGAAGGCCCATCTGGCAAATTTGATTACCACATAGTCTCCGTCCGGCACGTATTTATCCAGCGTACCGTATTTTCCGCAGGGAATCTCATCCAGCGTCATGCCGGTGGCCAGCATGGCGGATACCAGCGCGATGGGGAATCCGGTCGCCTTGGACGCCAGAGCGGAGGAACGGGATGTTCTGGGATTGATCTCGATGATGATATCCCTGTCCGTTTTCGGATCATGCGCCCACTGTACATTGGTTCCGCCGATCACCTCGATGGATTCTACGATTTTATAAGATTTTTCCTGCAGACGTTTCTGCACGTCTTCCGAAATGGTCAGCATAGGAGCAGAACAGAAAGAATCTCCTGTGTGAACGCCAAGAGGATCAATGTTTTCAATGAAGCACACGGTGATCATGTTGTTTTTGGAGTCACGAACCACTTCCAGTTCCAGTTCCTCCCAGCCAAGGATGGATTCCTCCACAAGAACCTGCCCCACCAGACTGGCCTGAAGACCTCTTGCGCAGACAGTTTTCAATTCTTCCACATTGTAAACCAGTCCGCCGCCGGCGCCGCCCATGGTATATGCCGGACGAAGGACAACAGGATATCCCAGTTCATCCGCGATCTTTAAGGCTTCCTCCACTGAATAGGCCACTTCGCTTCTGGCCATCTCGATGCCCAGTTTTCCCATGGCTTTCTTAAATTCGATGCGGTCCTCTCCTCTTTCGATAGCGTCTACCTGCACGCCGATTACCTGTACGCCGTATTTATCCAGGATTCCCGCTTTGGAAAGTTCTGAACATAAATTAAGACCTGACTGTCCTCCCAGATTTGGCAGCAGAGCATCCGGTCTTTCTTTCTTGATAATCTGCTCAAGTCTTTCCACATTGAGCGGTTCGATATAAGTAACGTCAGCTGTCTCCGGATCCGTCATAATCGTAGCCGGATTGGAGTTGACCAATACGATTTCATAACCGAGTTTTTTCAGAGCCTTGCAGGCC
Source organism: Candidatus Ruminococcus avistercoris (assembly GCA_019120315.1). Lineage (GTDB taxonomy): Bacteria > Bacillota > Clostridia > Lachnospirales > Lachnospiraceae > Ruminococcus_G > Ruminococcus_G avistercoris. Next base: position 146,622 of record DWVJ01000031.1, read on the forward strand.
TGTGTACCTGAATAGTCGAATTCACACGCCTGTCCGATGATAATCGGACCGGAACCGATGATCAGTACTTTATGGATATCTTTTCTTTGGGACATCACAATTCCTCCGTTCATACTTATTTCTACCTTTATCACAGAACATTATACATGAAAACCGTTGTGCATTCAATGATGATTTCAAAAAATGCGGGACGAACATTCCGCAGAATTATTCGTCCCATCCTTCTGTAAACCTTATATTGACGGCAATGTTTCTCACCACATCGCCCTCCATCAGTTCCATATCTTCCGGATCGGAAACGGCAGGCAGCACGCCTTCGTCCTCCATCAGTTCCACATACAGCCAGTCATAAGCCGCCTCGTTGGCTTTATCCACCGCTTCCTCCAGCGTATCGCCGCTGGCCTGGCAGCATTCCAGATCTGGAAAAAACGCGTCGTAAGTTCCCATATCATTTTTCCGGATCACCGCCGGATAAATAAATTTCATATTCTCAGTTCCTCCACTTTGCAATGATGTTTTTTTTCGGATTTGTCATATCCGATCATCTCGACAAGCTGATCCATCAGTTCTTTGTTTGGAATGGACACCATGCCATTTTCGCAGCTTAAAAAGCCATAAACAACCATGGCCGATAAAATCTCTTCCTTGGTTCTTAGTTCCTGTGACGTGGCTGCATATTCCCGGACTCTGGCCGGAACACTGCTTCCTGATATCATGACCGCAATATCATCCCGGACTGCATCCACATTATTGCGAATATAATAGAACATCTCATCATACGGACCAGAACTAGTCCAGTAATTCCCCAGATTATTATTAGAAAGGGACATCACAACCGATCTTGACTTCTCTTTCAGTAAATCCAAAATATTCCGAAAACCGCTCTTCCGATGCCAGTGTAAATTCACTGAACATATTCAATTCTGAACCACTGGAATATTTTGCAATTGGCAGAATGCCGGTCATATAAGCGAGAAGTACGTATGGTCTGTCTTTCAGCAGGTTGCGCAGAAAAGAAAGGTACTTCCTTTTCTCGTCATCTGAAATAAAATCCTGATGGAAAATATAGTCCCATTCATCCAACACGAAAATAAACCGTGCAGAATCGTCTGTGGAATACAGTTCCATAAGAAAATCCGCCGCATTTTCTTCCGGATCAAATACTGCATGGGGATATTTTTTTCATCAGATCTTTCACCAGTCTTTTTTCTATCCTTCCAATATACTGCTTGTAGGAAGTATAGCCTCTCCCCAATTCATTAAAAGAAATATGAATAACGGAAAACTGATTACAGTATCTGTCAAACTCCTTATCCTCTGCAATCTGTAACGACCGGAAAATATCCCGAGAATCAAATGCATTCGAAAAAAAAGCAGCAATCATATTCGCCATTACCGTTTTCCCAAATCGTCTCGGTCTTGTAATACAGATATGATTATTTCCTGTTCTCACCAATGGAAATAATTCCGTCAAAATCCTGGTCTTATCTACAAAATATGGTTTTTCTGTTTCACTTTTATACAAAGTGTACGCTGTCTTACTGTCCAGATAAACACCCATACGCTGCTCTTCACCTTTCAGAGATCTTTCTTTCCTGCCGCTATTTTATCATGTATGCAAACCGGAAGCAAGGAGCCCTTTGCACATGCGAATAATATTTTTTACTAACTTCCAATAGAAAAGATCTCACCCCAGTTTGGTAAGTTCTCCCTGAAAAGTCGCCTGGTATAACCCGCTTCGGGACAGATATTTCATGGATTCATATGTTAAAGAACCACCCCACCAGC
>DWVJ01000032.1 GCA_019120315.1 Candidatus Ruminococcus avistercoris
AATCTCCTTTGTGAAAGTGGTTTCTGACAATTCCATTATAGCAAACGGAATGTATTTATGCCTTTTTTATTGGCTGAAATATTGAATTTTCAAGGTTCAACACACCTTATTGGTGTGGGAAGTCTTAGTAAATAACTTACCGCCATAACCGGCCATATTGTTTTCAATATTGTAAAATGCATAATAGTCTGGTCCCACTTCCAGCGAGTATTTCCCATCCCAGGAAAGTGGCAGTTCCAAAGTAAAAGTCTCTCCTTCAAACAAAAGCGCTTCTGTCACAGATTGCTCTCCCAACTGTTCAGTAGCCGTTGCACCGTTTTTCCACTTCACTCTTCTGTGCTTTCTCCAGTCCTTCCGCACTCTCTTCCTCTTTAAAATGCACAGCGTCTTCCTTCCGACCCGTCCCGCGGAAAATCAGGCCAATCACAACAGGATAATAACCGTGATACAGATCATTCCCACAATCATCACTGTATAACCGGCTGCTGTCTTCTTCTCCGATAAGCCAACTTCATCTGGCCCTACATTTTCATCCACCGGAGCCCCACAATGACTGCAATACCGGGAATGATCTTTGATTTTTCTTCCACATTCCGAACAATACGCCATCTCCATTCCTCCTTTGCTTTTTTCTGATTATGCCAGAAAAGCGATACGATTGACACTGTTCAAAACAAACTGTATACTTACACCAACAGGAAAGGAGATATTCTGTTATGGGAAAAATGACTGTTTATCATGGCAGCTATACCGCCGTCAAAAAACCGGAAATTTTAAAAGGAAGGAACACAAAAGATTTTGGCCCGGGCTTTTACTGTACTGTTATCCGGGAGCAGGCAGAACGCTGGGCCAGACGCTACGACAGCAGCATTGTCAATACTTACACGGTACGCCTGAATACTGATCTGGATATACTGGAATTTAAAGAAATGAATGAAGAATGGCTGGATTTTATCATCGCCTGCCGAAGCGGCAAACCACATGCTCATGATCTGGTCATCGGAGCGATGGCAAATGATCAGATTTATAATTATATTGCCGACTATATCGACGGCATCATTACCAGAGAACAGTTCTGGTCCCTGGCCCGTTTTAAATATCCCACCCATCAGATCAACTTCTGCACCCAGACAGCTCTGGCCTGTCTGGAATACGTATCAAGCGAGGAGGTAGTTCCCTATGACCGGACGTGAAGACCAGAAATCCAATGATCTTTTTTTTACCTGCAGTCTCATCGAATACATTGCCCGAAAAACTAAAAACCGCAACACTGATGTGGTGGACGCTTTAGGAGCGAAACGGATCCGTAAAATCTATGAACTGGCCGATATCTATCACAGTGATAATCTTGACCGGGTCAGCGATGATTTTATCCGGGATTCCGGCCTAAAAGAAGGAAATTTTGACAACGTGGCACGCGCCAGATACGCCGTGCCCAGTCACTGGGATATTGGAAAGGTTTATAAAAGACTGATCCTTGGCATCGCCAGGGCGGAACAAACCGACATCATCAGCGCTCTGTTTTCCGCTTACCACTCCTTTGTCAGTGATAAAATCGAAGATTACAACAGCAGCTTCTACTATGACGCTCCCCAGAATATTCTAAACTCCTATCTTTATCATACCATCGAATAAAAAGAACGTGTGTTCGATTTTCTATTGAAATTCTCTCCGTGGCATATTATAATAAAAATACAGACATACTAATGCCAGCAGGGCAGTCCGAACGGACTGCCAAAAAAGGAGGGGGCTATGCAGACAAAACGCACTTACACTGCCATCGATCTGAAAAGCTTTTACGCTTCTGTGGAATGTGTGGACCGCGGCCTGGACCCCATGACTGCCAACCTGATCGTGGCCGACCCCTCCCGCACGGACAAAACCATCTGTCTGGCTGTTTCCCCTTCTTTGAAAAAGTACGGTCTGTCGGGGCGCAGCCGCCTCTTTGAGGTCCGGCATGTCCTGGAAAAGATTAAAATTCAGACAGGGCAGGAAATTTCCTATATCACCGCCCCACCCCGGATGGCCCGGTACATGAAGTATTCCGCCGATATTTACGCCATCTATCTGAAATACATCAGTCCGGAGGATATCCATGTCTACTCCATCGATGAATGCTTTTTCGACATCACCGACTATCTGGCTCTTTATCGGATGAACGCCCGCCAGCTTATGAAAACCATCCTGCTGGATGTGCAGAAAACCACCGGCATCCCCGCCACCGCCGGCATTGGACCAAATCTTTATCTGTGCAAAATCGCTCTGGATATCGTGGCAAAGCATACCGACAGTGATCCGGACGGCGTCCGCATGGGTGAACTGACTGTGGAAACTTACCGCTCTTTGCTGTGGAATCACCGTCCTTTGACAGATTTCTGGCGGATTGGAAGGGGAACCGCCCGCACATTGGAGAAAAGTCATATCTACACCATGGGCGATCTGGCCGAAGCCTCTTTATACCGGGAAGACTGGCTCTACAAAACCTTCGGCGTCGATGCGGAACTGCTGATCGACCACGCCTGGGGATACGAACCCTGTACTATGGCGGATATCAAATCCTACCAGCCAAAAACCAATTCTGTGGGCGCAGGCCAGGTGCTGCCTCAGGGGTACCCCTATGAAAAAGCAAAGATCATCATCCGGGAGATGGCCGATGAGATGATTCTGGATCTGACGGATCAGAATCTGGCCGCAGATTCCATCACCCTGCACATCGGCTACGACCGTGCAAACGTGGACTCAGGATCCTATCGCGGGCCGCTGCACACCGACCACTACGGCCGGACGGTCCCCCGCCCCGCCCACGGAACGGCCTCCCTGTCCGCGCCCACCTCCTGCGGCAGCCAGATTATGACGGCTGCCCTGGATCTTTTTGACCGGATCGTAGATCCTTCACTGCTGGTTCGCCGGATCACTATCACCGCCAACCGGGTAAATGCGGAAAGCTGCACACAGCTGGATCTTTTCTCCACGCCTGCAGAACTGGAAAAAGAAAAAAATCTCCGGCATGCTTTGCTGGAGATTCGAAAAAAATATGGAAAAAACGCCATTTTGCGGGGCACCAGTCTGCAGCAGGGCGCCACAGCCATCGAACGCCACGGCCAGATCGGCGGTCACAGAGCCTGAGACGATCAGAAGGGAGATACCATGGACTTTTTTAATTCCACAGCAGAAGAAAAATACCGGTCGATCATTCACCGGGAGCGGCCCTGCCCAGATACATCCCCCATCCGCCGCCCGCGGATGCCGCTTTCCGACCGCGCCAAAATATTTGCTCCTTTTTCCGCTTTAAAAGGATATGGGGAAGTCATCAAAAAAGAGCAGCAGGAACGCTTACGCCTTCCCAAGCCTTTGCTGTCAGAGGACGAACTGGACCGCCTTTCCCAAAAGCTGGCCTCCCTGAAACCAGGCTGCCGGGTGAGTCTTTCTCTTTTTCAGGAAGACACCGCTGCAGAGGATCCGCCTCTTGGGTACCTGTACAGCCGTCAGGGCTGTCTGAAAAAAATCGATTCTCACCGCCATCTGCTCATCCTGAGGGAAAATTCCTCTCTGGACGAAGTCATTCTCTCCCTGGATGATATTCTGGATATTTCCATAGAGGAATAACAAAGCCGCTTATGAATGATCCTGCGATCACCCAAAGCGGCTCCCTTTCCTCACATCTTATTCTACTGTCACACTCTTTGCCAGATTTCTCGGCTTATCCACATCCAGTCCCTTTGCCACAGCTACGTAATATCCCATCAGCTGCAGCGGAACCACCGCCAGAGAAGCGGCGAAATGCTCATCCGTCCGCGGAATATAGGTCACAAAATCCGCCGTATCCTCGATACCGTAGTTGCCATAGGTGGTCAGTCCCATCAGATAGGCGCCCCGACTCTTACACTCCACCATATTGCTGACTGTCTTCTCATAGAGATCCTGCTGAGTCAGCACACCGATCAGCAGGATACCGTCCTCGATCAGAGATATGGTGCCATGCTTCAGCTCGCCGGCTGCGTAAGCTTCCGAATGAATATAGCTGATCTCCTTCATCTTCAGGCTTCCCTCCAGGGAAATGGCATAGTCTACGCCGCGGCCGATGAAGAATACATCGTGAGCCGCCGCCTGCTTGGAGGCAAACCACTGGATCCGTTCTTTATCCTCGATCACTTTTTCGATCTTATCCGGCAGCGTCTGCATCTCTGCCACCAGAGCGTCCGCTTTCTCCTCCGAAATTTCTCCACGCACCTGAGCGAAATGTACGGCCAAAATATAGCTGGCGATCAACTGAGTACTGTACGCCTTGGTGGTGGCAACGGCGATCTCCGGTCCGGCCATGGTGTAGAACACGCTGTCCGCCTCCCGTGCAATGGAAGAGCCGATGACATTGACCACCGCCAGCGTTTTCACGCCCAGTTCCTTTGCCTCCCGCAGAGCCGCCAGACTGTCTGCCGTCTCGCCGGACTGGCTGATCACGATCACCAGACCGTTGGGATCCAGGATCGGGCGGCGGTAACGGAACTCCGAACCCAGCTCCACGCGCACCGGAATCCGTGCCAGATCCTCGATCACATACTGCGCCACGATACCCACGTGATAAGCGGAACCACAAGCCACGATATAGATCTGACTGATATCGCGGATCTCCTCCTCCGTCAAGCCCAGTTCAGACAAATCGATCTTCCCATCCTTTACCACAGAATTGATGGTGTCGCTCACCGCTTTAGGCTGCTCATGAATCTCTTTCATCATAAAGTGTTCATAGCCGGCCTTCTCAGCAGCCTCCGCATCCCAGTCGATCTGCGTCAGTTCTTTCTCGATCTCATCGCCGTCCAGATTGTAAAAGGTCACCTCTCCCTTGCGCAGACGGCCTATCTCCATGTTGCCGATATAATAAACATTTCTCGTATATTTCAGAATCGCCGGCACATCCGATGCCAGATAAGATTCCCCGTTCTCCACGCCGATGATCATGGGGCTGTCTTTTCTTGCCACATAAATCTCTTCCGGATAATCATGGAACATCACCGCCAGCGCATAGGAACCGCGGATCCGCACCATGGCATGATTCAGCGCGTCCACCGGAGTTCCCATATATTTCTTATAATAATAGTCCACCAGCTTGATGGCCACTTCCGTATCCGTGGAAGAATAAAACTGATAGCCGTTTCGGATCAGCTTATTCCGCAGCTCCTGATAATTCTCAATGATACCGTTGTGAACGCCCACCACATTGTAATCGTCACTGCAGTGAGGATGGGCATTGGCCTCAGAAGGCTCCCCGTGGGTGGCCCATCTGGTGTGACCGATTCCGCATGTCCCCACCATGGCATTGCCATCGTTGGTCTTCTCCGCCAGAATCCGCAGCCGTCCTTTGGCCTTTACGATCTCCACATCCCGCTCGCCATCGCGGACAGCCAGACCGGCCGAATCATAACCGCGATACTCCAGCTTTGCCAGCCCGTTCAGCAGAATGGGCGCCGCCTGTTTCTCACCTACATACCCTACAATTCCACACATATTGATACTCTCCTTTTATTTCACTCTATACTGTCATCGCCGCAGCGTCGTATGCCGGGGCTCAAAAAACATATCCAGCCATTTCACCTTACCATAATTTTCCGCTGACCGCAAGGTATTCCGGACTTTTCCGTCAAAACCATCCTCCTTCTCACCTGGCCGTTTCCGTCCCGTAAATGTATTCCTGCAGGTATTCACTATTTGCCTTCAAATCCGGCATCAGCACTTCCATTCCCATCCACAGTGTTTCATTGGTGTAAGTTCCCTCCACCGGAATCCGGTAACTTTCTATCTGTGTTATGTTATTCGTCAGAACCGTATACATATACCCCAGAATCTGAGTATTGCTCATATCCGTCGTCAGATTCGGAAAAATCCGGTCCGCCATAGCCAGAAGCTCCGTCACACCTCTGTCCTTCACCTTGTTGAAGGCCGCCGTCAGCACCCGGCGCTGCCTATCTGTCCTCTCCCAGTCCGAATGCCCCACATACCGGATCCGGGAATAGGCCAGCACCTGCTCCGGTGTCATGGAATTCACTCCCTCTTTAAGATTCCATCCATTCCCATTATTCAGATGATCTGCCTCCGCCTGATACAGTTCGATATCCAGATTGCCCACCTCCGTCATGGCGCTGATAAATCCTTCAAAATCCACCTCAATATTTCCGTCGATATGGATTCCCAGACTCTCCTCCATCACCTGATCCAACAGCGGCATTCCGCCGAACTGATACGCCGCATTGATCCGATTGTCACTGTATCCCGGAATGGGCACATACAGATCCCGCATCACCGAACTTAAAATAATCTTCTTACTCTTTTTATTAATACTGCAGATAATCATGCTGTCGGAACGCTGCCGCCCCTGTCCTTCCCGGCGGTCCTGTCCGATCAGCAGGATATTGGACACATCCTTGTCCTGCATCACATCGATATCCGCATTGTTCCACTGTACCTCATCGGGATCCAGCGCATCCACCTTGTTTTCCGCAATCTCCTGGGCCAGTTCCTCATCGATCTCAAAATCCTCCTGGGATGGATCCACCTTCTCCACCGACTCCTCATCCACCCGGCTGATCTGATTGAGCTTCGCCTGGACAAACAGTATGGCTCCCACTGCCAGAATCAGTATAACCGCAACAGGAATCAGTATCTTTACCGCAAGGGGTATCTTCCGCTCTTTCTTCATTCACATCCGTCCTCTCGTTTTATCAAAAAATTCAAAGCCTTATTTTTCTATTCTACCCGAAACGACGGTATTATACAACGGACTTTTCTTATTTATCCATCACTGCCATACAGGAGGCTGTCTCCAAAACAGATAAATCCTCCGGTTTTCGCAAGAATAATTCTATATTTTTATAGGAAAATTTTTTAACAGATAAGAACAGGAAATACGGCTCAGAAATAGTGGTAGTGCTTGCCCTTTCCGAATAGGAGTCTCCTTCCTGACAATATAATCCAGCGGCTCAATTTTAAACTGACCGGTGCGTCTGCCATACAGCGGACTTTTCTGGCCAAGCACCTGTCTTTCCATAAAACGATTCGTTTCTCCCTTATCGCCTGCATACCGTTTATTCAGCTTACGAAGTTCATCCTCACGGTAATAGAATTGACTCATCTGCCCACCTTCAAAATTATACTCACAAGAAAGTAACTTATGAGTCACTTTCTTACAAGTACAATAAATCAAATAACCTGTAAAGTCACTAAAATAAATCACAGCGTTGGCTACTTCTGTTTCACGCCATCACAACCATACATTCTTTTTCACAAAAGGCTATACCATATTTAATGATTTTCTTCATACTCCGTCGTTTCAATCCTTGTGCATACTTCTTTTCTTCGATCTGCTTTAACGCTTCCCTGCAGGCTTTCTCCAGGTTCCCGTCATCCGCATATTTCAGTTCGATCACAATGCCAACCCGCTCCGGCGTCTGGATGAAAATATCACTGTATCCTTCTCCCGTCTCCGCATTGGACTTGACCAGCCAGCTGTCCTGACTTTGCAAAAGCCCCAGCAGCATCCCATGGTAAAAGTTTTCTTTCATGTTTCTGCGCACCGCTGTGTCCCGCACACTGATGGAATCCCACAGATAATCGCTAAGCATCTCCTGGATCGTATCGGTATCACCAGCCGGAAATGCCCC